>CAMVIM010000008.1 GCA_947167515.1 uncultured Prevotellaceae bacterium | reverse complement strand
TTAGTGCAAAAGCAAACAATTTTAATATGCCTTACTTTTTAAAGTGGGCTCAATAGTCGAGATTCTAAACGATATAAATTCGGCAATAATCTATTTCTGTTGCCGAATTTATATTTCACAGAAACCAAAGATTATAGTTCATTTAAAAAAGGTGTTCACACACACTTTCAAACATGGCACTTTTATTTTCCAAGGAACTCTGAGGGTGTGATGCCGACGATGCGCTTGAAGAGGCGGGTGAAATGATGAGGAAAGTCGAAACCGAGGAGGCGGGAGGTCTCGCTGATGTTGTGGCCGTTCATCAGCAGGCTCTTTGCCTGGTTAATGACGTAATCGTGGATGTAGCCGATGGCCGTGCCCCCCGTTGCCTTGTGGACGATGTCGCCGAAGTAACGGGGCGAATAGGCCAGTTCCGAGGCACAATAGTTGACAGTAGGCAGTCCGTGTGAGAGTTGGCGACCTTCGCGGAAATACTGTTCCAGCAAGGCGTGGAACCGTTTCAGAATGTCGTGGCTTCCGTGATCCTCCTGCGACAGTTGGCGCAGGTAGATACGGTTGCAGTATTCCAATATCAGGCGCAGGTAGCCCAACAGGATGTTGCGGAGCGACGGCGAATCCTCGTATGCCTTCATCTCCTCTCGCATCTGGATAAGCAGTTGCGTGATGGCGAGCCATTCCGAAGGCTCCATTCGCAGCGAGTCCGTATAGAAATACGAGAAATACAGGTATCGCTTCATCTGCCGTTCCAGGTCAGTGCCGTGCAGCAGTTCGGGCGACCACAGCAGAACCCAGCCGCTCAGCGAAATCAGTTCACCGTTGTCCTCCAGACCGCCAAGTTGTCCTGGTGCCACGGCAATAATCGAGCCGTCGCTCACCTGCAGCGTCTTCATGCCGTATGAGAGAATCTTAGGAAACTGGCGTTGGATGAAAAGTCCGTACACCCCATAATTATTCAAGCTATGACGGAATGGCGACACCTCGTCGTAGCTGATGATGCTGACCAGCGGATGCAATTCGGGCGCATTCACATATCGTGCATAGTCGTTGGGGGTTTCTATTCTCAAAATCTTCTTAATCATGGTGCAAAGATACCAAAAATCCTACAATAGCAGCGCATAAAGGTATAAAAAATATAAATAAATAACCAAAATCTGCGAAATTGGTAGATATTCAACTGATTTGTGTAATACCTATATGATATAATGTGCGTACCTTTGCACCCAGAATTCAAAACAAACTTTTAAACGAAAGAAATATGTTAGGCAACTTTACATTCCACAATCCCACGAAACTGATTTTCGGTGAGGACGCGTTAAGCAACCTGAGTGATGAACTGAAAAATTATGGTAAGAAGGTGATGCTGGTCTATGGCGGCGGCAGCATCAAGCGTAACGGCATCTACGATGCGGTGATGGCCGAACTGAAGAAGGCCGGCAACAAGGTGGTGGAAATCTCTGGCGTGATGCCCAACCCCACCATCGAGAAGGTGCTGGAGGGTGCCCACTTAGCTCGCAAAGAAGAGGTGGACTTCATCCTCGGCGTGGGCGGTGGATCGACTGTAGACTACTGCAAAGCAGTAGCAGGAAGCGCATGGTTCGACGGTGATCCCTGGGAGTATTACTTCAAGAACTGGCAGCCGATGACCTGCCGTTGGATTCCTGTGGGTTGTGTGCTGACAATGGCGGGCACTGGCTCTGAGATGGACAGCTGTTCAGTCATCTCCAGTCACTCGGAGAACCGCAAGATGTTCTATAACTTCCGCAACCCAGATTTCTCCATTCTCAACCCTCGTTTCACGTTCACCGTACCGAAGTATCAGATGGTGGCTGGCATCTACGACATCATGAGCCACATTCTGGAGCAGTATCTCTCTGGCACCGACGACAACACCAGCGACTATATCGCAGAAGGTCTGATGCGCTCACTCATCGTCAGCAGCCGCAAGGCTAACGTGAATCCTGAGGACTACGAGGCTCGCTCAAACATCATGTGGACAGCCACTTGGGCACTCAACACGCTCATCGACCGCGCCAAGGCTACCGACTGGATGGTTCACATGCTGGGACAGGCTGTGGCTGCCTTCACCGATGCCACTCATGGTCACACGCTCGCTGCCGTCAGCGGTGCCTACTACCGTCTGCTCATCAGCAAATCGCCCGATGCCGTGCAGAAGTTCAAGCGTCTGGCAATGAACGTGTGGGGCATTTCTGCCGAAGGCAAGACCGATGAGCAGGTAGCGATGGAAGGTCTGGAGACGATGGAACAGTGGATGCGCGAACTGGGATTGGCGATGAACATCACCGACTGCGGTGCCAAGCCCGAGCTGATTGAGGGAATGGCTGATGCTTGCCCCATCTGTCAGGGTGGCTACTACATTCTGAATCGCGACGAAGTGGTAAAGGTTTTAAAGGAAAGCTTGTAATTAGTAGACAGTTGACAGTTGAAAATTGACAGTTGAAAAATTGAAAGCTAAAGCATTATTGCTGGGTCTTATGATAGCAGCAAACGGTTTTGCTCAGGGTGTGATTGATGTGCACTCGCACCTCATCACTCCTGAGTTTGTGTCGGCTCTCGAAAGCGAGGAGCGACTGATGGACGAGGGATTCCCCTTGCCAAAGTATGACGTGGATAATCATCTCAGATGGATGGACGAGGCTGGTGTGGAGACATCGGTGTTGACGTTGGCGGCTCCACAACCTTCGTCTGCGGAGATGGTGAGACAAACCAATGAGGTTGCTGCGCGCATCAAGAAGGAACACCCAGGACGATTCCTGTTCTGTGCAGCCCTCCCTCAATCGGATGTGTCGAAATCTATAGAAGAGGCGAAGTATGCGCTCGATGTGCTGAAGGCTGATGGCATCAAATTGGCGACAAACATTGATGGACAGTATCTTGGCACACCCGAACTCGACACGCTCTTTTCGGTGTTGAACGAACGAAAGGCTGTGGTAATTCTGCATCCCCATCGCCCTGAACCCGTGAATCGGCAGGTGATGCAGCAGACACCGCTCGCCATGCAGGAATATCTCTCGGAGACCACTCGTGCCGTATCGAACATGATTTCACGAAATGTGCTGGCTCGCTACAATGACATCAAGGTGGTGGTTCCCCATTGCGGCGCCTATCTGCCTTTGGCTATTCCCCGCATGAAATCGCTGACTCCCGTGATGCAGGCGAACAAGATGGTGGGCGAGATTGACTATGAAGCCAACCTCCGCACCCTCTACTACGACCTTGCTGGGGCACACTCTCCAGAGGTCATCCGCATGCTGCTCACCATCACCACGCCCGACCATCTGCTCTACGGCTCCGACTATCCCTACGTCGCTCCGCAAGTGCTCACGCAGAGTCTGGCGAGGATGAAGCAGTATCTGACCACAGAGCCTGACCTTGCACCGTTCAAAGATATGGTACTATGGAAGAATGCCCAAAGCCTCACCCAATCACTATCTACTCCCCTCCATCACAGGGAGGGGCAAGGAGGAGGGTCTCTTATTGTCCGCATTGCCGAGATTGAGGTCTATCCGCAGTATTTGAAGGAATATCTCGCCTTTGCCAACGAGGTGGACCGCCTGAGTGTGGAACGTGAGCCTGGCGTCATCTGCCTGTATCCCATGCAGAGTGCTGAAGACTCATGCCAGATTCGCATCCTCGAAATCTATGCTTCGGAGGAAGCCTATCAGCAGCACCTGAAGACTGACCACTTCCAGAAGTACAAGCAGGGTACACTCCACATGGTGAAAGACCTCAAACTGCCCACGATGAAGCCGCTCGACCCTGAAACCATGAAACTAATATTCAAAAAACAAAGATAAGGATGAAACAAATTCTATTATTGTTAACTGCAATGCTGTTCTGTTGCTGTTCCTCGGACAATGAAGTGAAAGCGGATGTGCCTTCTAATGTAGGCAAGACATTAGTTGTGTATTACAGCTACACAGGCAACTGCCGCGAGATAGTGAACACGCTGACCAGTCAGATGGAGGCGGATGTGCTGGAAATTCAGCCTGCTGAGAAGGGGCTGAAATATGAGGCGAACAATTATGCGTTGGGCACTCAGTTGCTGAATGCCATCAAGGCGAACCCCAACAATGCCAGCAGCTATCCAGCCATAGACCCTGTGACGACATCGCTTGACGACTATCAGAACGTCATCATCGTCACGCCATTGTGGTGGAGCCAGATGGCTGCCATCATGCAGACCTATCTCTTTCAAAACGCTTCGCAAATGGCAGGAAAGCATGTGGGGATGATTGTGTCGAGTGCCAGCAGCGGCATCTCGCAAGTGGTGAATGATGCCAAGCGATTGTTACCCGATGCGACATGGATGGGCAATGCACTATGGATAAACAACTCGAATCGCAACAATAGAACCTCATTGATTCAAAACTGGATTAAAACGCTGAATTTTGCTGAAGAACAAACGTCTATGAAAGAAATGTATATCACCATTGGAGGACAAACGAAGAGTGTAACGCTGGTCGATAATGATGCCACGCGCGAGTTGGTTGCCGCTCTTCAGAACGCACCCATCACGGTAACTCTCAATGATAACAATTTTGAGATATGGGGTTCATTGGGCAGAACGCTGACAACGAAAAACGAGCAGATGACAGCCCAACCTGGCGATGTGGTGCTCTATAACGGCAGCAACATCTGTTTGTTCTATGGCAGCAGTTCTTGGAGCTATACCCGTTTGGGACATATCGACGGACTGTCAGAAAGCGAACTCCACACATTCCTGAAGGCTGGCCAAAACAACATCAGTGTGACACTTTCGCTTACTTCAGGTACGACCGCCATCAAGAGCGTCAATGGTAATCGTATGGAAGATGGAGCATATTACACCCTGAATGGTGTGAAGGTCGAGAATCCTTCCAAGGGTGTCTATATCAAGAACGGAAGAAAGGTGGTGTTATAAGAAATATAACACAGAGCCTGTTTAGCTGACATGGATTAATCCAATCGTGACTTCGGTTGCAAACTCTGGCGGTATTCGCTGGGCGACAGACCGAGATGCTTGGTGCAGTAGCGACTGAAATAGGAGAGCGTGGCGAAGTTCATGCGTTCGGCGATTTGGGTGAGCGACAGGCGTTCGTCAGCCAGATAGTCTTTAAGTATGGGAATGGTGTGGCGGTCGATGTAGGAGGTGACACTGTGACCCGTCACACGCTTGATGGTGGCGGAGAGATACTTGGGCGACACATGCAAACGCTCGGCATAGTAGCTCACATCGCGCTCTGTCCGGCTGATGCCAGTGGCAAGCAGAGCCATGAGTTGCTTCACGATGTAGGCGGTGCGGTCGGAATGGGTGTCTGTGGCATCACGCTGGGCGTGAACCTCAAAGATGTCGTACATCATTGTCAGACAAAGGCTGCCCATCAGTTCCCGATAGAACTGCATGTGGCTGCCACCCATACGGTCACGCAGACGATGGAAATCATCCAGCAGGTGTTGCGCCTGTTCGTCAGAGAGTTTGATGACTGGGTCTTGATTCAGCGAAATACTGCCCCCGATGCTATAGTTATTCGATGGTAGCAGGTTCTGCAGGAACTTGTAATCGGCAGCAAACCATTCCACCTGCAAATCGGCATGTGCCGCAAGGTTCTTCACTCTATCGGGCATCGGAATCACCACGAGGTCGTTCTTCACGATATGGTAGCACCGCTCGTTGAACACAAAGCTGCCTTCGCCAGCCATGCAGAGCAGGTGCATGCAGGTGTGGCTCAACTCATGGGCATTCATCCCTTGGAAGTCTGTGGAGTATTGAAAATCTGCTTTCATATCGTTCTCTTTGGACTGCGAAGATACTCACTATTTCAGATATAAACGAATATTTTCTGCAAAAAGTGAAAATCGTGATGCAATTTGTGAAACAAACCTATCTGTTAATTATCGTAACTTTGCACCGTGATTCAGGATCACACTGCGAAGATGCTCACGCTCGGCATAACTTAAACGAGTTTAGTTCTGCCCTCGCTTAATCGCATCATTGCACCCAGAATTTAAACATTAAACATTTAAAGTTATGAAATATCCAAAAGGTTATGTTTTTGAATTGATGGCGAAGGGCGGCCCTACTGATGTCAGGGAGTCGTATTTCATGGAGGCCATAGACGAGATGATGCGTGCACGTGTGCTGTGTGCAAAAGCTAATGCCAAGATGCCCAATGACCCCACTTATGTGGAGGAACTGGAAGAGCTGTTTGGACGCAAACTGGACGATGTGAGAATCCTCACACCTTTCATCTGTGACTTCGGCAATAGGGTGAAGATGGGTAAAGGTGTGTTTATCAACCACTCGGCAATACTCAGTGCATCAGGCGGCATAGAGTTTGAGGACGGCGTGCAGGTTGCTCCGGGAGTCAGAATAGCAACTATCAACCACGACTTTAACGAGCGACATACCAAGTACACCTACGGTAAGGTGACTATCAAGAAGAACGCCTGGATAGGCATGAATGTCACGATTTGCCCAGGTGTTACCATAGGCGAAAATGCCATAGTGGCTGCCGGCGCTGTAGTTACAAAAGATGTTGCTCCCAACACTATCGTTGGCGGCAACCCTGCAAAGTTTATAAAGAGTATATAAAATGAATATCAAAAGTATCATCACAGCCGCTTTGGCACTGCTCGTATCAACAGCATGCAGTGGCGGCGCTAAACAAGAGAAAGAAATGAACAAAGACGGAAAGGCAGTTGTAGTGTTCTTCTCACATGCAGGAGACAACTACTCAGTAGGAAATATCGCGGTGGGCAATACAAAAATTGTGGCAGACTATATCACTGAGCTGACTGGTGCAGAGCAGTTTGAAATCGTGACACATAAGTACGACGGTATGGCCTATAACCAACTCACCAATCTGGCGAAAGAAGAGACTAATAATGGTGAACTTCCCGAGTATGAAGGAGACGTGGACCTTTCAAAGTACGACACCGTTTTCATCGGTGGTCCTGTGTGGTGGGGAACCTATCCACGAGTGATGTTCACGTTCTTCAAGAAACACGCCAACGATCTGAAGGGCAAGACCGTCATTCCCTTCACCACTCACGAAGGCAGTGGGCTGGCTAACTGCGTAGAGGATGTGAAGAAAGCTTTCCCTGGTGCCAACGTCACAAAAGGCTTCAGCATCTATGGGCACGAGGTACGCACAGAAAAAGCGAAAGTGGAGAAATGGATTAATGGATTGAAATAATATGGAGTACATTACATTATCAAACGGTGTCAAGATGCCGACATTGGGCTACGGTGTGTTTCTCGTAAGCCCTGAAGAGTGTGAGCGTTGCGTGAGTGATGCATTAAGTGTAGGCTATCGCCTGATTGATACGGCACAGGCCTACCAGAATGAGGAGGGTGTTGGCAATGCCTGGCGCAAGAGTGGACTGAAGCGCGAGGACTTGTTCCTCGTGACGAAGGTGTGGATATCGAACAATGGCGAGGAAAAGGCTGCCAAGAGCATCGATGAGAGTCTGCGCAAGTTGCAGACGGAGTATATCGACCTGCTGCTCATCCATCAGGCCTATGGCGATGTGTTCGGCACATGGCGAGCGATGGAGAAAGCCTATCGTGCAGGCAAGGTGCGTGCCATCGGTGTGAGCAATTTCCAGGCAGGACGTTTCTTCGACTTTGCTCACTATGTGGAGGTGAAGCCGATGGTGAACCAGCTGCAGTGCAACACGCTCATCCAGCAGACGGGCATCGAGCCGATTCATGCAGAGTTTGGAACAAAGGTCATGGCATGGGGGCCACTTGGCGGACAGGGCGTTGATGGTATTGTGAAAAGCGAGGCGCTGACTGCCATCGGAGCGAAGTATGGTAAGAGTGCTGCCCAGGTAGCCCTTCGTTGGCTCACCCAGCGTGGTATCGTTGCCATTCCTAAGTCGAGCCACAAAGAACGTATGGCGCAGAACTTCGACATCTTCAACTTTACGCTGAGCGATGCCGACATGGCTCAGATTGCTCAGATGAACCAGCACGACACGGGCACCATCAACTTCGGTGACCCACAGTTTGTGAAATATCTGATTTCAAATTACGGATGATATGAAAAGAATCGTTTTATTTTTTATCGCAACAATCACGATGATAACAATGAACAGTCAGACGTTTGAGTCTTTGAACTCTCCATGGCCCAAGGGCGAACCCAATCCTTACGGAAAGTATTTCATCGGTCAGAGTTATCTGGCAGATGTCGGTGGTGGTGTTATGAATGTGACCTTCGAGCCTGGTTGCCGCAACAACTGGCACATCCACCACAAGCAGGTGCAGGTGTTGATTTGTGTTGCAGGTCGTGGCTGGTATCAGGAATGGGGAAAGGCTCCCGTTGAGATGACTCCCGGCACCGTCATCGCCATCCCTGCAGAGGTGAAGCACTGGCATGGCGCACAGAAAGACTCTTGGTTCCAGCACCTGACATATCATAAAGATGTGCAGGAGGGAGCATCTAATGAGTGGTGCGAGCCAGTGGACGATGCTACCTATCATTCACTGAAATAAAAGGGAAAAAGGTATAAGACTGTAAGACATTATAAGCCTTTTGTCCCCATATTGTTTTCGTTTTTGTTTTTCTTTTCGTACCTTTGTCGCCAATATGATGACTTCCATCAATCCTGATGGTTGTCGGTTGTTGGATTGCAGCGAAGTAAATTAGTATTGACTGAAGCTTGCGAAAGTAGCGGATAGATGATCATGGAGACAATGGTTGGACATTATAAGAAACAACATGAAAAAAGTAATTGTAATTTCTACGAGCCTCAGACGAGGCTCAAACAGCGACATGCTCGCTGACCAGTTTGTGGAAGGAGCTAAGACTGCCGGTAACGAGGTGGAGAAGATTTCTCTCGTCGGAAAAAATATCCAGTTTTGCAGAGGCTGCTTCGGTTGCCAAAAGTTGGGACGTTGTGTCATCAATGATGATGTGAACGACATCATGGCGAAGGTGATGAAAGCCGATGTGGTTTGTTGGGCTACACCTATTTATTATTATGAGATGAGTGGACAGATGAAGACCCTCATAGACCGCATGAATGCAATGTACGAACAGGATTATGCGTTTCGTGATGTCTATCTGCTGACCACGGCTGCTGAAGATGAAGAGCAGACTCCGAAGCGTGCAGAGACAGGACTGACTGGTTGGATAGACTGCTATCCAAAAAGTCGTTTGGCCGGTACACTTTTCTGCGGAGGCGTGAATGAAGCTCGCGAGATAGAAGGAAACCCGAAACTACAAGAGGCTTTTGAATTAGGAAAGAAGATATGAAAAAAGTGTTATTTTTCGCAATGCTGCTGGGCGGAATGCTGGCAAGTTGCACCAACAGTAACAAACAAACTACAGAGAACGACATGGAACAGAAATTGGAATTGACACAGGAGTGGGACAAGGTGTTCCCGCTGAGTGAGAAGGTTAGCCACAAGAAGGTGACATTTAAGACCCAGTATGGGCTGATATTAGCTGCTGATATGTACACGCCTGTGGCGAGTGAAAAGGGAAATGTGAAAAGTGAAAAATTGCCTGCTATCGCCGTCAGTGGTCCCTTTGGAGCCGTGAAGGAGCAGTCGAGTGGACTCTATGCGATGAAGATGGCTGAGCGTGGTTTCGTGACGCTGGCTTTCGACCCTTCCTATACGGGTGAGAGCAGTGGTGAACCGCGTCGAACGGCTTCGCCCGACATCAACACAGAGGACTTTATGGCTGCTGTCGATTTCCTGTCGAAGCAGGAGAATGTGGATGCCGAAAAAATTGGCATCATCGGCATCTGCGGTTGGGGAGGCATCGCCCTCAATGCAGCCGCTGCCGACACTCGCATCAAGGCTACCGTAGCCTCTACGATGTACGACATGACGCGTGTCAGCGGTAACGACTACAACGATGCGTTCGATGTGGAGGAAGCTCGTCATACCGCCCGTGAGAAACTTTCCAAACAACGTCTGGACGACCCGATGGCGATGGCTGGCGGTGTGCTGGATACAGTGCCACCTCAAGCACCACGTTTCGTTCATGATTATTATGATTACTACAAAACAGAACGCGGTTATCATAAGCGTTCTGGCAACTCGAACGACGGTTGGCGCGTCATTGGTACACAGGCATATTCCAACAGCCGTTTCCTCTACTACATCAACGAAATCCGCTCTGCCGTTCTTGTGATGCACGGTGCCGATGCCCACTCGCGCTACTTTGGCGAGGCAGCCTATCACTATATGGTAGATGGGAAGGCAGAAGGCTACAAGTTTGTGGGTGAGCCCAACCCCAACCCCGAAAACAAAGAGCTGCTCATCATACCTGATGCCTCACACTGCGACCTCTACGATGGCGGCTACGAGGAGAAAGCAGGCAAGGGTCAGCCCAAGAACATGATTCCCTGGGACAAGCTGGAGGAGTTCTTCAGAAAGAATTTGAAGTAAAAGATAGAAGTTGCCGAACTGAAACTTGCAATAGTAGAGTCGAGTTACGGATTGACATACAACTTGCCCTTGTAGATGACGATGCCTTTCGTGTTCTTGCTTACACGCTGACCGAGGGTGTTGTAGCAGTTGCCGTCAACGTCATGCATGGTGGCAGGGGTTGCATGGCGAGGGCCGTCTTCGCCTACCATCTGGATGGCGGTGGTGCCGACGAGCTTTTCGAGTCCTGCAAGGGCATCTATCTTACCGGCACCTGCCTGAATGACGTCCCATGAAGGAATGAGATAGGGATTGGTGGTGTATTCATCGTTGTAACTGGTCTCGCGTATGAGGCTGCGCACATCATCATAGGTGAGGTCGCTGTCGGCTTCTGGCAGAACGGAGTAGATAGCAGCATGGGCATCTCCGGAGTTGCCTGCAGAGAAGACGCCGATTCTGCCTTTCCAATCGTCTTCCGTCTGATAGTACTCCCGCAGTCCACGCACTACTGCCGTTGATGTGCCGTCGTGGAAATCGCTGACGTTGCCCATGCTGGCGTTGACCACACAGGGCATGCCCTGTTCCTTGGCATAGTCAAACATCTTCGTTATGGCCGTCAGGATTTCCGATTCATAGAGGTAAGTTCCCAGGCCGCAGAGCATCAGGTCTGCTTCGGGCGCCACGCCCTGCCTGTTGAGGCCCTCGATAAAGCTTCCTGCCGCTATTCCCGCAACGTGTGTGCCATGCGACTCGTCGGTTCTGTCGCTTGTCAGGGCCGCTATCTCTTCAGGAGTGGTATATACTTTCAATTCACCAGAAACAATCTTCATCGCCAGCTTGATGCGTGTGGAGCCGTCGGGGTTGCGGAAGGCAGCGTGGTTGAAGTCGATGCCCGTGTCAACGAGGCCTACCAGCACGCCCTTACCGGTGTATGCCTGTGGCAGGTTGTGCTGTTGTGCCTTCTCAGGAGTGGCAACCTCCGTCACCCTGCTTTTCTCACGGGCAATGTTGTTCATGATCTGATTCATTTGGTCAGCACTGACGCTTTCTATCTCGTCAATGTCATCAAGGGTCAACAGACTCTCGGCAGGAACGGTGAGAATGAGCATGCGGCCTATCACATCCCTTATCTTCACTCCAAGCATCTGCAACCTTTCTGTAGGACACACGACACCGTCCTTCAACATGGCGATAACACTAAAGCTCTTTACCGTGCAGTCGCTATGAAAGTTCACGTTGATTTCATTCTTCACGGCAGCAGTGTCCATCTCCATACTCCGTGATGCTTTATTGGCGCTCATCACCCGATTGCTACTTGACAACAAGGCGGTCAGCCTTGCATCAATCTTCTGTGCCTAAATGCTTATAGCTGTAAACAGAAACGCTACAACAACATAAAAAAATCTTTTCATCTTTTTGAATATTAGCAACTAACTTTCTATACATTACAACTAACTCCTCATTCCAAGCCAAGGATGCGGCGATAGAATTGTCACTTCATGAAACCGAAGAGGCTGAGTATCTATACAATTTGAAATGCTGTATCTGAAACACTCCGACGGGGATGCGGACATGACGGCCTTGATGGGTTTGGTCGCCGTTGAGATGGCGAACCACGTGTTGTTTGCCATCAACAATGCTCACCTCCTCACACTTGGCCAATCCTATACACTCATCGCCTTTCTGCCATGTGGCTGACGATTCTGCTGGAGAAAAGGTGACCACCACCCCACTCCCTATGACCAGATAATCTTCTTTGCCAAGACGGAGAATGATGCAGGCAGTTTCGGGCCATTCTGCATCTTTAGCACCAGGCTCCCATCCGAGGGTGTAACTGTGCTTAACGGTGAGTCGAACCCCATCGGGAGTGATGATTTCTGCTTCTCGCTGTTCATGATCAAGGAGTACGGCATCCATGTCTTTTGTGCCTTGCCGCTCAAGAATCAGGGGTTCTGCCTGACGCAACAACTGGTAGGACGCAACAAGCGGGGAACGCGATGAACCGACTGACGTGAAGGCATTGAGTTGGTCATCCTGCGAGAGGTCCATCTGCTTCCAGTCGTTGGCTCTGGCTGCTGTAGTGAGCGGATAATCCTCGATGCTGAACGGACAGAACCCCATCGCTCCATGATGGCCAAAAGCGTAGAGTGCATACACGGCGTCCTTGTCCTCCAGTCGTATTTCCGGAACGAAGAGCGGATTGTTGGGCAGATGGTATTTTGACAGCCATGACTTGATGCCCTTGTCGTAGATGTCAACACCCAACACATCAACGGACGGAGCACCACAATGCCAGAGGTCAATGAGATGAGCCAAAGGTCCGCCTGACGGATATTGGCCAGGTTTGCGGCCTCGGCTATTCAACGCAACATTGACGTACATCGGCAAGTTGTAAATCCCGCGCCCAGCCTTGGCTATCTGCTCCACGTAGGTGGCATAAGTCCATGTCTGAAAAATCTCCTCCGCATAGATGTCATCGCCAAATAACTGAGGCCAATTTGCATCCGCTTTTGCCTGCGGCTGCCACTTCTCTTTCAGATAGGGGTGCAGTGACTTCTGATGCTGTTTCAGATAGTCAGTCAGCTGCTTGGGCACAGCACTTTGATACATACGTGTGGCATCAGCCGAATAGTCGCGCGGCACCTCAATCATGCCTATCTCATTCTCCACCTGCACCATCACAACCGTCTGCTCTTGAGCATCATAATCACGCAAATGCTCCATGATGCGGCAGAAAGCGCGTTTGTCAGCCTCCAGCACATTCTTACTCAGCGAAGAAGCCTCCTCCAGAGGTTTCCCCTCTGGTGTATGAGCACGTGGGAATCGTTTCACATTGCGTTTGAACCACTCAGGCGCATAGCAACTCATAGAGTTTTTCCATGCGCCAAACCATAGCAGCACAACTTTCAACTCATTGCGCCTTGCCTCTGCCAGGATAACATCGAGTGAACTCATGTCGAATGTGCCCTCCTGAGCTTCAATTAGTTCCCACGAAAGCGGAACGAGCACCGTGTTAAGCCCCATCTTGTGAAGATGAGAGAAGGTGCGCTTCACATCCTCAGGCATCGAGGCAGACGAGTTACCCAGCTCACCACCAATCATCAGCATGGGTTTTCCGTTGGCAACAATCCTTGCAGAACTATTGCCGCGATATTCCAAACGTGGCTGAGCCGTGAGAAGCAGTGGTATCAAATTCACCAAGACAATAAACGGGATTCTCTTCATTTCGCATCTGCACATTTATGGCTACAAAGATAAAAAGAGTTTTTCAATCATCCAAAAATATTTCAGATAAACTCACATTGCTTCAATAAATCTTACACATAAACCATTGGACAACGCAAGTTCGATGGAAGAGTTTTGGCGTTTGTTGCAGCCGTAATCTCTTATACCGCACACACACCAAGACTCCGAAAATGCATTGTCTTGCTTCACGCCATTTCCACTTTGATGGATACGACAATTTGAATTATAAATCATTCTATGAATTATAGAATCCATAGTATGAATTATAAAAACCATAGAATGGATTATACAATTCATAGAATGAATCTAAGGTGGGAGTGGCGGTGAGGAGGAAGAGGAAGTGAAAGAGAGGAGAAGGAAGAAGTGGAAGAGGGGATGAAGAGGAGGTGGAAGTGAGGACGAGACGGATGCGAAAAAGGGAGCGGGAAGACATCTCGCATAAGGCATTCTTTCAGTTGGCAACAGCCCCCAAAAAGTTTTGATTTTGTCAATAATTGGCACGAAAAAGGGTCTTCGGGAACAAAATCTTTCAGTTTTTGAGGTGACAGGTAGGATGATTCATATTTTTTATGTACCTTTGCATTTTTAAGTGAGCGAATGAGCTTTTCTTGAGTGAGCGAGTGAACGGATTTGAGTGAGCAGAATGAGCGAACTGGAAAAGTGAGTGAACAAGCTGACCGGAACGAAACTATGGAATATCAGGACACTGTGAAATGGGGCTTTATCGGCTGCGGCGAAGTGACCGAGAAGAAGAGCGGGCCTGCCTTTGGAAAGATCGAGGGCAGCCAGGTGGTGGCTGTGATGAGCCGCGACAAGGAGAAGGCGAAGTCGTATGCCGAACGCCACAACATCAAAAAATATTATGCAGACGCCCAGATGCTGGTGAGTGACCCAGAGGTGAATGCCGTCTATATCGCCACTCCCCCATCCTCTCATGCCACCTTCGCCATCATGGCGATGAAGGCGGGGAAGCCTGCCTACATAGAGAAGCCGCTGGCTGCGAGCTATTCGGATTGCCTGCGTGTGAACCGCATCAGCGAACTGACGGGCATCCCGTGCTTTGTGGCTTTCTACAGGCGGTATCTGCCCTATTTCGAACGGGTGAAGGAAATCGTGATGGGCGGCGGCATCGGCAAGGTGCTGACGGTTCAGATACGGTTTTCCGTGCCGCCACGCGAGCTGGACTACAAGAGCGGAAAGGAACTGCCCTGGCGACTGCAACCAGAAGTGGCAGGTGGCGGTGGCTATTTCTACGACCTGGCGGCTCACCAGATTGACCTGCTGCAATATTGGTTCGGCCCCATCATCGAGGCAGAGGGGTTCTGCCAGAATATGCTGGGGCTCTATAGAGTAGAGGACACGTTCAACGCCTGTTTCCGATTTGCCGACGGACTTTCGGGCAGCGGTTCGTGGTGCTTCGTGGCGCATGAGTCAGCACGGCGCGACCGCATCTCCATCGTGGGCACGAAGGGGAAAATCGTCTTCTCAGTATTTGACTACGAACCCATCGTGCTCGATACGGAACGGGGACAGGAGAAAATCGTGGTGCCCAACCCGCCGCATGTGCAGATGGGCCTGATTGAGAAAGTGGTGCAGCACCTGCAAGGGAAAGGTGTGTGCGACTGCGACTCGATGAGCGCGACACCCACCAACTGGGTGATGGACAGAGTTTTAGGTAAAATATGAAGAAAATCTTCGCAGTATTATGGATGTTTCTGTCGTGTGCAATGGCCTTTGCACAGACAGATTCATTGTGCATCTCTTTGGACAGTGTGGTGGTGACGGAGCACAAGAAGCCCTTCTTCACTCGCCTCACAGACGGAGTGACCCACTTCTTCATGGACTGCGACACCAACTATGTGACCCCACAGAAGTATAACCTCACGGCACAGATTGAGATGTCATATTGGCACGACTACTATTTCCTGCGGTCGTCATCCACAGGCAACTCGATGATTATTCAGTCCGACCCCTCCGTCATTCTTGGTGGATACCTCTACTACAGCATTTTCGGTTATGGAGCCGTGTGGAATCTGAACGACCTCGGCATCAAGGCAGGCAAGACCAACGGCACCTCACTCCGCCAGTCGTTCGTCATTCACACCGCCAAGTTTTTCGGTGAATACTACACGTTCAATTCGGGCAAAAGTGCGGAAATCAGGAGTGTGAGCGGCATCAACGTGAAAGGACGTGAAAGAGCTTTTCACGGGCTGGATTCACGATGCCAAGGTTTCAACATAGTCTATCTGTTCAACAACCGCCACTTCTCCTGGCCTGCCGCCTTCGGTGCCAACGCCGTGCAGCGCAAGAGCTGCGGCACGTGGAGCCTCGGCTTCCAGTATAACCACCAGCGCATCAGCTTCGACAAGGAAGAACTGCCCGACTACATCAAGGAGGACATCGACTCCACCCTTCTCTTCAACCAAGTGAACTATCAGGACTACAGCTTGAGCATCGGCTACAGCTACAACTGCGTGTTGGGGCGAAACGTGTTCTTTGCCTTCTCGCTCATGCCCAACATTGGCTACAGAAGGTCGAACATCACCGAAGCGCAGGACGACACACACTCCATTCTGAACAGCATCTCCACCGACCTCAACTTGCGTCTCTCGTTCTTCTGGAACAACACCCGCATGTTCAACGGTCTCATCTTCGAGGCCCACACCTACGACTACCGCAAGAACAAGTTCGGCTTGACCAACACATACGGCACCATCAAGTACCTCCTTGGCGTGAACTTCTGGAAAAAGCCCGAATATCGACACAAGAGGTGAAGAGCGAGGACTACACATTCGCCATAATGTAAGAAAATGAGGCTCTTTTTGACCGAAAGTGCACTTTTCAAAAAAATAAATCACTTTTAGGGGCGGCAAGTCGTTTTTTTGTCTTACATTTGCAAAACCAAATTCCCCAAGCCCCAACACCTCTTGCGGCAACACGGGAAACCACAATGGGAAAAAGATGAATAACACTAATTATTAAACTTACACATACACATGAAGGAAACAATCCTCGTGACCGGCGGAACAGGTTTCATCGGCTCACACACTACAGTAGAATTACAAGAAGCTGGCTACAACGTAGTTATCATCGACAATTTATCTAACTCAAATGCCAACGTCATTGACGGTATTGAGAAAATCACCGGCATTCGTCCTGCTTTCGAGCAAGTTGACCTCAACGACTATGCAGCCACCGAAGCCGTGTTCAAGAAATATGACATCAAGGGATGCATCCACTTCGCCGCCTCCAAGGCTGTGGGCGAATCCGTCGAAAAGCCCCTGCTCTACTACCGCAACAACCTCAACTCCCTCATGAACGTGCTGGAGCTGATGGCCAAGTATGGCGGCAAGGGCATCATCTTCTCATCCTCCTGCACCGTGTATGGACAGCCTACACCAGAGAACCTCCCCGTGACCGAGCAGGCCCCCATCCAGAAAGCTCTCTCGCCCTACGGCAACACGAAGCAGATCAACGAGGAAATCATTCAGGACTACATCCATTCAGGTGCTCCCATCAAGTCCATCATCCTGCGCTACTTCAACCCCATCGGCGCACACCCATCTGCCAACATCGGCGAACTGCCCAACGGTGTGCCCATGAACCTCATACCATTCGTTACCCAGACTGCCATCGGCATCCGCAAGCAGCTGAAGATTTTTGGCAACGACTACAACACGCCCGACCACACCTGCATCCGCGACTACATCTATGTGGTTGACTTGGCAAAGGCTCACGTAAAGGCCATGCAACGTGTGCTGGAACAGGAAACCGACCCTGTAGAAGTGTTCAACATCGGTACTGGCCACGGCTACTCCACCCTCGAAATCGTGGAGGGCTTCGAAAAGGCAACCGGCGTGAAACTTCCCTGGGAGTACGCTCCCCGTCGTGAAGGCGACATCGAAGCCATCTGGGGTAACGTGGACAAAGCTAACAAGGTGCTTGGCTGGAGCGCAGACACACCGCTGAACGACATCCTTGCTTCGGCATGGAAGTGGCAGTGCAAGCTGCGCGAAGACGGCATCCAGTAAAAGTACAACATTCTGGGTAGACCAGAATTGTTTGTCGTGTTTTATTTTGTGTTTGTGTTGTGGCTATTCCTTTTCGTGAGAAACGGGGTAGCCCTTTTTCTTGAAAAAAAGCTGCCGCACTGTCAGTCATTTAGTTGACCTACCAGTGCAGCAGCAAATCTTTCAATTCTTCAGTCTTTCAATCACTTCTTCTTCTCCTCCTCCTTCTTGGGAGCCGCCTTAGAGTAGCGCTTGTTCAGAGCCTTCACCACCTCGTCCGTCACCTCGTATGCTTCATTGGCATAGAGCACGTTGTCGATGCCAGAAGACTTGCAGAGGATGAAGTCGTAACCCTTCTCCTTCGCGTATGACTTGGTGAAGTTCTGGATCGTGTCGGTCAGAGCCTGAAACTCCTTCTGATACTCCTCCTGCAAAGAGTTGCTCAAGCGAGCCTGAAGATCCTGCAGGTCTTGCTGCAGCTTGCCCAGACGAGCCTGTTCAGCCTCAAACTGCTGCTGAGTGAACTGGTTGCTCTGATACTTGCGGTTGAACTCCTGCATCTGAGCTGTGAAGTTCTTACCTTTAGCATTGATGGTAGCCTCGGCATTCGCACGTTTCTTGGCAAACTCCTCTTCCAAGTCCTTGCACTTCTGATACTGTGAGGTGAGCGTGTCAATCTGCACGTATGCAATCTTGTAGCTGACGCCCTTGCTTGCCGGTGCCTTTTCGGGAGCTGCCGCAGCAGTTGGCTCCCCGTTGTTTTCATTGTTGCATGATGTGATGGCGGCACCAGCTGCAACCATCATGAGTCCGCCAAGGACCATTGTGTAAACTTTTCTCATATTTTCAATTTTTCGATTTTACATTTTACATTTGCCATTTGGCATCTTTCATTTCTCCTTCACCGCGTAAGGTGACTTATGTCGCATGGCGAAATCCTGGCTCTGTACACAGGTCACACCCCTGTCTCGCATGGCCTTCGACTGACTCACGTGCGTCCTCACAAAGCGTCCGTTCTTCTTCAACAGCACACGAACACTCAGAAAAAGCACCGCCACACCAACGATTATGGCACTAAAAACTATCAGTTTCCACATTTTTTTGTACCTTCGCAGTATAAAACAGATGCAAAGATAAGTGTTAAAAACGAAGCCAACAGCCACAAGCCCCGTTTTTTAACCTTATTTATGACAAAAACACAGAAAAATGGACAAAACCCCTTCTCCCATGCCCTTTTCCCTGCACATCAGCGTGGAAAACCGCACCGCCACCGCCTCAGCCCCCGACCTGCTCAGCCGCTTCATCCAGCAAGCCGCCCAGCAGTACGAGCTCACCGTCACCGCCCCACCCTCAGGCACCACCGCCAGCGCCCAGGCCACCATCACCGTCCCCTTCGCCCACCGCGAGCACATCCGCATCCTCTTCAACATCTTTGCCGCCGACATGGAAGAGGAGCACGGCACCGGCCTCTACTTCCACATGGAAAGCGCATTCTGAGGAGAGAGGGGATTCATCACTCATCCCTTCTCTTTGCATCCAAGTGGTATTTGAAACTGACGCCGAGGTAATGATGACGAAAGTCACGCCAAGAGGTGGTTTGCTGATAAGCTGTCTGCTGGCTCCAACGGTCATCCTCGTTGTTCAAGATGTCGTCAAATTCCAGCATGAGACTGGCTTTATTCTTCATAATCTTCCAACCGATGGAGCCGTCCCAGACGAGGAGGTTACGGTTCATATCGTCGATTGTGTAGCCTCGGCTGGTGCGTTCGGTAAGGCTGGTATAGAAGTAGAAATTGCCGTGAGTGACCGCAACGCGTAGGCCGTAGTTATTGTTCCAGAGAGTGGTGTTTTGCTCGGGCGAGGCGGTGTAGCGGAGTCTATCTGCATTGATTTCTGCAAAAGCGGAGGCTTTGAGCCAGTTGTAGTCGAGCGAGAGGGTGAGTTTTTCACGAAAGTTCAACCCATTCTGACGATTTCGGATGCGCTCAGATTGTGTGGGCAGGAGAGTGAGGTAGCCATAACGCAGATTTGTATTGATGCCGAAATCGCTTTGCAGGCGGAATTTGTCGCCAAGGCCTTGGTCAAGATTCAGGCGAAAGTTCCAAGACTTGCTTCCCAAAATGTTTTCTGGTCGGCTCACATAGACAGCAGTCAGAGGGTCATAGCTGAGGGCTGTGGTGGCCTCACGGTCGTTGTGGGTGTAACCGACGCTGGCACTGAGCGAGGTTTGGCTGTGGGCAAGCACCATGTTGTAAGCCAGTTTTGCATCATGAGTATGGGTGTTCCGCAGGTCGGGATTGCCCTCAATGATAAAGAGCGGGTCGGTCAGGTCACGGTAGCCGATGGTATGCAGGATGTCTGGCAATTGGGTCGTGAAGCCGTAGTTCAACTCAAGACTTGCAGTTTTACAGAGTTTCCATGTGGCACGGAGCGACGGGTCGATGATGAAGCTTCGGCGCACAGTGGCCGTATCAAGCACACTGCGTTGATAGTCTTGGCTTTCACGCTGCCATCGGATTGACACGGTAGGCATCATCTGGATAGGTGCGAGGTTTATCGTCTGCGAAAGTCGCAGGCTGTGCTCATTGCAGGAATATCTATTACGGTAGCTGTTGGAAGCATCGTTCATGCCATTAGTCAGGAAGTCACGGTCGTTGCGATTGCGGTTGTAATTCATCGTATATTGCACCTGTGCCATCCATTTCTTGGTGAGCCAGCGAGCATGATGCGCCTCTGCTGTCGTGGAGAACTGTTTGGTGGGCGATGTATAGGTCTGAGTGAGGAGCGATGAGGCGTAGGACTGGCTGTGTGCTGTTATGGTGCGGTTAGTCTGACCATCGGTCCGACCATCTTGGTAGTTCAACGTGATACTGGCGCCGAGTGCGCCATCCTTGATGTAGTGTTCCCATCGGGCATCGGTACTGAGTTTGGTTTGGTGGCCGTTGGTGTGGGTGACGTTGAGCTGCGACAAAGTCGTAGCATACGCAACGGCAGGAGACTGGGAGGCAGCCAAAGCTTCCTCCTGTTCGTTAGTTTGGCGACTGTGGGAGCGCTGGTCACTATGCTCCACACTGGCACTCAGCATGAAGGTGTTCAGCGAGTCACGCACCCAGCGGAGGTTGGCGTTCAGTCGTGGCTCCAATTTGTGAGTACGATGATACTCCTCGGAGGTGGTGCGTGTGGCAGCGGTGTTGGGGAAATAGTTCTCGGTTATTTGGTAGTTGGTGCGCCAATCATCATCGTGTGCTATACCGCCCGTGATGCTGTAGAAGCTTTTCAGGTCATGCGTGCCCTCTTTGTGCTGCCAGTTGTGCTGATAGCCAGCTGATGCGCCCTGTTCCTGTCCAAAACCATTGCCCATGTTGGCTATGCTCCCGTTCATGTTACGTCGCCAATGCTTGTCGATGTTGTTTGCATTGGCAAAGACCATCAAAGGGTCGGTCTTCGATAGACGGTTCATCGTTAGTTCGCCTTCGTAATATTTTGGCGACTGGTAGTAGGTCTTCACATCGCCATACCAGCGGTCGAGGAATCCGGGCTTGATGGTCAGGTCGAGCACCATGTCCTGTGTACCGTCGTCCTTGCCCGTACGTTCGCTGAATTCGGACTGGCGGTTGTAGGCCTTGATATTTTCGACCGCCTCAGCAGGTAGCTGTTTCACCAAATCATCACCACCAAAAAGACTCTCGCCATCCATTGTGATGCGGATGGGCTTACCGTTCCATGAGAGTTTTCCCTTGTCATCGACCTGCACACCCGGCAACTGCTTAATCAGTTCATCAAGTCGTACACCCTCCTGCAAATGGAAAGCCTCGGGATGAAAAACAATCGTATCGCCCCTGACGGTGAAACGGCGGGCGCGGCCAGACACCTCCACCATCTTCAGCATCTGCGGCGACATCTTCAGTTCAATCGTCCCGATGTCAATGGTGTCCTTGCGGCTGTCGCTGAAAGCCAATACAGGCTTTGATTTTGAGTGATATCCCAACATGGAGATGTCAATACTGCCTCGTCCATCGGCAAAGAAGGTGAAACAACCCAACGAGTCGGCCTTGGCACTCCTCATCGAATAGCTATTGTCTCCCATCCGTTGCGTGTATTTCACCAGAGCATCGGGCAGCGGTTCCTTTGTCTCAGCATCCACCACACATCCCTTGACGATGTCGGCCTTAATGGTTGTTTGTACGCTTGCGATAAGGCATAGCAGTAGCAGGATGCGGAGGCTTCCGCATCGAAAAAAATCTTTTCTCATATTTGTTTTGGATTAGAAGTTTGCGATGATTTGGTCGAAGGTCACGGCAGGGTCAGTAATGCCAAAACCGTCCTTTTTCAGTTTCTGTTTGCGGTGCTGCACGGCAGAGACGGAAATGACATAGATGGCAGACAGAGCTGTGTTGGAGAGCTGTAGCCGAGCGAGCATGCACAGGCGGATATCGTCTTCGCTGAATTGGGGATGCTCAGCCCGCAAACGGCTGACAAAGTTGCCATCAGCGGTGTCGAGGGTCATTTCTATCTCGCGCCAATTCTGGGCATTGATGACGGTGCGTTTGCCAGCCTTTGTTTCCAGCATGTCGAGAATTTCACTCTTGTCCATGATGTGTCCGCGCAACATGGCAATCATGGTGTCCTTCTGCCGCAGGCGTTCTGCCAACTGATCAGCTTTGTGCTGCTGGGCCATTCGTTCTGCCAGATGTTGTTGTCGGGTCTTGATGCGCCAGTTCCAGAACAGGAGGGCAAGAAGTAGCAGACCCAGCAGGAGGATGACAATGACCGCCATCATCAGGTTCCGCTGTAAAGAGGCAGACTTCTTCACATAGCCTGCAGCCAGATAGGTGTCGCGGTTGATGGAAAAGTCCTGTTCCACCCATTCCTTTGTGCTTTCATACGATGGGCTCTTGTGTTTCGTTGTATCCTCTTTGTACTCTTGCAGGCTTTCTTCATACATGCCGACTGGCACGGTGATATCCCCGATGATGGAAACCGATTTGGCGATGCTCAAGGCACATGTAGGTGAAACGTCCACATGAGGCAGTGTCCAAAGGGAATCCAGACATTGATAGACGGAATCCAAGACCGATGGCGAAGAAGGCTCTTGGCGATGTTTGGCTGCAATATGGGTGATGTGTTCCAAAGAGCCAAAGTGGTGCAGGTCGAAGGGAGGGTGAAGGAGCACCATGAAGCCGTAGTCGTTGAGCATCGTCAGCAGCCAACGCGGTTGATCGGGCGACTGACGATAATGCTCCAGAGCGTGGCGTTGGTACAACTCTTGTTGAGCCGCTGGGGAAAGGGGCAAATGATTCGCAAACTTGTCATAGGCGCGGTAAGCGAGGGCGTGATCTTCTGTGGTCTCGGCACAATGGATGGCCAAATGGAAGAGCCGTTGTGTCTGCGAAGGTGGTATCTGTTCACTTTGATGGCGACTCAGCACAAAACAGATGCGTCCAAAGCGCCGCAAGGCATCCTTGTCATCACTTGTACCGCCCAAACTTGCTTGTTCATAATAATGATACACGCGCGAGAGAGTGCTGTCATCGGAGATTGACTGGTCATCCGCATCCTCACAGGCCGCTTCACGCTTGAAGTTCCATGTCTCAGCATCGGAAGAAAGACAGGAAGCCGTGTCGGCATGATGCAGATACCATTGTTCTTCACCAACCATCGCCTGCAAGAGTTCATAAAGCATTTGCGCGTCTTCTGTCAGTCGTACAGTATCGACCTGCGCCAACAATCGTGACGCACTGTCCGCATCCGTGAACACTATATCCTCAGCTGCATGGAGCAAACGTTTCTGTGGCAAGTCACGCAAGCTCCATCCAATACCGCCGGCCAAAGCCAACACCAGTACCACGATGACGATTCCAATTGTTTTCCTTTTCATGTCATTTTCACTTTTCTGCTGCAAAGGTACGGCTATTCTGTGGTTCACACAAGGGAAATGGGTGGAAAACACATTCCATAGACTTTACTTTGATATTCAGTTGATTAACCTCTACTTTTCCACCTCTTTTCCATCATTCTGGGTGGAAAAAGCACATAATCTTCAACTTTAAGCGCCTCATTCCGCATATAATTCAAAAATATTTTGTACCTTTCCTCTCATCTTTCGTCATCTCCTTCTTTGTTTCCATCACATCTTTCTTAGTTCTCATCATATCCTTCTTAGTTTTCACCACACCTTAGTTAGTTTCGAAAGAGGAAACTGCGTACCCATGCACGAGTATGCGGAATGGCTATTGAAGAGCATACGGCGTACGTATGGAAGTGTCTACGACGTTCATCTGTTGCCATAACTACCCTTTCGGCACACTCTCCACCGCACACATGAAGTGAGGGGTGTCATGGATGTAAGCGTGTGCGGACGAAAAAAAATGGGTGTTTCTTTGGTGGGGAAAGAGAAAAGGCCTATCTTTGCATCAAATTTAACCAACCAACTTTCTAACATTAGAAAAAACATGAGTGAAGCAAGACCTTTCAAGGTATTCTCAGGTACAAAAACAAGGTATTTGGCAGAACGCATCTGCCAGAGTCTGGGTTGTCCACTGGGCAACATGGTGATTTCACACTTTGCCGACGGCGAGTTTGCCGTCTCGTTCGAGGAGTCCATCCGTGGCAACGATGTGTTCCTGGTGCAGTCCACTTTCCCCAACAGCGACAACCTCATGGAGCTGCTGCTGATGATAGATGCCGCCAAACGTGCCAGCGCCCGCAGCATCGTGGCTGTCATCCCCTACTTCGGATGGGCACGTCAGGACAGAAAAGACAAGCCACGTGTGAGCATCGGAGCCAAACTGGTGGCTGACCTGCTGAGTGTGGCTGGCATCGACCGCCTCATCACAATGGACTTGCATGCCGACCAGATTCAGGGATTCTTCAATGTACCTGTTGACCATCTCTATGGCTCACTCGTCGAAATCCCATACGTGGAGGCGCTCAACCTGGCCGACCTTGTCATTGCCACTCCTGATGTGGGCGGTGCCAAGCGCGCACGTCTGTTCGCCAAGAAGCTGAACGCTCCACTCGTACTCTGCAACAAGGTTCGCCTGCACGCTAACGTGGTCGATTCCATCCAAATCATTGGCGACGTGAAAGGAAAGGATGTGGTGCTTGTCGATGATATGGTAGATACGGCCGGCACCATCACCCGTGCTGCCGACGAAATGATGAAGGCTGGTGCCAAAAGTGTCCGAGCTGTCGCCAGCCACTGTGTGATGAGCGACCCAGCCAGCGACCGTGTGCAGAACTCCGCTCTGGAGGAGATGGTCTTCACCGACTCCATCCCCTATGCCCAGAAATGCCCCAAGGTGGTGCAGCTTTCCATTGCCGACATGTTCGCCCGTGCCATCCGTGCCGTGTCTGAGCAGAAGAGCGTAAGTGAAGAGTTTAGCTTCTGAAGAAGAGTGAAAAGTGAAAAGTGAAGAGGGAAGAGTGAATGAACTTTGCCATACTTGCAGCGGGGGAAGGGTCTCGACTGGCTCAGGAAGGCGTGGAACTGCCTAAGCCATTGGTCAAGATAAAAGGTGAGGCGATGATTGACCGCCTCATCCGCATCTTCCACGAGTGCGGGGCTGAAAGCATCTACATCATCACCAACAATCTCACGCCACTCACCCAAGAGCACCTACGTCAACTACAAGAAGCCGACCCATTGCTACACATCCTTGTCAAGACTACACCATCGTCCATGCACAGTTTTTACGAACTGCGCCAAGTGATGGGAAACGGGAAGTTCTGTCTGACCACTGTTGACACCATCTTTTGCGAGGAAGAATTCAAACAGTATATCCAGGCTTGGCAAGCTGCTGACAAGGACGGCATGATGGCTGTGACGGACTACATAGACGATGAGAAGCCGCTCTACATTGCCACCACGGAAGACCTGACCATCACAGGATTTTTCGACTCGGAGCCTCAACCTTTCATCTCGGGAGGCATCTACGGGCTGAACGAGCGGAGTTTTCCAGTCATCGACAAGTGCATCAGGGAGGGACAATCGCGCATGCGGAACTTTCAGCGGCAACTGGTGAAGGACGGCCTTCGGCTCAAAGCCTACCCTTTTAGCAAAATTCTGGACGTGGATCATGCCAGCGACATCGAAAAGGCGGAAACATTCCTGAGAACTCAATAACAAATTAACTAAAAAACCTACACGATGAACAAAAACTTTTTACTGACCACAATGCTTTGCGCATCGCTTGCCACTCCTGCGTTGGCTGCTGGCGATGTGCCTACAGGCGAAGAGAAGATGGTGGCGTATCTGTTCACCTACTTCAACAGCAACGACCCGAAGGATGAACAAATCTGCTATGCCATCAGCGATGACGGCTACAACTTCACGCCACTGAACAACGGCTATCCTGTCATCTCATCTGACACCATTGCCTTCACTCAGTGTGTGCGCGACCCGCACATCCTGCGTGGCGAAGATGGGAAGACCTTCTATATGGTGGTAACTGACATGAAGTCGAGTCTCGGATGGTCGAGCAACCGTGGTATGGTGCTCCTCAAATCGACCGACCTCATCAATTGGCAGCACTCCGCCATCAACTTCCCCACACGCTACACAAAGAAATGGAAGAATGTCATCCGCGTATGGGCTCCTGAAACTATCTATGACCATAAGGCTGGTAAGTATATGGTCTTCTATTCCCTGCGCACCAGTGACCCTGGCTCTTTTGACAAAATCTACTACCAGTATGCCAATGAGGATTTTACGGATTTGGAAGGTGAACCCAAATGGCTCTTCGATGCCGGCAATGCGACCATCGACGGTGACATCGTCTATAATGAGGCGGACAAACTCTACCACCTCTTCTACAAGCAAGAGTCCGGACGCGGCATCTATCAGGCGGTGGCTGCCAACCTGACAGACAAATGGAAGATGATTGACGGCCATGTGGAGCAGACGAACGAAGCTGTGGAAGGCGTGGGCGTATGCAAGAGCCTGGACGGAAAGTCTTGGATCATCATGTACGACTGCTACGGCAACGGACACTACCAGTTCTGCAAGTCTTACGACCTCAAGACATTTGAGTTTGTACAGAACACGGAAACGAAGGGCAAGTTCACGCCACGTCACGGCACCATCATCCCCATCACACAGGCAGAAAAGGACCGCCTTCTGAAGGAGTTCGGAAATTTTAAGCAGCCCATCCTGACAGGTTTTCATGCCGACCCTGAGGTGATGTACTCTAATCAAACCAAGAAGTACTACATCTACAGCACGACAGATGGAACGCCAGGATGGGGCGGTCACGACTTCAGCGTGTTTTCCAGCACAGACCTCATCAACTGGAGTGATGAGGGGAAGATGCTCGACGTGAAGGGCGACCAAGTGAAGTGGGCGACCGGTAATGCATGGGCTCCCTGCATCATTGAGCGCAAGCAGGCCGATGGCACTTACAAATACTACTTCTATTTCTCGGCACACAACCCCAAGAGCAACCGCAAGGAGATTGGTGTAGCTGTGAGCGGAAGTCCTACCGGGCCTTTCGTCGCTACAGATGCTCCCATCGTGACAGACGCAGAACGTCCACAGGAGGCACGTGGCGGACAGGCCATTGACGTAGATGTGTTCCAAGACCCCCAGTCTGGAAAGTTCTATCTCTATTGGGGCAATGGTTTCATGGCTGGTGCTGAACTGAATGATGATATGCTCTCCATCAAGAAGGAAACCATCAAGCACATGACTCCCCAAGGCGGCAACTTGCAGACCTGGGCTTATCGTGAAGCACCCTATGTCTTCTTCCGCAAAGGCACTTACTACTTCCTTTGGTCTGTGGATGACACTGGGTCTCCCAACTATCACGTATGCTACGGCACCGCGAAATCCCCGCTCGGCCCCATCACTATCGACGAGCAGAACTATCTGGTCATCAAGCAGAAGCCCGAAGACTACATCTATGGTACTGCCCACAACAGCATCCTGCAGATTCCAGGCAAAGACGAGTGGTACATTGTCTATCATCGCATCAACAAGCATTTCATCGACCGCGAGCCAGGCATCCACCGCGAAACCTGTATCGACAAAATGACCTTCGACAAGCAGGGAAACATTGTACAGGTCACTCCAACTCTAAACGGTCCTGAACCGCTGAAACAGAAGAAGAAGTGAGCATGTTCTTTCCCGCAGAATGGCATCAGCAAGCATTTGTGCAACTCACGTGGCCTCATCAGGACACGGATTGGGCACCTGTGCTGGCTGATGCCATTGATTGTTTTTGCAATATCGTGCGTGAAATCGTCAAGTACGAACCCGTTCTCATTGTTGCGCAACATCCCGATGAAGCCAAGGCCGACCTCGTCAGGATGGGTGTTGAATTAGCCGACATCACATTTGTTTCATGCCCCACCAACGACACTTGGGCACGTGACCACGCTTTCATCACCTGTATTGACCCAACACAAAACCAAGTGTTCCTCAACGATTTTCAGTTTAACGGCTGGGGGCTGAAGTTTGCTGCCAATCATGACAACCAAATCAACAAGACACTTTTGCCCCATCTGGCTGACCGCTACAAGACCGTTGGCATAACGGCTGAATACGTGAACCATCTTGACTTTGTCTTTGAAGGGGGAAGTATCGAAAGCGACGGTGAAGGGACATTGATGGTCACATCAAGTTGTCTGCTTGCGGAAAACAGAAACAACACCCTTTCGCAACAAGAGATTGAAAAGAAGATAAAGGATTTTTTCCAAGCAGAACGCATACTCTGGATTCAGCATTCGTGGCTGGCAGGTGACGACACAGATGGACACATCGACACAGTGGCGCGCTTCTGCTCTCCCACATCCATCGCATACGTGAAATGCGACAATCCCAACGACGAGCATTACGAAGAGTTACAAGCGATGGAACAAGAACTTCTTTCCCTCTGCACTCTTCAAGGACTTCCCTATACACTTTTCCCACTTCCACTCCCCGACCCTTGCTTTGACGAAGAGGGCAATCGGCTTCCTGCCACCCATGCCAATTTTCTCATCATCAACGGAGCGGTACTGGTGCCGACCTATCATCAAGCAGAAAAAGACGAGGAAGCACTCACACAACTGCAGAAAGCGTTTCCCGACCGTAAGGTCATCGGCATCGATTGCCGAGTGCTCATTCTTCAGCATGGTTCCCTGCATTGTTCCACCATGCAATATCCACAATTCGGAGGATAAGATGCAAGAATCGGCCCTCAGAAAAAAGAAAAGTTCCCTTTCATGTTTGTATGTGAAAAAAAATGACTACATTTGCAAGCGAATAACATGCTCGGGGTGCTGATACTGAATAAGTAAAGGCTGAGATTACACCCATTGAACCTGATACGGATAATGCCGACGCAGGAATAAACAGCGGAATTGTTCAATAGCAAAAGAACAAGCAACCTCGAGTAGTCAACTTTAGCGTTAACCACTTGAGGTTGCTTTTTACACATTATTATATATTATATGGACATTAACATCAACAACAAAAAAACAAGCGTCACCTCCACCAATCTGCAAGAATTGGCTCAGGAAATGAATCTGCCCGAAAAGGGGGTAGCTATTGCCATCAGCAATCAGATGATTCCACGCACAGAATGGGCAAACACCCCTATCGCTGAAGGTGCCGACGTCGTGATCATCAAAGCCGCTTGCGGAGGATAAACCATGCTGCAATTCATCTCGCACTACACGGAGCAATACTCCTATCTCGACTCCATCCGCTTGGCACTTGAGGGCGGATGCCGTTGGATTCAGCTGCGCATGAAGGACGCGTCTGATGAAGAAGTGCGTCCCATCGCCTTTGAAGCGCTGCACTTATGCAGGAATGTGGGTGCCACCTTCATCATCGATGACCGTGTGGAACTGGTCAAGGAACTGGGTGCTGACGGTGTGCATTTGGGGAAAAATGATATGCCCATCAGCAAGGCAAGACAGATGCTGGGGAGTTCCTTCATCATCGGCGGAACAGCTAACACCTTTGAAGATGTGAAAGCTCACCATGAAGCTTCAGCCAACTATATCGGCTGCGGCCCCTTCCGCTTCACGACCACGAAGAAAAACCTTTCCCCTGTGTTGGGGCTTGATGGTTATCGCCACATAGTGAAGCAAATGAAGGATGCCAACATCCAACTGCCCATTGTTGCCATTGGAGGCATCACAGCAGAAGACATCCCAGCCATCATGCAGACGGGAGTCACGGGAATCGCCCTCAGTGGAACCATCCTCCATGCCGATAACCCGATTGAAGAAATGAAGAAAATCATCAATATCACAAAACCATGAGTAAATTAGTTATTGCGGGACGAGAATTCAACTCCCGCCTTTTCCTCGGAACAGGAAAATTCAACAACAACGACTTGATGGCACGCGCCATTGAGGCTTCGCAGACAGAAATGGTCACAGTGGCCATGAAACGTATCGAACTGGAAGATAAGCAGGATGACCTGCTCACCCATATCACACAGAACAAGAACATCCAACTGCTGCCCAACACCTCTGGTGTGCGCAATGCAGAAGAAGCTGTGTTTGCCGCCCAGATGGCGCGTGAGGCTTTTGGCACAAACTGGCTAAAACTGGAGATACACCCCGACCCACGCTATCTACTGCCCGACTCTATCGAAACGCTGAAAGCAACGGAGCAATTAGTCAAACTGGGATTCGTTGTGCTTCCTTACTGCCAAGCAGATCCCACGCTCTGCAAACATCTGGAAGAAGCAGGCGCCGCCACTGTCATGCCTTTGGCTGCACCCATCGGCACGAACAAGGGACTGCGCATGAAAGATTTCCTGCAAATTATCATTGAACAGGCCACCGTGCCTGTTGTGGTGGATGCCGGCATCGGTGCCCCCAGCCATGCTGCTGAGGCTATGGAGATGGGAGCCGACTGCTGTCTGGTCAACACCGCTATCGCCGTAGCAGGTGACCCTGTAACTATGGCAGATGCCTTCCGTCAAGCAGTCATCGCAGGCCGTCAGGCATACGAGGCAGGTCTTGGTGCCATTGCCGATTGTGCCGATGCATCCAGTCCCTTAACCGCATTCTTAAACTAAAAAATATGCCACAAGACAATAAAGCCTACGCCAAGCGCGAGAAAGCCTACATGCAGGGAAAGCTCTTCCCTCACATTCAAGTGGGCATGACGAAAGTCAACCTGACTCCCACCGTGACCAAGGACGAACGAGGTATTCCACACACTGAGCCTAATGCGCCTGTCTATATCTACGACACCAGCGGTCCTTTCTCCGACCCCAACATCGAGGTTGATCTCAAAAAAGGGTTGCCCCGCATGCGTGAGTCATGGATTTTGGAACGTAACGATACAGAGCAGTTGCAAGAAATCACGTCAGAATATGGAAAACAACGTCTGGCAGACCATTCGCTGGATCAGTTGCGCTTTGAGCATATCCAATTGCCACGACGCGCCATGAAGGGGAAAGCCATCACGCAGATGGCGTATGCCAAAGCTGGCATCATCACTCCTGAAATGGAATATGTAGCCATCCGCGAAAACATGAACTGCGAGGAGCTGGGCATCAAGAGCCACATCACCCCAGAGTTTGTGCGCGATGAGATTGCACAAGGACGTGCTGTGCTGCCAGCCAACATCAACCATCCAGAAAGTGAGCCGATGATTATTGGCCGCAACTTCGCCGTAAAAATCAACACGAACATTGGCAATTCCGCCACCACATCCTCCATTGAGGAAGAAGTGGACAAGGCGGTATGGTCCTGCAAATGGGGAGGTGACACGCTGATGGACCTTTCGACAGGTGCCAACATTCACGAGACACGCGAGTGGATTATCCGCAACTGCCCCGTTCCCGTGGGCACTGTACCTATCTATCAGGCATTGGAAAAAGTGAATGGTCGTGTAGAAGACCTCACATGGGAAATCTATAAAGACACGCTGATTGAACAATGCGAGCAAGGAGTTGACTACTTCACCATCCATGCCGGTATCCGCAGACAAAACGTACATTTGGCAGACAGCCGCCTTTGTGGCATCGTCAGCCGAGGAGGCAGTATCATGAGCAAGTGGTGCCTGATTCACGACAAGGAGAGTTTCCTCTACGAATATTTCGACGACATTTGCGACATTGTGGCACAGTATGATGTAGCGTTATCTTTAGGCGATGGTCTTCGTCCTGGCTGCACGGCTGATGCAAACGATGCTGCTCAATTTGCTGAACTGGACACGATGGGCGAACTCGTCACCCGTGCATGGGACAAGAACGTGCAGGCATTCATCGAAGGTCCAGGTCATGTGCCCATGCACAAAATCAAGGAGAACATGGAACGGCAGCTCGACCATTGCCACGAAGCCCCTTTCTACACTTTAGGTCCCATTGTGACAGACATCGCTCCTGGCTACGACCACATCACCAGTGCCATTGGAGGTGCACAGATTGCATGGTTAGGTACAGCCATGCTATGCTACGTCACCCCAAAAGAGCATCTGGCACTCCCCAATAGAGAAGATGTGCGTGTAGGCGTGGTCACCTACAAAATTGCCGCCCATGCAGCAGATTTGGCAAAAGGACATCCTGGCGCAACCATCCGCGACAACGCCCTCTCCAAGGCACGTTTCGACTTCCGATGGCGCGATCAATTTCACCTGTCACTTGACCCAGAACGCTCGCTTCAATACTTTGAAGAGGCTGGACACACAGATGGAGAATACTGCACCATGTGCGGTCCTAATTTCTGTGCCGCCAAACTGACACACGACCTTCGCAAACTGAAGTAACAATGGAACTAACCTCTACACAGAAACAGCGATACAATCGCCATCTCATCTTGGACGGATTTGGCAAGGAGGGGCAACAGCGACTTTTGCAATCGAAGGTGCTCATTGTGGGTGCAGGAGGATTAGGTTCGCCCGTTTCCCTGTATCTTGCGGCAGCCGGAGTGGGTAACCTCGGAATAGCGGATGGTGACCAAGTGAGTTTGACGAATCTTCAGCGACAAGTCATCCACACCACCCCCGATGTAGGAAGACCCAAGGTGGATTCTGCTGAAGAGAAATTGAAAGCCATCAACCCCGACATCAACATTGTCAAGCACGAGATATATCTCAGCGAGGACAATGCACTGAAGCTGATTCGTCCTTATGATTTCGTGATAGATGGCACAGACAACTTCGCCACCAAATATCTGGTCAACGATGCCTGTGTGATGCTCCAAAAATCCTTCTGCATGGGTGGCATCAGCAAATATGCTGGGCAGGTGATGACACACCGTCCTGGCACCGCTTGCTACCGATGTCTGTTTCCTGAACCGCCAGCGATTTCCGAGGTGGAGACGTGTGCCATGGTAGGTGTGCTGGGCAGCATTGCCGGCATGCTTGGAACAGTGCAAGCCACAGAAGCCATCAAGTGCTTGGCAGGTGTGGGTGAACCGCTTTTCAACGCCTTGCTCACTTTCGATGCCCTCACCATGAACTGGCAAAGATTTGAATTTCCCAAGAACGAAGGATGCGCCCTTTGTGGCAATCATCCGACTATCACAAGGCTGAAAGAGTACGCTTTTCAGCCATGTAGTAAAAAGAAATAGAGATTATGTTTTCAGAAGAATTAAAGAAACTCAGTTGGGAAGAGACAACCGAACGGATTGCCTCCATGACTGACACTGACGTGCGACGCGCTTTGGCAAAGGAACACTGCGACGTGAATGACTTCATGGCCATGCTGTCACCTGCAGCGGAGCCTTATCTCGAAACGATGGCACGATTGTCGCGCAAATACACAGAGGAGCGATTCGGTAAAACGATGTCGATGTTCATTCCACTCTACATCACCAACTCCTGCTCCAATTCCTGCGTCTATTGCGGTTTTCACAGAGAAAATCCGATGGCGCGCACCATTCTCACCCCTGAACAGATTGAAGACGAGTACAAAGCCATCAAGCAGTTGGCGCCCTTCGAGAACATCCTGCTCGTGACGGGAGAAAACCCTGCCAAAGCAGGTGTGCCTTATCTCGCCAAGGCTATCGACATCGCCAAGAAGTACTTCTCCAACATCAAGATTGAGGTGATGCCGCTCTCTGCCGAAGACTACAAAGAACTGACCCACCACGGTCTGAACGGTGTCATCTGCTTTCAAGAGACCTACAACCGCGACCACTACAACCTGTACCATCCTCGCGGCATGAAAAGCAAGTTCGAATGGCGTTGCGACGGCTTTGACCGCATGGGACAAGCGGGGGTTCACTCCATCGGCATGGGAGTCCTCATCGGCTTGGAAAAAGAATGGCGCACAGACGTGACCATGATGGCGCACCATCTGCGCTACCTGCAGAAGCACTACTGGAAGACCAAATACTCGGTGAATTTTCCACGAATGCGGCCTGCACAAAACGAGGGGTTCCATCCCAACTGCTACATGACTGACCGCGAACTGGCACAGGCCACTTTTGCCATGCGCATCTTCGACCACGATGTCGATATCTCCTACTCCACACGTGAACCGGCTTTCATCCGCGATCACATGTGTACGCTTGGAGTCACCACCATGTCGGCAGAGAGCAAGGTGAATCCTGGTGGCTACCACACCTATCCACAGGCGCTGGAACAGTTCACTGTCAGCGACGAACGCACCGCGAAGGTCATCAACCAACGCCTCAAGGAATTAGGGCGCGAACCCGTCTGGAAGGATTGGGATGCTTCCTTCGACTTATTCGGACACACGGCATGACCATCGTCATCACACTACCCCATTTCTTCGACGGAGAGGCTGAACGGATTGCTCAGCTGCTCCGCCGAGGAGATATTGACCTCATTCATCTGCGCAAACCTCAAGCCAACCGCGATGAACTGGAGGCACTCATCCGCGCCATCCCTGAGGAGCTATACCAGCGGTTGGTTCTACACGACCACCATGCCCTCGCCCTTTCCTATCAGTTGAGAGGTATCCACCTGAACAGCCGCAACCCCGTTCCTCCCGAAGGATGGAAAGGGCAACTCAGCATCTCGTGCCATTCCATCGAAGAATTGGCAGAAAAGAAACGCCAGCCCTTCACCTATCTCAGCCTCAGCCCTATCTTCGACAGCATTTCCAAACAAGGCTACCACTCCGCTTTCACAGCCGAAGACATCGTGAAGGCACACGAAGAAGGCATCATCGACCATCGGGTGATGGCACTCGGAGGCATCACATTCGACAAAATTCAACTCGTTCAACAAATGGGCTTCGGAGGAGCCATGATACTCGGCGACGCATGGAAATAGTATTAAGCATAGCAGGCAGCGACCCTTCTGCAGGCGCTGGCATTCAACAAGACCTGAAGACCATCACGGCGATGGGTTGCTATGGCGCAACAGTCATCACGGCACTGACATCACAAAACACGTTGGGAGTGCAGAATGTGATGCCTGTGCCTTCCCATGTGATAGGCTCACAACTTCAAGCGATTCTTGACGATTTCGATGTTAAGTCCATCAAAATTGGACAGATACAGAACACAGAAGCAGCAAGAACAATTGTCGAATTCTTGCAAAAGAAACATCGTAAAATCGGCACAAAAACTCCCATCATCTATGACCCCGTCATGATTTCCACCAGCGGTCACCGTCTGATGTCAGTCGATTGCATCCAGTACATCCAGAAGCATCTCCTCCCTCTGTGTTTCCTTATCACCCCCAATATTCCTGAAGCCGAACAGTTGTTGGGGCATCCCCTCACAACACCCTCCGACTATCAGCAAGCAGGGCATGACCTCATGCTGCAATACGGTACCCACATTCTTCTCAAAGGAGGTCATGCGCATGGAGAAATGATGACCGACCGCCTTTTCCTCACAGATGGCAGCGTACACGAATACCAGAACGAGAAGATTGACAGCAAGAACCTGCATGGAACCGGCTGCACACTCTCTTCTGCCATTGCTTCCACATTAGCACTCGGCTACAGCATAGAGGATGCCGTCGGAAAAGCCAAAAAGTTTGTTTCAGATGCCATCCGTGGAGGGAAAGACCTGCACATAGGTCATGGTAATGGCCCCATCTGGAACTTCTAAAAATGAAACGCCGTTACCCCTGTGAGCCTTACTTCGTTACCCTCATGAGCTTTACGCCGTTACCCTCGTGAGCTTTACGCCGTTACCCTCAGCCATATCACACCGTACCCCTCGACCACATTAAGTCGTACCCCTCGGCTACGCCATGCCGTACCCCTCGACTACGATGGCATGACATTCAACCCATCCAAAGTCGCCAGCAAGACGAACTCCAAATTCTGATAAAATAACCTTTTTGAGAACAAAATCCTTTTTTCGAGAATTATTTTCAAAGAAAAACCAATTTTTGCAAAGTCAAGTTTGCATTTTAGGGAAAATTGTCGTACTTTTGCACGAAAATACATCACGAAAGGATTTTTGCCTTGTGATATTCGCGAATGATTTTCTAAAACAACAAAACAACTATGGAATCTTTTTTCCGTACTCATGCTTACTTAGTGGAACACCTGAAGGCTCCCGTGCGTCGTGACCTGATGGACGAAATCAATTGGAAAGACCGAATGATTGGCATTAAAGGTGCTCGCGGTGTGGGAAAAACCACATTCTTGCTACAGTATGCAAAGGAGCATTTTTCTCCATACGACCATTCGTGTCTGTACATTAACACTAACAACTTTTACGTCCAGAATGTCGGCATCACAGAATTTGCCGGCGAATTTTATCATTCGGGAGGCAAAGTGCTGCTGATTGACCAAGTGTTTAAGCAGCCTGATTGGAGCACCCAACTGAGGGAATGCTACGACCGCTATCCTGGTTTGAAGATTGTCTTCACGGGGTCGCCCGTCATGCGTCTGAAAGAAGAAAATCCCGAACTGAACGGTATTGTCAAGTCTTACAATCTGCGTGGATTCTCGTTCCGAGAGTTTCTGAATCTCTCTGTAGGTCTGCAACTGCGTTCGTACAGTCTTGAAGAGATTATCTCCAACCACAAGCAGATTGCCACAGAAATCTTCAACAAAGTTAATCCACGCGAACATTTCCAGGCCTACCTGCATCATGGATTCTATCCGTTCTTCCTCGACAAGGTCAACTACAGCGAAAACCTGCTGAAGAACATGAACATGATGATTGAGGTGGACATCCTGCTCGTCAAGCAGATAGAACTCAAGTATCTGGCAAAAATCAAGCAACTTTTCTACATGCTCACCACAAGCGGCAGCAGTGTGCCCAATGTCAGCCAACTGGCACAGGAACTGGGCATGAGCCGTGCGACAGTGATGCACTACATCAAGTATCTGGAGGAAGCCCGCCTGGTCAATATGATTTACGGCAAAGGCGATGAGTTCCCCAAGAAACCCGCCCGCGTGTTGCTGCACAATTCCAACCTCATGTACAGCTTTTATCCTCGTTGCTTCGACGAGCACGACGTGTTGGAAACCTTCTTCTGCAACACGCTCTGGAAAGACCACAAGGTGAACAAGCACGGCAACCTCTGCTCCTTCCTTGTCGATGAGCAGTTGGAGTTCAAGATTGCCGAACACAGCACCAAACTGAAGAGCAAGGCAAAAGCCCTCTATGCCGTTAACCAATGCGACATCGGCGATGGCAACCAGATTCCTCTCTGGCTCTTCGGATTCCTCTATTAAGATTTAAAATTGACACAACAAAATTCCCAATATTTTATTTATTAAAAAAATGAGTAAAGAAAAGAAATTTATCACTTGTGATGGTAACACCGCTGCGGCTCACGTAGCCTACATGTTCTCAGAGGTGGCTGCCATCTACCCCATCACTCCATCGTCTCCTATGGCTGAGCACGTGGATGAGTGGGCTGTCGCAGGTCGCAAGAATCTCTTCGGCGACACAGTTCTCGTACAGGAAATGCAGTCAGAGGCAGGTGCTGCCGGTGCTGTTCACGGTTCTCTCCAGGCTGGTGCACTCACTACCACCTTCACCGCTTCTCAGGGTCTTCTTCTGATGATTCCTAACATGTACAAGATTGCCGGTGAGTTGCTTCCTTCGGTGTTCCACGTGTCTGCACGTACCGTTGCCAGCCACTCACTCTGTATCTTCGGTGACCACGGCGACGTGATGGCTTGCCGTCAGACAGGCTTCGCCATGCTTTGCGAAGGTTCAGTGCAGGAAGTGATGGACCTCTCTGCTGTTGCTCACTTGGCAGCACTGGAGACTCGCGTTCCATTCATCAACTTCTTCGACGGTTTCCGCACTTCTCACGAGTACCACAAGATTGAGGAGATGGACATGGAAGACATCCGTCCTCTCGTACCAATGGACAAGGTGGCTGAGTTCCGTTCTCGCGCACTCTCTCCAGAACATCCAGAGGCTAAGGGTATGGCCGAGAACCCTGAGACATTCTTCGCACACCGCGAGTCTTGCAACCCATTCTACGAGGAGGTTCCTGCCACTGTTGAGAAGTACATGGCTGCCATCTCCAAGATTACAGGTCGTGAGTACAAGCCATTCACATACTATGGTGCCAAGGATGCAACTGACGTCATCATCCTCATGGGTTCTGCCACTGAGGCTGCTCGCGAGGCTATCGACTACGCTAACGCCAACGGCAAGAAGTACGGTATGGTGTCTGTACACCTCTATCGTCCATTCTCTGTAGAGCGTCTGCTCGCTGCTGTTCCAAAGAGCGTGAAGCGCATCGCTGTGCTTGACCGCACGAAGGAGCCAGGTGCTAATGGCGAACCTCTCTACCTCGACGTGAAGGATGCCTTCTACGGTCAGGAGAATGCGCCTCTCATCATTGGTGGTCGTTACGGTCTCGGTTCTGCCGACGTGACTCCAACCATGATTCTCACCGTTTACAAGAACCTTGAACTCCCAGAGCCAAAGAATCACTTCACTTTGGGTATCGTTGACGATGTGACTTTCCGTTCACTTCCTATCGAAGAGGAAATGGCACTCGGTGGCGAAGGCATCTTCGAGGCTAAGTTCTTCGGTCTTGGTGCAGACGGTACTGTAGGTGCCAACAAGAACTCAGTGAAGATTATCGGTGACAACACCAACAAGTACTGCCAGGCTTACTTCTCCTATGACTCGAAGAAGTCAGGTGGTTTCACTTGCTCACACCTTCGTTTCGGCGACACGCCCATCCGTTCTACCTATCAGATTAAGACTCCTAACTTCGTGGCATGCCACGTGCAGGCTTACCTCCGCATGTACGACGTGCTCCGTGGTCTCCGTCAGAACGGTCAGTTCCTCCTCAACACCATCTTCGAGGGTGAGGAACTCGTGAACTTCCTGCCAAACAACGTCAAGAAGTACTTCGCTGAGAAGAACATCACCGTTTACTATATCAACGCAACTAAGATTGCACAGGAGATTGGTTTGGGCAACCGTACCAACACCATCCTTCAGTCAGCATTCTTCCGCATCACAGAGGTGATTCCTGTGGAACTCGCTGTGGAGCAGATGAAGAAGGCTATCGTGAAGTCTTACGGTAAGAAGGGTGAGGATGTCGTGAACATGAACTACGCTGCCGTTGACCGTGGTGGCGAGTACAAGAAACTCGACGTTGACCCAGCATGGAAGAATCTTCCCGCTGATCCTGTGGAGGCAAACGACGATCCTGAGTTCATCAACAAACTCGTGCGTCCTATCAACGCACAGAACGGTGACCTCCTGCCCGTTTCGGCCTACAAGGGCTATGAGGACGGTATGTGGGAGCAGGGCACAGCCGCTTATGAGAAGCGCGGTGTGTCTGCCTTCGTTCCGACTTGGGACTCAGAGAACTGTATCCAGTGTAACAAGTGTGCCTTCGTTTGTCCTCACGCTGCCATCCGCCCGTTCGTTATGGACGAGAAGGAAGCCGCAGGCATCGACGCTGCCAAACTCGACATGCTGGCTCCAGCACAACTCAAGGGCATGAAGTTCCGCATGCAGGTGAGCGTCATGGACTGTCTCGGTTGCGGCAACTGCGTGGACGTTTGTCCTGGCAAGAAGGGCAACAAGGCCCTCAAGATGGTGCCTCTGCAGGGCGAACTCGGCGAGGCAAAGAACTGGGATTACTGCGTGAAGAACGTGGCCAGCAAGCAAGACCTCATCGACTACAAGGCCAACCCACGCGTGAGCCAGTTCGCTACCCCACTCTTCGAGTTCTCAGGCGCATGCTCCGGTTGCGGTGAAACTCCTTACGTGAAGTTGATTTCTCAACTCTTCGGTGAGCGTCAGATGGTGGCTAACGCTACAGGTTGCTCTTCCATCTACTCAGGTTCCATCCCATCTACTCCATACACTAAGAACGCCAAGGGTCAGGGTCCTGCATGGTCTAACTCGCTGTTCGAGGACTTCTGCGAATACGGGCTTGGTATGGCTATCGCCAACAAGAAGATGCGTGCCCGCATCGTGGCACTCCTCAACGAGGCTTGCGCTCAGGAAGGCACTCCTGCCGAGTTCAAGGCAGCCGCCGAAGAGTGGATTGCCGGCAAGGACAACGCTGACGCATCGAAGGCAGCAGCAGCCAAACTCGCTCCAGCCATCGAGGCAGGTCGCAACAACGGCTGTCCTATCTGCAAGCAACTCTCTGAACTCTCTCACTACCTCGTGAAGCGCAGCCAGTGGATTATCGGTGGTGACGGTGCTTCTTACGACATCGGCTACGGTGGTCTTGACCACGCTCTGGCTTCAGGCGAGGACATCAACATCTTCGTTATCGACACCGAGGTTTACTCCAACACAGGTGGTCAGTCTTCAAAGGCCACTCCTATCGGTGCCATCGCTCAGTTTGCAGCAGGCGGCAAGCGCATCACCAAGAAAGACCTCGGTCTCATGCAGTCAACCTACGGCTATGTCTATGTGGCTCAGGTGGCAATGGGTGCCGACAATGCACAGTGTCTCAAGGCACTCCGCGAAGCAGAGGCTTATCCTGGCCCATCACTCGTCATCGCCTACGCTCCATGTATCAACCACGGCCTCAAGGCAAAGGGCGGCATGGGCAAGTCTCAGGCAGAAGAGGCAAAGGCAGTTGAGTGCGGTTACTGGCACCTCTGGCGTTTCGACCCACGTCTCGCAGAGGAAGGCAAGAACCCATTCCAGCTCGACTCTAAGGCTCCAAACTGGGACAACTTCCAGGCATTCCTCGACGGCGAAGTTCGTTACCTCTCTCTCAAGAAGGTATGTCCCAACGAGGCACAGGAACTCTTCGACGCAGCCAAGAAGGCAGCACAGCACCGCTACGCTACCTATGTGCGCATGAGCAAGATTGACTACTCTGCAGAGTAATAAACTTACTTACATATCATCATCCCAAAGGATGCCGTTCCATGATGGTTCGGCATCCTTTTTAAAACTCCTCATCTTCTGCTTGTTCCAAAGCATGGAACGAAATTCAGTATAGAACAGCATATATGAAAACAATAAGAGCCTGTGCGATTGCACGGGCTCTTGTGATGTATAATGATTGTGAAAATGAAATCAACAATCAATATTCTCCGTCTTCTTATTGCAGTTATGATGGTTCTGCAACCAACATCGATTCGGACTCAAAGTCTGTCCTATACGAATAGCATGATGCCTGAATCATGTCTTCGCCCAATTTTTTGATGTGGTTCATTATGTCTTGTTCACGTTCCTTGGAAGGTTTTTTGAATCCATTGATGTAATTCCGAAGCAATGTCGGGTTCATGTCCATGGAACGGGCAAACTCAGCAACGTTTATTTCCTTGTGTGTCAGAAAGAATCGCTGCATGGCACTTGGCTCAGTGTCCTCGTACTCAAAACTCTCGAAGCTGATGTCCTCGTCCAGATTCCGCCAATGAATGCCATCAAAGCCGAAAGTATATTGGCTTCGCTGTTCTGCAGATGCAGCTCGCAACTTTGGATACCAAAGAAGTGACTGCTTATATTCCTTTCCTGCTTCGTCTCTGCCCCAAATGTGGTTGGCATCAAACCAGATTTCCTTGATTTTCATAGACACTCCTCCATTTAATTTTCAAAATAATCCTTCCAGCGCCTCATGATTATATCGGCATTATCATCTATCACTCTTTTTATCTTCTTGAAGTCATTTGCCTTGATTCCTTGCTTCTCATTCAGTTCAAACTCTGTTCCGTTCCATGTAAACTTAGCCATTCCGCCATTGCCCTCAACATGTACATGCACAGGCTCATGCTCTCTGCTGAAAAAGAAGAACGAGAAACCAAAAAATCTAAATACCTCTGGCATAAAACTATTCTTTTAATTGTTATTACGCCGCAAAATTAGGTATTATTTTCGATACCTCCAAATATTTTATTGTTTTATTGCAGAACTTATCCAATAAAATAAGAGCCTGTGCGATTGCACAGGCTCCTAACTGGGATAACTTCCAGACATTGACTTCGTCTTCTTCCGTCACGACTCGGCAATGCTCAAATGAATTCAGCATGCACTCGCTGCTCCGTCAATCCCTCGACGGTGAGGTTCGTTACCTCTCTCTCAAGAAGGTATGTCCAAACGAGGCACAGGAACTCTTCGACGCAGCCAAGAAGGCAGCACAGCACCGCTACGCTACCTATGTGCGCATGAGCAAGATTGACTACTCTGCAGAGTAATAAACTTACTTACATATCATCATCCCAAAGGATGCCGTTCCATGATGGTTCGGCATCCTTTTTACGCAAGAAAACGCACTAAAAAAATGCAGTTTTATCCAATAATTGCATTTTTTTAGTGCATTTTCTTGTGCATCATTCCTCTTGTCATCATTCTTCACCCTTTTCCCATCAATTTTTACCACGCAAGCGTTTATGTGTTGCAGTGTTGCAGTGTTGCAGTTCCAAAATGATTCAAGGAAGTCAACGGAAAATTAAAGTAATAGATTATATATTTATATATAACTATATATAATATAATAATATATATAATATATAAATAGTATTTATCAGATTTTTCATCGAGTGGAAGAGCATTTGGAGAACTGCAACACTGCAACACTGCAACACAGATGCCACCAATGGACATACCCCGAGGCGCACACACATCTCCCCCCCACAACTGACACACCCACAGACGTAATTACGACATACCCATTGCCGTAATTACGATAACGGGGGTATCGTAAGTACGATAGCGGAGGCAACACTCATACATAGAAAGAAAAGCCATCACCCCTCACATTTTTCTCGTTTTCTTCGTTTATTCCAATTCTTTTCCGTAATTTTGCCTCCACATTCTATTAAGTGTACCAATACACGTACTCGTACATTTCATATTCGCATAATAAAGGTTATACATTCATTTCAAACAAAGGCTATATGAACTGGGAAGGATTTAGATATAAAGATATAGCAGAAACTATTTCTAATTCAGACATTGACAACTTGATTGATGTCATGATAGATAATTATGACAAAGATGGAAAGTGGTATGAGGAATATAATCTGAAAGAATCTAACTCAAAGAATAGCATTCTACTATATTTATTAAATCGGACGGGGCTTGAAAAGACATCTCATGCTTTTGAATTTATATCAAAGAACGCCCCCCACTTGTTAAAAACCTTAGATCTCATTGACAAAACTGCACGACAAGAAATAGAAAAAGAGGGGAGCATTAATTATGATCCATTTTGGTTTACAGATTCACAATACAAAGAAATTAATATTGAGTCACGGATTGAGAAAATCGCCAGAGACATCTTAATTCGAATATCAAAAGTGGCTAAACAAAAAAGAAACAATAGAATATTTCATCGCCTTTCTATTGGTGAGATAGTCGATTTCAACTCTTGCACCTCACATTCCCTATTAAATGGGGAAATTGAATTCTGCAAAGATGGTGGTTGGGGTATCGCAGATAAAGATGGACACGTAATCGTGAAGAATCACCTCATTGATCAACCATCAAATACACATAAATTGTTCAATCAAAAGAACTGTCCTTATTGTCTCATCCAAGATCGAGATACAGAACGCTATGGTGTACTATCATTAGAAACGCTCAAAGAAGTAATCCACTGTATTTACGACAAAATTGAGGTCGTAGAATATCGGTATGGTAATACTAAGAAACACATATTGAAAGTTGAGAAAAATGAGAAATGGGGTTGTTATGACGAGGATTGTTCTTTCATTGTTGATTGCAAATATGATGATATTAATATTATAGAAGAGTGGATTGAAGGCTGTAGAGATGGTGGTTTCTTGTATTCAGAAATCGAATTCAACAAATATAATAGCATATATGAAGGAGTAAAGGATCTGTATGATACAGAGGGTAATATTGTGCTTGGAGGATATAATCTATTAGAATACGAATATGGACATCGTTTTTTCAAGTTCTATTTCGGAACAAAATATGATGATTACGTTGAGCAAGCAATAACCATATATGATGATGTAATAGATCTTCAACAAAACAGACTAAACTATGAAAACTCTCGATGTTTAGTGTTAGATAGACATTTTAAAACAATCATTAAGAGTAATGGACAATATATACAATTCCCGTTAGGAGAAATGATCCAATCAAAACAAGAATTAGAATATTATCTTTCCAATGATTTATTGCTGCCTGGATATGTAGACTTGTCAGATTGGGATTCTTTCATCTATTTAAAAAGAAGAAATACAGAAAAGTTTCTTATTTCCGATTATGTTGATGAAGTAAATGTAGAGCTCTTCGGTAAAAAAATTCACGAACCAGGGTATTGGGATGATACATTTATCGAAGATGATGAAGTCACAATTCTTAGAATCGCAAAAGATAGATCAATATTATGGAGCTTTAGAGCAAACGAAATAGGAAGTTTTCGTTCTGGCCAACATTTATATAGATTGGGCGATAAAGTTGGTTTCTTTTCATGTGAGAAGATTTCAAATGCTATGTACTCAGCTATTACAACAGATTTTCAAGATAAAAAGACATATATTGCCCAAAAACAAAAAAATGAAATTCTCTTTTTTGAAATGAATGAAATGGGTGAATTAATTATACTTGAAGATTTTTATCCTCAAAAGCATAGTTGGTTCCCAAATGATTTTTTAAGCAATAATGGCCTAATTGGAATATGTGACGATAATTATTGCAACCATGACGATGATTCACCTTCTTATGAAAAATATGGTGGTTATAATGGATATGATGATGATACCATTGATTATGGATTCGATGGATACCCTGAAGCCACATGGAATGTTGATTAAAAGAAATGTCTTATCTACAAAATCAGAAAAGTCCATGAAATACATTTATTCCACGTGGTGAAGAGTGAATAGTCGCCAATCTCCGAAGTAGCAATAGAGCTAAATACCTTGATGACAACCATTTGTTCTCACCCAATAACACTTAACGGGTTCAATCGTTGAAAGAAATCGGCTCAAATCCTCATCGATTTGAGCCGATTCCTGTACTTTTGTGAAGTGATTTTCATCGAACGGTTTCGTTTTGCCGTTGAAACTTATTTCTAACACATCATGTTTCGTGCCATCCAATACATCGGGAATCAAGAACTTCTGAAGAGAAAGAAGACTTTGTTTGTGTGTTCGAAGCGAGCACCTTGGGGAACGTATGAGAGGATTTTTGGATGGGTGGAATCGCTGACAGAGAAAGATGTGGTTGTGTGTTGCAATACGTCAGAACTGGAGGTGGAGGTGATGAAGTCGCTGGTGGTGAATCAAGTGCCTACAATATTGGTGGTGATGAATCGGTTTCGGGAGGAGAATAACGTGCAGATACAGAAAGCCTTGAAAGAGGGACGGATGCTGGTTGTGGTAATGGAGCAAACGAACAAGAGAAGATGGTCACCACGAGACAGAAATGCTTTTCTGATCGGGAAGGTGGAGCATATTGTTGGTGGATATATTGACAAATATGGGAGTCTGTTCCCGTTGTTATCTGGCAAGACCAACTTTGAGGCTCTTACGGATAATATTACGTCAAACATTGCGGCAGAGCCAGATAACAGTTATCAGCGATGGACAGTTGGAGAAGACAAGATTCTGTTGAGGATGTTCTATGAAGACTACAGCATTCACGAAATCAAGAAACGACTGAACCGAACATATCTTGCTGTAAGAGAACGCATACGTGCCATTACAATGCCTGAGGATGTGCTGAAAGGACGTGAATTTGAGGAGTTTGTACTGGAGTTGTTGGATATAAAGAACGATAAGTATGTGCTGAAGGAATGGAGAGGTGACAAGACAATGGGTGATGTGTTTCCGAAGAACAATAGTTACCCCGATTTTCTGATTGAAGAAGTGGAAAAAAAACACAATGTAGCCATTGAGTGTAAGTGGAGGAAGTTCCTCAATCATTCCGCGATGATGGATTTGTTCTCGCCTGAACAACTCACTGCTTATCAAGAATTTTCCGAAGAAAGAGACTTGCCCGTGTTCATCTTTCTCGGCATTGGTGGAGAACCATGCGAACCAGAAGACATCTATATCATTCCTTTGGAAAAAGCCACTTTCGTAATGACACCCAGCAAAACGAACCCCAATGCTCTTGTGTATGAACCTTCACAACTCAAGCCTTTCAAACGAACGAACATCAATGCCCCACTCTGCTTTGACGTGTTTTCATCAGAATACAAAACCATTCAAGGTGCCATATCTAAAGATGATACACCCAACTATATCGTAGAAACCCGAAAAGAACACCCTAATGCCTACAAACCTTGGACCCAGTCAGAAGAAGAAACCCTCATCCAACTGTTCAAAGCAGGCAAAAACACCGAAGAACTTTGCGAACTCTTTGCCCGAAAACCTAGTGCCATCCGTTCAAGATTAAGGAAATTAGGACTTATCTAACCTCTCTAATGCCGCCAAGAAGGCAGCACAGCACCGCTACGCTACCTCATGCGCATGAGCAAAATGAATTGCTTGGCTGAGTAAAAACACGCGTTGCAAGATGAAAGGGGATGCCTCTACACCTTCAGCGACTCGTACATTGCTGATGATGTAGTAAGTGAATTGCAGACTTTGAAAAATCCAGGCAGGGACGCTCTCAAAAAGAATGCAGATGACGCTTCACATCTTCGCGAGTCAGCACAAAATCGCAACTGAAGGCATCTTGCCACCAGTCGATGGAGGCGTTGCTATGGGAGGGGCTGCCGAAGGCTTCGGAGGAGGGATGGGCGGTGCGTCCATAGTCATACCAAGGCATGAAGAAAAGCCATTTGGCACCGGCTTCCCACTGGGCGGAGATGGGGGCGACAGAACCGCACTCTGTCAGGGCTGCCATCTTGAGGGGTTTCTGCTCTTGGAGGAACTGGAAGTCGAGGCGATAGCAGTCGGCGGCTGAAGGCTGGTTATAGACATCCATGCCGACAATGTCCACATATTTGTCGCCTGGATACCAGTCGAACCCTTTGCTGTAGGGCTCTTTCCATGCTGCTGCGGGGGTGAAAGCCCAGATGAGGTTGTTGATGCCAGCATCGGCAAAACGGCGATACATCACCTTCCACAACTGCTTGCATGCTTCGGCATCCATGCCCCACCAGAACCAACGACCACCTGCCTCATGGAGTGGTCGCCAAATGACAGGGATTCCTTTGTCTGCCAGTTTTTTCAGATAGGTGCCGACTTGGTCAATGTCCTTCATCATCCGAGCGTATTCTTCTGAACCCTCATCAAAAATCTTGCGCACATCGAAGAGGGTCTTTTCGTCTTCCTTGCCATAATAGAAAGCATAGCCACGGCTGTTGTTGGCAGGGACATTCCAATGCCACATGAGTGCCACGATGCCGCCTGCTTCATGCCAATCTTCCACTACTTTCGTGTTTGAATAGTCAATCCACCCACCTGGTTTCGTGAGCGGCAAGTGGATGAAGTCGAAGCAGTTGAGCGCTGGCCATTTGCCCGTATGTTGATGCACCCACTCCGCCTCGTTGATGTTCCAGTTCACGTTGGCGCAGGTGCCAGAGAGCGTCTTCGAGCCATAAATGCCCTGCAGGTAGTTCAGCAATCGGGAGGCCTCTGGCGAGCGTTGAACACTACCAGCACACTCATCAGTTGTCTCATTTTCCATGGTTTCGCCACCGTATGCAGGGAGCATCGAGACCAATACCAGCAGACCTGCCAGAAGGTTCCGCATGCGGGTTTGGAAGATAGTTACGTCCATAAGCGTTCTTTTGAATGATGCTGCAAAGATAGCGATTATTTTCTTTGAAACAAAGCTGCCTGCACCCAAAATATCTGAGGCACACGCCACACCCTCTGGTTTCCGTTTACTTGTCCTGCAACATGCCCACATGGAAGATGGTGTGGCGGCTACGACGCAAGCATAATTTAGGTGACGACGTAAACATAATTTAGGTGACGACGTAAACATAATTTAGGCTACGGCGTAAACGTAATTTAGGTTACGGCGTTCCTTCAAAGGGGATAATGACGTTGTGACACCATTCAGAGTGGAGCGCTCTCAGTGGATCATCGGTGGTGACGGTGCTTCTTACGACATCGGTTACGGTGGTCTCGACCACGCACTTGCATCTGGCGAGGACATCAACATCTTCGTGATCGACACTGAGGTTTACTCTAACACAGGTGGTCAGTCTTCAAAGACTACTCCAATCGGTGCTATCGCTCAGTTCGCAGCAGGTGGTAAGCGCATCACCAAGAAGGACCTCGGTCTCATGCAGTCAACTTACGGCTACGTATATGTGGCTCAGGTGGCAATGGGCGCCGACAACGCACAGTGCCTCAAGGCTCTCCGCGAGGCAGAGGCATATCCAGGTCCATCACTCGTCATCGCTTACGCTCCATGTATCAACCACGGCCTCAAGGCTAAGGGCGGCATGGGCAAGTCACAGGCAGAAGAGGCTAAGGCTGTTGAGTGCGGTTACTGGCACCTCTGGCGTTTCGACCCCCGTCTCGCAGAGGAAGGTAAGAACCCATTCCAGCTCGACTCCAAGGCTCCAAACTGGGATAACTTCCAGGCATTCCTCGACGGCGAGGTACGTTACCTCTCTCTCAAGAAGGTATGTCCAAACGAGGCTCAGGAACTCTTCGACGCAGCCAAGAAGGCAGCCCAGCACCGCTACGCTACCTACGTGCGCATGAGCAAGATTGACTATTCAGCTGAGTAAATAAGTCTCACATAATTCAACACCAAGGGGATGCCATCCACGGCATCCCCTTTTCTGTTCTATATGCGGTATGCCATCACCGCCTTCCTCTCCGATTGACCAACCATGGAGGTCGAAAGTCTATGCTTTCACCTTGATTGAGCCAATTTAGAATACCATAGTTTTACATTCTATAAACAAGTAGTAGGGTCTTATTACCAGTCTCTTCATTAACAGTGATTGGTTTACCTGTATCTCTAAAACCAATTGAAGATAGCAGATTAATGGATACCTGATTGCTAGAGTCCACCATTGCATAGACATCCTCAACGTCCATCACATCATGCATGTGATTGAGGATTATTGGTATTGAGACTTTCATTAAGTTCTTGTTTCTAAACATTGGTAGTGTTACAAAATCTATAAGCCAGTTTGGGAAATTGTTAGTCACAATATTATGACTTGGGCTTGTAACCTTTATCAGCCCGCACAATCCTGCGTTAAGGCGAATGGCATAGGCAAAAGCTATTCCCATTTGAGTTGTCATGATAGTGTTTATCAAATATTCCTTTCGTCTTTCAATGGCTTCTGTTCCTATCCCATAAAATCCAGACATGTATTTTTTGACCTCTTGGTCATACGCCAAAAGATTCAGTGCCATGAGGTCATTCTCCAGGAAAGTGTCATCAAAAGGTCGCAAAAAGATTGTCTGATTAAGACGAAAGGTTTGTAAATCGGTCTCTGGATTAAAATATGGTTTCATGCTTTAGGTATTATTGAATTGTCAGATAAGAAAACAAGTGATAGCGGTAGCAATAATAAAGACTAATACAAATACAGACAAACAACCTTTTTTCGATTCATTCTTATTACTCCCTGTTCCATACTTACCAGATTTTGAGTCTTCAAAGGCTTTTCCAGATTTCAAATCAATAACATAATCAATAAACTTTATTGAACTATCTATGCTCTTACGAAATTGATTGAGCATTTCCTCTCCTTTTGAAATCACGGATTCCAAATCCTCTTTTGACTCAATGTACTTTTCTTTTTCCATAAATCGTAATAGAACAGCACATCTTTTTCGGGTTTCTATATTCTTTTCCAACATAGGTATAGCATATTCCACCACTCCATTTCTATTCTTCTGTAAATAATCGAGATCTTTCTTCAGAAGTTCTCCCAAAACATCTGCTCCCTTGCCCAAATTTAAGATTTTAAACGAACGGATTGTTTCTACTGCTAATTTATCCAACAATACCAATGTGTCAGATGGCATAAAAAACAATTCTTCAGCCGACAATTGCCCATCCTCCTTGGCTTTCATTCGTTCAATAATATCTTTTTCGAAATCTCTGTATATAGGTTTATATTGTTGGTCATCTTTTTCTGATGAATCCTGCACTATAATTTGTTCTGCCAGACTTTTGTAAGAATTAGAATCCGATTCGAATACCTTGAAATCATCTATCAATTTGTTATAAAAGTCCCCGAAAACAGGAAGGAAATCAATCAAATCAGAAGTATCTATTTGTTTAACCTTTTCACACAAGGCCATTGGTTCATAGAAAAACAAAGGGGAAACGACAAAACACAAATAATGATAATCGGGAAGATATTGCTTTGTTTGAGGATAATTCGACTCTACAAAAGAATTCGTTTCCCTATACCAATCTCCATCTCTTAAAACAAAGAGCCTTTCCACTTTTTTATCTGGCGAAATATCTAACTTTTTCGCATACTCTACCAAGAAATCACTTATTTTTGAAGATGACTCTACTGCATTATTCTGCGGAAGTCCTGATTCATCAAGAACTTTCATACCAAGCCATATTCCATACATTAAGACTTCAAATTTTCCCTCATTTGTCAAAAGCATTTTGAAATTTTTCATCTCACGTTCTGCTAATTCAAAAATTGAATTAAGGCATTTTTGATTGTTAGTGGTTGTATCCATATTATTGTTGGTTAGTTTATTGTTTTAGAAAAAGATGGCGCGGTACTGATTCCATATCTAGTTCAGAGGCATCGCCAAACGCCGTTCTCGCAGATACAAGTTTCAGCCCGCGCCTAAACGCGAGCATCAACTCTTTTCTTCTTGCGAGATTTTTTGGCGAAATTTCTGAACTAAGAATCAAAAAGTCAACGCTTCCTTATGTTTTTCTATCTTTTATCTGTCCATTGGCGTAATTATTTAGTGAAACCTGACGGCAAAGATACATCTTTTCTCTTAATAATATATCAGTTTTACCTAAAAAAAGAAAAAATGCTTGTCGTTTTACATATTAGTATTCAAAGAACAAGCATCTTTAAGAAACTACTGCTTGCTTATGGTGAGGACATCAACATCTTCGTGTTCGATTCCAAGGCTCCAAACTGGGACAACTTCCAAGCATTGACTTCGTCTTCTTCCGTCACGACTCGGCAATGCTCGAATACATTCAGCATGCACTCGCTGCTCCGTCAATTCCTCGACGGTGAGGTTCGTTACCTCTCTCTCAAGAAAGTATGTCCAACCGAGGCTCAGGAGCTCTTCGACGCAGCCAAGAAGGCAGCACAGCACCGCTACGCTACCTACGTGCGCATGAGCAAGATTGACTACTCAGCAGAGTAATGTAATAAACATATAATAAACAAGAAGGAGCATCCGGCCACCATCGGATGCTCCTTTTGTCATTTTTTTATGAATAGATTTGTCCATATAATCAGAAAAAGATAACTTTGCAACGGATAATTGTTGTAAATATGCCAAAAGAACAGGCCAATATCATTGAGTATCTCGTGTGTGTCATCGGAGCTTTTGCCAGACAATTCTCTCTGACGAATGCCAAGGCATACCAGTATTTGCGTAAATACAAAGGCATAGACTTTCTCACCAAGCACTATGGCGCAGAGCACACACTTTCCATTGAGGATGCTGTGGTAGACATCGCCGCAATCTGCAACCGCCACGGAGGGGCGCTAGCATTATGATACTCTATCACGGCTCAAACGTCGAGATTGCCAAGATTGACCTGAATCGAGGACGACGCGGTAAGGATTTCGGGCAAGGCTTTTATCTAAGTGCTGATCGCGGGCAAGCACAGATGATGGCTGAGCGTACCGTGGACAGAGAAGAATCTGGTACGGCAATACTTACCATGTACGAGTTTGATGAAAGTGTTCTCCTTAACCCATCCGACTTCAACGTGAAAGTATTTGACAACTATTCCAAAGAATGGGCTGAGTTCATCATGTTGAATAGGAGCAACAAGACTCACAATCAAGCACACAACTACGATATTGTCTATGGTCCAATTGCCGACGATAAGGTAGGCTTGCAAATAAGCCGATACCAGTTGCAGTATATTCCAATGGATGAACTCATTAGACAACTTTCATTCATACATCCCACATTTCAGTATTTCTTTGGAACAGAAAGTGCCATCCGTTTACTCAAAAGAATCAACTAACCACATGATTACACAAGAAGAACAAAGCAAGCAGTTTCAGATAGAATGTCTGACCAATGAACTCGTGACAATGTTGATGGAAGAAAAAGGCTTGACAATCGAACAAGCTCTAGATACCGTGTACAATTCGCACACATACGAAAAGGTGGAGCGAACCAGCACGGGACTTTACTATCAAGGAGCAGTGTATGTTATGGACATGCTACGTGAAGAGCTTGATGTGGCATAAAAACATTCATGTTCTTTCCGGTGTTTGCAATCATAAAGTAAGTTTTGAGTTCATCCTTTACACCAACTGGCAACATTGTTTAATAGTTTCGGCAGCACAGCACCGCTACGCTACCTATGTGCGCATGAGCAAGATTGACTACTCTGCAGAGTAATAAACTTACTTACATATCATCATCCCAAAGGATGCCGTTCCATGATGGTTCGGCATCCTTTTTCATTCCTCGTGTCATCATTCTTCACCCTTTTCCCATCAATTTTTACCACACAAGCGTTTATGTGTTGCAGTGTTGCAGTGTTGCAGTTCCAAAATGATTCAAGGAAGTCAACGGAAAATTAAAGTAATAGATTATATATTTATATATAACTATATATAATATAATAATATATATAATATATAAATAGTATTTATCAGATTTTTCATCGAGTGGAAGAGCATTTGGAGAACTGCAACACTGCAACACTGCAACACAGATGCCACCAATGGACATACCCCGAGGCGCACACACATCTCCCCCCCACAACTGACACACCCACAGACGTAATTACGACATACCCATTGCCGTAATTACGATGACGGGCATAGCGTAAATACGCCAACGGAATCCCCCATGCAGAGAAAGAAAAGCCATCACTCTCCACATTTTTTCGCTTTTTCTTCGTTTATTCCAATTCTTTTTCCGTAATTTTGTATTCGTATTCAGCAAAGAGTGCAAGACATATTGGTAAAACGAAGCGTTATGCTCGACTTGCGAAAGGGAACGTGAGTAATTTTTATAGTACGCAAGGAAAGTGTGGCGGTTTGCGTTTATAGCGTGAACTGGTTGCAATTTCTCGTACTAAGGTAATCTCACGACCGCCATTTGAAGAAGTAGCAGATCAGTGCCACGCTTCTTTTATTAAATGTCATTTGAAAGCTGAAGAACTAAAAAGAAATATTATTATGGGTAAAACAACCAAGATTCTAGTAACTATTGGAGTCGTGTTTCTTTTCTTTATCGTATTCGGCGCTATTGCTGGTGCCATGGGGTGACGCTGGTCGTACTCCTGGCATTTTGGGACTGATATTAGTTGGCGTATTGATTTATGTATTGAAAGCCATTTGGAAAAAGTCCAAAAATAAAGAGGACGGGCTCAATACAACAAATGCAAAGCAGAAAGAAGAACAACCACCTGTAAAGGGACCTATAGATGGTAAATATGAGAGTTTGTATGCCGAGTTAACAAGTAAATGTTATCCGCAAAATTTCATGGAACCTTATGACCATCAGAAGGTAAAGGTTGCAAACGAGATTTATGCTGAAATTCTAAAAAGCGCTGATGATCTCACCAAACTTAAAGAGCTTCGTATTAGGGCAATAAATGAGCTCAAGATTCAGTTCTCAACAGAAGAACTCTATAGAAAGCTATTGGATTTAACTAATCCACAAAAGCTCATGGAGTTCATGAGAGAATATGATGCTGAAAAAGTATCTCTTGCGAATGACTTTTATCAGAGAGTAAAAGATAATGCCAATAACATAATAGAGCTTGAGGGCATACAAGATGAGATAAACCGAAGTTCTTTAATCTTGGACAGACAAAAAGAACACACACAAAAGGTAGATGATGCAACAAATGACAAAAAGGGGGTGATAATATCTCTTTTATGCATTGGATTTGTTGTAATTGTCATTTTAACTTTGTACACGGAGAAAACTCATTTTACAAAAAACAATAATAATGTCGCATTCACCACAGCTGATATGGTGATCGATTCCGTCAATGATTTCTCCCACGAATTATCGCACAAAGACTTTCAAGATGAAGATATTTCTAATAGATCAGGAAAAATTCTTACTAGAGAGGAATTTGATAAGATTGGGGCAGACAAAGGATGGATTGGAAGTGCCAAAGGAGCAAGACAAGTATTAGCAAGGAATGCACAAGTCGCTGATAGGCCTGTATCTCCACGACATACAAGTACAGGGAGAAATGACTACTTAAATAGAGCAAATAATACCACCAAACTTGACAAACATTATTCTAACGCCTATTTTAGTTTAAACTATCCATCATCGTGGCTGATTGTTCAAGACGACAATCATATAACATCAAAAACTACTATCTCTGTACAAATTATGGAGAAGAAAAAAAATGATGTTGACTTTAGGCCAAACATCAATATCATTGTATCAAGCAGTAAATGGAAAGAGTCCACCTCATATCTAGCCAGTCAATCTTCGAAGAATAACAAGCAACAGATACCTCAATACAAGAAATTAGGAATAAGGGACACACACATTGGTAACAATAAGGGAAGCCGATTGGAATACACTTGTATAATACAAGGCTATAAGCTGCATGGGAATCAGTACATCGTAAAGAAGTCTGACAATACAACTTTCATTATAACTGCTACAACAGACGATAATAGACATAGGGAACAAATGAAAATCGTAGATGCCATCCTAAAGTCAATCCACATTATATGAAAAAAACAAAGGTGCATTTGACGAGATAGACATATTACACGTAGTATTTATTCCACTTGTTGAAAAGTATTCAATTTTCAAACTCCAAAGTGGTAATGACACCATTTTAAGTCTGATAACATCAAATCGGCTCAAACACTTCCACGTTTGAGCCGATTCTTATTCTTATGTGAGCCGATTTTCACCGACCTATTCCATATTTTTCTCTTTAGAATGCTTCTGCCATCAAGTCCTTCCGACCTATCAAACTAAAGATGGTGATGTCGTTGTCTTCGTTGAGGATTCGGAGGGTACGGAGAATTTCGTTGAGGGTGGAACCGCTGGTTGTCACATCGTCTATGATGAGCACGTTCTGTTTCCGTATCGAAGCACAAAGTTCTTCATCTGCTTTGGCAGCAAACTTAAGGAAGTGCATCATGTAGGGACGGAAGCGACTCTTTTTCACATCCTTGGCGATGGTAAAATAGTCCTTCTGATGAATGAGGTCAAGCATTTTCTCTATGGATTGCTTCACTTCTTCCTTTTGGGCTTGGGTGTAACGAGGACGACCATTCTCCAGTACATCGTCAAGATATTGCTTTTCGTATGCATCCATGTCGAACGAGATGCTGGCGGGCAAAGCCTTGACGAGTTCCATCTTGTGAAGCGACGGTTGGGCAAAACGATAGATGTACCTCAGCATATACTGATTGACTTTGCTGGATGATTCGGGCATCACCACAAGGTCGTAATTGTAGAGACAGATTTGTTTGTCGAGGTCATCCACAGCTTTCTTGATAAAGTTCGTCAAATCGGGATGCTCCTGCAAAGCGTCCGTGAATTTGAGGTACTTGATGAAGGCACTACGCACAGAAGTTTCCACCTGTTCCGTGAACTCATAACCATAGTAGAAACATTTGCCGAATGCTTCCACTTGATAACCGCCACCTGTCAAAGAGATAATATCCTCTTTGCCATCATGCTGAAAATCAAACACGAACTTTTTTTCTTCTTGGTTATACGTAATGCCCATAGCGTTATTATTTTATCTGCGCACAAAGGTACAACAAAAAAACGCACCATGCAAAACATGATGCGTTTTTCTTATATTATTATCCATTTTGTTACTCTATGGTCTTCCATTCGGGCGTCACCTCCACCGTGTCGCCCAGCTTCAGAACGAATTCGTTGTAGGTGTCCTCGTCCACCTCCTTTTCATCGATGGAGTAGCCCTCATATTCGACTTCCTGATCTTCGGAGAAGATGTTGAACTTCATGCTCATTTCGGCAGAGGAGATGATGCGGCTGTTCTTCAGCACGGAATAGGCTTCATCAACTTGGCCGGGGGAGATGTAGCTGTGATAGCCCACGGCATTCTTGTAAACCTTGATTTCGCTGCACACGTCGGCATTGGCAAGAAGGGTGAGGCTGTCACCATCGAGGGAGAACACACCTTGCCAGTCCTGTCCCTCGTCACCACGCACCCAGAGTTCGGGCTTGCCGTCACCGTCAATGTCCACGAGGGCATAGTCCTTGAGCACCACGTCATCAGCGCTCTTTGCATATCGGGGGGGATAGGCATACTCATTCATAATGACATCCCTGTACTGGTTGATGTCGAAACTCTTCTCCTGTGCCTGACAACCCAGTGCCAGCAGAGACAATATCAGCAATAATACTTTTTTCATATAGATATCTTTTCTATTCATACCTCACTGTTTCCGATGGCTTGCCGATGCTGATGAGGTGGGAACTGCCCCAGATGACGAGGGTGGAAATGAGGAGGGTGATGGCGTTGAGGGCAAGGATGAGGAGCCAGTTGAACTGGATGGGAACAGAGTCGATGTAATAGACGGAAGCATCGAGGGAAATGAGGTGGAACTGCTGTTGGAGCCAGCAGAGGAGCAGGCCAAAGAGGTTGCCCCAGAGAAGGCCTTTGCCCACAAGCATGACGCTGAAGTGGATGAAGATTTTGCGGACGGACACGTTGGTGGCTCCCAACACTTTAAGGGTGCCTATCATGTTGATGCGTTCGAGCATGATGATAAGCAGGCCGCTGACGACGGTGAAGGCGCTGACGAGTATCATGAGGATGAGAATCATGACCACGTTCATGTCGAGCACGGAGAGCCAAGCGAAGGTGTGGGCGGCGATGTCCTTGATGCTAAACACACCATAGGTAACCCCATTACGGTCGGTGCCCTGATGGATGAACTGGAGCTTCTGTGTCAGTTCCTCCACACGGTCAAAGTCGTTGACAGTCACTTCCAGTCCTGAGGACATTTCTTCTGTCCAACCGTTCAGCTTGCGCACGGTGTAGAGGTCGGTGATGACGTAGTTCTTGTCATAGTCGTTCATATTGGTGGCAAAAATGCCAGCCACCTTGAAGCGACGTGCCCGCATGGATTCCTCGCCCATGAAGTAGGCAAAAATCTTGTCACCCACCTTCACACCAAGGTCTCCTGCCACCTTCTTCGAGAGGAGTATTTCGTTTGAAGCCTTGCGCGAGGAGAACTGAGGCATCTCGCCATCTTTCAGGCTCTTGCGGAAGAAAGAAAGGTCGTAATCCTCTCCCACTCCCTTGAAGGTCAAACCCCGAAAGTTTTCTTCCGTCTTCAGGATGCCAATCTTGGTGGCGAACCGCTGGACGCGCTCAACCCCTTGCACTTTCTTCACCTTGCGGACGAGGGTGTCGTTGGTCAGCACGGGCATCATCTCGTAGTTCTGGTTCTGCGTGAGACTGAGCACCTGAATGTGGCTGCCGAAGCCAATGACCTTCTCGCTCACCTCGTGCTTGAAACCAAGCACCACAGCCAAACTCACCAGCATGACCGCCACACCAATGGCAACGCCCAGCATGGCTATACGAATAGCAGGACGGGAAAAGCGTTCCCCGTCCTCTGTCTTGTCTGCATAAATGCGTCTGGCTATGAATAGTTCGAAAGACATGAAAGTTGTTTTATTGGGACAACTGTCATCTCATGCATTGTTCACTCTTCCCGGATAAGCCTCCAAAGCCTTCCGCAGCACGAAGAGTGCCCTCACCAAATCTTCCTTCTTCAGCACATAGGCGATGCGCACCTCGTTCTTTCCGGCACCAGGTGTGGTGTAAAAACCAGCTGCCGGAGCCATCATCACCGTCTCACCCTCGTAGTTGAAGTCGGAGAGGCACCACGCACAGAACTTCTCGCAGTCGTCCACAGGCAGTTTGGCCACCGTGTAGAACGCTCCCATCGGAATGGGCGAATAGACCCCAGGGATGCGGTTCAGTCCGTCGATGAGGCACTTCCTCCGCTCCACATACTCGTCGTAGATGTCGCGCGAGTATTCTTCTGGCGCATCCAGACTCGCCTCAGCAGCAATCTGGCCGATGAGCGGCGGAGAAAGACGTGCCTGGCAGAACTTCATCACCGCCTTGCGGATTTCCTCGTTCTTCGTGATGAGCGCGCCGATGCGGATGCCACACTCGCTGTAACGCTTCGACACCGAGTCAATCAGCACCACATTCTGCTCGATGCCCTCCAGATGGCAGGCCGAGATGTAGGGCGAACCCGTGTAGATGAACTCGCGATACACCTCGTCGGAGAAGAGGTACAGGTCGTACTTCTTCACCAGGTCGCGAATCTGGTTCATCTCGCGGCGCGTATAGAGATAACCCGTCGGGTTGTTCGGATTGCAGATGAGGATGGCGCGGGTGCGCTCGTTGATGAGCTCCTCAAACTTTTCCACCTTCGGCAACGAGAAGCCCTCGTCAATCGTCGTGGCGATAGTGCGGATGACCGCACCTGCCGAGATGGCGAACGCCATATAGTTGGCATAAGCAGGCTCAGGCACGATGATTTCGTCGCCCGGATTCAGGCAAGCCAAAAAAGAGAACAGCACCGCCTCCGAACCGCCGCTCGTGATGATGATGTCGTCCGCCGTCAGGTTGATGTCATACTTCGCATAGTAGTTCACCAGCTTCTCCCTGTAGCTGCGATAGCCCTGCGAAGGGCTGTACTCCAGAATCTTGCGGTCGATGTTCTTGATGGCATCCAGAGCCACCTGCGGCGTGGGCAGGTCAGGCTGTCCGATGTTCAGGTGATACACCTTCACGCCCCGTCTCTTGGCATCCTCGGCCAGCGGAGCCAGCTTGCGGATAGGCGAGCTGGGCATCTCCGTGCCTCGTATGGAAATTTTAGGCATAAGTCACTTTTTTGAGTTAAAAAACATGCAAAGGTACAACCTTTTCGCCACTGACACAAATATTTGGTCAAAAAACGCCCTCCTCCATCCGACAAATCTTCACAAACTTCGAAATAGGACGCTCCAGACCACATAAAAAGGATGTACGGGCTTGGAAGTTGGGAGGTTTCAGGAAGTTCTGTTAGTAGGAAATGACCAGAAGGGTTTCACCTGCGTCGAGGGCCGCTTTGATTTCCTTGCCACCACTCTGCACCTTGCAGAGACTGATGTCCGCACCCTGCACGGATTCTATTTTCAGTTTGCCGATTTGCTGCCTTGCATCGCGACCTGCCACGGTTTTGATTTTATAGACAGCCATGTGAAGGCCCGCATAGGCTCCTTCGCGACTGCCCAAGTCGATGTAAACCTTCTTCTGCTTATCTTTTTTGACCGCATTGCCCTCAATGATATTGGCTTGCAAGGGCAAGCTCTGATTGAGCCAGATGGTGATGCGGCTCGAAAGGATACCCATCGCACTTGTGACCGCCGAGTGTAAGGATGAGTTATAGCCAGAGCTTGAACCTTCACCAGAGAATGAGGGAGTGGCCAACACCTCACCCGTCATCACATCCTTCAGCGTGATGGTTGCATTCACTTCTCCCTTATAGGAGGTTTCGACGTGTGTCTTGCCGTTCTTGTCCTTGTAGGATTTGGATTCCGATGAACCCTCGATGTTGGTAATCAGGACATCAGCCACAAGGTTGCCCGCTTCGGAGGCATCACCATACTGAGGCATCCTGTCAGCGAAGCGGTATCGGTGGGCGTTCGAAAGACCGCGCACAACGGCATTCATTGCCTCTTCTTCGTAATTGGTGGCCTGAACAGAAGCTTTGCCCGTCATGGCACCAACGAGTATCTGACCAAGAAGATTACCAGCATCCACCTTTTCGTCGTGGTGGGCATAGCGTACATCGCCCAACATGATGTTATAAATCCGATTCCTTTCTTCCTGGGCAGAGAGGGAAATGGCACCACATAAAAGAACCATAACCATCACCATCTTCATCATGAGATGAAAACAGCTTTGAACTTGGGTATTCTGACTTTTTGTAAACATAATATTTTGAATTTGGCTCCAAAGGTAGTGAGAAATTCAGAAAATAAAGAATCATCACCATTTTTTTTGATCCTCATTTATAAAAGAAAGAGGAAATCGGAGGTTAACAGGGGGAAATCGTTCCCTCCTTGTGCTGCGAAAGAAGAAAATATGCCATCTGTCTGCTTTTTTCCAATGGAGTATTAAACCTTTTGAACTGTAGGGTGTCTTATGGAACAGTATTTCACGCTAAAAATCGGAAAGTAACATGGCGATACCACGCAAAATAAGCAACATGGCAACACCACACAAGATGGGTGACAAGACAACATGGCACAAGATCGGGCTTGCGATGCTTCTCTGCCTCTGGGTGGGAATGGCTGGAGCACAAACGCTGCTGAAGGGAAAGGTGATGGACAGCGAAAATGGGGAACCACTCATTCAGAGCAGTGTGGCGGTGATGACCACTGACACGGCTAAGATGGTGACGGGTATCGCCACGGCTCTCGATGGCTCGTTCAACATCAAGAAAGTGAAGGATGGCTCGTATCTGCTGCGGGTGTCGTACATCGGCTATCGCACCTTCTACCGCCCCATCACAGTGAAGCGGAAAGAGAACAAGGGAACGCTGACCATCGGAACGGTGCTGCTCACTCCGAACACGGTGGAACTGAAGCAGGCAGTGGTGACAGCGCAGATGAAGGAGGTGGAAGTGAAGGAAGATACGCTCATCTTCAACGCCGATGCCTTCAAGGTGCCGGAAGGGAGTGTGCTGGAGGAACTCATCAAGAAATTGCCAGGCGTGACGATCGAGGACGGCGTGGTGAAGGTGAACGGCAAGACGGTGAAGAAGATCATGGTGGGCGGTAAGGAGTTTTTTGGCAACGACCAGAACATGTCGATGAAGAACCTGCCTGCCGAGATTGTCGACAAGGTGAAAACGTATGACAGGCAGTCGGACTTCAGCCGCATCACGGGCATCGACGACGGCGAGGAGGAAACGGTGATTGACCTGACCATCAAGAAGGGCATGCAGCAAGGATGGTTCGGCAATGTGGATGCTGCATACGGCACTCACGAACGCTATTCGGGACGACTCATGATCAACCGCTTTTCGGAAAAACTACAATCGAACGTGATCGGCTCGCAAAACAACACGGGCAACAACGGCAACACCATCAACAAACAAGTGGGCGGACGGCTGGTGTTCGACGTAAAGAATTTCGAGTTTGGCGGCAACATCCGACTCAACTATAACAAAACAAACAATCGCTCTTACAACAGTTCGCAGAATTTCGTCTCCACCAACGCTTCATTCAGCAATAGCCACAACACAAACACAAACAGAAACAAGAACATCAACGGAGACTTCAAGGCGGAATGGAAAATTGACTCACTCACCACACTGCTTTTTCAACCACGTTTCTCCACAGGTGACTCCAAGAGCTCATCGAGCAATGCGTCTGCCACATTCAACGATGACCCCTATCAGAATGGTGTCTCTGACCCTTTGGCACAAATTGACGAAATCAGCAACGACATCAAAATCAACGAGAACACGTCCACCAACTGGAGCAACGGTGACAACTACAACGTGAGCGGAAACCTCATGCTCAATCGTCGTCTGAGGGGCAAGCCATGGTTTGGCCCCAGTGCAGTGAGAGGCACCAATGGCCGCAACATCAGCTTGCGTCTCAATGGCTCCATCAGCGACAACAAGAACAAGAGTTACAACTACTCAAACGTCATCTATCACCAGCGAAACGACTCCACCGACCTGACCTACCGCCACCGCAACAACCCTTCGGACAATAAGAACTTTAGCGTGGGACTCTCTTATTCAGAGCCCATCATGCGCAACCTGTTCGCTCAACTCAATTACAGCTACAACTATTCCAAACGCCATTCGGACGGACAGACCTTCGACTTTGCCAAAGCTGACGAGATTGGGCGCGAACTGTGGGAGAACTACGGACAGTACGGCATGCTGCCACCCAACTATTTCGACTTCCTGAGCGACTCGCTCTCACGCTACACCGACAACATCAACAAGACACACAACATTGACTTCTCGTTGCGCTACATCACACAGTTGCTCAACATCAGCGCAGGCATCCGCATCGAAGAGCAAAACCAAAAGATGGTGTATCAGTATCAAGGACTCGACACCATAGCCAGCCGCAACATCTCGCGCATCTCCCCCACCCTCAACGCGCGCTTCCGATTCACCAGGCAGCACACGCTTCGCCTCACCTACCGAGGCAACACACAACAGCCCGACATGACCAACCTCTTCAACCTGACGGATAACAGCAACCCGCTCAACATCCGTGAGGGTAACCCCAATCTGAAACCATCATTCACCCACAACATCAACCTCGACTACAACAACTATCTGCAAAATACCCAGCAGTCCATTTTCGGCCGCTTCTCTTTCAACACCACACAAAACAGCATCAGCAATCGCACTGAGTACAACGCAGAGACGGGTGGACAAACGACACGTCCAGAAAACATCAACGGAAACTGGGGCATCAACGGCAACGTGGGCTTCAACACACCGCTGGGGTGGGAAAAGCTAACGCTGAACACGAACACTTCTGCCTCCCTGCGACACAATGTGGGTTACATCTATCAGAATCATGAAACCTTCAAAAATGATGTGAAGCAGACCACGCTGGGAGAAAACCTGAGCCTGACGCTACGACTGAACAACTTCGACATCCGTGCAAACGGAAGCATCACCTGGTCAAAGACCATGAGCGAGATGGTGGAAGCCAGCAATCAGAACACCTTCAACTTCCACTACGGCCTCTCCTCTACTGGAAACTTCAATAATGGCTTCGGCTTCTCCACCGACATCAACATGAGTTCACGTCGCGGCTATTCATCAGCCAACATGAACACCAACGAACTCATCTGGAATGCTCAAGTGAGCTACCGATTCCTGAAACGGAAGCAGGCAACTGTCTCGCTGCAAGCCTACGACATCCTCCACAGGCGCAGCAACATCAGCCGCACCATCAGCGCCTATTCTCGTTCCGACCGCGAAACCAACAGCATCTACAGCTATGTGATGGCTCACTTCATCTGGCGGTTTAACCTCTTTGGCACCCAAGAAGCACGTCAAAACCTCCGCAATATGCGCAACTTCATGAACGAGCGTCCTGACTTCGATGCAGAAGGCGGTCGTGAAGGACGAGGTGAAGGTCGTGGAGAAAGAGGCGGCGGCCGTGGTGGCTTCGGAGGCGGTGGCCGAGGTGGAAACGGTGGCGGAGGCGGCGGTGGCCGCTTCTAAGCTCATGCTCAGCACATTCTGTTGCGATAATCTTCGTATGTGTATCGACGGAACAACTCAAATGTTCCATCCTCACGCAACATCCCGATGGAAGGATGCCCGATGCCATTGAACATGTTGGTCTTCACCGTCGTGTAGTGAATCATGTCCTCGAAAATCAGCCGTTCCCCAATCTGAAGTTCGTGGTCGAACTGCCACAAACCCATGAAATCCCCAGAAAGACAGGAATTGCCACCAATGCGATAGGTGTGAGGCTTTGTCCTCGCCGTATCGAGGTCTTCCTCTTCCAGCGTTTCCGCATATCGGATGGCAGGCTTGTAAGGCATCTCCAGACAGTCAGGCATGTGACACGTGAAGCTGGCGTTGATGATGGCTGTCTTCACCCCGCTGTTCTCCACAACATCCACCACTTGAGCAACAAGAGGTCCTGTTTGCCAAGCGAAAGCACTGCCTGGTTCGAGGATGACCTTCAGGTGTGGATAGCGCACATGAAAATCCTGCAAAGTCCTGACGAGCAACTCCACGTCGTAATCCTTCCGCGTCATCAGATGCCCACCCCCAAAGTTAATCCATTTCAACTGTGGGAACCAACCCGAGAACTTCTCCTCTATATGCACCAAGGTTCGTGCAAACACATCGCTGCCCGACTCGCAATGACAATGGATATGGAATCCCTCCACATCCGTCGGCAAAGTGGTTGGCAAATCTTTTGCCAACACGCCGAATCGCGACCCAGCCGCACAAGGATTATACAGTTCCGTCTCAATTTCACTATATTCAGGATTGACCCGTAACCCTACAGAAGCCCTCCCCTTCACCTTCGGCGCAAACCGCTCATATTGGCTCAGCGAATTGAACGTGATATGGCTCGAACAATCCAAAATCTCCTCAAACTCTTCCTCCGTATAAGCAGGCGAATACGTGTGCGCCCTGCTGCCAAACTCATCCTTCGCCAGCCGAGCCTCAAACAGCGACGAAGCTGTCGTACAACTGATATACTCTCTGAAAATCGGGAAACTCTTCCACAAGGCAAACGCCTTAAACGCCAAGATGATTTCCACATCCGCACGCTCAGCCACACCGCGAATCAACTCCAGGTTTCTCCGCAGCAACGCCTCCTCCATCACATAACATGGTGATGGAATCCTATCCAAATTCTTTTCCAATAATGTCATATAAATTCAATCTAACACCTCAAATTTTGCGAATTTCAGCAGCAGCTGTTTGGTTCCGACGTTCTCGAACTGGACGGTGGCTTTGGTGCTGTCGCCAGTGCCTTCGATGCGGAGAACTTTGCCACGGCCAAAGCGGTTGTGGAGGATAAAGACCCCCTCCTTCAATCCTCCCCCTCTATTATTGGGAGGAAGACCATGCGGCGAGGAAGTCGTTTGAGATGTGGACGACAGGGGTCTTGCTGTTGGCATGGGTCTTGCTGCAGGAACAGGCTTGACGGAAGGGATGGTGGGACGAAAGGGACGTGGAGTGTCTTGCCTTTCGGTATTGCCAAACAAGCTACCGCGTCGTGCCCAAGGCAGTTGCACTTCATCGTCGATGCTTCGTCGCGAGGAGAACATGCTTTGCTGTTTGTCCAGATATTTGGGGTCGATGTCTTTGAGGAAGCGGCTGGGGGAGGAAAATTCCATCTGTCCATAACGGAAACGGCATTGGGCATAGGAGAGGTAGCAATGGGTCTTGGCACGTGTGATGGCAACGTAGAACAATCGGCGTTCCTCCTCCATCTCTCGCGGATTGCCTGAAACCATATCGCTGGGGAAGAGTCCCTCTTCAAGCCCCACCACAAAGATGGTGTCGAACTCCAATCCCTTGGCGGAATGGATGGTCATGAGGGTAATCTTGTGCCCATCGTCGCCCTTGTCGCTATCCACATCGCTCATCAGCGACACCTCAGACAGATAGTCGCTCAAGGAGATGTTTTCGTTGCCTTCCTCCATGCGCATATCGCAGAAGTCCTGCATACCGTTGACCAGTTCCTCCACATTCTCCTGACGCGAAAGGTTCTCTGGCGTCTTGTCCTGGTAGATGTCGGCGATGATGCCGCTCTGCTTCACAATCATCGTGCCCACCTGATTGGCAGGAAGTTTCTGCGCATTCTCAATGAACGAGGTAATCAGTTCGCGGAAGGTTCCAATCTTCGTCAGCGTCCCTTTGTTCACGCCCAACCCATACCGATCTGGGTTGTTGATGATTGTCCAGAGGCTCACTCCATGCTCCGTCGCTGCCGCCAGTATTTTCATCACCGTAGTTTGTCCGATGCCTCGTGCTGGATAGTTGATGACGCGTTTGAATGCTTCCTCATCATTCGGATTGACTGCCAAACGGAAATAGGCAATCACATCCTTGATTTCCTTGCGCTGATAGAAGGAAAGGCCTCCATAGATGCGGTAGGGCAATCCCTCCTTTCGCATCGTGTCCTCAAACACACGGCTCTGCGCGTTCGTTCGGTAGAGGATGGCAAAATCGGAGTACTCACTTCCCTCTCTTCGCTTGATGGCACGGATGGCATTCACCACCATTTTCGCCTCCTCAATGTCCGAGTGCGTATCCATCACGTGCAGCTTCTCTCCCCTATCATTCTCCGAGAAAATATCCTTCTGAATCTGATGGCTGTTCTTCTTGATCAAGCTGTTTGCCGCCTCTACAATATTCTGCGTGGAGCGGTAGTTTCTCTCCAACTTAAACAGTCGCGCACCATCATATATCTTTTGGAAAGTCAGAATGTTGTCGATATTTGCACCACGAAAACTATAAATGCTTTGTGCATCGTCTCCCACCACACACACATGCTGGTGTTGGCGTGTCAGTTGCCACACAATGCGGTGCTGCGCAAAGTTCGTGTCCTGATACTCATCCACCAGCACATAGCGGAAACGCCGTTCCCATTTTTCCAGCACGTCGGGATGCTGTTCAAAGAGCAGATAGGTGTAGAGCAGAATGTCATCGAAGTCCATCGCGTCGCTCTGTCGGCAACGGTTGCTGTAGCGAAGGAAAATCTGTCCCAATGCAGCCATGTTGCGCCTTGCGTCCCCCTGCCGATTTGCAGGATTGGAAGCGTACTGCTCAGCCGTCACCAGCTGGTTCTTGCAGTTGCTGATTGTGGCAAGCACATTGCCCGCCTTGTAGGTCTTGTCATCGAGTTCCATCTCCTTGATGATGGACTTGACCAAGCTCTTGCTGTCGGCGGCATCGTAGATGGTGAAGTTGGATGAAAAGCCAATCCGTTCATGTTCCTGCCGAAGGATGCGGAGAAAAATACTGTGAAAGGTGCCCATCCACAACATCCGCGCATAATCCACCCCGACAATCTTGGCAATGCGGTCTTTCATCTCGCCTGCCGCCTTGTTCGTAAACGTCAAGGCCAAAATCGACCAAGGCTGATAGCCATGTTCCATCAGGTAGGCAATCTTGTAGGTCAGCACCCTCGTCTTCCCCGAACCTGCACCTGCAATCACCAAAGAAGGGCCGTCACAATATTCCACAGCCGCCCTCTGCGGTGGGTTGAACGTATCTAAATAATTCTCCAAAACTTCAATTTTTCAATTTTTCTTGAACACCACCATCTTGGGCATCTTCACATACTTTCCCTTATCGATAGTCTTCATCACCTGGTCGCCCACCAGCCTCATCTCCATCGTTCCGTCATCCAGCAGGCGGAACTCCACATCCTGGGCATCATAGCCGATGTCGCTCACCATGCGCACCAGCGCCTTTTTCCCCTCCAGTTTCTTCACCTTCAGGATGACCCATGTGCCGTTCAGCTGACCTTTCACATAGCCATACGTATCCTCGTCGCTGTCGAAGTCTTTCAGCGGGATGCTTTTTTCCATCAAATCCATCACCAACGAGGCCTTCAGTGCCTCACAGTTCCATGCACCCGCAAACTGCTCCTGTGCCCAACACTGCATCGAGGCCACAAGAATGAAAATGAACATAAAAAAGGTTTTCTTCATCGTATATTCTCCTATTTTTTTGCAAAAGTAAAACAAAAACGACAAACATAACGCCTCTTTCACTTCTTTTTTGTTAATTTGCAATCAAATTTACAGTTTTCATGATGAAGTATCGACTCATTGCCATCGACATAGACGGCACTTTGGTCAGAAGCGACCAAAGCATCTCGCCCCGCACACTCGAAGCCCTCATCCGCGTGCAGGAGCAGGGCATGAAGGTGTGCATCTGTTCCGGACGCCCCACCTTCGGCATTGCCCCCCATGCCAACACGCTGCGGCTGGCTGACTTCGGAGGCTTTGTGGTCAGCTACAACGGTGCGGGCATCTACAACTGGGCGACGAAAGAGGAGATTTATGCCCAGAGGCTCGACTCCGCCGTGCTGCCCTATCTTTGCGAATGTGTCCAGAGGGGGGACTTCCACATTCTCACTTATGTGGGCGACCACATTGTGTCAGATGTAGCAGACAACCCCTATGTGCAGTTCACGTCGATGCGCAACCGCATGCCCATCCACGCCGTGCCAAACTTTCTTGCCGAAGTGACCTACCCCATCACCAAGTGCATGATTGTGGGCGATCCCGAACCGCTGCATCAGCTGGAGTTGGAGATGGTGCCTCAGTTGCAGGGACGCGCCGATGCCTACCGCAGCGAACCGTTCTTTCTGGAGGTGGTGCCAACAGGCATAGAGAAGGCGCAAGGACTCTCTGCTCTCCTTGCCCATCTTGGCTTGAAACGTGAGGAGCTGATGGCTTTCGGCGATGGCTACAACGACATCGGCATGATTCAGTTTGCTGGCATGGGCATCGCAATGGGAAATGCGCAGGAGGTGACAAAGAAAGCCGCCGACTTCGTCACAGAGAGTAACGAAGCCGACGGCATTGCAATCGCTTTAGAGCGCTTTTTCAGCTAATTTTCAGCGAACTATTCCTCATCCTCCGTATAAGCCTTGTTGACGGCAGTGAGGGCGTTGAGCGTCTTGGGGAAGCCGATGTAAGGCAGCATGCCCGTGAGGACCGCCACCATTTCCTTCTTGCTAATCTTCATGTTCTTGCAGCCGAATCCGTGACTTTCGAGCTGTGGCTGTGCAACACCCATCGATGCCAGGAGGCAGAAGGTGACGAGTTCGCGGTGCTGCATGTCGATGCCGTTGCGGGTGTAGAAGTCGCCAAAGCAGTAGCTTTCGAGGAACTCAATGATGTGTTCCTGTCCCTTGGGCGCATTCTTCTCCATCTGCTCTGCTGTGCCAGCTCCGAAGATGCCGTCGATGTATTCACGTCCCTTTTCGCGGCGATTTTCGATGGTCGTTGTGCTTTGATTGTCAAGGGGCAGCTTGATGTCATTATCCTCAAACACCTCGTTCATTTCAAGGAGGAAGTCAATCATCTTGGAGAAGCCCACGTAGGGCACTGTCTGGTAGATGACTTCGCGAATCTCACGTGGCTTCACGCCCACATTGAGACACACATCCACATACACCTTAAACTGGCGCATGGCATTGCAGCCGATGGTGCTGGCAAGGATGCACATGCACCGCGTCTTTTCCAGCACTGGCTCTTCGGTGAGCTTGAGAGCCTCGTCGAAGGCAAAGTTATCGAAAATCTGTGTCAATTCCGGATCGCGTTTGAGCGTGTTGACGGAGTTGCGCTGTGAGAAAAGCTTGCGAATCTGCTGGCGCGCATAGTCGCTAATCATGATTTCTTTCATGGCCATGTTATTCTTTTCGTTATACAATAATCGATTGTTCAATTGAGTTTGCAAATATAGGACTTTTTTCTAACAGAACGAATATTTTTCCACTTTTTTCACTTTTTTTTATCATTCATCGTCCTTTCCTCGGCTTTTTAGAGCGCATACGCCCTTTTTTTCATGTGCCAAAACGGCATCGCCGAGAACGGGAAAATCCTTTTTTTCACAATGCCCGAACCCCATTTCCACCAACGACACAAACGTAATTACGGCAACAACGTAAACGTAATTACGCCAACGACGTAAATGTAATTACGGCAACGGCGTAAAGCTCACGAGGGCAACGACGTAAAGCTCACGAGGGCAACGGCGTAAAGCTCACAGAGGCAACGGCGTTGGCATTTTCACAGAAACGGCACCACATTTTTCAAAGAAAGCCAAGAGGAAAACTCGCCATTTTTCGCAAATCACCCTTTTCACGCCAAAGCTTTTGGGGTTTTCCGCAAAAAAGGGGGTATTCTTTTTGTATTATATGTGAATCTTCGTAACTTTGCACTACAAAAGCAAAAGGATTTTTCAGTTTTAAGTAAGATATGGGTATTACGAAGAAAACAGATGATACATCAAGCGTGAACAAAGCCATCAAGGGATGGTGGATTTTCACGGCCATCATTATCTTTTTGATGTTTTTCAGTGTCTTTGCCATCTCGCAGGGATGGCTGGGCAAACTGCCTCCTGTCAGCGACTTGCAGAACCCCATCAACAAGTACGCCTCACGCGTCTATTCGTCAGACAACAAGCTGATAGGCACATGGAGCTACGCCAGCGAGAACCGCGTGATGGTGCCCTTCGACTCTCTGCCCGAGAACCTCGTGAATGCACTGGTGGCCACCGAGGACGCCCGATTCTACGAGCATTCAGGCATCGACATGAAGGCCATCGGACGTGCGGTCGTGAAGCGACTCATGATGGGACAGAAGAGCGCCGGTGGCGGCTCCACCATCACACAGCAGCTGGCCAAGCAACTCTACTCCGACGTGGCTCACACCGACAGGGCGCGCATGATGCAGAAACCCATCGAGTGGTTCATCGCCGTGCAGCTGGAACGCTACTACACCAAGGAGGAAATCATAACGATGTACCTCAACTACTTCGACTTCCTCTACATGGGCGTGGGCATCAAGAACGCCTGCCACACCTACTTCGGCAAGAACCCCATCGACCTCAACCTGAACGAATGTGCCACCATCGTGGGCATGTGCAAAAACCCCTCGCTCTACAACCCCTACCGAAGGAACGAGAACGGTGCCTACATCCCCAACGAAACCTGCCGCGAACGCCGCAACGTGGTGCTGGGACAGATGGTGAAGGAAGGCTACATCACACAGGCACAGATGAACGAAGTGGCAAGCCAGCCGCTGTCGCTCCTGCCTAAACCCAAGGTGACCAGCCACAAGGAAGGTGCAGCACCCTACTTCCGCGAATACCTGCGCCGCATCATGATGGCAAAACGACCCGAACGCAGCCAGTACGCCTCCTGGCAGGGACAGCAATATCACGACGACTCCGTTTCGTGGGAAACCGACCCGCTATACGGCTGGTGCAACAAGAACACAAAAAAGGACGGTTCGCACTACAACATCTACACCGATGGCCTGAAAATCTACACCAGCATCGACACACGCATGCAGAAAATGGCAGAAGAAGCCCTCTTTGAGCATGTGGCACAATACCTGCAACCCGCTTTCGAACGAGAAATACAATACTCAAAGACGGGACCTTACAAGCAGATGACCGTCGAGAAGATGAACAAAATCATCGACCGCTCGGTGCGTCAGAGCGAACGCTACCGCGTGATGAAGGCCGACGGCATGAGCGACGAGGAAATCATGCGGGCATTCAACACCCCACTCGATATGCGCCTGTTCAAATACGGCAAATCCTACGACGAGCCGGACATGATAGAGAGACGCATGACACCACGCGACTCCATCATGTATTATAAGAAGTTCCTGCGCGCCTCCGTATGCGCCATCGACCCTGCCGACGGACAAGTGAAGGCATACGTGCCAGGATTGGACTTCGAGCACTTCATGTTCGACAACGTGCTGGGCGGCGGACACCGCCAGGTGGGTTCCACCATCAAACCCCTCCTCTACTCCCTCGCACTCTCCAGCCAGGGATTCACCCCCTGCGACTACGTCAACGCAAGCCCCAAAAGCTACGGAGGATGGACACCCAAGGGAGGCGCACTCGGCATGGTGCCGCTGAAGTCAGCACTCGCCCACTCCAACAACCACGCCTCCGTCTATCTGCTCAACCTCATCCGCCCGCAGAACTTCATCAACTTCCTCAGAGACCAGCTGAAGATTTCCACCTACACCATGCAACCCAACCTGACCATCGCGCTGGGTTCGGGCGATGTGAGCGTAGGCGAAATGGCCAGCGCCTACACCATCTTCCCAGGCATGGGCATCCACTACTCGCCCATGCTCGTCACCCGCATCGAAGACTCTGAAGGCAACGTCATCGCCCACTTCTCACCACGCATGAACGAGGTGCTATCGAAAGAAAAAGCATGGCAGATGATTGACATGCTCAAGGCCGTCATCAACTCTGGTACGGGTCGCGCGCTGCGAGGTGGAGCCTACCACATCACAGGCGACTTGGGCGGCAAGACAGGTACGACGAACAGCAACGCCGACGGTTGGTTCATCGGCTTCTGCCCCAAACTGGTCGTAGCCAGCTGGGTGGGCGGTGAAGACCGCGACATCCACTTCGGCAGCATGGCATTCGGCCAAGGTGCCCGCGCCGCCCTGCCTATCTTCGGCAAGCTGATGCGCAAAATCTACAACAGCAAACTCCTCGGCATCAGCGAAAAAGACAAGTTCGACATCCCCGAGGACTACAAACCCTGCGACAACGACCTGATGGATCTGCCCAGTGCAGAATCCGTCCTCCACCCCATCGAAGAAGACCCCGTCCAATACGACGAAGAATTCTTCTAACCAACCATTAACCCCATAAAGCCCATTAACCCCATAAAACCCATCCTCCCCACCCCCCATCAAACCCATTAACCCCATCACCACCCCCATTACCCCCATGCGATTCATCGGAATTATCCCCGCCCGCTACGCCTCCACCCGCTTTCCCGCCAAGCCGCTTGCCATGCTTGGCGGAAAGACCGTCATCGAGAGAGTTTATCGCCAAGTGGAAGGTGTGCTTGACGATGTCGTCGTTGCCACCGATGACGACCGCATCATGAACGCCGTCCTCTCCTTTGGAGGTAAGGCCGTCATGACCAGCGTGAACCACAAGAGCGGAACCGACCGAGTGCACGAAGCCTTCACAAAAGTAGGCGACGGCTTCGATGTCATCGTGAACATACAAGGCGATGAACCCTTCATCCAAGCGCAGCAACTGGAAGCCATCCGCCAATGCTTCGACGACGAGAGCGTCGATATCGCCACCCTCGTCAAGCCCTTCAAGCCCGAAGATGGCTTTGCAGCCCTCGAAAACGCCAACTCACCCAAAGTGGTGGTGAACAAGCGGATGGAAGCCCTCTACTTCTCGCGCAGCATCATCCCCTTCACACGCGGCAAGGACAAAGCAGAATGGCTCAGCGGCCACACCTACTACAAGCACATCGGCCTCTACGCCTATCGTGCCCAGGTGCTGAAGGAAATCACCTCCCTGCCCCAATCCAGCCTCGAACTCGCCGAATCGCTCGAACAACTCCGCTGGTTGGAGAACGGCTACAAAATCAAGGTGGGCATCAGCGAAATAGAAACCATCGGCATCGACACACCCGAAGATTTGGAAAGAGCGGAAAAGTTCTTGCAGAAACTCTCACAAGAGAAATAACCCCTACAAGACAAACTGTTTCCACAAGAAACCACCTTCACAAGAGAAATAGCCCTATTTCTCCCCTCTGAGGGCATAGGCCACACGACTCGACTCCCCCTCGAAAATGAATCGAGAATCGCAAAATGAGCCTCTTTCGTGCCGAATTAGAGGTTTTTTGTTTTAAGAACGGTTAAAAAACCGTTCTTTTTTTGTTTGTTCCAACTTTAATCGGTAACTTTGTACACATATTTAATATATATAGCGCAGAAAACGCTGGAACAATCAATCATCACTCAAAAACAAAAGACAGCAACTAAAAAAACACAATCAACAATAATCAATGGAAGATTTAGACAGAATCATTAAAGTTGAAATCAACGAGACGATGAAGAAGAGCTACATCGACTACTCGATGTCAGTCATTGTGGCTCGTGCCCTTCCTGAAGTTCGTGACGGTTTCAAGCCCGTGCACCGACGCATCCTCTACTCGATGGACAAGCACGGCAACACATCAGACAAGCCAACCGTGAAGTGTGCCCGTATCGTGGGTGACGTGCTCGGTCACTTGCACCCACACGGCGACTCGTCTGTATATGGCGCACTCGTTCGTTTGGCTCAGCCTTGGGCCATGCGTTACACGCTGGTGGACGGACAGGGTAACTTCGGTTCCGTGGATGGTGATGGTGCAGCAGCCATGCGTTACACGGAGGCTCGTCTGAGCAAGCTTGGCGAGGCAATGCTGCAGGACATCGACAAGGAAACAGTGGATATGGTGGACAACTTCGACAACTCGGAGAAGGAGCCAACCGTATTGCCAACCCGCATCCCCAACCTCTTGGTGAATGGCGCCACAGGTATCGCTGTCGGTATGGCCACCAACATCCCTACTCACAACTTGAGCGAGGTGATTGACGGTTGTGTGGCTTACATCGACAACCCAGAGTTGACAAGCCTCGATCTGATGCAGTACATCAAAGGTCCTGACTTCCCAACGGGTGGTATCATCTGTGGTGTGGATGGCATTAAAGAAGCTTACGAGACAGGTCGCGGTCGCATCGTGGTGCGTTCGAAGACGGAGATTGAGACAGAGGGAACGCACGATAAGATTATCGTGAGCGAGATTCCTTACAACGTGAACAAGTCGGAACTCATCAAGAAGATAGCCGCACTGGTGAACGAGAAGAAGATTGACGGCATCAGCAACGTGAACGATGAATCTGACCGCGAGGGTATGCGTATCGTTATCGACATCAAGCGTGAGGCAAATGCCAATGTGGTGCGCAACAAACTCTTCAAACTGACTGACTTGCAGAGCACCTTTGCCGTGAACTGCATCGCCATTGCCGACCGCCGTCCAAAGCAACTTTCATTGAAGGACTGCATCCGCTACTTTGTGAACCATCGCCACGATGTGGTGATTCGTCGCACGAAGTTCGACAAGCAGAAGGCAGAGGAGCGCGCACACCTGCTCGAGGCACTCATCATCGCCAGCGACAATATCGACGAAGTGGTACGAATCATCAAGTCATCAAAGACGCCACAAGAGGCTCAGACACGATTGATGGAGCGCTTCGGATTCGATGAACCACAGGCAAAGTATGTGGTGGACATGCGACTCAGCCAGCTGACAGGTCTGCAGCAAGAGAAACTGCATGCTGAGTATGAAGACCTGATGAAGCTGATTGAATACCTCCAGCAGATTCTGGATGACCCAGAACTGTGCAAGAAGGTGATGAAGGACGAACTTCTCGAAGTGAAGGAGAAGTGGGGCGACGAGCGTAAGACGGAGATTGATGTGACTGCCAGCGAGAACTTCGACCCCGAGCAGTTCTATGCAAAGGAAGAGGTGGTCGTGACCGTGAGTCACCTCGGCTACATCAAGCGCACCACCCTCACCGAATTCCGCACACAGGCTCGTGGTGGCATCGGCGTGAAGGGCGGAACGGCACGCGACAAGGACTTCATCGAGTTCATCTATCCTGCCAACACGCACAACACGATGATGTTCTTCACACAGAAGGGTCGTTGCTTCTGGATGAAGGTGTATAACATCCCAGAGGGTTCACGCACCGATAAGGGACGCGCCATCCAGAACCTCCTGAACATCGACAGCGACGATAAGGTGACGGCATTCATCTGCATCGAGAACATCAACGACGAAGAATGGGTGAACAGCCACAACCTCATCTTCTGCACCCGCCAAGGCATCATCAAGAAGACTGCCTTCGTCAACTACTCACGTCCACGCAACAACGGCATCATTGCCATCAACCTGAACGAAGGCGACGAAGTGGTAGAGGTATTGCTGACCAGCGGCAAGGACGAAATCCTCATTGCCAACCACAACGGTCGTGCCATCCGTTTCAACGAAAGCACCGTCCGCAACATGGGACGTGGCGCCACGGGTGTGAAGGCCATGCGTCTTGACGAGGACGAGGAAGACGAAGTGATAGGCATGATTGCCCTCACGAAGCCTGAAGGTTACGACGAGAACGCCGAAGAAAACGAGTCGGACGAAGAACTCTATCCCAACATGCCAACCATTCTGGTACTCTCCGAGAAGGGTGTCGGCAAGCGTTCCACCATCGGCGAATACCGCATCACAAACCGCAACGGTAAGGGTGTCAAGACCATCAACATCACCGAAAAGACAGGCAAACTCGTTGCCATCAAGAAGGTGACCGAGGACGAAGACATCATGATTATCAACAAGAGCGGCGTGACCATCCGTCTGGCTGTGGCTGACATCAAGAAGTCTTCACGCAACACGCAGGGCGTCAAGCTCATCGACATCCAGAAGCGCAACGATGTCATCAGCTCTGTCTGCGTGGTGGAGCACTCCGAGGAACCAGAAGACCTGAACGAGGAAGGCACCGAAGCCCCCGACACGACGGACGGTAACATGCCAGAAGCCACAGGCACTCCAGAGAACAACCAATAACCTATTTATAAACACATTAAATCGTATCAATCATGAAAAAATTAGTTTTGATGATGGTAGGCCTTTTCCTGTTCAGCGCATCCTACGCACAGGACAAGGAAGCCCTGAAAGCACAGAAAGAGGCTCAGAAAGAAGCCGAGAAAGTGGTCAAGAAAGCCAGAACCACTTATGAACTCTCCATCCCCAATGCACAGTACGGACGCAAGGAAACTGACTTCGAGAAGTTGGGCACCACCCTCCCCATGCTGCAGGAAGCCATGGAGAACCAGTACACCAAGGACGACGCCATGACATGGAAAGTGGCTGCCGACGTGACGTTCGAATACTACAAGAAGCAGGAGAACGAAACCAAGGCAGACCCCGACAACGAACAGCTGAAACAGCAGTTTGTGGAGACCTGCGCAAACCTGACCAACTACTGCGTCATGTACGACTCCCTCATGCGTCTGAACCCCAAGGCCAAGCCCGACGAACTCAAGACTGAGCACCAGAAGTACCAGACAATGGCTGTCAACGCCTCGCTGCAAGTGCTGCAGGCATCGCAGAACCTCTCCAACAGCGACAAGCAGGAGGAACTGAAACAGGGTGTGAAATACTCCGAACTCTTCCTTCAGGCCATGCAGTCATCGCTCCTCTCCGACTTCAAGAACGAGAACCGCAACGACTACATTTCCTATGCCAAGGCTTTCCGTGCGCAGTCCTACCTCAACATTGAAGGAACGCCCGAAGCCACCATCGAGAAAGCCTATCTCGACTTGGTAAACACCAAATACAAAGGCATCGCCTACCAGTCGCTCGCCAACTACTACCGCGAGAAAGACCAAGCCAAGCAGCTGAAATACCTGCAAGAAGGCATTGATGCCCTGAAGGACGACCCAGAGCAGAAAGACCTGCGCGGCAACTTCGCCATCATCCTCATGCAGAACCAGTTCCAGAAGGGTGACAAGGAAGGCTTCAAGAAGACCGCACAACTCATCAAGGAAGAATTCTCCGACAACGACAACGCTGTCAACGCCTACCTGATGGAAGGCCAGATGGCATTCGAGGACAAGGACTACGACAGTGCCAAGAACATCTTCCTCGCCGCCAAGGAGAAGTTCCCCGACGAGTCCAAGTGCCTCCTCATGGCAGCCCGTTCCGCATGGATGAAGGCTCAAACCAACGGCTCCAAGAAGCCCGACATGGACGAGGCCATCCAACTCTTCAAGCAACTCGAATCGGAGAACCCCGACGACTCTGAAATGTGGGGCGAGGCACTCTACATCCTCTACAACAACACGCAGCAGATGAACCTCGCTGCCCCCTACAAGAAATACTACAAAGCCAACTAAATCACAACAAAAAGCAAGGGACTGTGCCGAAAGACACAGTCCCTTTTTTGTGCAGTCCCTTTTATGTGCATTTTTGTGCAATGCATTTTTTTGTGCAATGCATACAAGAAAAGGAGGCTTTGAAGCCTCCTTTCTCAAAGTTTGCGGTGCGTACGAGACTCGAACTCGTGACCCCATGCGTGACAGGCATGTATTCTAACCTACTGAACTAACGCACCGTTACATTTTCCATCTTCTTTACCGACCTCCGAAAACCTCTGGTCCTTTTTGCGGTGCGTACGAGACTCGAACTCGTGACCCCATGCGTGACAGGCATGTATTCTAACCTACTGAACTAACGCACCGTTTTATGTTTCTTTCAGCCTTCGGCGAACAGGCGTTCTCCGTTAGCGAGTGCAAAGGTACAACAAATTGCGGAACTAACAAAAGATTTCCCCGTTTTTTTCAGAAAAACTTTCAACTTCCCAGCAATAATCTTACTTTTACTGTATAAAAACTCCCCGCAAAGGGAAAACACCCCCTCAACTCCCAACTCCTAAATCTTAACTCTCAATTCCAATTCAGACGCTACGCCGTACAATATGCAATTGGTACGGCACACCAATTGGAATAGCTACGGCGTACCATTTATATATGCAACGACGTTGGATGTAGGGAGGAAACGGGCTTCGATGAAAAAAAGAAAGAGGTTTGTTTGGTGGGGAAGATGTTTTTTCCTTATCTTTGCAACGTGAACACTTAAAAAAGGAGGTTATTATGAAAAAATTGTTCGTTTTGCTGGCACTGGGATTGGCCACTGCCACGATGAATGCACAGGACTTGCGAAACAGCAGCAATTCGACCATCGGAAAGATTGAGTCGGATGGCACGGTAAGGAACAGCAGCAATTCAACCATCGGAAAGATTGAACGGGACGGCACCATCAGAAACAGCAGCAATTCTGCTATCGGACGGATTGACTCGGATGGCACCATCAGAAACAGCAGCAACTCGACCATCGGACGGGTGGAGTCGGACGGCACCGTGAGAAACGGCAGCAATTCGAGGATTGGCAAGATTGACTCAGACGGCACCGTGAGGAACAGCAGCAACTCGGCCATCGGCTATGCCAAGGGAGTGCCTGTACGCTATGCCGCCGCGTTCTTCTTCTTTGACTTCTTCAAGAGGTAGGGAGAAGAAAAAAGTGAAGAGTGAAAAGTGAAAAATTTGCTACCGCATCAGTTCGCCAACAGTTGACGTGCAAGTGCGGTAGCAAATTTTTCACTTTTCACTCTTCACTCTTCACTTTTCCTCGCCGATAATCTTCCAGATGCCTGCTGCAATGGCTGCACCCACGAATGGACCAACGATGAACACCCAGAGGTCGCTGAGCGCCTGACCACCTTCGAAGATGGCTGGACCGATGGAACGGGCTGGGTTGACAGAAGTGCCTGTGTAGTGAATGCCTACGAGGTGGATGAGGATGAGTGAGAGGCCGATGGCCAGACCTGCAAAGTTGCCTGCACCCTTCTTGGCATCAGTTGTGCCGAGCACCACGAGAACGAAGATGCAAGTGAGGACGATTTCGGCAATGAGACCAACCACCACGCCGTGGTCGCCACAGCTGTTAGCACCAGTGAGAGTGCCACCAGCCTGAGCCATATCGTTGGAAGTCAGCGCAAAGAGGATGGCAGCACCGATGATGGCACCGATGACCTGGAACACCATGTACATCACGGCGTCTTTCACGCTGATGCGCTTCGACACAAGGCAGCCAAGTGTGATGGCTGGATTGATGTGGCAACCAGAAACGCCGCCAATCGTGTAGGCCATCGCCACCACTGCCAGACCGAATGCAATGGCTGTACCCACCACAGATGCTGTGTCAGAACCACAATTGAGCGATACGGCTGTACCGCAACCGAGAAGTGTAAGAACCATAGTTCCCACCATTTCTGCTAAATACTTCTTCATTGTTTTTAATGTTTTTAGGGTTTATAAATAAGCTGTTTTTTTCAATTGCCAACCAGCAATTGTCTATCATCAATTCTCATTGTTCCAAATGCAGGATCGCCCCCGTGGCTGGATTGAGTGTCAGCCTTGTGGTGGCCCCTTTATTAAATAATGTGGGACTGAGCATGTCGATGGTGCCGAACTGCGCAAAGGGCCATTCGTGCTCATAGATGGTGCCCTGCAACGTGCTGATGGTCACGCTTGCCACACTGGGCATATTATAGACCAGTCCCTCAATCTTTCTCTTGGCAGCCTCCTTCTCGTCGGGAAGAATGACAGTGTGCTGGTCTTTCAGCGTGAGGTAGTAGGGATTGCCAGCCAAGTCGTCGGCATCGACAAAACCTAACTTCTGGGAGAAGCGGAAAAGGACCTCCTTGTCCACATCGGCTGTCGGCATCAGGCTGAAAGTCTGCACCACAAAGGTGGTGTCGGCATAGCCAGTGAAGAGCTGGGTGAGTGCCTCTTCCTGACGATTGAGTTCGTCGAGGACAATCTTGAGCGATGCGCCATCTTGTGGCATCGACTCCACCTGTCCGCGCTTGATGGCATTCTTGCTCTCACGAATATCAAGAATTTCCTGTGCTGTCAGTTCCGCCATCTTGCTCAAGGAGGTGGCTGAAAGGATGTCTTCTGTCAGATATTGCCGCGCCTCCAGTTTATGCTTCGTGGTGCGGGGTTCTGGAAGGGAACGGGGAGAGAAGTCGGTGGTAGTATTGACGGCAACGAGCAGTCCGCTGGGCGTGAGCTGTGCCATCGGCGCAACGGTCTTGTCCTTCATCTTGACGGTATAGACCTTTGTCGTGTCGGGCACTCCTTCCTGATAGACATCGAGGTGGGTAATTTCCCACAGGGTGGATGCTTCGGCACTCACGCCGCCAATGTGGAGATAGCGGTCGGCATATTTGGCGAACTCGCCAGGCGTGTAAACCACCTTGATGGCCGAGGCATCGACTTTCAGCACGGTCTTTGGCAGTGCATAATTGACACCATTGGCGGCGACACCGGGATTGAACTCTGTCACTTGTGTCTGTGCCATCATGCCAAGCGACATCAGCACAGCCATCATCATCATTATGTTTCTTTTCATATTCAGTTTTTACTTATTGTCCCGCAGGGACCTGAAGGCCTTGGGGATGTAATTCACGAGGTCGCTCGCAATGAGACTTTCGCAACACAAATCCTGAACGGCAATGTCGCCTGCAAGTCCATGCAGATAGACCCCCATGCGCAGAGCCGCTTCGGGCACATAGGACTGGGCGAGCAACGCCAGCACAAGACCCGTCAGCACATCGCCCGCACCAGCAGTGGCCATACCAGGATTGCCCGTGGTGTTGAAGAACACATTGCCTTCCGGAGTGACAATGGCTGAATAGGCACCCTTGACCAGGATGTAGATTTGCTGACGAGCCGCCAGTTCGCGGGTGCGTTCGAGCTCTTCGTATGAATTGCGTGTGGTACTGATCAGCCCAAAAAGTTCTTTCTTGTGAGGGGTCAAGATGCAGTGGCGAGGCAACTGTGTAATCCATCCTCGGTGGGAGCCTAAAATGTTGAGCGCATCGGCATCAAGCACCATGCGACATTTCGACATGCTCACCTGCTCGATGAAGGCCTGCACCGTGTAGGAAGAGGTGCCGATGCCAGGCCCGATGGCCATCGCATCGTAGTCGGTCGTGTCGAACGACTGGCTGAAACAGTTGGGATCGACGTCAATGTCGAGCACTGCTTCGGGAACTGTTGTTTGCAGGATGGGCACATTACACTCTGGCGTGCGGACAGTCAACTTCCCCACTCCACCGCGCATACAGGCTTTGGCACTCAGGATGGCGGCTCCTGCCATGCTCTTTTTTCCGGCTATCAGCAAGGCATGCCCGACCGAGCCTTTGTGGGCAAACTTCGAGCGAGTTTTCAGCATAGCCTGAATGTCCTTCCTCTCGGTCAGATAGTAGGGAGTCTGCGTTTCCTCGTTGCAGGGATCGATGATGCCGATGTCCAGCACTTCCCACTCCCCCACATACTGTTCATGTTCGGGGAAGAAGAAAGCCAGTTTGGGGTATTGGATGGTATAGGTGACGGTGGCTTTCACGATGTGGTTCATCACATTGTAGGTGTTGTCTTCGCACATCAAGCCAGAAGGCACATCGATGGAGACCACCGTGGCAGGCGAGGCATTGATGTATTTGACCACCGATGCGTAGCCGCCATTCAGCGGACGTGACAATCCTGTGCCGAACAGACCGTCTATGACCAGATCCTCCTGTTCCAGTTTCGGAGGAGTGAATTGCGAGGTGATCTCCATGAACTCCACATTCGGAGCTCCCATCGTGCTTTTCTTAACAGTCAGGAAATCAATCAATCGCTGCTTATTTATTTGACAATCAGGCGAGAGTTCATCCGAGGTGTTGAACAAATACACCCACACCTTATAATTGGACTCGCCAAGCATCCTTGCAATGGCCAATGCGTCGCCACCATTGTTGCCAGGGCCAGCAAAAATCTTGACGGGTGTGCCAACTCCCCACCGTGCACGTATCTTGTCCGCCACAGCACGGGAAGCGCGTTCCATCAGGTTGGTGGAGGATATGGGTTCATGCTCTATGGTGTAGGCATCTACAGTTTTCAGTTGAGCTGCTGATAAAATCTTCATAATTCAGGGGAATTCACGAATGAAATTCTCTTTTATTTTGTGCAAAAATAGGGAATAGATATTAAAAAACGAGTAAAAACGGAGAAAAAGATGCTTTATCACATGTTTTTTCAAGTTATTATTCCGCTTTTTATCCTTAAATAGGGATTTTTTGTGTAGCTTTGCATAAAATTTAGTTAATTATTTTTTCCATGATAACAATAAAAGACAAACAGTTCGAGCCGTTCATTCATCATGAACAGATTGCTGACAGAGTTAGTGCATTGGCCGAGCAACTGAACGCCGACTACACAGGGCGCAACCCCATCCTGATAGCCATCTTGAATGGTGCCTTCATGTTTGCGGCCGACCTTGTGCGAAAACTGAACTTCGACCACGAGATACAGTTTGCCAAGTATTCATCCTACGATGGTATGGACACGACGGGCAACGTGAAAGAGCTGATCGGACTCTCCATCAGCCTCAAAGACCGCGATGTCATCATCGTGGAAGACATCATCGACACGGGAACCACCATGAGCAAGCTCATCCCGCTACTGAAGAGCAAGGGGGCGAAGTCGGTGGAGGTTGCCGTCCTGCTGATGAAGCCCGGCAAGCTGAAGGTGCCACTCGACATCAAGTATTGCGCCATGGAGATTCCGAACGAGTTTATCGTGGGCTACGGGCTTGACTATGACGGCATTGGCCGCAACTACCGAAGCATCTATGTAGTGAAAGAAAATCAATAAAAAAGAATAACTATACAAACAAACACTCCAAATGAAGAATATCATCATCTTTGGTGCTCCAGGTTCAGGCAAGGGCACCTACAGCGACGAAATCGTTGCACGTTATGGCATGGGTCACATCTCTACAGGCGATGTACTCCGCAGTGAAATCAAGAACGGTACAGAACTCGGCAAGATTGCCAAAGGATATATAGACAACGGTCAACTCATTCCCGATGAGTTGATGATTGACATCCTCGCCAAGACTTATGATGCACTGCCAGCAGGCCAGGGAGTCATCTTCGACGGTTTCCCACGCACCATCGCGCAGGCCGAGGCACTGAAGAAGATGCTGGCTGCACGCAAGCATGACATGGGCATCATGATTGAACTCATCGTGGACGAAGAGACCCTCCTCGCCCGTCTGCTCAACCGCGCCATTGAACAAGGCCGTGCCGACGACAACGAAGAGACCATCAAGAAGCGTTTCGAAGTGTATCACAAGCAGACCGAACCTCTCTCTAAATGGTTCGAGCAGGAAGGCATTCGCAACACTTTCACATGGAAGGGTTCCAAGGATGTGATGCTGGGCGAAATTTTCGCTTTCCTCGACACTATTAAGTGAAAAGTGAAGAGTGAAAAGTGAAAAATTTGCTACCGCAACTGTTCGCCAACCTGTTGACTTGCAAGCGCAGAAGCAAATTTTTCACTTTTCACTCTTCACTTTTCACTTCACTACAAGAACTATGGATTCAAACTTCATTGATTACGTAAAAATCTATTGCCGTTCGGGTCGCGGTGGGCGTGGTTCCACCCACATGCACCGCGCCAAGTATCTGCCCAAAGGTGGTCCCGACGGTGGCAACGGCGGTCGTGGAGGTCACGTGATTCTGCGTGGCAACCGCAACTACTGGACGTTGCTCCACCTGCGCTACGACCGCCACATTCAGGCGGAGCATGGCGGCAATGGGTCGAAGAACAAATCGACGGGTAAGCAAGGAGCTAACGCCTACATCGAGGTGCCATGCGGCACAGCGGTGTATGACGCTGAAACAGGCGAATACATCTGCGATGTGACCGAACATGAGCAGGAAGTGATTCTGCTGAAAGGCGGTCGTGGCGGTCTGGGCAACTTCAACTTTGCCTCCCCCACCAACAAGGCACCCCGCTACGCTCAACCAGGCGAGCCGATGCAGGAACGCTCCTTCATCCTCGAACTGAAACTCTTGGCAGACGTGGGTCTGGTGGGTTTCCCCAATGCGGGTAAATCGACTCTGGTCAATGCCATTTCGTCGGCAAAGCCAAAGATTGACAACTACCCCTTCACCACCCTCGAACCTTCGCTTGGCATCGTGTCTTACCGCGACGGACGCTCTTTCGTCATTGCCGACATTCCAGGCATCATCGAGGGAGCCAGCGAAGGCAAGGGACTCGGTCTCCGCTTCCTCCGTCACATCGAGCGTAACTCCCTGTTACTCTTCATGGTGCCAGCCGACACCGAGGACATTCGTCACGAATATGACGTGCTGCTCAACGAACTGGCGCAGTTCAACCCCGACCTGCTTGACAAGGGACGTGTGCTTGCCATCACCAAGTGCGATCTCCTCGGACAAGACGAAGAGCTGAAGGAGATGTTGAAAGAGGGGCTGCCCGAAGACATCCCCGTTGTCTTCATCAGTTCCGTCGCGCAGCTGGGACTGCAAGAACTCAAGGACATCCTCTGGAAAGAGATGAACAGCGAAAGCAACAAAATCGCTGCCATCAACACCCAAGAGTCCATCATCCACTCTGCCAAGACCTTCGCCTACATGGACGACATTGCCGACGACGAAGATGGTTGGGGCGACGAGGACATCCCCGAAGAGGACGACATCGAGTATCTTGAAGAAGAGGACATCGAAGACCTCGAAGACTTTGAGTATGAAGAATAAAGCCTAGGGAAACCTAGGGAAACCTAGGAATGCCTAGGAAAACCTAGGAAAACCCAAGAAAGCCCCCTAAAAAACAACAGCCCACAAAACAACGAAACATGCACATCTACACCACCCCCTCCCATATCACCGCCTTCTCCACCACACGAGATGGCGGTGTTTCCATTCCTATCCCCCGTCTGCTCATGCCGCTGCACCAGACGCATGAGACCAAGACAGTCATCATCGACGAGGCCTTTCTCAACCAGAACCCGCTGACACAAGCCCTCGCCCTCGATGGCGTGGATGCCCTTTCCACCCATCTGACCAATGTCTGCATCTGCGTCAGGACTGCCGACTGCATCCCCGTCCTCCTATGGGACGACACGACCGAGATTGTCTCGGCGGTTCATGCTGGATGGAAAGGTACGCTGAAAAGAATCGCCGAAGCCAACATCGACGTGCTCAAAGCCACCTTCGGCACCCGTCCCGAACACCTCCATGCCATCATCGGTCCAGGCATTGGACCCGACAGTTTTGAAGTGGGCGACGAAGTCTATGACCTCTTTGCCCAAGCAGGATTCCCGATGGACAAACTCGCCAAACGCCACCCGCTCATGCCCTCATCACCACAAAGAAAACGTGGCACTCACTCCCCCTTAGGAGAGGCGGAGGAGGCTTGGCACATCGACCTCTGGGAGTGTAACCGTTTGCAACTCATAGAGAAGGGAGTCCGCCCCGAAAACATTCATGTGGCGAAGATTGACACCTACACAAACTACGAACGCTTCTTTTCTGCCCGCAGACATCTCAACGGACGCATCATCAACGGAATCATGAGGGGATAATTCCCCTCTTTTTTGTTTCCGCATCATTTCATTTATCATCAAAAGCAGGTATTTTTCGCTGCATTTTGAAGCATTTCAGAAAAAAGGGAACATTTCATATTAAATATGTGGAAAAATCTCCGTATATTTGCACCGTTTTTTAACGTAGAAAGATTAAAATTTTCTGAATATGATTACTAATGACATTTATGGAGCTTTGCAGCTCCTCGTTGTCGGTATGGTCACCGTGTTCCTCGTGCTGCTCATCGTGATCTATCTCGGCAAGTTGCTCATCTGGGCAGTGAACAAATGGGCTCCCGAAGAAGCAGTGCCCAAGAAAGTGGCTCCTGTAGCCAAGGCCATCGAGGCGATCGATGCCAACACGAAGGCTATCATCGACGCGACCATCAGCCAAATCACGGGCGGTAAGGGCCGTGCAACCAAAATCACCAAGTTGTAGGATATAATTTTTTAAGGATAAAAAGAATATGGCAAAAGAAGTAAAATTCTCGTTGGTTTTCCGCGACATGTGGCAGAGTGCTGGTAAGTATCAGCCTCGTGTGGACCAACTCGTTAAAGTGGCTCCAGCCATCATCAAGATGGGATGTTTCGACCGTGTTGAAACAAACGGTGGTGGTTTCGAGCAGGTGAACCTTCTCTACGGAGAAAACCCCAACAAGTCTGTGCGCGAATGGACCAAGCCTTTCCATGAGGCTGGCATCCAGACCCACATGCTCGACCGCGCTCTGAACGCTCTGCGCATGAGCCCAGTTCCAAAGGATGTGCGCAAGCTTTTCTATAAGGTGAAGAAGGCGCAGGGTACGGACATCACTCGTATCTTCTGCGGTCTGAACGACCCACGCAACGTGATTCCTTCCATCCAGTATGCCAAGGAGGCAGGCATGATTGCCCAGGCTTCTCTCTGCATCACCTACTCCCCTATCCACACCGTTGAGTACTACGTGGACCTCGCCAAGAAGTTTATCGAGGCTGGTGCTGACGAAATCTGTCTGAAGGATATGGCTGGGATCGGCCGTCCTGTATCACTCGGCAAGATTGTGGCTGGCATCAAGAACCTGAAGAAGGACATCGTGATTCAGTATCACTCTCACGCTGGCCCTGGCTTCAACATGGCTTCCATCCTCGAAGTCTGCAACGCCGGTTGTGACTACATCGACACAGGTATGTCTCCACTCTCTTGGGGTACTGGTCACGCTGATATCATCGCCGTGCAGGAGATGCTGAAGGACGCTGGCTTCAAGGTGAAGGAAATCAACATGGCTGCCTACATGGAGGTGCGCACTCAGATTCAGGAGATGTGCGACGACTTCCTCGGCTACTATATCCCCGACCTCAACCACATCAACAACTCGCTGCTCGTGAAGCCAGGTCTTCCAGGCGGCATGATGGGTTCGCTGATGACCGACTTGGAGGACAACCTCAAGTCGCTGAACAAGTGGAAGGTGAAGAACGGTCAGCCAGAGCTGACTACCGACGACCTGCTCATCAAGCTCTTCGACGAAGTGGCTTACGTATGGCCAAAGGTGGGTTATCCTTGTTTGGTGACTCCATTCTCCCAGTATGTGAAGAACCTCGCCCTGATGAACGTGATGCAGATGGAAAAGGGCAAGCAGCGTTGGAGCATGATTGCCGACACCATCTGGGACATGATTCTCGGCAAGGCTGGTCAGCTGCCTGGTCCCGTTGCGCCTGAGCTCGTTGAGATGGCAAAGGAACAGGGTCGTGAGTTTGAGACACAAGACCCACAGTCTTACTTCCCCGACAAGCTCGACGAGTTCCGCGAGGAAATGAAGCAGAACGGTTGGGATTTCGGTCAGGACGACGAAGAGCTCTTCGAACTCGCCATGCACCCAGAGCAGTACCGTGCCTACAAGAGCGGTAAGGCGAAGGCTGACTTCGAGGCTGACTTGGCTAAGCGCAAGGCTGCCAAGAATGCTCCAGCAGCAGGTGCTGAAGGTCCTAAGAGCGTGACTGTTCAGGTGAACGGTGTGAACTACAAGGTGGAAATCGCTTATGGCGACGCTACTCCAGCCGCTCCAGCAGCAGGTGCAGCACCAGCAGCCGCTCCGGCAGGCGAAGGTGAGGACATCGTGGCTCCATTGGAGGGTAAGTTCTACCTCGTGAAGGACAACTCTGAGACTCCCGTGAAGGTGGGCGATGCTGTTCAGGCTGGTGACACCCTCGGCTACATCGAGGCCATGAAGACCTTCAACGCCATCCGTGCCGACAAGGCTGGCACCATCACCGCCATCCTCGTCAACTCTGGCGACTCAGTGGAAGAAGACGACCCAATCATGAAAATGGCTTAATTATGGAAGAAATACTGAATAACATATACCAGATGACGGCATTCAGCGACATCATCGCCGCCAATGGTACTTATCTTGTCATGTACTTGCTTGCCTTCGTACTCCTGTACCTCGGCATCGTCAAGCACTTCGAGCCGCTGCTGCTCATCCCCATCGCCTTCGGTGTGCTCATCGCCAACTTCCCTGGCGGCGACATGGGCGTGTATCAGGCAGACGAGGCTGGACGCATCGTCAATGCAGAAGGCAAGGTGCTGGCAGAGAACATCTGGGAGATGTCGCTTCCTCAGATTGCTCACGACCTCGGCTTGATGAACTTCCTCTACTACATGCTCATCAAGACAGGCTTCCTGCCCCCAGTGATTTTCATGGGTGTGGGTGCACTGACCGACTTCGGTCCTATGCTCCGCAACCTTCGCCTGTCCATCTTCGGTGCTGCCGCACAGATGGGTATCTTCGCTGTGCTCATCATCGCTGTGGCATCTGGCCAGTTCAACATCAAGGAGGCTGCTTCACTTGGCATCATCGGTGGTGCTGACGGCCCTACCGCCATCTTCACAACCATCAAGTTGGCTCCTCACCTCTTGGCTCCTATCGCCATCGCAGCCTACTCCTACATGGCACTCGTGCCTGTCATCATCCCACTCGTGGTGAAGATGCTCTGCACAGAGAAGGAACTGAAGATTAACATGAAGGAGCAGGACAAACTCTTCCCCTCCAGCAACAAAATCAAGAACGAGAAGGTCATCAAGATTATCTTCCCTATCGCTGTGACCACCATCGTGGCACTGCTCGTTCCATCAGCAGTCAGCCTCATCGGCATGTTGATGTTCGGTAACTTGTTGAAGGAGATTGGTTCTGACACAGGCCGCCTGTTCGACACCGTGTCGAACTCCATCATGAACACCGCTACCGTGTTCCTTGGTCTCTGTGTGGGCGCAACCATGACGGTGCAGGCTTTCCTCAACTGGACCACCATCGGTATCGTGGTTGGTGGCTTCTTCGCCTTCGGTCTCTCCATCGCATCAGGTATCTGCATGGTGAAGATTACGAACCTCTTCAGCAAGAAGAAGATCAACCCGCTCATCGGTGCCACAGGTCTTTCAGCCGTGCCAATGGCGAGCCGTGTCTGCAACGAGATTTCCACCAAGTACGACCCCAAGAACCACGTGCTCAACTACTGCATGTCTTCCAACGTGTCAGGTGTGATTGGTTCAGCTGTCGCTGCTGGTGTGCTCATCTCCTTCCTGCAAGGCATGAGTCTGTAAAAAGAGACACATTATTACATTTTACAGAAAGGGAAAGTTTCAATGGATGGAGCTTTCCCTTTCTTTTTCTTTTTTCAGCCTCATTTTTCAGTCTTTTCTTTCCCTTTCGTTTGGCGAAAAGGAGAGAATGGCGTAACTTTGTGAATATTTCAGAACGATGAACATTCTCCAGGACATAACCGATTTTCTGATGCCGCGCAGGTGCCTGGTGTGCGGGGAGAGGCTTTCTATGCAGGAAAACAGTCTCTGCACGGTCTGCCGCATGCACCTGCCGTTGACGGAATATCATCGGCTGGAGCATAGTCCGCTGGAGAAGCGGTTCTGGGGATTGTTTCCTGTGGAGAGGGCAACGGCGATGTTTCATCACGACGGGGAACGGACGCGGCACATCATCTACAACATCAAGTATTGGGGAAATCCGAAGGCTGGGACTTATCTGGCTGCGATGTACGCAAAGGAGCTGAAGGAAAACAGCCCTTTCTTCGAGGGCATCGACGCCATCATTCCCATCCCCCTGCATTGGCGGCGTCAGCTGAAACGCCACTACAACCAGAGTCACTTCATCGCCCAGGGCATCAGTCAGGAGACAGGCATTCCCGTGTGGAAACAGGTGGTGAAGAGGGCGAAGAACAACCCCTCGCAAGTTCACAAGAAAGGGCTGGAGCGCAAGGAGAACGTGAAAGGCATCTTCCGCCTCCTGCAGCCCGAACGCATTGCAGGCAAGCACATTCTCTTGGTCGATGATGTCGTCACCACAGGAGCCACCCTCACCTCCTGTGCCCAAGAACTTGCCAAGGCACCCAACGTGAGAATCTCCATCCTCACCCTCGCCGTCGCAGCACAAACAGCCATTCCCGCCCTGCAAAACGACACGCCCGAAAACTCCGTCTTCGGTGTGCCGCTCTTGGAGTGAAAGCAGGGGGAGTCAAGCGGCGTAAAGCTCGCGAGGGCAGTGGGGGAAAGGTCGTGAGCTTAGTGGAAGTGAGGCCAAAGAGGGAGTGGAAGTGTGTTTTCTCCACATCCGAGGAATAAAAACAACCTAAGAGGAAGGTGTATTTGGAATGCGGAGGAGGAGGCGATGAAAGAAATGGTGGACGTGACGCTGTGAAACGGACAGAACTAACGTAAAGAAGCCATGCCGCAATGTTACGGCATGGCTTCTTTTCATGTTTGAAGGTCTGTGCAGAAAGGGAACTACCAGAGTTCCTCCTCCGCTTCCATGCCTTCGGATGCGGCAGGCATCTCGCGCATCTGTGCACCACTGATGCCCGGAGTGCCGGGACTTGACGGAAGACCCGGACTTGCCTGAATCATCTCTTCCGTTTCCATCAGAACACGCTCCATTTCGGGACGGAGATATTGCTTTCTATTCACAATTTCCATATCTTTTCACCTTTCTTTTCATTTGCTGATTTTCTTTCCGTTCACGATGTAGATGCCGCGAGGCAGCGACTTCCACTGGGCGCGGGTGCCCACCTGCTGGCCATTGAGGTTATACACCGCATCGGCATTGACATTGGCATTGGCATCGGCACCATCGGCCACAGGCGCAAAGATGGCGGTTGCCTCATCCCCATCCCCGAAGCGGATGGCGAGTGCGGAGGCCACGGTGTTACGCGAAGAGGCTGCAAAGTAGGCACGGAAGGCTTCCACAGTGGCAGAAGCCGTCTTCTCGAAGGTCTGACCATCGGCATCCAGTGCATAGACATTGCTGAGAGTCTGTTCGCTCGTGCCGCCCTTGAATACGAAGTTGTCGCCGCTAAGAGAGACTTTCGCACCGCTCACCACCTTGGCATCGGTGCCTTCAAACACGAGGGTCTTGCCCACGAGGTTGTACTCCTCGCCCCATGCGTTGCCCGGCACACTGATGATGTAAGGCGTGTTGGACATGATTCTGTCGGCATGAACAAAAGTCACCTCATCCGCACCGTCGCCAGCAAAGGCATACACCCAGAAGCGTCCTTTGGTGTCGCTGCTGCCGTGGAACCAGTCGATGGGTTCTCCGTCCAAGGTCACCTTCTCCACGGTGAACGGCAACACAATCGTGCTCCATCCCTTCCAGTCGGCGGTGAGACCCTGAGTGAACGTGCGCTCGTAGGTCATCTTCGTAGCTGTGAAATCGACAGGTGCGTAGAAGTCCTCGCCATCGGCCAGCACGATGCTTTCAGCCTTTGCGCCCAGCACTGCATTGGTAGAGATGCCGCTCGGGATAGTGGCCGACTCGTCCAAAAGATAGAGCGTGTTGGGATTACTGTTGGGAGTGATGGAGGTCACGATGCTCTGACCGCGCAAATCGACCACAGCCGCATCGGCAGGAACAGTGAAGGAAGCCTCTGCCAATTTCTTTTTCTCTGTGCCATCGGCAGCAAGAGTCGTGATGGCTGGCTTGGCGTAATAATATACATAATGAGTTGTCTCGTCATTCACCTGCGAGCCATTGTGCATATACATCATCACCACACTGTATTTCACATCGTAATCCACATCATATTCATAAGTAACATCTACCGAAGAATGGGCAGGCACCGTGATGTTTTTCGGCCACCATGTACTATAGTCAAATCCTCCTTCAAACTTGTGCAGAACCAGTGCCACTGTACCCGTATAGTTGGCTGAGGTCGAGTTGGTGGCAGTCACCACACCAATCAACTGATTGCCCAAAATCTTGTTGCCATCCACATTCAGCTGTGTCGTGAAGGTGAGTTCGGGCGCATCGGTTCCTTCCACGACGGAAGCAATCACATTCAGGCTACCCGTCCAAATCACATTGTCACCTTTCGAGTCGGTGGCTATCTTCAGCGTCTTCACCACAGGGGCAGAGTCGGTATATTTGAAGGTGAATATGGCGGTCGTCGTCTCGCCAGCCTCTACGCTGATGCCGTTGCCCGACAAAGGAGTCGAAACACCGCTTGCAATCAGATAGAGGTCGCCATGATAGGCAGAGCCACTGTTGGTGATGGTGGCCTCGATGGTGGTAATTTCATTCTTCACACAGTCAATGGTGGCAGGAAGGCCCGACACCGTCAGACTCGTTGCGGCAGGCTCCACCACCGTGAGTGTCACCTGCGACGAGGAAGTTCCCTCGGCCTTGATGCAGTAGTTGGCGGCATTGAAACACTGACTCCATTTCTCTGTACCGCTGATGCGGCTGATAGCCTTGAGTGTGTAGGTCTTGCCTGTTGGCAAAATGGCCTCCGAAAGGTTGATGCTCCAGTTTCCCCAGCCCGACCGACCTTTATTGTTGGCTAAGGTCAAATTATTCACCAACGTAGTAGTGGACTCGCCCACGAGGTTGTCCTCCTCATCGAACAGACCGATGGCTAAGTCATAACTGTCGGTATAGGCCAGACGATTCATGCAGCCATAGGAAAAATTAACCCCTGTGGCAACTGAGCGGTTCTTTGTGACAGATGTGGAACCATTCAGTCCCAACCTCGTCACCTCCAACCGACCATCGTTTTCCACGACAGCACCCGACGGCTTCTGGATGCCAATCACCATGTCTTGGTTCATCGTGTAGCCATCGACACTGCTGCTGGCACCGATGCCCTGAGTATAGGGATTGGCCACGGAAAGACGGTAATAGGAGTTACCTCCACCGCTCCAGCCAAAGTTGATATGGAAGAAACCATCCTCGCTATAGCCATCGCACACGAAAGCATGTCCGCCACCGCTCGACTGACCGCCATAGAGCACAGGCCGACCTGCTGCCAGTTCGGCATAGATAAGGCCTTCCCATTCGGCAGTGGTGAAAAACTCACGCCGCAGATACGTCACACTACGGTCATAGCCGAAATAATCGTTCAGAGCCTGAGCCACACTCGACATCGATGCGCTGGAACCTCCATTGAGAACGTCTGCATAGTCCATGCTGACCGATGCGCCACAGCGAGCCATCAGGGCTGCCACAGCCTTGGCACTGGCATCTGTAGATTCCTCCTTGCCTGTATAGGTGGTTCTCATGTTGACCCAATCGAAAGTGATGGCTGGTTGAGACGGCACCTGCACATGACTACCCCAGTTCGTTGCACACTGATAGGCAGGAATCTCTTTCGTAGTGCCTGCGGGGAAACCCTCCTTCTGATAGTCGTAGTAGAGCACCTGCGCCATCGCCGTGGCCACACAGCCCGTCACGCTCTTTTGTCCATTCAAAAAGTCGGGGCAATCGAGATTGTAGGGATTGTCCTGATCCCACTTCGTCTCAATCATCGGGGCAATGCTCGCCTTGACACCTCCAGCCCTGCGGCTGTTCACCTGTGCCTCAGCCTGTTGGCCGCCATGACTCTCCAGCCATGCCATCTGGTCGGCATAGCCCTGCAGCCAGGCCTTCATGTTGTCGGGCAGGTTGGAGGCATCAAACGTGCCCTCATTGGAATAGCCCAATACACCTGGCGCACAGTCGCTGCCACTCACGACCACGAAGCCTTCGCCCTGCCCCACATTGAACACATGGTAGGCCGGCTCGCTCGTAGCCAACGTCAGTTCGGGACCCACCGCCTGCGCACGTCGGAACGTCGAGGAAGCTTTCCGATTAATGAAATTCAATGCCTCCTGGCGAGCAGTCTCCTGGTCAACAGGCCCCGCCATCAGCACCGATGCAATCATCATGCCAAAAACGAAAAATAAACATCTCTTCATATTACACTGTTTTTTATATAAGTTATTAAAGGTTCGCAAGCTTCACTTTAACTCCTCTATCGCTCCTCGAATCTCAACTCCCGAAAGTTGAGTCAGTTAGTCAAACTTTCACATCCTCAGATGCGACCCTCCATTTTGTCCTTCTCAATCTGCCCCATCAGCTTCTTCTGGCAGAATCTCTGCATCATGTAGAACAGCACCAGCATGATGAGGATGCTGCAATAGCCAATGACCGGCATCGGGTTGACAAGCGTGTCGTAGAGACCGTGCGCCACAAAGGGAGCCACAAAGATGAGCAGCTGGTGGTGCAGCCGGTGTCCGCAAAAATGATAGAGCGAATAGAAATAGCCCATCAGCACGGCAAAGGCATAATGCCCCGGAATGGAGAGGAAAGCGCGCATGAAAGCCACAAGCACCCATCCCTCGCTGGCGTTCCCGACCAGATAGCCCACATTTTCCACCATCGCAAAGCCCAAGCCCACAAACACCGCATAGACGATGCCATCATAGTGCTCATCATAGTACTTGTTCCGACGCAGCACCAGCCACAACGCCAGCAGCTTCAGCAACTCCTCGGTCAGCGACGCCACAAAGAATGCATCGACCGCATTGCCAAAGAAATCCTCCGAGTCAGGCTCGCTATCGCCAAAAAGCACCGCACTGATGCCCTGCTCGATGAAAATGGCCGGGATACACGTCGCCATACCCAGCAAGAAAGCCTTCAGCAGTTGCGACACAGGCTCCTTCTTCCTGTCTTTCCAAACGATATACACCAGAAAGACCACCACAGGCAACACGCCTGCCCAAATCATAACCGGAATTTCCATAAAAACTTAAGACTTAAAACCGTACAACCGCATAACCGCATAACCTCACTTCGCCATGCGGTAAATCTCGGCAATATCTTCCATCCTCAGCACCTTAAACTTCCCTTGCGTAATCGTCTGGTTTCGTGTACACTTACGAGCCATCTCCTCAATCTCCGCCTCAGTCACCTCACGGCCAATCAGCTCATGAATGCTCGTCGGCATGCCGATAGCATGATAGAACCGTTCCATCGCCGCAATGCCACGCAGCGCAGTGCCCTCTGGGTCGGTGAAGTCATTCTCCACACCCGCCACATTCACGGCAAAGCGCACAAAACGGCTCACGTTCTCCCTCATCACATAGCGCGCCCAGCTGGGCCACACCACAGCCAGACCAGCCCCGTGCGTCACATCGAACAGCGCACTCAGCTCATGCTCAATCTGATGCGTCGCCCAGTCACCCGTCACACGGTTGCCCGTCACATCATTGTGAGCCAAACTGCCAGCCCACATGATTTGCGCCCTGTTGCGGTAGTCCTGCGGATTCTTCAGCACCTCAAACACACACTCCTTCATCGTCCGCATCAGCGCCTCCGCAATGGCATCCGTCAGCGTCATGTCGCCGTCAGGATTGAAATACCGCTCCATCGTGTGCATCATGATGTCAGTCACACCCGCCGCCGTCTGATAAGCAGGCAGCGTGAAAGTGCGCTCCGGATTCATGATGGCAAACTTCGGGCGGCAGATATTGTTCGAATAGCCCAACTTCGTCCATCCCTCACTCTCATCATTCGTAATCACACTCGCCTCGCTCATCTCGCTGCCGGCAGCAGGAATCGTCAGCACCGAAGCCACTGGCAGACACACCTCGGCATGCGCCTTCCCCTCGTAGAAATCCCACACGTCGCCCCCATAAGGCACACCATAGGCAATCGCCTTCGACGAGTCAATCACACTGCCGCCGCCAACTGCCAGAATCAAGTCGATGCCCTTCTCGCGGCACAGCGCAATGCCCTCCTTCACCTTCGACAGCCTCGGGTTCGGCACCACGCCGCCCAGCACCTCGAAGGGCACACCGCCCTCGTTCAACAGGCCACATACCTTGTCCAGCAGCCCCGAACGCCGTGCACTCTCGCCGCCATAATGCACCAGCACCCGAGTGCCGCCATACTTCTTCACCAGACGAGCCACCTGCTCCTCCGACTCCTTGCCAAACACCACTTCTGTGGGGGCATAAAACGTGAAATCCTTCATAATCAATATCTATTTTTTCTCAATCAAACCATTTCAAGTTCCAAAGATACACACATTTTTTCTTTCCACAGGCGAAAAAGGATAAGAAAATGAGAAAAATCCACCCATTTCCCCACCCCACACCCCCTTTTTCCCTTTTTTTTACAAAAAACAACACTTGACTCAAATCTTTTTTCTACCTTTGCCTTCAACAAACTAACCTAAACCGATATGAAAACCGGAAAATACGATATCTTCATCAGTTATCGAAGAGTTGGAGGCGCACAATATGCCCGCATTCTGCAACTCATGCTCATCCAACGAGGCTACAAAGTGTTCCTTGACTACGACGAACTCCGCGATGGCGTTTTTGGAAAGCGCATCAAGGCAGCCATCCATGAAGCCCCCATCTTTATGCTGGTTCTCTCCAAGGACTCCATGGAACGTTGCGTCAACCCTGACGACTGGGTGCGCGAAGAAATTCTTCTTGCCGTGCAGGAACAAAAAATCTTTGTGCCCATCAATCCGGACAAGACCTTTGATGGCATCAAAGCCGATGTGCCAGAAGCCATCCGCACCGTAGCCTGCGACAACCAACACTCAGAAATAGACTTTGGACAAAACTTGGGAGTGACCATCGAACAGATGATACAGAACCGAATCGCACCCAAGATCGGAACACGCCAAGTACAAAACCACGTGGATAACGACTATACAGGAGCCAAAGAGACACTTCGGAAGATTAAGCAGCGCAACCGATTCATCAAGTGGTTCACCATCGTCGGTGTCACCATCGCAGTGTTGGCGGTTTTGGGAGTCTGCATATGGTTTGTACGACATCAGCTGGACATGGAACAGGCAGAAGCCCAAAAGGTCGCCCTCCAGCAACTGCGCTCCGAAATTGAAGACCGCCATAAAGTATTCGGGCTCCAACTTCGCCCCGACCTATCCGAGAAACAAATGCGCACCATTGACACCCTGCTCACATATATGGTTCCTGTGCGTCCCGACACACTTTGGATGAGTCAAATCGAATTCACCGTAGGCCAATGGTACGGCATCCAGGACGCCATCTTCGCGGAAGCTGAGCGTTACATGCCCAAGACCGATGTGTCGTATGGCGATATTTACACGCTCCTGAACGAACTGGGCAACCCTAGCGACACAAACACCAAGCCCATGACCAATCTTCAGGTGAGTCTGCCCTCTGTCGATGAATGGGAATATGCGGCTCACGGAGGTTCTTACCACGAGACCACTCTCTATGTTGGCAACGATGATGTCAATCAAGTGGCATGGTATCGCGACAACTCAAACGGTGTCTTACACCCCAGTGATGGTCAACAAGACCTTGAGCCCAACAATCTCGACCTCTTCGACATGAGTGGTAACGTGAGCGAACTATGCAACACCTCCTTCAACGAAAATGGATTCTACACCATTTGCGGCGGCAACTACAACTCGCCAGCCGATGAGGTGACCGCCTCCTCACGTGCCGGTTTCGAAGCAGGTGCCAAAAGTCCCACAGTCGGTTTCCGCATCGTCATCCGAAAAACTCCCATTGAATAGCACATGATTCTCACATTCAAATAATAACCCATAAAAAAACACAACAATGAAAAAACTGATCTCACTACTCATCGTGGCACTCTGCACTCTACCTATAGCCGCCCAAGACAACGAAACCGACGACCTGGCCATCCAATCCGCCATTGATGCCTGTATAGCCATGCGTGATGCCGTGGCAGTAGGCGACACCGCTGCCATCCGCCAGTCATCCGAAGCTTTGAGAGACTGCAACACTATGGATTTCTACACGCTCCAAAGCACCGCCCGCACCACACCATCCCTCAACGGTCATCTCGTTTTCGAAGAAGCCTTTGCAGACAGTCTTGCAGCAGGCAAAGATGTCTATGACCAGGCAGACGAAATCATACGTACCCGAACTATGCGCGGCCAAACCTCCGATGGATCCATCCTCACCAAAACCTGCTTCGTCAAGGCAGGCAAAAGCGCCAAATACACTTTCTCCTCCCAAGGCCATCAGGAACTTGCCGTTGTGGCAGAGGCAGGAGGTCTCGTCACCATGAAAATCCATGTCACCAATAGTGCCGGACTCAATTTTCGCAAGAACGACATCAAAAATGTCAAGATTGGACTTCCCCAACGTCAAACCTCATTCGACCTGCCCACCAACATAAAGAACACGGTCGAACTCGAAATCATCAACTGCGGAAAAAAGGATTGCAGTTTTGTCGTCATTAGCAATTAAGCCGTTATTCCACAAGAAATATCCGTATGGCACATATCCATTTATCATTCCAAAGAGTTTTCCTAATTTGCCTTGTTGGCCTCATCAACATCACACAACTGTGGAGCATCGATCCAGACATCTCCCAGCAAATCAAGATGCACCAAGAATGGGTGGAAACCCATGTGCCATTGCCCGACACTTTGAGCCAGGAGAATTTATTGATTGAGGCTACAAAGGCGATTGTGACACCATGCTATGAAGAACGCTACATCAACATCATCAGGTATGCAGGTGAACAATACGGATTAAAAGATCTGGCAGAGTTTGCCGATTCAAAAAGCCAAAAAGCCATAGACAAAGATAATGCCATGGCACGTATGTGTCTGAAGCTTTTGTGGGAAAAATCAAAAGAAATCAATGGTCCATCCAGCTATGCCACCACACAAATCGGCATGTATCTGGCACTAACTTCCATTGAAGAGGAAGAGGAAACGAAATGGGTAAAAATCTTCTATACTGCCGCCAAAGAACTCTATACCACACATCCTTCTCCACAAAACGAGGAGTTATGGCTTTTTGCCCAATTCTTGAATATTGATGATGGAACATTACAACTATATGAAAATCCGCTGACTTACGAGAAACACTGGTTACTCATTGCTGACATCATCAAATTTTATGCACGCACACACATCTTCTCTGAGATTAGATCCCGTATATATGAATATATTAGTGAGTATTTCTCACAATGCTACCTGTATCCCGATTTTTGTGCATATATCAATCAGACGTTCTATGACAAGAATGATAGCATTCTGATTGGACAAATTCCCTTGTCCTACCTGACCGAGCAAGATGGGGACGAAAAGATTGCTGACCATCAAGACTTTCAAAAGGCTTCCATTACCATTTTGGCACAATGCACACATGCCTATCACCCCGAAGTGATCAATACCAAGATGGGTATCTATTACCAAGACCCATCCTTTGCCACAAACGAAGAAATAGGCATGCTGATTGATTACAGTAAAGAGTACTTTGGAGAGACGAGCCTTGAATACGTCACCTCGAAGCGCACCTTGACCACCAAACTATTGATGGAAGAGCACAAAACCGACGGAATCAACAATGATGATTTATTGTTCACGCTAAAAAATTACTATTCCGAGACTTCCATTCCTTTCATCACTGTGGTGAATAAGGAAATGAGCATGTATGTCTTTGCCGGACAAAACAATCGTGCGCTCCTTCTATCAGATTTATTGCATGCCATCACAAAAGAAAAATATCAGCATGACATCATTCACCAACTGGCCTTCCGGTATACAGACTGGTACTTCCAACGAACTGGAGCACCTCGTTATGAGACCGCATTTGACGATTTGGTGCAAGAGTTCATGGACCATTGTGAGCAGCATCTCAATTTCGAAACAATTGGAGTAGGCAAACAGTTAGTCGAAACAGCCAAGACGATGTTCAATGACAAAAAAACAGCGCTTCGGCTTCAGCACAAAGTCTTATTGCTGCTGAACAAAATGATCAACAAGACACACCCCCTCTTTGTCTTCGAGTATATCGAATATGGCCGAATGGTCGCTTCAACCTACCCCTCCGAAGCCACCACGCTGGAGGGTGAAGACGATGCGGAGGCACTCTATTCTGACATCATAGCATGTGCCCAAACATGTAGCACCGTACAGACAGCATTCACAGCTACAGGGGTATATTATATTATGCAAGGCAATCCAGCCAGAGCCAGGACCTATTTTATACAAGCCGTTGAAACGATAGAAAAAGAAAGCGCCAACAAACAACTCTCGCAAGTGGAGAAAGATGCCAACCGCTATTATTTGGCCAGCCAATATGCCTATATTCTATCTACTTATGGACAAGAAGGAACCGCATCCGATTCCATCGACTACTATGATGAGAAACTTTTGCACGAGTTTGCCGATGGCATCGACTTCCAGCCGGGATTCAGCTCTCACATCCATGAGGCGGTGGTGTCCTGCTACATGAGACATAATCAGATAAAAGAAGCCGAGCAACTTTTGACAAAATGTCTGGAATACTACGACAAGAATCCCAATCAGGCTGCCGATGGATTCTACACCAAAATCATACAGGCACTGGTGCAGATCTATGGCAATGCCTATAGTGACATGGACAAATGTTTACTGCTGGCTGAAAGAATTGAAAGAGACATCGACAAAATCAAAGACTTTGGGAACTATGAAGCATACATTGACCAACTCCGTATTCTCTACGAATTAGTCGAATTCAAGAATCCGTTTGACTTTTTCATGCTGAACAAATATTACGGGCTATTAGAAGAGGCCATTGGGAAATATGTTCAAGCCAGCAAGAACAATGAAACGCTAGTCATCAATTATGGTGTATATCTTGCTACAAAAAAAATTGCGTTTGCTGCCAGAGAACCCTCATACAGAGCGATGGCAATAGCACTTTCTTCAGAAAAAGAATTCGATGAAAAAATTTGGCTTCCCCTAAAAAAAGACATCGTTGAGAACCTGATACCCTTTCTGCTGAAAAGAAGAGAAGACCTGATACAAATATACCCCTCCATCTACAGGCAGACACCCAACTATCAGCAGATACTGATGAATCTTGCCGTGGCCAATCAACGCTGTACAGATGATCTGAATCTGGCTGAGCAATATTATATCCAACTGACTCAATGCAACGAACAGCAATGGCTACCCCTGCTGGGCGACTTCTACTTAGAAACAGGAAATACAGAAAAAGCCGTTGAGACTTATGCCCATATTGAGAAAATGCTGGAAGATAAAGATGATGAAAACCTCCAAGACCTGTTTGCCAACATGCGCGGCGAAATGTACGGACGAATTGGCATGGCCTATTACCAAGCCAGTGAATATGACAAAGCCATAAAACCTGCCCAAATATATTATGCAGCCAGCCAAAAACAGATTGAAAAGAATTTCGATTTATACACACAAAACGAACGTGAAGCCTTCCTCATGAAAAATGGTGCTGGCGGAACACTGTTAGAATGGTTGCTGCCCCACAAGCCCGAAGAACTGTCGCCTGTAGTTTATAACATCATGCTCCAAGAGAAGGGGCTGCTATTGCGTGCTTCGGAAAGAATACACACATCCATTCTCTCATCCAACAACGACACCCTCATTCATGCTTTGGATTCTTTGCACATCCTCCGGCAGCAGTTGCAGATTATGGAAAACAACACCCAGGAATCGCAAGAACAGTTCCGTATGCTGCGCGACCAGCACGACAAACTGGAACGATTTATTGTACGCGCATCAGAGCCGTTCAGGAAAAAGGGTGACGACATTCCGAGTTGGGAACAGGTGAGAGATCACCTAAAAGAGGGGGAGGCATGTATTGAATTTGTCATCACTGACTCCGCAACTCTGGCATTGGTGCTGACCCCGCATGCCGAGGCACCGCAATGCGTTCCCCTCATGAAGATAGAAGAAATGGAGGACGTTCTTGAGAAAATAACGAATACCCCTAAAAACCGATTGATACAAGATGTGTATGAAAAGAACACGGCACACCTGTACAACAGAATATGGCAACCTCTTGAGAACAAACTGGAAGGAATTCACACCGTATATTACTCCCCCACTGGATTCCTGAATAGCATCGCATTTGCAGCCATACCTCTGCCCGACGGACAATTCCTGATGGATAAATACAACCTCCACCAACTGACCACCACAGGCAGATTGGCCTATCGGGAGTCTGCTCAGAACAATACCGTTCCACAATCGGCAAACGTGTATGGTTCCATTTTCTATTCCCAGAAACAAAAAAATGAAAAAGGCTCTCTGATTGCCGACATGCGCAAAAACGAACGAATGGCAGAAAAGACGCTTCGGGCACAGAACCAGAAAAGAGGAGCCATCCTCAATGAAGACAAATATCCTTTCCTGCCTTTTACGCTCACCGAATGTGATGCCATCACCAAAACGCTGACAGACAACCAAATCACCGTGAAAGAAGAAATCGGAGAACGCCCCACCGAAAGAGAGATACGAAGTCTGGATGGTCAAAGCCCAGACATTCTGCACATCTCCACTCACGGATTCTTCTTCAACAACATAATGAAAGCGAAGCAAGTTCCATATTTCCGCCGCTTCAACGAACTCAATGCCATGCTGTGTACAGGCTTAGTTTTGGCGAACGGAGAAGAATCTTGGCAAAATCCCATCGCCGAACTAAAAGAAGATAACATCCTTTCTTCCATCGAAATAGCATCACTCGATTGGAGCAACACACGATTGGCAGTGCTATCGGCATGCGAAACGGGGTTAGGCAGTTTCGAGAGCGAAGGTGTGTTCGGTTTACAACGAGGACTCAAACAAGCCGGAGTGCAAGCCATCTGCGCCAGTCTTTGGAGCGTGAACGACCTGTCCACTTCCCAACTCATGCAGTCCTTTTACCATTTGTGGATAGCACAATACCACGGAACCAATATGCAGCAAGCCATGCGAGAAGCCATGCTGGAACAACGAAAAAAGACACCCTCCCCATATTATTGGGCACCGTTTGTATTGTACGATGCCGATTTCTAACAAGCATCTTGTTTGAACATGCTGAAATCAGACAATGACAAAAACAGCAAAAGGGATGGATGCACTCATGCACCCATCCCCTTCCTGATTCAGCCCATTCAGACCACGTCAGTCCTAAACTCTAAACCCTAAACTCTAAACCCACCCCTCTCATCAAGGTTCAGGCTCTTCCTCGGGCTTGAGGCTCACGGCAGCGGCTTCGCTCATGTCGAGGCCGGAGATCATGTCCTTGAACGCCTTGCCGGGATAGAACTGCACCTTCTTCACGGTCACCGTGTCGAGGGTGGTCTCCTCCAGAGAGCGGGCGGTCTTCGAGTTGAAGGTGGGCTTGAACGAGCCGAAATCGCCCATCTTCACGCCGTGTCCAATCTCCATGTAGTGGACCAGACGGTTGACCAGCGCATCGATGACCGCACGGGTCTGTGCAGGGTTCACGCCACACGACTGGCTGCACTCGCTCACCAACTGCGCGAAAGTGACCTGCGGATAGGTCAGCTGACGCAACTTGAACACTTCTGGCTTCTCCTCACGGTAGGTGAGGCGCATCTTCGCCTTACGATACTGAATTCCCATAATCTTTTCTCCTTTCTTTTTTAATGGGGGTTCATAATAAAGTTGATTAACACTATTTCTAGGATTGCCTAGGACTTCCTTGGATTGCCTAGGCATCCCTAGGACTTCCCTATCTATTTTCTTCTTCTCATTCTCTCAGAGCAGCCTCAGGTTCTTCACCTCCAGCCACATCGGCTCATCCATCGCATAGGCCTGATAGACCAGCGCCGTGAGTTGGTCAAACACCTCCTTCGAGCGCACCAGGTCGCGGAATTCCTCTTCCTCGCGGCCGTCAGGCTCGCCCACCAGCACCGTGTTCGGCTTCACCTGCGCCGTGTAGTCCCAGCCGATGCGGCAGCACCTGTGGCCCGGACTCTTCACCGCCGTGAGTGTCATCGGACTCATCTCCGTGCCCATCACCTTGAGGGCAAACACCCCACAGGCCAGGCAGCACTTGGAGCACCCGGGGAAGGCCTCGACATACTGTGCAAAGCGAGGCTCCCGGGCCTCTCCCTGGAGAAGCACCTTGCCGTCTTCTCCCACGACCGTCATCACACTCTTCGTGATGCGCCAGTCGCCATAATAACGTTCCAAAACGATTTTCATAATGGTTCATGCATAAATTAAACTTAAACAATCCTTTCACCTCAAAAGCAAGCGTTTATCACCGACCCATTCGGCATCCATCTTCCCTTCTGATTTCTGTTACAAAGTTACGAAAAAATCCCGAACTGTACAAGCAATTCGGGAACTTTTTTTCAAAAAAACTCATAAAAAAATAGATAAAAATAAACATCGCCCTTCGGGCAAATTTAACTAATTAAATTTAACTCAACTTTCGCAAGTAATAAAACCAATGTGTTTATTTTAAAACCACGAATTTACCCATGGCTTTTTCGGCAAAAGCCCCATGCGGCGAGCAAGGCGGCAGCTCCCAAGAGCCGTCGAGGCTCAAATTCGTGAAATTAGAATATAATTGGCTACGCCGAGCTGACGGTTCGTGTAATAGCCGAAACAACAGAAAAAAAATTCGTGTAATTCGTGTAATTCGTGGTTAAAAATACTTGCGAAACTTGAACAAATAATTTGTTCCATTGGCTACGCCTAAAGGTTCGTTTAATGATTGCAAAGCAATATGTTTTTTCTCTATTTTTACTTGTTTTCACCTATTCTTTCTTCGGCAGCATGCCGCAATCACTTTTCAGGAACCTCCCCACCACATAATCCGCGATGTCAAATTTCTTGTCGTCCTCCGCAGCGAACCGCTCGCAGAAGTCCGACACCGAAAACGTGGCGATGTCGCGCATCCCATGCAGCAGCTCCTTCCACTCGCCGATGGCATCGCGGTCGGGAAACACCATCACCTGACGGCCTCTCAGCACCTCCATCACACTGCGCTTCAGCATCGCCTTGTTGCCCGTCGCCACCCACACATACTTGGGTTGCACAGCTGCACCGATGAGCGCATTCTTTGGCGACTCCACCAGTGCCACCGTCTGGGTCGGATACCGCCTCAGCAGATGCTCCCCGAACAGGCACTCGTTGTCGAACGACGGCTCCGTGTTCCCGTCCCCCTGAGTCTCCACAATGCCCTCCTTCGCCAGTTCCTTGCCCAGCCAGTAGCAGCACCGCTTGTCGCAATGCGCAAACCGTTCCGACCGCACATCCGTCTCATAGTGCTGCACCTTCACGTTGCGCACCCAGCCATCCACGTCGATGCTCGGAAACAGCACACAATCCTCGTGCCGCCCGTTGTCGTGGCTGCCCAGCAGATACTCCTCCGTCAGATGCTCCACCAGATGCCCGTCGAACATCTGCCGCAGACACTTGCTCATCGAGTTCTCCACCGACACCTGAGCTTCCACCCACTCCCTGGGGATGTAGGAGGTCGCCTGCTTCCGTTTCTTCGGCCCACTCATCCCATTCGCCCCACTCACCCCACTTACCCCATTCACCCCATTCACCCCATTCATACTTCCCCACACACCAAACGTCCTTTCCAGCCGCTGGCAAGCCTCCTTGAAATCCACCCCGTCCTTCGCCATCACGAAGTCAATCACCGAACCGCCCTTGCCGCAGGCAAAGCAGTGGCAATGGTTCTCCTTGCCCGTCTCATACAGCGTCAGCGACGGGTGCTCATCCGCATGCCAGGGGCAGTTCGTCACCATTCGGCTGCCCACCTTCTTCAGCCGGCAGCCCCATCGCTCCGCCACCCTCGAAATGGGGATGGCGCGCAATCTATCTAAATCAAAATGCACTTTCTTGTCCATCATGTTGTCCTTTTTTTATTATGTACGATGAATGATGTACGATGTGGGATGATGCGGGTGGGGGAGGGTGAAAAGGTGGTGTTTTTTAGGCATGACGCCACCTACTTATTCGACTGTTTCATAGACATCTATATGGTGTCAGGTGGTGAAGGTGGTGTTTTTTTTCAAAAACTGTCTATATTTTCATTTTTCAAAAACTTTTTTTATAACACCACTTTCACCACTTTCACCACCTACTTCATTCACACATCCTTGTTTGTCAATAGAATACAAGCGTGTTTTTAAGAAAGAAAACACCACCACTTTCACCACCTGCCCATCCACTTTCACCACCTGCTTCTATATCAGGCCCAGTTGAAAGTGCACTTGATTGTGCCTGTTGTCCCGTTTCACCCTCAAGTTCTTCAGCTTCTCATAAAACCGCTGGGGAGTCAGCGTGTAGGACAGGCTGTTGATTTCGCAGAAATACTTGAAGCGGTCGTGCAGCATCTTGCCCGTCACCCACGTGTCCGACTTCTCGCAGCACTCCTGCACGAACAAGTACACGATGTCCGTTGCCCCGCGATAGTTCTGCATCTCCGCGTCACACACCTTGCAGCTCGGCAGGTGCTTCCGCTTCATCAGCGGCGGCAGACCCTCCAGAAACCAGTTCAGGATGCCCGCCAGCTCCCCCTTCAGCTTCGTCGCCATCTCGGGGTCAGCCTCCTCAGGCGAGAAAGTCGCCTCGAAAGGCAAGATGCGCAAACGCCTGTAGAACGCATCCGTCGCCTCCGCGCGCGGCATCTCGTTCACCGCAGCCATCAGATAGCCATAGTCCTCCATCTCGTACGGATTATGATACAGCTCCTTCACCATCACCGGCTCATGCGACGTCAGCTGCTTCAGCACCGACGTCACCCACTTCGACTCGCTCTCGCTGCTCGTGTTCAGCAACTTATGCTCAAAGCCGTGACGCATCACCACATCGCTCGTCAGGTCGTTCAGCGAAATGCTCGACACATTCTCCTTGCCCGCCAAGGCACCCATCACCTCCAGCAGCACACTCTTGCCGTTCGCGCCGCTGCCCTTCAGAACGAGCATCACGTCCAGCTTCACAGCACCCTTCACCAGCGCATTCGCCACAAACTCCTGCAGCACACGCTGACAACCCTCGTCGGGCAGCACCTTCGCCAGAAACCCATGCCACAACGCACTCTCCGCACCCTCATCATAACAGAACGGCAGGCAGTTCACAAAATAATCCTCCCGCCTGTGCTCACGCAACACACGCCTCCCCTCACGGTTCACCTCCAGCGTTCCGTTCTGCAAGTTCAGCAAAGCCACACCCTCCGGCGGCGGCACCCTGTCCCAGCAGCCCGAAAAACGGTAAGCCACCCCGTGAAACACCTCCGCCATGAACGCCGTGCTGTTCACCTTCGACTTCGGCAAACCCATCCGCTGGCAGCACTTCCTCACCAGCTGGAAAAAACGCTCATTGTCCAGCCTCACCCAATGCGTGCCCACATACAGGTAAATCACCTGCCCCGTCTTCAGCGCAGGGTCATAACGAGGCACCGAAATCGAGCCATTCGCCACACGCTCCATCTCGTCCCCCACCAAATCCTGCAGCAGCTCCCGCTTGTTCCCGTTGCCGCCCTGAATCGCCAGCACATCCCCATGACGCCCAGCCACACGCTCCTCCATCACCGCCAACGTCTCCCTCACCACGTCGCGACGCACACTCCTCCGCGCCACCAGCCCCTCCTGACGGCGCATCTCCAGCGCAAAGGCATCCTTGCCCTCGCCCTCCAGTCCTTTGGTTTTTGAAATAGTATCCCCTTTCATAATGGTTTTGATTTTAATAGTTTCACAATCTTTTCGTCACTTTAACAAAGGCACGTGCTTTCCAAACACCACCCTTTTCATAGCCGTATTTTCAGGGTTGCCGCCCCCGATTCTCAAGCTACGGAGCATCCCAGCCCCTTCACTCCCAAATCCTGCTGCAAAGATACACAAAATTCCCCAACCCACCAACAAAACTCCCCACATATTTTTTTTCCCCCCAAAAAAAATCTTTTCAAAGCCCCACCACCCCACTCCTCACTCCACAACCCTCAACTGTCAATTGTCAACTGTCAACCGTCAACCGCCAACTCTCAACTGTCACCCGCCCTCCTTCCACAAACCTCGCGACCATTCCCCCACTACCCTCGCGAGCCTTACGGAACAAACCTCACACTCCCACCGCCACACGACATACGCCACCCCCTCCCCTTCCATTTTTCACAAAAACCCACAAAAAATCACCAATTTGTTTGTCATACAAAGAAAAATCCCTACATTTGCCACCGGAACTAACCTAAACCCAACTATGGCACAGGAAAAATATGATGTGTTCATTAGCTATAGCCGAAAGGACAGCTATATACTTCCAGCCATCAAGACCGATCATCTTTTTTGTTGATTTAACATCATTCGTCTATACAGAAAGAGAAACCTTTTACCCCCAAAAAACAACGGCATGAGCACCCCAAAAGAATATTTTGCGTTCATCAGCTACAAGCGAGAGGATGAGAAGTGGGCTGAGTGGCTGCAGCACAAGCTGGAGCACTACCGACTGCCTGTGAATGTGAGGAAGGAGAATGCGGCACTGCCACAGACGATACGCCCCATCTTCAAGGACACGTCGGAACTGGCTGCCGGTGTGCTGGCCGAGGAGATTCGCAACGCCCTGGAAAACTCGAAGTTCCTCATCGTCATCTGCTCCCCACGAGCAGCGCAGTCGGAATGGGTGGGCAAGGAGGTACAGGCATTCATCGATATGGGGCGGTCGGATAAAATTATCCCGTTCATCATCGGAGGTACCCCGTTCTCGAAAGATTCTGAAGAGGAATGTTTCCCATCCGCCCTGCTGAAACTGCCCAAAGAGCAGGAACTGCTGGGTGTGAACATCAATGAGATGGGACGCGACGCAGCCGTGGTGAAGGTGGTGGCGCACATGTTCGGTCTGAAATTCGACACCCTGTGGCAGAGATATGAAAGAGAACAGAAGAGACGGAGAAGAATGCTGGTGGGCGGTGCCCTACTCTTCGCCCTTGTCAGCCTTGCTGTAGGTGGATGGTTTGTGCGGCAGAACGGCATCATAGAAGACCAAAAGGAACAACTACAAAACCAAACCGCAAGGCTGATGGAAGACTCCGTCACCATGGCCAACCACATCCAGCGCATCCAAGAAGATTCGCTGAAACTATCCACACAAAACGACAGCATTACCCACCAAAACACGCTGATTCTCCAACAGAAAGACAGCCTAACCAAGACCTACAATCTGCTGGCACTCTCGAACCAACACCTGAGCGAACGGGAGCGCAGCCTCACCATCGCCACCGAAGGCCTGCTGAGAAACCGCAACCTTGCCATTGCAGAAAAGGCCATGGAGTTGGTGGATGAGGGAGATTCTTACACAGCGCGTGTCTTAATTTTGGAAGCATTAAAGGATGGGCCATGTACTGTAGAGATGGAATCAGCATTTCGAGCAGCACAAGTACATGATAATGCAATATTGAAGGGACATACTGATGGAGTCCATTTCGCCTCATTCAGCCCTGACGGAAAGAAAATCGTCTCAGCATCATACGACAACACCATCCGCATCTGGGATGCCGCAACTGGAAAGCAGATAGGACAGCCGCTAGAAGGACATACAAGCTTTGTCGAATCCGCCTCATTCAGTCCGGACGGAAAGAGAATCGTCTCGGCATCATTAGACAAAACCATCCGCATCTGGGATGCTGCAACTGGAAGGCTGGTAGGAAAACCGTTGGAGGGACATTCAGATTTTGTCTATTCTGCCTCATTCAGCCCTGACGGAAAGAAAATCGTCTCAGCATCAAGGGACAAGACCATCCGCATCTGGAATACAGCAACAGGAAAGCAGATTGGACAGCCGTTGAAGGGACATACAGATTATGTCAATTTCGCCTCTTTCAGCCCTGACGGAAAGAAAATCGTCTCGGCATCATCGGACAACACCATCCGCATCTGGGATGCTGCAACTGGGAAGCAGATAGGACAGCCGCTAGAAGGACATACAAGCTTTGTCTATTCAGCCTCATTCAGTCCAGATGGAAAGAAAATCGTCTCGGCATCATGGGACAAGACCATCCGCATTTGGGATGCTGCAACAGGAAAGCTGATAGGACAGCCGTTTGAAGGACATACAAGCTTTGTCGAATCCGCCTCATTCAGTCCAGACGGAAAGAAAATCGTCTCGGCATCATGGGACAAGATCATACATATCTGGGATGCAGCAACAGGAAAGCAAATAGGGCAGCCGTTGGAGGGGCATACTGCCATTGTCTATTCCGCCTCATTCAGCCCTGACGGAAAAAGTATCGTCTCTGCGTCCGACGACAACACCATACACATCTGGGATGCTGTAACAGGAAAGCTGATAAGACAGACGTTTGTGGGACATACACACTATGTTCATTCTGCCTCCTTCAGCCCTGACGGAAAGAAAATCGTCTCGGCATCATTGGACAAAACCATCCGCATCTGGGATGCTGCAACAGGGAAGCTGATAGGAAAACCATTGGAGGGACACACAATCGGTATCTATTCCGCCTCCTTTAGCCCTGACGGAAAGAAAATCGTCTCGGCATCATACGACAACACTATCCGCATCTGGGATGCTGCAACTGGAAGGCTGATAGGAAAACCATTGGAGGGACATACAGATGCTGTCCATTCCGCCTCATTCAGCCCTGACGGAAAGAAAATTGTCTCGGCATCATACGACAACACCATCCGCATCTGGGATGCTGCAACAGGGAAGCTGATAGGAAAACCTTTGGAAGGACATACAGATTATGTCGAATCCGCCTTATTCAGCCCTGATGGAAAGAGAATCGTCTCGGCATCAGGGGACGAAACCATCCGCATCTGGGATACAGCAACAGGAAAGCAGATAAGACAGCCGTTGAAGGGACATACAGATGCTGTCCATTCCGCCTCCTTTAGTCCCGACGGAACAAGAATCGTATCGGCATCATCAGACCGCACCATCCGCATCTGGAATACAGCAACAGGAAAGCAGATAGGACAGCAGTTGGAGGGACATACTGCCATTGTTGAATCCGCCTCTTTCAGCCCTGACGGAAAGACAATCGTCTCGGCATCATCGGACAACACCATTCGTATCTGGGATGCTAAAACAGGAAAGCAGATAGGACAGCCGTTAGAAGGACATACAAGCTATGTCCATTCCGCCTCCTTCAGTCCCGACGGAACAAAAATTGTGTCGGCATCTGCTGACCACACCATCCGCACATGGGATTTTCCTCCTCTCCAACACCTTATTAACGAAACCCGCGAGCGTTTCCAATCCCGCCAACTAACCCCAGAAGAACGGCGAAAATACTATCTGGAGTGAAAGTACGGATGTGAAGATTTTTTCCCCAGCATTTGCTGCTTTCAATTAAAAGCATTAACTTTGCAAAAAGAATCTAACCTAAAACCCAACTATGGCACAGGAAAAATACGACATCTTTATCAGCTACCGACGTGAGGGTGGCTATGACACAGCAAAACATCTAAATGACCTGCTGGTCAGAGATGGCTATAAGGTAAGTTTTGACATTGACACCTTGCGCAGCGGAAATTTCGACACTCAGCTACTTGAGAGGATAGATCAATGCACCGACTTCATCTTGATAGTCGACCAACATGCTTTTGATCGCACACTTGACCCCAAGTTCAATCCCAAGAATGACTGGATGCGGTGTGAACTTGCTCATGCACTCAAGAAAAACAAGAACATTGTGCCAGTCTTTCTTTCTGGCACGAATGGGTTTCCAAATAATCTGCCAAGCGACATAGCGGGTATCAGCATGAAGAATGGTCCAGAATATAATCGTTACCATTTTAATGCGTTTTATGAAGACTTAAAAAAACGATTCTTAAAGTCACGCCCTAAAAGTCGTCTTGTAAAACATTTTGCAGTAGCCTTGCTTGCCATTCTGGCGATAGCAGGCATTGTCTATGCTATTTCCCATCATGCACCTGCGAATGATAAGCCCGAAATTTATGCAAAGGCTGTCAATATTAATTTCTATGGAAAGAAAAAGGAATCTGATATGTTTTTTAATGAACTTTATGCAAATGTAGATGGATATGAATATACAATAGAAATACCAAAGGACATCTGTTTTAATATTGTAGCACAGGAAGACTTCGATGGAGATGGTATAGAGGATGCCTTAATTGAAAACGTACAAGCTTGTGGCGGTAATGCTATTGGCAGTTCATTTTTCTTTGTGAGCTACACTGGGAATGGTTACTTTTCTGTTTCAAACAGTTTTGGCGGAAATGTCTGGGAGGAACCCTCTATAGAAGAGTGGAAAGGCCAGAAATCTGTTGTGATAATTGACACAAATGAAGATTTTAACACTGACTCCAATTACAATTCAAAAGAAAGGTATATACTGAAGCAAGGTGATGCCGTTAGAGTGGAATCATCGAAGAAAAATTCCATCGTTGCTTTACAAGAGATCCGTTCATCAGACTTTCATAATGGTAAAGAAGAAGAAACTATTCGTATGAGTTATGATTTAGATGGCAATGGTGAAGAAGACTATTTTGAATGTACGTATTGGGACAGGTGGGATAAACTTTTTTTCAATATAATACTCAATGGCAATATCCTTAACTATGATGGTATTGGAGTCGATCGTATTGGAATTCTTTCATCCAAGACAAACGGAATGCATGACCTAATTTATGACGAGGACAATGTGGTCAAGTGGAATGGCAATGAATACGTTTTCGATTAAACCCTTATTAGTCTTGAGACGATTGAACAAAATGGACAACGGGACTCGAAATCAGCTTTTTGTCCATTTTTCTTTCCATTTTTCTTTGTCACTCCAATTCTATTCCCTACCTTTGTGAAGGAAATACTAACCTATATGGAACCACGCAAGTATCAATTCAACAACTCCACATTGACCATTGTTTTTGGAAACATTTGGAGGTCTTCACGTTTTATCTGGTTGCTTTTATGCATCATCATTTCTCCCCATGTTCAAGGGCAAGTGCTCGATGACAGCCTAGTCAACCAATTGGTTGTCAGAGCAGACCCTGCTGTTCAGGTGGGAAAGAATTTTCGTATCGGTTTTCTGTACACGAGCCGAGATTCGTTGGCGGGTATCCTTCCTCCTCAATGGAATTGGAACCATCCTCATCATGAACTGCTCTATGGGCCATCAAAATCCACCCAAACATCATATGCTTTCAGAAACGGAAAACAATCCGTTTTATACGGTATGATGTATTCTTATTACATCAAATTCACCCGCCCTGGTTCTTTCACCATACCTTCCATGACTACGAAATCGACGACGGGTGAAACTTTGACATCCCAACCATTCACGGTTCGCGTGACGACAGAAGCGGTTCAACCAACGCAAGCGGCACCATCGACGAGCGATGCCCCTAAGGCTGAAAACCTTTTTGTGGTTGAAGCGAAGGTGAACAAGACAGACATCAGCCTCGGAGACAGCTTTGATTGTGAAATACGTTTGTACACCAACATGAACGTGACGCAGATGACCCCCTTTTCCGTTCTTCCTGTCAGCAATGCCTATTGGAGGGAGCATGACCTGCCGGAACAGAAGAAAGTTGAAACAACTGAATACAATGGCGCTTCCGTCAATTCGGTTCTTTGGGCGAAGTATTCGATTATTCCTCTACAATCCGGCACGATTCGGATAGATCCCATGATTTTCACGGCTTGGTACCAAACCCCAAAGCCCGATGTGGATCCCTTTGAGGCTTTCTTTAATGGTGGAAACAATTACATCAATCATGACACCATCGTTCAAACTAACCCGATAGAGATACACGTGGCAGACAAGCAGATGCCAACGAGAGATGCCAAGCCAAACATGTCTGAGCAACCTCATGGCATAGGTCTCGTCATCGACCGCTCTTCAAGTCTCTTCGCCAGGAATGACACGCTTTCGGAATCGTTCCTTGACTTGGAGACTCTATTTGTCAAACTGATGCAGAGCAATCTCCCATCTGATCATTCTGTCACATTGTTTGCAAAGAAACCACATTATCCAACACGGACGGAATTGGACAACCTCTCCGATGTCTCTCCTTCAGCAGGAAATGACGGTTCAGCCATCTACGATGCCATCTTGGCCAGCGCTTTACGTGAAGGCGCTTTGACATCAGGGCATCCTCCCTTTTCTGTTTTGCTGTTGACTGATGGCTCTGACAACGCCAGCCACCTATCCGAATCCACACTCATCAACATCTTATTACAAAACAAGATCAGGGTTGACGTGATAGCCTTTGCCAGCAAGAAGGATTCCTTGTTTTATCCCCTAGGAAAAGATTTAGGATTCATAAAGATGGACAACACGCAGAATATGGAAGACGTGAAAAGCATTGCACAGGCAACCAACGGATTCTTCATCTGGATTGACAACAAGAAGCAGATTCCAGCGGCCATCCGCCAAGTCAGGGAGAGTCTTCGCAATGCACCCACACCTGACTTATCGCCTGAAAAGACGTTCGCACCCAATATCAGCCTTCTATACAAATTGTATGATGGTATCATATCTGATGCTGAAACTGATTTCTAATCAGGAAGTACAACCGGGTGTGAGCAGACCTAATGGATGGAACTATGCTTCGCCGTGGCCAGCAGCATGCAGTCGCCATCGCCCTTGTAGTAGAGCACAGGCAGGAGGTGGGCTGGCAAACACTCGTTCACACGCTGGTAGTTGTCCGCATACTTCACCCTGGCCAGTTCCGCCATCTCGCTCTCGGTGATGGGATGGCGGCGGATAAGGTAGTTGTCGTAGGTGCGGTCATCGCCCCAATCACTGCTGTCGAAGGTGGGATAGCTGGCATAGAGGCAGCCCACATGGACAGATTCCGCGGTGCTCTTCGGTTCGCGGCTCCAGACGTCGAAGTGGTCTATCCGTTTCGTTGCCATCAGTTCGATGTGGTCATGCACGTCCTGCCATCCGCAGAAGTCGAATCCCTCGATGGTGACCACATCGTGAATGTTGTAGCACTGGATGTCGAAATCCGCCAGAGGCAGATGCCGCTGCACCCACTCCTCCATCCCCCGCATCACTTTCTCCTGCCCAACCAGCACCGGCGCCTCCCTCAGCAACCTCGCCTTCAGGTCCTCCATGCCCTCGCTGCGCAGACAGTCGCGGTATTGGACATTGTAGAGCACCATCGCCGCCAAATCGTACTCCAGCCAGGGACCTGCATGCTGCACCGCATCCAACAGGCTCGGATAGTGTACCGTCCGTCCCATGATCCTCACGCACACATCCGTCTTCTCCACGGTGAACGCCTTTTGTTTCTTGAACCACATCATAGCTTTTCTCCTTTCTTTTCTAAACCGTTTACAAACTCCTCCGCACCACCTCTCCGTTCCTGCTGCAAAGATAGGAGAAATTCCCCACATTCTTGCCACTTTCAATGAAAAGCATTCACTTTGCAAGTGAAACGAAACCTTTTTGTCCATTTTTCTTCCCATTTTTCTTTGCCACTCCATTTCTATTCCCTACCTTTGTGGAAGAAATGCTAACCTAAAGACCAAGGAATATGACAACAAGCATTTTATTCTGTTCGGGCGACTCGGTGACGAGCCACGCATGCGGAGACATGTGCACCCTTGCCACAGAGATGCGGGAAACATGGAATACGGCCCTGCAAGCCTGCGGCACCAATCAAGCCGACGTGAACATTGTGGAAGAAATCTGTGGACATGTGGTGGGCATCGCCGTCATTGCCGCTGCATTCCTGCTGGTGTGGAAAGTGCTGAGCCTCATCGGTGAAAGCCAGCGTGAGTGCAGAGAGAGGCAGTGGAAACTGGAGGACAAGGAACGGGAACTGAGGATGAAACTGTGTGACAAACTCTTGGACATGCAGCAAGACCAGGCCAAGACCCACGCCAGCAAGGACAAGGAGATACATCTTGACAAGACGGAATGCCTGCGTTACAACCTGCTGCTGTGCCAGATGATTCGGGGCATGCAAAGCAAGAAAACAGGTCTGAAGGAGATGAAGGATATTGATGTCAAGGAGCTGGAAAGCATTCTGAAGATGGAGAAGCCGGAGTAAGACCTCTTCAAAGCCGAAAAACCCACAGACTCATCTGGCCAAACCGACTCATAAAAAAGTATTTTCCCATATCGGCATCCACATCATGAAAAAGAAAACACAAAGAAGACTCTGGCTCCGGTTCGACCGAATCCTGTCGCAGAATTTCCTCAAGCAGCTCGCCGTGCTCGGAGTCGTATTCCTCGTCGTGCTGGCCTTCTCCTACCTGATGCTGGCACTCTCGGGCAGCAACTGGCAAGCGTTCTGCCGCTCACACGACCTGAACCCCTGGCTTCTGCCCCTCTATCTGCTCATCGACTCCAATGCGCTCAACAATCTCTACATCGACAACGGAGTGCACGGGTGGATGCTCTTTGCCAGCACCATTTCCTTCCTGCTCGGTGCCTTCATCTTCAACGGCATCATCATCGGACTCATCACCACATCCATCGAGAGCCGAGTGAAAGACCACAAGGAGGGACGCATCCACTACCTCCTCTCGGGCCACTACATCATCATGGGATACGACAACACCTTGCCCTCTTTCATCACTCATGTATTTGATAAGGATAAGGATGCTTACGTTCTCATTCTCAGTTCCATGAACGCCAAAGAAATCAGAGAGAAACTGCGTAAGTCTTTCCGTCAGGACCAACTCGAACACATCATCATCAACTACGGCCACCGCATCACCGCCGACACCTACCCCGACATCCATCTCGAATCCGCCGAACAAATCTACATCGTGGGCAACCTCCAGAAATCCTCCCACGACGCCATCAATGTGGAATGCGTCGATTGCATCTGCCGCTACCTCGACCAGCCACACATACAGCAGCGCCCCGCCCGCATCACCTGCGTGTTCAAGGATCTCGACACCTACGCCACCTTCAAGACCACCGACATCTTCCAGAAAGTCAGCGCGCTCGGCATCGAGTTCATCCCCTACAACACCCATGCCGGCTGGGCCAAACAAGTCTTCATCAGACGCCAATACCGCGACTTCGACAATCGCAAACAAACATACCCCTACCCCTCCGTCTATGGCAATGGCATCAGCGCTGACGACCCCAAATACGTACACCTCGTCTTCGTCGGCACCACCCACTTCGCCGTAGCCTTTGCCATGGAAGCCGCACAAGTGCTCCACTTCCCCAACTTCATGCACGACTCCTGCACAACCGACCAGAGGAACAGCAGCCGCCGCACACGCATTACCTTCATCGACATCAACGCCGACAAGGAAAAAGACGAATTCATCATCCGCAACCGACACTTCTTCGAGGTGCAGTCCTACCTCTACCACGACCTCTCCACCCCCACCCCCCAACCACAAGACCCAGTCCGCACCGAATTCCTCAAGTTCCACGGCTCCAACAGCAACTTCCTCGATGTCGAATTCGAATTCATCAAAGGCGACGTCTTCTCCCAGCCCATACAAGACGAAATCACCCGCTGGGCCAACGACAAAGACCATCAATACCTGTCCATCTTCCTCGCCCTCGCCAATCAGCGCAGCAACTTCGTGCTCAGCATGAACATGCCCGACGAAATCTACAGCAACGAAATCCCCGTCTTCATCCGCCAAGACCGTTCAGACAACTTCGTCACCAACCTCCGCACCACCGACCAGCGCACAGAAGACCTGAAACTCCCCTATGCCATCGTCGAGAACGGCAACCTGACCATCCAGAAACATCAGGCACGCTACGCCAACATCTACCCCTTCGGCATGGAAGAAACCGCCTACAGCGCCGACGAGCACTCGCTCCAGCGCGCCAAACTCATCAACTACCTCTACGCCACCGCCAACTACACCACCTACAAATTCACCGGAGTCCTCACCCTCGAAGCTATTCCCACCCAACAAATTTGGGAACGCGCCAACGCAGAATGGAAAAAACTCAGCGTGGCACTCAAATGGTCCAACCTCTACAGCGCCTACGCCATGCGCACCAAACTCGCCACACTCCGAGCCATGCGCCACCTCAAGCCCGATGACACCACCCATGACTTCGACACGCTCTCCGACCAAGAGACCGAAGCCCTCGCCATCATGGAGCACAACCGATGGAACGTGGAGAAACTCCTCATGGGCTACCGCAAACCCCAATCCAAAGAGGACAAAAACGCCTCACCCCAATACGCCGACCAACTCAAGAAAAACAAAGACCTCTTCATCCACCACGACATACGACCCTTCGACCAACTCGGCACCATCAAGGAACTCGACAGCGAATTCACACGCTACATCCCGTGGATCATGAAGATGACCGAAAACATGACAACCCAATACTAACCCCCAAAAACAGACAAGACAATGAAAAAATGGACATTGATGCTGCTGGGATGCTGCGCATCCCTGATGATGTGGAGCTGCAAGGGAAAAGACGCCCCTGCCACCACAAGTGAAAACGAAGAGACCTCCACGGCACTGAACGTGAAGGTGCCCACAGTGCAGAAGTTCGTCATCACCACACAAGACGACATGCCCCTGCTCAAAGCACCCGACCCCAACAGCCCCCACCTGATCAACTGCATGGAAGACGAAGAGTCAGACATGATTGACTTCCGCTATCAGTGGAGCGACGACAAAGTGCCCCAAGGCTATGTGACCCATACCCAGAGCACCTACGCAGGCCAAGTCTTCGCCGTACTGGGCGAAGAAGGCGACTACTGGCGTGTGAGCGTGAAAGATGGCAGCGTGGACGTCGAAGCCGCCTACCTGCTCAAGAGCGCAACCGAAGACATCGAGCCAGAACCCATCACCGCCGAACTGATGGAGCAGGTGGCATCCGAAATAGGACTCACCTCACTGGTGAAAACTGAAGGCAAATACAAAGGCCTCTCCATGCAGATCGAGGTGAACGAACTCTGGGGCGAAGAAAAGCTCTGGGTCGGCCAGCTCACCAACGGCATCATAGTCACCCCCCAGTCGCGCATCAGCCTCATCGAATACAGCGAAACAGACACCGCCATCAACTATTCCCAGGACAGCGAAAGAGAAGTCCTCTTCTCCTATCCCAAGTCGATGGCCAAGACCACCGAGGAAGGCTACGTCATGAACTTCGACCCCTCCAAGCTGACCGACGACCAGATAGCCCAACTGCTGGACAAGCAGGAAGCTGCCACCTCCACCGCCTCCTCCCCCACCTACATCGTCTGCACCTACTACTTCCCCATGCTCGAATGGAAGACCCCCCAGTTCTGGCTCAAGGCAGAAGAATGACCAAACCCTCACCCGCAACTCTCAACTCTCAACTCTCAACAACCCTACCCCCCCCAAAAAAAAGCAGGAAACCTCCTGCTTTTTTGTTTTATAACAATATAATGTGTACCTTTGTGGCCACAATACCGAAAAAAACAAAGCCTGTACCGTGATTTGGAACAACATAGGTGTACCTTTGTAGCCGATATTTATTAACAATCACAAAATAACAAGATGAAAGACCTAAATCAATTCGTGGGAACACACCCGTTTTCAAAAGAACACGTTTCCGACAGAAAAATCGCCCCAGTTGCAACAAAAAAGCCCCCGTTAAGGACGAGGGCAGAAACCTGAATGTTTTCACAACGGAATAATCCTTATTGTGATTTGCTTCAAATTAGTGAGGCGAAATTACGATGTTTTTAGAATATCTACAAATTTATTTTGACAATTTTATTGTTTTTCCGTAAATTTGGCGGCAAAATAACTCTAAAACCTTCAAATTAGAAACACCGAAACCAATATGAAAAAGATTTTAGGCTTTGATTTAGAATTGTTAGTGGTTTCCATCTTTATTATAATTTGAACTTCATCGGCTTATACTCATAATCTGTACACTCCCAGACCCATTGCACGACTTGTCTTGTCAGATTAAGTCGATTAACAGGGTCTTTTATCAAACTTATTTCAAACGAATCCTTGTTTTGAAAAACAAGAGCAAGATAATAGTTTTCTGGTTTATATTGTGCTGCTGCAAATTCGTTGTTTGTCATTCGGAATTTCTGCCCAACATAATCGATAGATTTTACTTCTATATAAATATTTTTTCCGTTTGGGTCACTTCCTTCAAGGTCAAATCCGAGATTTTGCTTACTCACATCTTTTAGTCTGAATCCGTTAGCATTCAATGCTGCTAATGTGTTTTCTTCTGCACTTCTCCATTTCTGGACACCTTCATTATTTGCGACCTGCTTTGAAGATATGTCAGCATCATTAAACCACTGAGAAACACTTGGGGGATTATATGATTCTTTATCTTCATCATCATTACCGTAAAAGTCTTCGTCAGAGAATTGCACTTCATTTATCTTGGACAATCCCACCTTTTTAAAAAACAGACTAATATCGTTTTCAGAAATTCCATTGTCTGCCAACAATTGCAAATAACTCTCATCTATTTTTTCTTCATTATCATTTATTTCCTTAAGTGAACACAACCTTCCACCCGAAATTACTAAATCTGTAGTGGGTAAAGAGAGGATTTTGTGATTCATTAAAGCCTCTTTGATTCCTGCGGCAACTATTTGGGCATATCCCAATACAGAAATATCTGCTTGTCCTACTTTTTTTATAAGAGACTCAACAAGCTCAGGTTTGTTTCCCAAATACTTTAAGAAATCGCTCAATCCGAGAACATCACTGCATTCTGGAGCAATATATGGTAAATTAGAAACTTCCATGATTTTGGCAAAATCCTCAGCATTCAACCATGAAGGAGCCAATTTGATGTTTGAAAGTTCTTTGCCAAAAGCGTCTTTAATGTTCTTTGCAAATTCTTTCTCGAATGATTGTTTCATCAATTGAATCAGTTTCAAATCGAAATATGGCATCAATGCATCAACGGCACCCTTGTCATTATTGGCTAATGCATATTTCAACAAGGAGGCGTAGAGATTAGCGAGTTTTGAAATGACCTTAATGGTAGTTTCATCCATTATCAAATGCCTGCGAGAGGGGTCTGTACTAAAATCTCCATTTACCACAACGCCTAATCCGCAACTATCCTCTGTAGGAAGGAATGCATGAATAATCGCATCGCTTTTGGATAATCTTGAAACCTTATCATTATTCATGAAGAAAGCAATGCTGCAATTGGAATCTGTGCATACAAACCAATTTGATATTGCATCTGTTGTAGAAACTCTTAAAAAGCGTCCCTTCTCGTTTTTATCAATTTCTGCAATATTCGCAGTTACTTTTTTACTTAAATCTATCTTTATTACCTGTATATTATGTAAAAACAATAATGTGGTACTGGCAAATGATGTATACTCTTCGTCAATCTGATTAGCCAATACACCAGAGAAAATAAAAATAGTCTCAAATTCCTCATCCTGTATTCTTTTAATTTCATCAGACAATTCATTTTTTATAGACTTGTCCAACTCATGAGGAATTCTTATCAAAGGAACTTTATTAGCCTGTGGAATTATTTGTTTTGACAACTCTTTTGAGAATGTAATCTCAAAGTTGCCACTTATCAAGTGAATCTCTTTCGCAAAACTAACTACTGATTTGAAACCTATACCTCTATAACCAATTGTTGTTCCTCTTACTTTGTTGGAGGATGCACTACGACAAAGGCTTTCTAAATCTTTTATGTTAAATGGACGACCATTATTGGCTACGAACAAATAATCTCCAGAACGCTTAACATAAAACTTAGTTGCATTGGCATCATCTGCATTCTGCAAAAGTTCAATAAACGAACGACTATTGTAACTCTCAGACACGTATGCTTCCAATCCTGCAAGATCAGACAAAAGCATAGGAGAACTCTTTGCCTCAGTTATAAGAGACTCTCTCAATTTTTGTAATTCCGTATTCATCGTGTGGGATAAATTCTTATTTTGCTTATCTCGTCAACTGTAATATCCAGTTTAATGTAATCAAAGGTTAATACTTCGAATCCCTTGAATTCTTCTGCGTATTTGGATTCACTATCAGTATAAACTATTTCGTTGTTATTATCATATATAGCGATATTAATGGTGAAATCATTCTTTGGAATTTCACCGTTTAAGGCAAGAACCTCACAGAAAACTTTCAGAGAGTGTTCATCTTCAACCTTGACTGAGAAGTTTTGTAGAGTTATACCAAATTGTTCCTCTATCGCCTCAAAATTTTCAACTTTGTTCTTCAATTCTCTATTGTATGTGCTTCTTTCTATGGATTCGACAATTGCCCATTGGTTTCTTTCTCTAATCAATCTTAAAGAAGCATATTTCCCCTCATTTATTTCCATTTCGATTCGATCGCCATTATATGCGCCTGTTATATCCTCAAAACCGACATCCAAGTCAACAAAAGAGTTGTCAGGGACAAAATCTCCAAATATACCACTTCTTGTCTTTAATCCATGTTTTTCAGAGATATATTTTATATCCACACTGATGTTTTTCTTTTGATCATTATAGTTTGATATACGAAGATACAATCTAAAAGGAAGAGATGACCCTTTATGATATTCCTCTCCAATTATTTCAAAAGAGATTCCATTATATAATTTGTCTTTTAATAAATTCATAGTTTGGCAATTATTATCTGTATTGAAACCACTATTATCTTCTTCAATTTGTTGAATGTCTCTGTCATCATCGATTTGTTGGCTCTCATTATTATCGTCTTGGGAATATAAAAAAGCCTGCGGATAAGTTAACAAGACATCCATTCGTGGGTCTTTGATTGAGCCATCTTTTTGTTTTTTGGACAATGTAATAGCAATATTCTGAAGAATACTAATATAGTCATCAGCTCTAGCGTCACCTACCTCGCTTAGGTATAAGTATAAACCAGGAAAATCATAAGACTTTATAGCATTCTTTTTTATATTGAACACCTCATAGAAGAAATTGTTATATATTTCATAGACATTCAGAAAATCTTTATATGACCATGGTACTTCATGAATACTGAAACTATATTCAATCATATCCAACAGCATAAATAATTCTCTTTTATAACTTTGCTGATAACCAAGTAAGAAGTAACAATTAAGGATATCTTTTTCTATGATTAATTTTACATAATCTTTTAAAGTGAGATTGTTGTCAAAACTGCAACCTATGGTTTTTAAATATGTGGACAGTTCTGAATTGCAATCAGCTTTGTTAGTAAGAAGTTTCACAAAACGATCAATCTTTCTTGTTAGAAGATAAAGTTCTTCATATTCTTCATTTGTAATCATATTATATTTTCCATTATCTTCAATTTGAAGACTTTCATTGTTATATTCTCTGGAAACTAACATAGACTCTAAATATGTCAATAGACCTTTAACTGATTCTTCTTTTGATTTTGTTCCTTCATCATGGTTTTCTGATAGCATGGCGACAATCTTTTTTAGAATCAAAATATACTTAGCCCCTTTTAACTGGTCAATACCAATCAAACTTATGTACAAAGCGGGAAACTGAATAGAATCATTATCCCTTTTCGCATTGTTAAAGCCTTTCTGGAAATAATGTACATTTGATTGAGAACTCACATATTCCTCGAAATCTTCATAAGAAAAATGATCCTTTTCAAACCAAAACGCATATTGAAGCAGATCAAATAATAAATAATAGTCACTATCGTAATTTTGCTGATAACCAAGAGCAAAATAACAATGAACTAAATCGGCAAGTAGATTAGAACGTATAATCTTCATAAGGTCATTAGAACCATAGACATCCCCTCTTGTTTTGAGATATTTAAACAAGGGATTGTCCTCATTTGCGAATGAGTTTGTGAAAACTACAATTTCGTTTACAAGTGGGTATATTTCTTCAAATTCATTTTTGGTTATCATATGTATGCTATCTTTTATTAATTTCTTGTTGACATTCATTCTCAAAACATGTAAATACGAAATTGGCAGTTGGCCACATGAGTTTTCCCCATATATCTAAATAGTTTATGACATCTGAAGTTGATGTGTCATGTAGTTTTATAAGTTTATATAATTCGTTATCGCCATGAGTAGCGATGTCTCGAATATCTTTAATCTCACCTTGTGTGTCATCCGTGTCAGCATAAGATATCCATTTTTCTTTTAAGGAATTATATTCTTGGGTTAATTCCGGATGCCTTGTGATATATCTACCAATTTTATCTATCCATAAACTCTCTTTTCTTGTCTTCCCTGTTCTAAAACCAATAATCTTTTTGGTACATTCATTAATAACAACACATAATTCTCCGATTGCAAAGTCTTGTTCACAACGCAATGTCGCATTTTGAAAACTTTTTAATGTGATTAATGATTTTGTATAATTCCACAGCAGGTAGCCAGTCATATTTGCCAAGTCGGTCAGTTCTTGGTTTCCTTTGGCATGGGCATTGTACAAAATTTGCACATTATTGTACATGTCTTGCAAATTCCCAAGATTATCAGTCAGTTCCGTTTGATTCATATATGTATTTATCTTTGTCCTATGCTTCATTTATTTCGATGCAACTATCTAAATCCATTACATCATCATCTAAATACTTAGCAATATTATATAACAATTCCACTGATGGCTGCACTTTGTTCGTCATCCACCTCGAAACTATTCCAAAGTTTCTTCCCATCTGTTCTGATAGCCACGTTCCTGTCTTGTTTTTCTCTTCTAATACAGGCTTGATACAATTATAATGTAAATCATCCATTGCTCCAAGTTGATTTGTATAGAATTAGGCATTTTGTTTGCAAAGGTAATAAATTGTTTGTGAAGCAAAAAACTTATTTGCCATTTAATTACTCCTTTTTACTTTCCATCTACAAAATTACTTGTTTCAAAGAATCATCAATATACAAATATTGTGGTTTCCTAATTAGGAAACGAGCGGCGAAAGATGTGTCGTTATTCCCCATATAGCCTTTTATTTACGGTCATTCTGCGTTAATCTTCGAAAATTGTTCGTTTATCTTAACGTTGGCTCCGCCGAAGTTACTGTCACTCAGAAAAGCACAAATAAAAAGTGTATATGACTCTGCAAAGATACTAATTTGAAAGCAAATCACAACCGAGCCGTTCTACAGCATCAACGGCAAGCAGGTGTATATGACTCTACAAAGATACTAATTTGAAAGCAAATTTTGTGCGGTTCCACATATACCGCGAACGCACACCTGCATTCTCCGCCATCGTGCACCTGCATCCACCACGTTCACGCACCTGTATCTTCCTCCGCCTCACACTTGTATCGTCCTCACCCTGTCACCCGTATCTACCTCAGGCTGTCACTCGTCATCTTCCTTGAAGAAACAACTGACAGAAGCGTGTAATGAGTAAGCATTCGTTTAAATACACGTTGTAGCAGTTGTAGTGTCGTTGTACCTT
>CAMVIM010000007.1 GCA_947167515.1 uncultured Prevotellaceae bacterium | reverse complement strand
TAAATATATAGTTAAAAACAGAAAATCATTAGGAATTTGACATAGAATGCGAATTTTTTAGGAACCACAGATTAAGCAGATTCAGAAGACGGAGTCAAATTCGTGAAATTCGCGTAATTCGTGGTTGAAGAAAAGAAAAATATATGTTGTTGCAACGGCTATATAAGTGTTTAAAAATGAATGTCTAACAAGTTAAAAAAAGAAAGGAGAAACAAGTTATGGGAATGATTGCAAGAAAGGCGAAGATGCGCCTGACGTTCCGCGAGGAGAAGCCTGAGGTGTACAAGCTCAGACAGCTGACTTACCCGCAGGTGACTTACGACCAGCTGTGCGGGATGATCCAGATTGTGGGTGTGAACCAGGCGCAGACGAAGGCTGTGGTGGATGCGCTGCTCACGTCGCTGGTGCACTACATGGAGCTGGGTCACGGTGTGAGCCTGGGCACGTTCGGCTCGTTCAAGCCTGTGTTCAACTCGAAGGTGGCGCGCTCGCTGAAGGAGGTGACGCTGGAGACGGTGAAGGTGAAGAAGATTGCCTTCTATCCTGGCGGGGCTTTCAAGGACATGCTCTCGAAGCTCACCATCGACGAGAACGAGTCCATCTCGGAGCAGGAACCCGACGACCCCGAGCCTTAACCAGCCAGCCCACCAGCCCACGCGCTGGGCGGAGGTTGCCATGCGGACAGCCAGCCCACGCGCTGGGCGGAGGTTGCCATGCGGCGAGTTTATGCGGCGAGGCGAAGTTATGATTATTAAATCCTCCCTTCCATCAAAACTGATGGTGAGGGAGGTCTTTGTTTGTGCCATATTGAATGGGAAAACAGGAAAAACGTGCATAAATGCACGGAAAAGCAATGGTTCGTGTGCTTATTCCATGAAAAAGTCGTATCTTTGCAGAAAATTTTCAGATCTGTAACTTTATGATTTACTTTTTCAGAACACCAGCCCAGAGTGTGATTGCCACGCAGGTGAACCACGAGCTTTCGGCTGATGAGACTAATGAGCTTTGCTGGCTGTATGGTGAAGCTCAACCAGAAAGCGAGAGCAATTTGCAGGGATTTTTTGTGGGTCCACGACGTGAGATGATTACGCCTTGGAGCACGAACGCTGTGGAAATCACGCAGAACATGGCGATTGAGGGTGTGCAGCGCATCGAGGAGTATTTCCCCGTGGAGAGCGAGGATGCCGAGCATGACCCTATGTTGCAGCGTATGTACAAGGGCTTGAATCAGGACATCTTCACGGTGAACATCGAGCCTGCGCCCATTCTGCATATCGAGAACTTGGAGGAGTATAACGAGCAGGAAGGTCTTGCTCTCTCTCCCGAGGAAATCGAATATCTGCACAAGGTGGAGGGTCAGTTGGGCAGAAAGCTGACGGACTCTGAGGTGTTCGGTTTTGCGCAGATTAACTCTGAGCATTGCCGTCACAAGATTTTTGGTGGCACGTTCATCATCGATGGGAAGGAGAAGGAGAGTTCGCTCTTCCAGATGATTAAGAAGACGACGCAGGAGAATCCGAACAAGATTCTTTCAGCATATAAGGACAATGTGGCGTTCAGTCAAGGTCCCGTGGTGGAGCAGTTCGCACCTGCTGACCACTCAACCAGCGACTACTTTGAGGTGAAGGACATCGAGTCGGTGATTTCGCTGAAGGCGGAGACGCACAACTTCCCAACAACTGTGGAGCCATTCAACGGTGCCGCTACAGGAACGGGTGGTGAAATCCGTGACCGTATGGGTGGTGGTGTAGGCTCTTGGCCTATTGCCGGTACGGCTGTGTATATGACGAGTTATCCACGTAATGGTGTGGCTCCAAGCCAGCCTCACAGTTATCCGAAGTGGACAAAGTCGGACAAGGAGGGCGATATCCGTTCTTGGGAAAGCATTTTGCCTATCCGTAAGTGGTTGTATCAGACGCCTGAGCAAATACTGATTAAGGCATCGAATGGTGCTTCTGACTTTGGTAATAAATTCGGTCAGCCACTCATCTGCGGCTCTGTGCTGACGTTTGAGCATGAGGAGAAGCAGGGTGATGCTGTTGAACAGTATGGCTACGACAAGGTCATCATGCTGGCTGGCGGTGTGGGATATGGCACCAAGCGCGACTGCCTGAAGGGTACGCCTGAGAAGGGCAATAAGATTGTGGTCGTGGGTGGTGATAACTACCGCATCGGCTTGGGTGGTGGTTCTGTGTCTTCTGTAGATACGGGTCGCTATTCGTCAGGCATCGAGTTGAACGCTGTGCAGCGTGCCAACCCTGAGATGCAGAAGCGTGCCAACAACCTCGTTCGTGCCTTGTGTGAGGAAGAGGTGAATCCTGTGGTCAGCATTCACGACCACGGTTCAGCAGGTCACGTGAACTGCCTGTCTGAGCTGGTGGAAGAATGTGGTGGTCTCATCGATATGACCAAGTTGCCGATTGGTGACCAGACCCTTTCCTCAAAGGAAATCATCGCCAACGAGAGCCAGGAGCGCATGGGTCTTCTCATCGACGAGAAACATATTGAACACGTGCGCCAGATTGCTGAGCGTGAACGTGCTCCGCTGTATGTGGTGGGTGAAACGACAGGTGATGCCCACTTTGCCTTTGAGCAGGGTGATGGTGTGCGTCCATTCGACTTGGATGTGGCACAGATGTTCGGTCACTCTCCCAAGACTTACATGAGGGATGAAACGGTGGTGAGGAAGTATGAGGATGTATCATATTCATACAAAGAGATAGAGACTTACCTGGAGAACGTGCTGCAGTTGGAAGCAGTGGCTTGTAAGGACTGGTTGACCAACAAGGTGGACCGCTCTGTGACCGGTAAGATTGCCCGTCAGCAATGTCAGGGTGAGATTCAGTTGCCTTTGAGCGACTGTGGTGTGGTGGCACTCGATTATCGTGGCGAAAAGGGTATTGCCACTGCCATCGGTCACGCACCACAGGCAGGTCTTGCAGACCCTGCTGCAGGCAGTGTGCTCTCTGTGGCAGAATCGTTGACCAACCTCGTTTGGGCACCGATGGCAGAGGGACTTGACTCTGTGAGCCTCTCCGCCAACTGGATGTGGCCTTGCCGTTCGCAGAAGGGTGAGGATGCACGTCTCTACGAGGGTGTGCAGGCTTTGAGCGACTTCTGCTGTGCCTTGCAGGTGAATGTGCCAACAGGTAAGGACTCCCTTTCAATGACTCAGAAATATCCTGACGGCAGCAAGATTATCTCTCCTGGAACCGTGATTGTGTCTTCAGGAGGTGAGGTGAGCGACGTGAAGAAGGTGGTAAGCCCTGTGATGGTGAACGACAAGGATTCTGTGTTCTATCATATTGACTTCTCATTCGACACCCTGAAGTTGGGTGGTTCTGCCTTTGCCCAGAGTCTGGGTAAGGTGGGCAGCGATGTGCCAACCGTGAAGAATCCTGAGTATTTCCGCGATGCCTTCTTGGCTGTGAACGAACTGGTGAAAGAAGGACTCTTGTTGGCAGGTCATGACATCAGCGCCGGTGGTCTCATCACTACGTTGCTGGAGATGACCTTCGCCAATCAGAAAGGCGGCATCAAGGTCAACCTCAACGGTCTGGAGGAGAATGACCCTGTGAAACTGCTCTTTGCCGAGAACCCCGGTGTGGTGATTCAGGTGAAGAACGCCGACAAGAAGGAAGTGGAGTTCCGCCTGAACAAGGCTGGAGTGGGCTTCGTGGAAATCGGTCAGCCCATCGAGGAACGCCAGATTGTGGTGAAGAAGGGTGGTCGCAACCGCTACTTCGACATCGACAAGCTGCGTGACATCTGGTACAGCACTTCCTATCGCCTCGACACCAAGCAGTCATTCAACGGTATGGCTAAGGAGCGTTTCGAAAACTACAAGAAACAACCTATTGAGCACAAGTTCCCTGCTTCCTTCACAGGCACTTTGGCACAGTATGGCATCAGCGCCGACCGTCGTGAACGTACAGGCATCAAGGCAGCCATCATCCGTGAGAAGGGCACGAACGGTGAGCGCGAAATGGCTTACTCACTCTATCTGGCAGGCTTCGATGTGAAGGATGTGATGATGACCGACCTCGTGAGTGGCCGTGAAACGCTGGAAGACATCAACATGATTGTGTTCTGTGGTGGCTTCTCCAACTCCGACGTATTGGGTTCAGCAAAGGGATGGGCAGGTGCCTTCCTCTTCAACCCCAAGGCCAAAGCAGCCCTCGACGCATTCTATGCAAGAGAGGACACGCTGTCACTCGGCATCTGTAACGGATGCCAGCTGATGGTGGAACTGGGTCTTATCAACAACAACCACGCTGTGACCGATGCGAAGGATTATGCACAGATGCTCCACAACGTGAGCCACAAGTTCGAGAGTGAGTTTGTCACCTTGCAGATTCCTGAGAACAAGAGTGTGATGTTTGGCTCGTTGAGCGGCAGCAAACTCGGTTTGTGGGTGGCTCACGGAGAAGGCAACTTCCGTCTGCCCAAGGCTGAGAAGGACTACAACATCGTGGCGAAATACAACTACTCTGGTTATCCAGGCAATCCGAATGGCTCTACTTATGATGTGGCTGGCATCGCTTCGGCAGATGGTCGCCACTTGGCCATGATGCCACACTTGGAGCGCGCCATCTTCCCTTGGCAACAGGCCAACTACCCTGCTGACCGTAAGGCAGACGAGGTGACTCCGTGGATTGAGGCATTTGTGAACGCTCGGAAGTGGGTGGAAAAGAAGAAAGGCTAGAAAAACTAGGAGAGCCTAGGAAATCCTAGGAAGACTAGGCAAAACAAAAGCAGTATATGAACATCTACACGGACATTTTTCTTACATTTGCCAAGATAGGAAGCTTCACCATCGGGGGAGGCTACGCTATGGTGCAGATGATGGAAAAGGAAGTGGTAGATAAGAAGCACTGGCTGGATCATGAGGAATTTATGGACACGCTGGTGGTGGCACAGAGCACTCCTGGACTTTTCGCCATCGATATGGCCTCCCACATCGGATTGAAGTTGAAAGGAGTGACAGGTGGTATTGTAGGCGCGTTGGCAACGGCGCTCCCGTCCATTGTGGCGATTCTGCTCATTGCCATCTTCTTCCAGACATTCAAGGATAACATCTATGTGGAGAAAATCTTCATGGGTGTGCGTCCTTGTGTGGTGGCACTCATCCTTGCCCCTTGCTTCGGTATGGCGAAGAAGGCAAAACTCAACAAGTTCAACTGGTGGATTCCTGTGGTGGCAGCGGTACTGATCTCTGCGTTGGGTGTGTCGCCCATCTGGTGCATCTTGGCAACAGGTATTGGGGGATTCATCTGGGGGAAATTGAAAGATTGAAAAATTGAAGGATTGAAGGATTGAAAAATTGAAGTATTGAAGCGATGATATTCTTGGAATTGTTTTACGTCTTCTCGAAGATAGGCATCTTCAACTTTGGAGGTGGCTATGCGATGTTGTCACTCATTCAGGATGAGGTGGTCAACAAGCACCATTGGATGACGATTAACGAATTCACGGATATTGTGGCTATCAGTCAATCAACTCCTGGACCTATCGGCATCAACTGTGCCACCTACACGGGTTATACGGCGGTGATTCATGCAGGCTATCCTACATGGGCAGCTGTGCTGGGGGCTGTCTTGGCTTCGTTGAGTGTGATTTGGTTGCCGTTCATCTTGATGATTAGCGTCAGCAAGTACCTCATCAAGCACCACGACTCGAAGATTGTGACCAGTGTCTTTGCCACATTGAGACCCGTGATTGTGGGATTGATAGCGGCAGCAGCCATCATGTTGATGTCGAAGGAGAACTTTGGTGACCCATCGGAATCGCCCTTTGTGTTTGTGTTGAGCATTGTCATCTTCCTGTTCGCTTTTGTGGGAACAAGGCTGTTCAAGGTGCATCCTATCATCATGATTCTGTTGTGCGGATTGGCTGGGTTGCTGATTTATTAATGCATAATTCATAATGCATAATTCATAATTGTGAGAGTTGAGAGTTGACAATTGAGAGTTTAGGGTTTAAGGTTAGGGTTAAGGTTATCGTCAAGTTTAAGCATGGCAGATGGGGTAAGGACATACACGTTTGAGAATGGCTTGCGGTTGATTCAGATACCCTCGCCAACCCACGTGGCGTATTGTGGCATCAGCATCGATGCTGGCACCAGGGATGAAGAGGTGGGTGAAGAGGGTATGGCACATTTCTGCGAACACATGATGTTCAAGGGAACCGAGAAGCGAAAGGCGTGGCACATCATCAATCGGATGGAGGCTGTGGGTGGTGACCTGAATGCCTACACGAACAAGGAGGAGACGGTGGTGTATGCCGCCTTTATGAAGGAGCACCTGGAACGTGCCACAGACCTCATCTTCGACATCGTGTTTCACAGCACCTATCCTCAGCGTGAGATAGACAAGGAGTGTGAGGTGATTGTGGATGAGATAGAGAGTTACAACGACACGCCTTCAGACCTCATCTTCGACCGCTTCGAAGACCTTATCTACGAGGGAAACAGTCTGGGGCATGACATCTTGGGCACAGCGGAGAGGGTGAGGAGTTTCAAAACGGAAGATGCGCTCAGATTTGTGAAGAGGCTCTATCGCCCAGAGAGGATGGTGTTCTTCGTGTTTGGTGATGTGGAGTTTGAGAAGGTGAAGAAGATGGTGGGCAAGAGGAATGATGGCGTTGCTAGTTTAACTAGTCTAACTAGCCCAACTAGTTTTACTAGAGAAAAGATCCAGACGACTCACTCTGGCACCTTCACCGAAAATCGGGGCACCCATCAAGCCCACGTGATGATAGGACGGGCAGGATATGGCTCCAAGAATGACAAGCGGATTGCCCTCTACTTCCTCAACAACATCTTGGGAGGGCCAGGAATGAACTCACGGCTGAACATCGCGCTGAGGGAGCATAAGGGGCTGGTCTATACGGTGGAAAGCTCGCTGACCAACTACACGGACACCTCGACTTGGGGCATTTACTTCGGATGTGACGAGGAGGATGTGGAGAAGTGCCTGAAGATTGTGAGGGGAGAGCTGGACAAGCTGATGAACGAGCCGTTGACAGAAAGGCAGTTTCAGGCAGCCTTGAAGCAGATAAAAGGACAGATAGGGGTGGCTTGCGACAACTTCGAGAACTATGTGCTCGATATGGCAAAGGCTTACCTGCACTATAACAAATTTGAGGGGATGAAAGATATCATTGAGCATCTGGAGAAGGTGACGCCACAACTCTTGCAGGAAGTGGCACGGGAGATGTTCGATGCAGCGGGGTTGACAACATTGATTTTTAGATAGAAAGGACACGACTTATGAGAAAAGTAATAGGAATAGGAGAGACGATTCTTGACATCATCTTCAAGAATGAACAACCCACGGCAGCGGTGCCAGGAGGCTCCACGTTCAACGGGCTCATCTCTTTGGGACGTATGGGTTTGCCTGTCACGATGATTACGGAGACAGGGAATGACCGTGTGGGGCAAAACATCAAGCAGTTCATGGAAGAGAATGGTGTCAACAGCGACCACGTGTGCATGTATGAGGATGGGCGCACCGCCATCTCTTTGGCATATCTGAACGAGAGGAACGATGCCGACTACACCTTCTACAAGGATTATCCCAATGCACGGCTGGATGTGGAATGGCCTCAGGTGGACAAGGATGACATCGTGATGATGGGTTCTTACTTCGTCTTGAATCCTGTGCTGAGAGAGAAGGTGAAGGAATTTCTCGACTATGCAACGAAGCAGGAAGCACTGATTTATTACGACATCAACTTCCGTTCCTCCCATGCATCAGAAGCCATCAAGCTGCGTTCCACCATCCTGGAGAACTTTGAGTATGCCAGCATCGTGCGTGGCTCGACAGAGGATTTCCAGAACATGTTCAAGATTTCCGACCCAGAGGAGGCTTATGGGCAGGAGGTGAAGTTTCATTGCAAGCAGATGCTCTGCACCGATGCAGAGGGGGAGATTTGCCTTTTCTCGCCCAGCGTGACCAAGACATATCAAGTGAATAAAATAGAAACAGTATCAACGATTGGGGCTGGAGACAACTTCAATGCGGGTATCGTATTCGGATTGCTGCAGGAGGGTGTTAGCCGTGATGGCGTTGCCTCCATTACCGAAGAACAATGGAACCGCATCATTGCACACGGCATGGCATTTGCTTCCGAAGTGTGTCAAAGCCTCAACAACTCAATCAGTAAAGAATTTGCAAAGAATTATGGAAGAAACTAACAAAGTAGAAGAGACTATGGACAACGAAATGTCTGAGAAGAACAACGAAACCGCTTGGGTGGACGAAGCTCAGCAGCCCATTGTGGATGCTTTCAAGGCTACCGACACCTCGTTTGAGGCTTTGGGTGTTTCGGGTGAAATACTCAAGGCCATCCAAGAGATGGGTTATGTAACTCCTATGCCTGTGCAGGAAAAGGTCATTCCTTATCTGTTAGGTCACAACAACGATGTGGTGGCTCTGGCACAAACAGGTACAGGAAAGACTGCCGCGTATGGTTTGCCGGTGTTGCAGAAGATAGACACCAATCGTACCGACACACAGGCCGTCATCATGGCTCCCACCCGTGAATTGTGCCTGCAGATTACAGACGATTTGAAGGATTATTCCAAATATATCAAGGGCCTGCATGTGCTCGCTGTGTATGGCGGTGCCAGCATCGAGCCTCAGATTCGTGCCTTGAAGAAGGGTGTGCAGGTGATTGTGGCCACTCCTGGACGTTTGGTGGATTTGATGGAACGTAAGGTGGCAAACCTCAGCACGGTGGAGAATGTGGTGCTGGATGAGGCTGACGAGATGCTCAACATGGGCTTCTCCGAGAGCATCGACACCATCTTGGCAGGAGTGCCAGCAGAACGCAACACCCTACTCTTCTCTGCCACGATGAGCAAGGAGATTGAACGCATCTCAAAGAACTATCTGCACGATGCCAAGGAAATTGTGGTAGGAAGCCGTAATGAGGGTGCAGAACACGTCAATCACATCTATTATATGGTGAGTGCGCGCGACAAGTACAATGCCCTGAAGCGCATCGCCGACTACTACCCAGAGATTTACGCCATCATCTTCTGCCGCACCCGTATGGAGACACAGGAGATTGCTGACAAACTCATCAAGGACGGCTACAACGCTGAATCCTTGCATGGCGAACTCTCGCAGGCACAACGTGACCTGACGATGCAGAAGTTCCGCCAGCACCGAGTGCAATTACTGGTGGCAACCGATGTGGCAGCTCGTGGTTTGGATGTGGATGAATTGACCCACGTCATCAACTACGGATTGCCTGATGATATCGAAAGCTATACCCACCGTTCAGGAAGAACAGGTCGTGCTGGTCGCTCAGGCACTTCCATCTCCATCATCCACGTGAAGGAGAAGGGAAAGGTGCGTGCCATCGAGCAGCAGATACAGAAGAAGTTTGTGCCTGGCATCTTGCCAACCGGTCAGGAAATCTGTGCCAAGCAACTCCTGAAGGTGATCGATGACATCGAGAAGGTGGAAGTGGATGAAGAGGAGATTGCTCCATTCCTCCCCGAAGTGTATCGCAAGTTCGACATGATGGAGAAGGAAGACCTCATCAAGCGTATGGTTTCGATGGAGTTCAACACCTTCCTCAACTACTATAAGAATGCTCCTGAAATCATTCAGCCCTCAGAAAAGGGCGACCGTCGTGGCGATGAACGAGGGTCAAGGGGCAAGGAGCGAGGAGCAAGAAGTCGTGGTGGAGAACGTTCACGCACCGCTGAAGCAGGCTACACCCGTCTTTTCATCAATCTTGGTAAGAAGGATGGCATCAATCCCAAGGTCTTCATGGGCTTCATCAATCGTGTGGCACAGGGAGCACGTATTGACTTGGGACGCATTGACCTGATGCAGAACTTCTCCTTCTTCGAAGTGCCTGAACAGCAGACCAAGACGGTGCTGAATGTACTGAACGGTACAGATTTCGATGGCAGAAAAGTGAATGTGGAAGTGACCGACCAAGCCGAAGGACAACGTGGAGGTGAGAAGAAACGTGGAGGCAAGGAAGGCGGTGGTTTCCGCTCTGTGAGAGGCGAACGTCCCACCCGTCGTGACAACCACCATGAACACGAAGAGAAACGCTCCTATGGCGAAAAGAAGGGCAAGAAAGGCAGTGGAGTGGTTCGAGGTGCAGCAGCCAAGCCTTCTCGTGAGGAACGTGGCTATACCTCAGCTCGTGGCCCCAAGGGTGCTGCCGAATGGGCAAAGTTCTTCGAGGGACAAGTGGAGTCACAGCCATTCTACGAGAATTTCAAGAAGAAAAAGAAGAAGTAAAATATTATGGACAACTACGATTGGTTAGGCATCTACAGAAATCTCAACAGCGATTTCAGTACGAAGGAGGCACTTCCTGTGATTGGCATCACGGGCAATTACAATCAGGAGACCTGCACATTGGCTGAGGGTTACTATCAGTCGGTGTTGAAGGCTGGTGGCATTCCCTTCATCATTCCTCCCTTCTACGAGACAGACCATCTTGGCGAGCTGCTTGACCGCTTGGATGGCATCATCTTCAGTGGAGGTGGCGACATCAATCCGTTGTTGTTGGGTGAGGAGCCTGTCAAAGAACTCCACAGCATCACCCCTGAGCGTGACCGACAAGAGCTGCTGTTGGCTCGTCTGGCGTATGACCGCCAAATCCCCATGTTAGGCATCTGCAAGGGCATTCAGGTTATCAATGCAGCCCTTGGAGGTACACTCTACCAGGACATCCACACACAGATGGAGGGCATTCGCATCAAGCACAGCCAAGACCAAGACCGTCGTTATCCATCTCATCAAGTGACTATCACAAAGGGCTCCATCCTCGAAAAACTTTTTGGCACAGAACTGGCAGTTAACTCCTTCCATCATCAGGCCTGCAAAGAGCCAGCCCCTGGGTTGAAGGTGACAGCCATGAGTTCCGATGGAGTCATCGAAGCCATCGAAAGCAACGAATTCAAGTCCATCATGGGTGTTCAATGGCATCCTGAGACGTTTATTCTGAGGAACAATCGTGAGATGCTGCCCATCTTCGAATGGTTGATGAGGGAGAGTGCTGAGTTCAAGAAGGCAAAGGCGCTGCACAGCAAGATACTCACCCTCGACAGTCATTGCGACACCCCCATGTTTTTCCCACAAGGCATCAACTTCGCCTCACGTGACCCCAAGATACTCGTTGATCTCCATAAGATGACCGAAGGGCACCTCGATGCCTCCATCATGGTGGCCTACTTGGAACAGCAGGAACGTGATGAAGCATCCCTCGAAAATGCCACAGCCAAAGCCAATCAAATCCTCACGCAGATAGAGGAGATGGTGGCGAAGAACTGCACAGCTGTGGATATTGCCTACACGCCTGACGACCTTTGGCGACTGAAATATGAGGGAAAACACGCCATCATGCTCGGCATCGAAAACGGCTATGCCATCGGCAAGGACATCAAGAATGTGGAAACCTTCCGCAAGCGCGGTGTGGTCTATATGACCCTCTGCCACAACGGCGACAACGACATCTGCGACTCCGCTCGAGGCAACCACGAGCATCATGGAGTGAGTGAATTTGGCCAGCAAGTCATCGCTGAGATGAACCGCGTGGGCATGATGGTCGACCTCAGCCATGCTGGTGAAGAAAGTTTCTACGATGCCCTTAATCTCAGCAAGACACCCATCGTATGCAGCCATTCATCTGCCCGTGCCTTGTGTGATCATCCTCGCAACCTCACCGATGACCAGATGCGGGCATTGGCTCAGGCAGGAGGTGTGGCACAAGTGACCCTCTATCATGGATTCCTCGTCAAAGACTCTGTTGATTTCAACCCCACCTGTCAATTGTCAACTGTCAACTGTCAACTTGAAGCCACCATCCTCGATGCTATCGAGCACCTCAACCACATGGTCAACGTGATGGGCATTGAGCACGTGGGCATCGGCACCGACTTCGACGGCGACGGCGGCATTCGTGGTTGTGCATCAGCCAGCGAACTTATCAACTTCACCCGCCATCTGCTCCGCGAACGCTACACCGAAGAACAGATTCAGATGATTTGGGGCGGCAACTTCCTCCGCGTCATGCGAGAGGTGCAGGCCTACAAGGCATAAGCATTTCTAACAGCAGTCCTTACGTATGCATGATTACGACCCTTCCGTTGTCGTAATTACGGTTTCGACGTTGTTGTAATTACGCCATCGACGTGGTCTTGTTTTGAACCCCAAAAGGACTTTCAGAAAACATAAAAAGTGCTGCAGAATTTTCGTCTGTAGCACTTTTTTTTGTGGGTTGATTGATGGGTTTAGAGCACCTTGATGAGCTCCACATCGAAGATGAGCGTGGCAAAAGGTGGAATCATAGCTCCTGCACCACCTTCACCATAAGCGAGCATGTAGGGGATGTAGAAGCGGAACTTGGCGCCCTCTCCCATCAGTTGAACACCCTCTGTCCAACCTGCGATGACCTGTTGCAGACCGAAGTCGGCAGGGGCATTGCGCTTGTAGCTGCTGTCGAAGATGGTGCCGTCGAGCAGACGACCTTCATAGTGGCAACGTACGGTGTCGGTAGCCTTTGGCTTCTTGCCTGTACCCTCTGTGAGCACCTCATACTGGAGACCGCTCTTGGTCACGATAATGCCTTCCTTCTTGGCATTCTCAGCTAAGAACTTAGCGCCTTCCTCCTTAGCAGCTTTTCCTGCCTCTGCTTTAGCTGCATTCTGCTTCTGCTCCAGTTCGCGGAAGAAGGTGTTGACAATCTGCTGACCCTCCTGATGGCTTACCTTGAGGTCGTTATCTTCAATCACATCCTTGATGGATGCGGCGAAATCTTCAATCACGAGGCTACCCTTCAGCCCCATCTGCTTTAGCTGCTGGCCAATGCCGAGGCCGAGCGCGTAACTTAATTTATCCATTTGTAATGAGTTTTTAGTGATTAAATTCTTGATGAATCGTCAAATTCGGCTGCAAAGTTAGACTTTTTTGGCGAATTTTGCCTAACTTTGCACCAAATTAAGTAATTGAACATCAGAAAAAGAGTAAGATATGGCTTTGAAAGCAGGAATTGTGGGTTTGCCAAATGTGGGTAAGTCAACACTTTTCAATTGTTTGTCGAGCGCAAAGGCGCAGGCGGCAAACTTTCCTTTTTGTACGATTGACGCGCAGTTGGGACAGGTGAGTGTGCCCGATGAGCGACTGACCAAACTGGCTGAACTGGTGCATCCAGGACGCATCGTGCCAGCGGTATGTGATATTGTGGATATTGCCGGATTGGTGAAAGGTGCCAGTCAGGGCGAGGGACTGGGCAACCAGTTCTTGGGCAACATCCGCGAGTGTGATGCCATCATCCATGTGCTGCGCTGTTTCGACAACGGCAACATCGTGCATGTGGACGGCTCGGTTGACCCTGTGCGTGACAAGGAAATTATCGACACAGAACTGCAGCTGAAAGACCTCGAAACCGTTGAGGCTCGCATCAAGAAGACGGAGAAACTGGCCAATGTGGGTCACGACAAGGCCGCCAAGGTGGAGTATGGCCTGCTCGTGCGCTATAAGGAAGCCCTGGAGAAGGGACTCTCTGCCCGCACCGTGGAGCCTGAGAACGATGAGGAGGCTGTGGCGGCGAAGAACATGTTCCTGTTGACCACCAAGCCCGTGCTGTATGTCTGCAACGTGGACGATGCCAGCGCAAAGAATGGCAACGCCTACGTGGACAGGGTGCGTGAGGCCATCAAGGGGGAGAATGCCGAACTGCTCATCATTAGTGCGCAGACAGAAGCCGACATCGCCGAACTGGAGAGCTATGAGGAGAAGCAGATGTTTCTCGAAGATCTGGGTCTGGAGGAAAGCGGCTGCAACCGCCTCATCAAGGCCATCTATTCGCTCCTGAACCTGCAGACCTTCATCACCGCAGGCGAGATGGAGGTGAAGGCGTGGACGGTACGTAAAGGATGGAAAGCACCACAATGTGCGGGTGTCATCCACACCGATTTCGAGAAGGGCTTTATCCGCGCCGAGGTGATAAAATACGACGACTACATCAAGTATGGCAGCGAAGCAGCCGTGCGAGAGGCTGGCAAACTCAGTGTGGAAGGTAAGGACTACGTGGTGCAGGACGGCGACATCATGCACTTCAGATTTAATGTATGATGAACATGCTTTTTATTGACTGGCAGCCTTCGGTGGAGGCCTTTTCGGTGGGTGCTTTCAGTGTGCGTTGGTATTCGCTGCTGTGGTGTGTGGGCTTGCTGTTGGCCTATCTCATTGTACAGAAGCTGTATAAGCAGCAGAAGATAGAGGACGAGAAGTTTGAACCCCTCTTCTTCTATTGCTTCATCGGTGTGCTGGTCGGTGCCCGGCTGGGTCACTGCATCTTTTACGAGCCAGGCTACTATCTGACCAGCGGCAAGGGTCTGATTGAGATGTTGCTCCCCATCCATCAGATGGCTGACGGTTCATGGAAATTCACGGGCTATGAGGGTTTGGCAAGCCACGGCGGCACTATCGGCCTTATCGTGGCGATGGTGCTCTATTGGCGCAAGATGAAACTGAAACCTTGGGTGGTGATGGACAACATCGCCATCTCTGTGCCTATGACTGCCTGCTGCATCCGCATGGGTAACTTGATGAATTCGGAGATTGTCGGCAGTGTGACCGATGTCTCTTGGGCCTTTATTTTCCACAGTCATGAAGCGATGGTGGATGGTGAACTCGTGCCTCGCCATCCAGCACAGCTGTACGAAGCCCTCGCCTACCTCGTCATTTTCATCGTAGGAGCGATGATTTACTGGCGGTGGTACAAGGCACAGGGCATGAGCCAAACGTCGCCTACAGCCGTTGGCACAGGCTTTTATTTCGGTTTCTGCCTCGCCAGCATCTTCACCTTCCGCTTTTTCATCGAGTTTTTGAAGAAAGAGCAGGTGGATTTCGAGCAAGGTATGCTCCTCGACATGGGGCAACTGCTCAGCATTCCCTTTGTGATATTGGGGGTATGGTGCATGTGGAGAGCAAAGAGAAGGGCTGCTAATTGATGGCAGCCCTTCTCTTTGTAGGTTATCGAGTTTCACTGGTATTTTTAGTTATTAAAGTTTTGTATGTGCTCAACTTCTTAACTACTCCCGAAAGTTGAGTTAGTTAGACTAATTATTCTATAGTGATTCCAGCATCCTTTTTAGCACGACCGTTGCAGATATCTCTCTGTTGGCGGCCTCAGGAATGACGATGGAGGTGGGTGCCTCAATCACATCGTCGGTCACAATCATGTTGCGGCGTACGGGCAGGCAGTGCATGAAGAAGGCGTTGTTGGTGACCGCCATCTGACGGTCAGAAACAGTCCATGCTGCATAATCATGATAGTCGCCCAACACCTTGCCATAGTCTTCTGGACGGGTTACGCCTGGACAGCTCCAGTTCTTGGCATAGATAAAGTCGGCTCCCTCGAAGGCTTTCATCTGGTCGTACTCTACGTGGGCACCTCCAACAAATTGCGGGTCGAGTTCGTAGCCTTCGGGGTGGGTCACCACAAAGTCCACATCGGCGGCATTCATCCACTCAGCAAAGGAGTTGGGCACTGCTTGTGGGAGTGCCTTGGGATGGGGAGCCCATGACAGCACCACCTTGGGGCGTTGGTTCGGTATGCGCTGTACGGGGTTACCTCCGAAGAGTGGATTTGGCTCGACGAGGGTCTTGTCCTTGTATTCCTCGATGGTGATGAGGTCGGCAAATGCCTGCAGGGGGTGCACGGTGGCACTCTCCATGAAGAAGACGGGGCGGCCGCTGTACTGGATGAACTGCTGGAGTATCTTCTCTTCGTAGTCATCCTTTCGTGACTCGAAACGTGCGAAGGAACGCACACCGATGAGGTCGCAGTAGCAACCCATCACGGGAATGGCCTCAAGAAGATGCTCGCTTTTGTCACTTTCCATGATGACACCACGCTCAGTCTCCAGTTTCCATGCTCCCTGATTCACGTCGAGCACGATGACGTTCATGCCGAGGTTGAGCGCTGCTTTCTGAGTGGAAAGGCGGGTGCGCAAGGAGTTGTTGAAGAAGATGAGCATGGCGGTCTTGTTCTTGCCCAATGCTTGATACTTATAGCGGTCTGCCTTGATTTCAAAAGCCTCGTCGAGGGCTTTGCGCAGGTCGCCAATGTCGGATACGTGCTGAAAAACTTTCATTGTTGTTTTATAGGGTTAGTGGGGTTTTATGAGGTTTAATGGGTTTAGTGGTGCCCATTCTGCCCATTCAACCCATCTGTTTTAATAATTCCAGTGCTTTGTTCTCTGCAGCTTCCATGATTTCACGCTCTCCAGGGCCTTTGTCGTTGATGCCGCAGAGGTGGAGGATGCCGTGAATGATGACGCGATGCAGTTCCTCCTCATAGGTGGTGCCTTGCTGTTCGGCGTTGCTGCGCACGGTGTCAAGACTGATGAAGAGGTCGCCGGCGATGGTGTCCTTCTTGCCTGTGAGCAGAGCGTCGTCGCAGTAGTCGAAGGTGATGATGTCGGTGTAGTAGTCGTGTTGCAGATACTGGCGGTTCACCTCCAGAATCTTGTCGTCGTTGCAGAAGATGTAGCCAATGTCCCCCACCCTCTTTCCATAGGTGGCTGCCACGGCCTTAATCCATGCGCTGGTGTCGCGGCGGCGGATGGTTGGCATCTTCACGCCATCGGTATTATAGGTAATCATAAGTCTGATTTTTGGGGTCGTTGATGGGAACTGTCGGAAGTGATGAAATGATTTTGAAATGACAAGTTATTCGGACTTGATGCTTTGGAAGAGTTCGTCGTTCCTCAGCGCTTGAAGTCCTTGCTTGTAGATTTCGTTGTAGGGGTTGACGATTTCAAAGTATTCAGACATGTCCCAAAGGTCGCGTGCCACAAGGGCTTTCATCTGTAGGTGCAGTGTGGGGAGTGTGGCTTGGAAGACCGAGTCGGTATATTCAATCTTCTCTTCTTTGGCCTTGGCAATGAGGATGCCCATCAGTTCCTGTGGCACCGTGAAGTCTTTCTTGAACTGCTCAAAGCCCATTCGCAGGTCTTCAAGGTTGTACTTTTTGTTTTCCACCATCTTGGCATGCGCTTTTTGGTACAGGTCAATGCGGTAGGTCTTGTTGAGTTCCTTGCGATGTGCGTTAATCCACTTGAGGGTGGAGGTGTTGATGCAGCTCTTGGCAGCCAGTTCGCGGTGAAGCGGCGTGTAGAGGGTCGTGTCAAGCGGCACATACACGTCGGGCATGATGCCACCGCCACCATAGACGGTGCGGCCTCCGGTGGTCTGGTACTTGAGGGAGTCGGGGAAGTGGATGCTGTCGGCATTCATCAGTTCTCCGCTGTTCAGGCGGTCGAGCATATCCATCTCGTACTTCTTCTTGTCGCCTTTCACATAGGGCTTCTGGAAACAGCGTCCTACAGGACTGTAGTAGTGTGCTACAGTCAGTCGGATGAGGGAACCGTCGGGCAGGTCGATGGGGCGTTGTACAAGTCCTTTGGCGAAGGTGCGGCGGCCGACGATGATGCCTCGGTCATTGTCTTGCAGGGCACCGGAAAGAATCTCGGCTGCCGATGCTGTGTAGCCATCGACGAGCACCACGACTCGGTTGATGTTCATCTTCCCTGCCTTCGCGTGGTACTCCTGTCGTCCTGTCACACGTCCTTCGGTATAGACAATCATCTCGTTATGGTCAAGGAATTGGTCGGCAAGGTCAACAGCTGCCTGCAGGTAGCCGCCGCCATTGCCTTGAAGGTCGATGATGAGGTCTTTCATGCCTTGAGCCAGCAGTCGGGTTGCCGCCTTGGTGAATTCCTCCTTGGTGGTGGCACCGAAACTGCTGATGCGGATGTAGCCCGTGGTGGGGTCTATCATGTAGATGGCATCGATGGTATAGACGGGGATTTTGTCGCGTGTGACCGTGAATTTCTGTACACCCTTCACTCCTTGACGGATGACGCCCAAGTGGACGGTGGTGCCTTTAGGGCCACGGAGCCTCTTCATGATGTCTTCCTTCGGCATCTTCACACCAGCAATGGCACTGTCATTCACCGTCACAATCTTGTCGCCGGCAATGATGCCCACCTTCTCGGAGGGGCCGCCGCTGACAGGTTGGATGACCACGAGCGTGTCTTCGTTCATATTGAATTGTACGCCAATGCCTTCGAAAGAACCCGTGAGTGTCTCGTTCAGGGCTTCCACATCCTTGGCAGGCGTGTAGGTGGAGTGTGGGTCGAGTTCCTTCAGTATGCCCCGAATGGCATCTTCCGTCACCTTTTCGATGTCCACTTCATCCACATACATCTGGCTGATGGCGCTTTCTGCAAAGATGATTTTGCGAATCTGCATGTCCAGCGCATGGGCATTCGGTGTTTGTGTGTTTGTTTTCTGCTGGGCCTGTGCCGCTTGTGGCAGGGCAATGATGGCGAGCAGTGCAGCAAGTATTGCTATGGTGTGGTTTTTAATCATCATGGAAGAAATTTTTTTACGTCTTTATGGTAGGAAATCAATTCGCGAACGATGCTGGAACTGATGCAGGAGTATTTCGCATCGGTGAAGAGCAGCACGGTCTCGATGCCAGTGAGTCGCCTGTTCACCTCGGCGATGTCGCGTTCATATTCAAAGTCTTTCACGCTTCTCACCCCTCGTAACAGGAAGGTCGCCCCTACCCTCTTGGCATAGTCGGTGGTCAGTCCTTCGTAGGCATCCACACGCACCCTTGCCTCGTCTTGATAGACTTTGCGGATGGCTTGCAGTCGCTCTTCGAGTGAGAATAGGCCGTGTTTCTCGTTGTTGTAGCCGATGGCAATGATGACCTCGTCAGCCACACTCTGCAAAGCGCGGTCAACGATGTTCTTATGCCCAATGGTGAAGGGGTCAAAACTTCCGGCAAACAGGGCAATCGAGACCCTCCCCCTGCCCTCCCTATTGAGGGAGGGGACATTTACCTTATTTGTTAGTTTGTCCATTGTTTTTTATTCATTGACTGAGATACCACTCCCTCCCTCAACAGGGAGGGTGAGGGGAAGGTCTTCTTCTTCCTCAGGCTTATCTTCCTCGATGACCAGGTTGTTGATGATGAAGTTCTGGCGCTGCATGGTGTTCTTGCCCATGTAGTACTCCAGCAGTTCCTTCACCTGGTCATGCTTGCGCAGGGTGACACTCTCCAGCCTCATGTCGGGGCCGATGAAGTTCTTGAACTCATCAGGGGAAATCTCTCCCAGACCTTTGAATCGGGTGATTTCAGGTTCTGGTCCCAGCTGCTCGATGGCCTTCAGGCGTTCCTCGTCGCTGTAGCAATAGATGGTGACGAAGTCGCCCTTGTTGTCGGGGTGCTCCTCCATATACTTGTCCAGCACAGCCTTCTTGATGCGCTTCTTCCTGTTTCTCACACGGAAGAGCGGTGTTTGCAGAATGTACACGTGTCCTGTCCTGACCAGTTCGGGGAAGAACTGCAGGAAGAACGTGATCATCAGCAGTCGGATGTGCATGCCATCCACATCGGCATCGGTGGCTACAATCACCTTGTTGTAGCGCAGGCCATCAATGCCATCTTCGATGTTCAGAGCCGCTTGCAACAGGTTGAACTCCTCATTTTCATACACCACCTTCTTTGTCAATCCATACGAGTTCAGAGGCTTTCCTCTCAGCGAGAACACCGCCTGTGTCATCACATCGCGGCTCTTGGTGATGCTGCCGCTGGCCGAGTCACCCTCGGTGATGAAGATGGAGCTCTCCTCCTTCTGGTTGCCCTTGGGGTCGTTCAGGTGAATCTTGCAGTCGCGCAGTTTACGGTTGTGCAGATTGGCCTTCTTCGCCCTTTCACGCGCCAGTTTTGTCACACCCGCAATCGCCTTCCTGTCTCTTTCGTTGTCCTTGATTTTCTCCTCGATAATCTCCGCCACATCCAGGTTCTTGTGCAGGTAGTTATCGACTTCCGTCTTGATGAAGTCGCCCACAAACTTGTTCACGCTCACTCCACCATTCGGCTCCATCGTGAGCGAACCCAGCTTAATCTTTGTCTGACTCTCAAACTGCGGCTCCTGCACATTGATGGCTATGGCGGCGATGATGCCCGAACGGATGTCGCTGTACTCGTAGTTCTTGCCATAGAACTCCTTGATGGTTCTGGCAATGTGCTCCTTGAAGGCACTCTGATGCGTACCACCCTGAATCGTGTGCTGACCATTCACAAACGAATGGTACTCCTCACCATACTGCTGATTCGTATGTGTGAAGGCAATCTCGATGTCATCGCCCTTCAGATGGATAATCTCATACAGCGGTGTGGCATCCATCGTGTCCTTCAGGAGGTCTTTCAGACCATTGCGGCTCACGATGCGGCTGCCGTTGTAGTAAATCTCCAGTCCCGTGTTCAGGTAGGTGTAGTTGCGCAGCATGTTGCTGACAAACTCATCTTGAAACTTATAATTGAGGAACAGCGTGTCGTCTGGCTGGAAAAAGATGAACGTGCCATTCTCTTCTGAGGTCTTCTCTGTCTGGTCATCCACCAGCTTTCCCTTTTCAAACACAGCCGTGCGCACCACCCCGTCGCGGTAGCTCCTCACCTCGAAGCGGTTGGACAATGCATTGACGGCTTTCGTGCCCACACCGTTCAGTCCGATGGACTTCTGGAAAGCCTTCGAGTCATACTTGCCGCCCGTGTTCAGGATGCTCACCGCCTCAATCATCTTTCCCTGCGGAATGCCTCGGCCATAGTCGCGCACCGTCACTGCTAAGTTATCCTTCACCTCCACCTCGATGCGCTTGCCTGCCTGCATCTTGAACTCGTCGATACTGTTATCGATAATCTCTTTCAGCAACACATAGATGCCATCCTCTGCATGGCTACCATCACCCAGACGTCCGATGTACATGCCAGGACGCAGACGGATGTGCTCCACACCTGTCAGCGTGATGATGTTGGCATCGTTATAATTCGTCTCAGGGGTATTATTTAGGTTTAGCTCTTCCATCTATATTCGTTGTCATTCGGTGCCGCATACGGCATTCCCGAATCTTTTTCGTCTAATTCGTTGTCTTAATACTTTTCTTGTAGCACCTTCTTCTCTTGTGCTGTCTCCTTTCAAAATAAATCCACTGCTGCTGCACCTTCTCGTTGGCCTCCAGTTCAGGATTCGTCTCCACATAATCGTAACCCTCGCTGATGTAGATGGGCAGCAAGTCGTAGAAGAGAATCGAGTTCACGCCCTTGCTCTGATATTCAGGCAGCACACCCACCAGCATCAAGTCCAGCACCTTTGGCTTCTTCAGTTTCAGCGCCTTCAGCAAGTGCCACCAACCGAAGGGCGTCAGCTTTCCTTTCGCCTTCTGCAACGCTTTCGACATCGACGGCATGGAGATGCCCACCGCCACCAAGCGCCCGTTAGCCTCCGTCACCAGACTCACCAGCTTCAAATCCAGCACAGGCAAGTACATCTTCACATACTGGTCTATCTGCTTCTGGCTCAGTTCGCTATAACCAAACAACGGTTTGAAAGCCTCGTTGATGACCGAGAAAATCTCCTGCCCATACTCCTTCGCAATCTTCTTCGCCGAGGTGTACTTCTTAATCCTCAAATCATACTTCTTCATCACAATCTCAGCCACACGCTTCAACCGCTCAGGCAGTCCCGTCTCCTTCGGCACCGTCATCAGCATCTCAATCCAGTCAGCATCCTTCTCAAAACCCAGTCGCTCAATGTGCCTCTGATAGTAAGGGAAATTATAGATGGTCGCCATCGTCGAGAGTTCCTCAAAACCCTCAATCAGCAAACCCTCCGCATCCATATCCGTAAAGCCCAGAGGCCCCTGAATCGTGTCCATGCCACGCTCTCTACCCCACTCTTCCACCTTCCGCAGCAACGCCTCGCTCACCTCCTCGTCATCCACAAAATCAATCCAGCCAAAACGCACATTCTTCAGATTCCACGTCTTGTTCGCCTTCTTGTTGATGATGGCAGCCACGCGACCCACCAGCTTCTCGTCCTTATACGCCAAGAAATAAGCCGCCTCGCAAAAGTCCATCGCGGCATTCTTCTCAGAGAACGTATTCAGCATATCCTCATACAGGTCAGGCACCGAATAAGGGTTATCCTTATACATCTCATAATTAAACCTGATGAACCTTTTCAGTTCCTTTTTAGTCTCAACTTGCTTGATTGTAACCATTATAATAAAGAAATTTGGGGCAAAGATACGAAATATTTCCTTTTTCTTTTGTTCGTTTGGGGAATATTAACTAATTTTACCGCCGAATGTTAAAAAAATGTTTTACTTAACCACAAATCTTATGCGTAATATTAAAAAAATTTTATCCGTTGTTGTCATGGGACTTAGTAGCGTGGTAGCTGTTGCGCAGGTGGATAGCAGCATAGAGGGTGGCTATCTGGTCGAGTCGCAAGAACTGGGTTACAAGCCTTATCCTTATGGTTTCATTCAGGTGCAGGGCGGTATGAGTACCACTTTCACTGATGTGAGTTGTTGGAAACTTCTTTCCCCTACCTTCAGCATTGCAGTGGGTGACATGTTCTCACCTGTTGTGGGTGCCCGCATCCATGTGAATGGCTGGAAGTCAAAGGGAGGTTTTGATAAGTATTATAAGAAGGACACTAATAATGAGGAACGCTCTTATGGCACCAAAGTGTTGAAATATGACTATAATTACATCAACACCAACATTGACCTGATGGTCAACATTTTCAACATCTTCACGAAAAAGGTGCATCGTCCTTTCGACCTCTACCTCATTGGTGGTGTTGGTCTCAACTATGCATGGCACAACAAGGATTTTGAGCGCATCACTTCGCAATATGTGGTGGAAAGCGACATCTCCAATGCATGGGGACAGAACCAGACTCCGCGCCACAGCCTGCTCAGCCACAATCTGCGTCTGGGTCTGTTGGCCGATGTCAACATTGCCAAGCACTGGAGTGTGGGTGCTGAAGTTGATTTTAATTCGCTCGACGACCGCTTCAACAGCAAATACACCAACTCTGACGACTGGATGATGACAGGTCAACTATCCATCACTTACAAGTTTGGTCACAAGCCTGCTCCGAAGCCTACACCTGTGGCTGTGACCGCAACACCTGTCTATCAGACAACCAACCAAACAGAAGTGGCATCAGCCACTGCACCCAAGCCCGTTGTGGTGGAAGAACCCGTAAAGGAAACCATTTTCTATGCCATCCGCGAGAGTGATGTGAACGAAGAGATACTTCTAGACAAGGTGGTAGCGTGGTGCAAGAAGTACCCCAACAAGACCATCGGCATCAGTGGCTATGCAGATGCAGGTACTGGCAATGCTAAGTTGAACGCTAACTATGCTAAGCAGCGTGCCGACAAGGTAGCATCCTATCTGTTGGAGAAAGGTGTTCCAGCTAGCCAGATGAACGTGAACTCTTATGGCGACACCGTGCAACCATTTGCTAACGATAACGACAAGAACCGTTGTGTTATCATTGAGGGCAAGTAAGCTCGATTGTCACACTGGCAGAAACCAAAAGCGGCTTTGTATTAGTTCGATACGGAGCCGCTTGTTTTGATCCCTTTTCTGTGCCTCGAAATCGGTCTGAGTCACATCGATTTTAGGGTGTTACAAGTCATCGAGCATGATGAAGGAAGCCCAGAAGAAGGGGGTGCTGAACTTGGGGTTGGAGCGCACTCGGTTTTGTGCCTCTCTGAAGGCTTCGTGGCGCGATTTTCCCTCCATAAGTGCCTTGTAGAAACTAATCATCATGAGTTGTGTGGCCTGGTCGTTCACACTCCAGAGGCTCATCAGCAGAGTCTGTGCGCCTGCTTTCTTGAAGCCACGTTGCAGACCGAATACTCCATCTTCCTTGATGTCGCCCAAGCCTGTCTGACAAGCCGAGAGTACGATCATGTCGGTGCCTCGCAGGTCGAGCATCGAGATTTCGCGCGAGGTGAGGATGCCGTTCTCCACACCTTCGGGCACTTTGATTCTGTTGAGCGCATTGTTAGCTCCTGAAAAGAGCAGGCCAGAGTAGTTGAGGTTGGCATCGCTGGCCGATATGTTCCATGTGTCGCCCAGAATTGAGGCCAGCATCCTTCGTCCAGAACTGCTTTCACTCAGGCTGAAGCCGTGGGTGGCGATGTGGATGAGCGACAGCCGCTTTCCGTTCAGTGACTTGAAGTTCTCTTCTATGCCCATCTCGTGGGTGTAGAGTTCGGTCTCTATGTTGCTCTGCATCAGTTGTTCGGCAATGCTCTCAGCCTCCTTGAGTGTACCTTCCAGATACTTAGCACTTCCGCGCATGGAGAGACTGTCGGCTACTGTGTTGTCGAGGTCGAAAAGGGAGCGTTGTATGGCCAGGTCTTCGCTTTCCATGGCCGACACCAATTTGTTGGTGTAGTTGTTGATGCCTTGGTGCAGTTCGGCCATCAGTTCGACAGGCATGTCGTAGTCTAGTCCGCCGAAGACTGCGGCATTCTTCAGTGCATTGTTCTCAGGTGTTTGTGCCAGCAGTTTGGTGGAGGAGAGTCTCCGCATGTTGTATTTCTCTCCTATTCGCTGCCCATCGTTCATTTGCAGGTATTCGATGCCCCACTGGTAGAAGAGTCCAGAGGGCGAGAAGAAGACGTTCTTCACGTCGTCGCCCCAACTTTGGATGAGGGGGTTCCACACCATTTGTCCCACTTCGCTCTTGGAGAAGAGGTAGTTGATGCCATCGGGGTCTGCTATGAGTTTGTAGAAGTCTTTGCCGTTGTGCTGTAAGACTCGTAAATCGAGATAACTGAAGAGTTTGACCAGTCGGGGTGCCTGCCAGTCCTTCTTCAGATACATGGCATAATAGGCCTTCCCTCCATCCACCTCTATTTCAAACAGTTCTACGGCCACATCGCCCTCTTTGAGTGCTGCGGCAATGTCTTGTGCCGTGAGGGTCATGTTGGCGGTGTAGTCGCCATACTCCTTGCTGTGGCGCATCAAGTCGCGCTCCAATGTAGTGGCTTTCCGTTTCAAGCGTTCAATTTCGTCCGAGTGGTTGCTGGCGTTCATCTCCTGAGTTGATGAGTTGTAGAGTTCGGCTATCTGGTTGTTCAGGTCGGTCAGTTCCATGTACTCCTCTAGTAGGGTGGAGTCGCCCGACTGCATGAGGAGCGCCTTGAAGTCGATTTCGGAATTGAGCAGGATGCCCTTGGTGAAGAGTTGTGCGTTGTAGGCATCGACCAGTAGAGAGTCGTTGTCAGCGCACAGGTAGGCGTAGGTGGGAGCGACGGAAAAGACAAAACGCTTGCTGTTCCAGTACATTTCGCGGCCTGCGGTGGTCATGTGGGAGAAGTTGCTCTTTACCAGATTTGACTGTAACTGCATGGCCTTGTGCAGATATTCTTGGTGCTTCTGCTCGTCTCCTTTGGAATAGTAGTAGTGAGCCAGATTGAAGAGATTGGTCACATTGTCGGGATGGTCTTTGCCCAACACGTTGCAAAGCAACTGGTAGGAGTGGAGGGCATCGCGCACGGCATCGTCCAGATGGCCCAAGGCATAGTGGTAGAGGGCGGCGTTGGTGAGTGCCTTGGCATAGAAGGAACTGGTGGTGTCGCCTTCTATAGTGTACATCTGCACGGCCTTAAGAGCATGGTTGAGTGCCGACTTATTGTCGTTTTGCTGGTAGTGGTAGATGGACATGCTATTGTATGCCTGTGCCAGATCGGTCTGCTTGCCGCTGTTGCGCGAGTTGATGTCGATGGCCTTCTGGCAGCATTCGATAGCCTTGTACACGTTGTTGTCATGGTAGTAGTAGTTGGAGAGCCTGTCATAAGCCTTCGCCATGCCCAGCGAGTCGGCATATTGGGCATAGATGTTCAGCACGGCATTTTGCAGACTGATGGCCACTTTGTAGTTGCCGTTAGTGGCGAAGACTTCGGCCTGTTTCTTCAGCGACTGGGCTTTCAGCAGGGTAATGCGATTGTCACCGGTTGTGATGCCGTTTTGGGCTGCATTGGCCAGGTCGTCAGCCTTCTGCAGGTCGCCCAGATGGTTGTAGGCAGCCGAGAGTTCGCCTGTGCATTGGATGTAGTTAAGCCCGCTCTCGCCTTCGGTGGTCAACAGGATGCCGCGTGCGCGCTCCAGTTTCCTTACGCTGGTGGCGTAGTCTTCCTTATTGGTGTAGTAGTTGGCAGTGTTGGTGAGCAGGCGGGCAAAGGAGAGGTTGAGCGTGTCGCCCGACTCCTCATAGATGGAGATGCTTTCTTCAGCATATTTGATGGCTTCGGCAAAGTTGCCGAGGTTAGCCAGTTTGACAGACTGATTGGCCAGAATTTCAGCATACTTGACCGTGTTGAGGCCATAGACACGTTTGCCTTGCTTGAAGAGTTGCTTGCTCAGGTCATTGGCTTGAATGGCATGTCCGGCTGCCGTCTGATAGACAACAAGTAGATTGAGGGTGTTCACATAGTTTTCGCTTCCACTCTCCTGATATTTCAGGGCCTCTTGGGCATAGGTCTCAGCCAGTGCAAAGTCGCCGCTCTGACCTCGCGAGAAGTGGTAGGCAGCCAGATTGCTAAGGCAGACACCTACGAACTGTTTCTTCTTGTCGGTTTTGTGGAAGAGTTCCAGCGCCTCCTTTTCGGTGTCGATGGCTTGGTCGTAGCGTTGCAGACCAGCATAGTTGGCAGCCTGAGTGTGGATGCTGTTGGCTAAGTAGAGTTTGGACGAAAAAGGGTCTTTCCTTCTTAGCTCTATCTCCTTGCTGTTCAGTTGGATGGCCTTTTCGAAGTCTCCTTTTGCACGTGCCGACATCACTTGTTGTGCCAATTGTTCCACCTCGCTCTGGGCGTGAAGGTTGGCACAAGGGAAGAGGGCTTCGAAGGGAAGGAGAAGGAGGAAAAGGAGAGGGCGGAGGAAGAATTTCATGGAATTTTACTGTGGGGTCGTGTTGATATTTGTATCAATCTGAGGTTCTGCTTCCGAGAAGAGGGAGTCGTTAGTGTCACGCTCGATGGAGGCATAGGTGTCATCGATAGCTGTCTTGGAGGTCAAGACTCCCTTGCCGTTGATTTGCTTCATCAGATAAGACAAGTACATGTCAGACAAAGACTTGGCCGAACTTTGGGAACTGGCAATGAGTTTCCCGATAGAGAATGTGCCTGTGGAGGAGAGGGTGTACTGTTTTTTCTCCGTTTGGTCAATGAGCACCAGTTTGGCTCCGGCACCAAGGTTGACGATGCTTTCTCTGTTCAGTTTCTGTCGGATGGTGATGTTGGAAGAGGTTCTGCCTTTCATCAGTTTGACAGTTCCAGTGACGGAATAAACCACGAGGTCTTGTGCCCTCAGGTTAGAAAAGAAGGTCCCCACTAAGAGGAGAAGTAAGATAAAAGAATAGTGTTTCATGATTTTTGTTGTTTTTTATGTTTGTTTTTCATTTTTTTTGTTTTGATTTCTCGATAGGTGGCAATGGCTGACACATAGAAGAGTCGGCCTTCCACCTGAAGGACAATGCCCATCAGCATGATGGTGGGGTTGAAGTAGATGTCTCCTTGGGTGAAAACGAGGAAGTTTATCCACAGAAGGAAAGCCATCCAGAGGAAGTTGATGGCACTTTTCACAAAACTGGAGTCGAAGAAGAAGCCCACGACGACACTTCTACTGCGTTTGGCTTGGTAGGAGATTTCGCATTGCAGTATGTCGGTCAGCACGATGAAGATGAAGGAGATGAGTAGTGTCCATGCAAAGTTCAGTTCTCGGATGTTATGATGCTCCAGCAGGGTCTGCACGGCATAGGCCTGAATGCATGTGCCAGCAGTGCGGCCGAAGGGGGAGTAGTGCATGTCGGCATCGTCGTTCATGGCTCCCAGCATGACGATGCGGTTCTCGATGAGGTGGCGGTTTTGCAGAATGGAATCGTAGGGCACGACGGGGAAGTCTGTGGGGGTATAGTCAATGAGTTGACGTTGGGGAAACCCCTCGTTCAGCACATCGGGGGCGAACTTGCTGGCCAGGTAGTAGGAGAGGGAGTGGACAGTGTCGCTGCCCAAGATATGCCAAGTGCTCATGTTGCGGATGATGCCTCCGAGGTCAATGTGTTGTACGTTAGTATAGCCCTCTTGCAGGCCGTCAATCGGTGCGAAGAAAGAGTGGCGGGCGGTGACGAAGTTGCCCGTTTCGGGGTCAGCCTCCTTCAGTTTGAAGGCCACCACCGGAGTCTCAATCTCGCAGATGGCCTCTACCAACTGCTCACTGCCCACAGTGTCGCCTCGCAGTCCTTCAAACATCACGTCCAATCCCACCACGGCAGGTTGGCACTCGTTCACCTCGTGGATGACCTGCGCCATGCGTCCTCGGTCGTAGAGAGTGGTCATATCCACAATGGTGATAAGTTCGCTTCGGTGTACGTTTCCCGACTCCTGCATAATTTGGTAATATACATCGGAGAGTGAGAAGTTTTTTGTGGCTCGATGGATGGGGTCAAAGAAGGAAATGTTCATGGCCACAAGCGAACATATCCAAAGGATGATGAGCGCCATGCTGGCTACGAACACATGGCTTCTATCAAGGATTCTTTTCAGCCCCTTTTTCGCTTCTGCTTGCTTGATTTTTACCATCTTATTCACCATTTTGTCGGCAAAGATACAAAATTTTTCCTTTCCACACAGCAAATGTTCCCAATATTAACGATTTTTTCAGCTTATAAACCTCAAAACTCATTCCACTGCCCTATCCCATCCAGCATGAACGGAAACCGCACAAAAAGACCAACGCCACAACCTCCAAATCGGTCTGACTCACACCCCTACCATAGGTCTGAGTCACACCCCCATCATAGGTGTGAGTCACACCGATTTTGAGGCACAGAAAGAGCTGACCTTACGTTTTGGCTGATTATAAAAAATAAGACACCCTCAGTTCCCGCAAAGGAACCGAGGGTGTCGTTTATGGAGCTGTTATCAGTTTCTCACCACAGAGAACGTCTGACATCTTCATTAGCTCCCCAGATGCTTGAACGGTGGTTTGCGCTCGGATCCTTCGATCCATTGGCATCCACACCACCATAGGTGGCATCCACGTTTGCGCCCTTACCGCTCACTCCGTTCAGTGTCTCGCCTCCTGTCAGTTCGACACACTCCATCATTGGAGTCATATATGTCTTTTTCATTGTCTTGTCTATTTTTTTGTTCTATGAATGTTTTGTTCACCTCTCTCCTTAGCGTATAGAGACCTTTTTTCCGTCCATGATGTACACACCCTTCTCCGCGGGCTTCCTGTCCAGCCTGCGACCGTCCAGCGTGTACCAGCCGTCAGATGCGCCCATTGGGCTTTTCACATCCGCAATGCCCGTCGCCTCGTCCACAATGGTGTAGCGGATGTTGGCCGAAGCACCTTCCACTTCTGTCAATACATCAACGAACATGAAGTAGGCACGGAACGCCTTGATTCTCGTTTCACCCGTCGAGTACCAGAACTGGTTGCCGCTGAGGAAAAGCCCATTGGCAGGAATGGCATCCCCTGCATGGTAGGTGCCAATCAGTGAACCATAGACCTTGCGACGGCTTCCAGTCTTGCCGTTGTCATACTCAACCACGGCTGCCTCCTCGTCTGTCTCTATCGTTGCTTTCACCTCAAACTCCGATATTTCAGAAGAAACCTTGATGAGGTAAGGATAGTTTGCTTCCATGCCAGCACTCGCATTAACCTCTTCGAAGTTAATGGTCAGTCCAGTTATGTCCTCATAATCATCCTCCTCGACTTCATAATCAATGAAGTTAGCCAGCTGCACGTCTTCGCCAAAGGCGCTTCTCACTTGAGTCCCTGTCATTGCGAAAGGCAGGCAAATGGTGCTCCACTCGTTCGCCTTGATGGTGCGTTGCACTTTGATGTCCACCTTGCCATCGCTGGAAGCAGGTGCAGTTGTAGAGGTCTCGTCAAGAACCGTGTAGGTCTTCTCTGTAATGGTAATGCTGAAGGTGACATCATCAAGTTGATTGGTCGTACCTGCCGTGTTACCGATTAGGCAATCAGAGAGTGTACCTGTCACCGTTGTGCCTACAGCCAGACTCTCATCGGCTGTCAAGGTGATACTCACAACTGTTCCACTTGTGCCTGTGATGGATTCGGTGGACGTGGTGTAGGCAAGCACTTTGAAGCCTTCTTCCGTTGATTGGCTCATCAGCGAGTACAGATACTCGTCTTGTTCTGGATCCTTCATGCTGATTCTCGTTCCACGTACAGGATGAGAAGCAGTGACAGCCTTGTCAAAACTCATGACAAACTGGAAACCGCGACTTTCTGTGTCCGGATTGTTCATCCCAATCTCAATGGTGGCAGAGCCACCTTGCGGAATCTCGATGTCGCTTACGACATATTCGTCCGCCACAGCATTGCCCATTCCGAGGAGGGCAGCCATTACTGTAAAAAGAAACTTTTTCATTTGTCTTTTTTTTATGTTCTGATAATTGTTTAGCGTATGCATAGGAATCATTGCGGGTCAAGTTCCTCGCCTCCCCTCAGGATGATGTTGGCAAGAGCAATGATATCTCCCACGTTAATATCTCCATCCCCATTCACATCGGCAGCCGCAGCGTCAAAATTCGCAGGGTCGTTGCCCAGGATATGGTTGGCGATGGTGATAATATCACCCACATCGATATGGCTATCCTTGTTGGCATCCCCTTGACCGGCATTCACCAGCGTGAGTGTCGCTCTGGCGCTACTGGTCTGCTTGATCATCAGACCATCAGACATGCCGATGATAATGTCCTCCACTTCCAGTTCGTAGTCGCCCAATTCGAGAGTATTGCCAATGGTGAGTCCCAATGAAACGATGACGCCACTATTGCCTGTAATGACAGGAAGGGGAGCACCCTCTTCTTCCGGCAATCTGGGGAATATGAGCACTTTCGCACAGTCACCAATGAGGGATGGGGTGACAATCATACCTGCCATGCGACTGGTCTTCGATACCTTCGGATTGCCACCGATAAGGTCGAAGCTAACGCCCTCTGGCAGTTTCACCTTGAATTCTAGGCCAGCAACATCTGCCACGTTTTCCAGAGCGATCTTCATCGTCGCCTTGCCGCCTCTGATGCCTTGGCTGTTCTCCACAGTCAGTCTGTTGGAAATCTGTTCAGCATTCTCCATCAGTTCCAGCTCGAAGTCGCTGAAGATTACCCAGTGATTTGTGCCCATCTCCTCAGTGTTCTTCACGCCAATGGTGAGGATGTTGTCCGTCACCTCCACCTCAAGATAGTCTGCGTAAAGCCCTGCATTGAAGTACTGGCGGGCAGCCGCCTGGCTCTTCGGGACGTATTTGCCATTGTATTCTGTCTCTCCACCACCATACGACGTGTCGCTTGCATCTTCGTAGATGTGCTTGAGGGTCTTCTCCTCGCCATTGGCATAGACCACAGCCGAGGCGTTGTTGGTGCCTGCCACATAGTCTGCACATGCACTCTCCCCCGATCCTGGACGATGGTAGCCCTTATACTTCAGCCGATACAGGCCGTTGGGCACACCCATTATCTTCTGATGCATGTTGAACGGGGTCTGGTAGAACTCATGTGTCTCATGTTGGGTATTGTTAGGATTACCGTTTTCCACCAGTTTGGCACCAATCCAACCTTCATCTGTGTTATGTTCAAAACGCGGATTGGTGATGAGGACAGTCATATCGACAGGCTGACCATCTTGTGGCATGCCCATCTGCGAGTTCAGCAACGCGGTGGCGCTGATGACCTCCCGCAGCGTTGCCTCGGCATTGTAGTAAACCTCCTTGCAGTTGTTGAGCAGTTCCTCATTTTCAACCTCCGACTGCTCCATGCGGAAGATGGCGGCAAGCAACTGATGCTTCGCCATGAGCAGGTCATAGTCTTCTGCCTTGATGAACTGCCAGAGCGTATTGTGGGCGGCATTGTCTGTACGGATAACCTCAATGTGGGTGTCAAGCGTGACATTCTGACTGACGTCATAATCCTGCCCATTGGGATTGTTGCCGAGCACAACGTTTGTACCTTGATCGCTTTCAAGTTGGATGGTGTAATTGCCATCTTGAGGAGTAATAATCCAACGTTTGGCACCCCACCCTTCCACATAGTCTATTAAGATTCTATCATAGTAATTACTCCGGTATAGTTTTTGTTCATGGCGGCTGCCTTCTCTGAAGTAGATTTCCCAGTAGCCATCGCCGTCCTGCGTCATGCGCACTGGCAAACCCGCCTCTGCCAACACCGCTTGCGTGCCATAACCGTTGCCGCCATTGAGATACATGCCTGTTCCCACATTATAGATATAATAGGTGTCATCCTCGCTGCTCACCAGTTCCGAGCCAGCAGGCACAACAGCAGCAGCTCCTTCATAGATGAGGCGGAAGTTGTCAATCGCCACCCAGTTGGCTGTCGTGTTGGTCCACTGCACACCGATGGTCACATCCTGGGTCTCGGTGTTTTCGAGCAGCACCGAGAAGTGCTCCGGCTTCTCGTTCGCGGTGGCAATGGTTCTGGTATTGTTGCCCATGAGAAGTGACACGCCCGTCACCTCCACATTTGCGTCCGCCTGCCATGTGGCGATGGCATCCGCCTCCAGACGATAGATGCCGGCAGGAAGACTGGTGAGGGTCTGCACGAGTCTGCCATCTCCCAATCGGACATCGTTCCACCAAGCCTCCAAGAAATTGTGGATGTTCACCTCACCATTCGTATGTTCGTTGTCCTTCTGATAACCAACACTGCTGCCTTGCCAAGTGGTGGCCATCTCCACATTCCATCCAAAATCCATGTGGTCAAACTGTGGATTGCGCACGATGGCGGTCACATCCGTTCCTGCTGTGATGGTGGCAGTGCCGAGGAAGGTCTTGGCTGCCGTCTTGACAGCATCCATCTGTGTGCCGATGGCAAGATAGGAATCGGCATCATCAACGGCAGCGCGTGCAGCCGTGATGGCTGTTTGCAATGCTTCCTTCGCTGCGGCACTGGCTGTGATGCCTTCGGCAGTCGCCAGAGCCTCGACACTTGCGACTTCAGCCTCAAACTCCGTCTTCATCCATGCCAGTTCGCTCATGTCGGAGATGTTGTAGTAACCTTTCTCGAGATAAATTCTGGCAGACCCTTCAGGGATGGTGAAGAGAACAGAATGGTTCAGGTCACCGCCTTGAAACAGCTCCGCATGCTTGCATCGTGGTGCACTAATAGGCATTACAACATGCCTCAATTTGGGTACGCTGCCAAATACATTGTGCATATTGCCGGAACTGAGAGTGGAAGGGAATACAACCTCCTCCAGATTAGGACATTCAGCAAAGACGTTGCCACCAACATTAGTCGTTCCTTCCTCAAAAGTGACGGTTGCCAGGTTGGAGCAATAAGCAAACGCATTATATTCTATAGTTCTCATAGAACTTGGTATCACCATTTCAGTCAAGCCTGCTCCCTGAAACGCTCCGTGGGATATTGTTGCTACACTATTCGGAATGACAACAGAGGCAAGATTGCTGCACTCGTTGAATGCATTCTCTCCGATGGAAGTTATCCCTGTGAAGTACTGCAACTCATTGAACGATGTGATGGTTTTGTTCCCCTTGAACACCTCGCCGAGGCTGGTCACGGCGGCAGCCTCATCTTTGTCCAGTTCACCATCTTCGTTCGTGTCCCAGTTGTCCACGCAGAGCGCCTTCACGTTGGTGTCAGCAAAATAGATGTTGTTCCACTCTATTTCGGCAGGCTCCACGGTCGCGAGCTTCAGGATGTGGACGGTGGCGGGCCCGCCTTTGCCCTTGATGGCGTGCAGGCGCACCATGCCGTCGTAGTCTTCCCTGATGGCCTTGAGGTCATACACGATGACGCCGTTCTCTGCACTCACCACATATTTGTTGTCTGTACTGTTAATCTCCAGCCTGTCGGAACCCTTCCATTCCTCTGTGCCATATTCCGCCTCAGGGTTATAGATGCGGTTGAAGAGCAAACGAGGCATGCCGTTGGTGGCGGCGATGGTCAGATAGTCCCACTCCGCGAGGTCTGCAAACTGATCTGGATTCACGCCCCCATCACCGTAAATGTTGTTCTCGTTCTGGCAGAGATTGAGTATGCCTAGATTCGGGTTTATGATTTCCACTGGCTCCTCCAGCGTCCATTGATAGAACATTTCCGTAGTCAGATCTGTGAAGCGTCGCACAGGATTCTCTGGCACGTATTCCTCTATCGTGGCGAGTTTCATTTCGCCGATGATTACTTGAGCGTCCGGAGCCTTAGCCTTGATGGCGTTCAGGTGCACGTAGCCAGCATCGGCCTTGATGGCAGCGAGGTCGTAAGTGATGATGCCGTTCTTGTTGCTCTTCACATACTTCGTATCGTTGGCATACACAATGATACGGTCTTCCTCGCCATGACTGTTGAAGAACAGGCGCGGACTGCCCGATGTCACGGTCAGTGTGAGGTAGTCCCAATCGGAAAGGTCGGCATATCTGTCAACGCGAACACTGTTGTCGCCATACACAATGCCAGTCTCAACATTCAGATTGATCGCACAGCTAGGTGTGGGGTTCGTCACCGTGGCATCAGCCCCTGCTCCATCCCACAGATGGTAGATGTCCGCAGTTAGGTCAGCCACGGTGGGTTCAGGCGCGGGAGCAGATGCCTCCACAACGCCCCCCTTGAACACGTTTTCTGTCCAGCCCTTGGCAATGTAAGCATCACGGGTACCGTATGGAACGGTCAAGGTGCAGGTGGATGCAATTTCCTCGAATGTAGATGAATTGAAAGTGAAAGGCTCTTCAATCTCTGAAACGACGGAAGTCAAGACGATGCAGCCGCAGAAAGCTTCTTTGCCGATGGAGATTACGCTGTTGGGGATGGTTACGGAAGTCAAGCCTTTGCAGATAAAGAAAGCCTGGTTCCCAATTGATGTGACGCTGTTAGGTATGGTCACCGAAGTCAGTCCGCTGCAGTAATGGAAAGCCTGGTTCCCAATTGATGTGACGCTGTTAGGTATGGTTACCGAAGTCAGTCCGCAGCAGTGATAGAAAGCCATATTACCAATTGATGTGACGCTGTTGGGAATGGTCACAGATGTTGCCCATTCTCTACATTTTCTCACAGTATGGTCATTTATCACTAATCCGTCTTCAGTTTCTTCATCATATAGAGTGGCGCCCCAGTTGTTGTCGCTTGTTAGCGTGCTATTGTTGACGAAGTTGTAGCGTGCGAAAACGCATCCATAGAAAGCACTCTCTCCAATGGATGTTACGCTGTTGGGAATGATCACGGAGGTTAAACCACTGCAGTGCGAGAAAGCACCAACTCCGATTGATGTTACGCTGTTGGGAATGATCACCGATGTTGCCCATTTTCTACATTTTATCACAGTATTGTCATTTATCACTAATCCGTCTTCAGTTTCTTCATCATAGAGAGTGGCGCCCCAGTTGTCGTAGCTTGTTAGCGTGCTATTGTTGACGAAGTTGTAGCGTGCGAAATAGCAGCCACTGAAAGCATCATTGCCAATGGATGTGACGCTGTTGGGAATGTTGACGGTTGTCAGGTCGCTGCAGTCCATGAAAGCATTATAGCCAATTGATGTGACGCTGTTTGGGATGGTCACCGATGTCAAGCGGTTACACCCATTGAAAGCTTCATAGCCTATAGATGTTACGCTGTTGGGAATGGTCACAGATGTAAGACCGCTGCAGTTCTGGAAAGCTCGTTCACCAATTGATGTTACGCTGTTGGGGATGGTTACCGATGTCAGGTTACTGCAATAAATGAAAGCCCTATCGCTAATGGATGTTACGCTGTTGGGGATGGTCACCGATGTCAAGTAGTAACAACCATAGAAAGCTTCATAGCCTATAGATGTGACGCTGTTGGGAATGGTCACGGAAGTTAGATTGCATTGACGGAAAGCATTCTGACCTATAGATGTTACGCTGTTGGGGATGGTTACCGATGTCAAGCGGGTGCAGTAATAGAAAGCACCGTATCCAATAGATGTCAGCCCTGTAAAGTATTGCAACTCGTTGAACGATATAATTTGTGTATTGCTTTTGAATACTGTACCAAGATCTGTCACGGCAGCCGCCTCTGTATAACTTAATTCTCCGTCACCATCCGTGTCCCAATTAGCTATACAGAGCGCTTTCACATTGGCATCAGCAAACTCGATGGTTGGAGCAGGTGCTTCCACAACGTTAATACCGAGGGCATAAGATTTCGCAGTCAGATTTGCCAACAACAGCAAAAAGACAAGTAGTAGTTTCGGTTTCATGTGTTTTTGTGAATTTATTTAAGACTCTATTGATAGATGATTTATAGTTTGATTCAATTTGAAATCCAATGAAATCAGATGTGACATCCGCCACAACTCTTTGTGTTCACCTTCTGCTGAGAATGGCACTGGAATTCAGCCAATACCTCTGCAACAGAAATTTGGTTTAGTGTTTTCTTGGTCTTTTTCTGAATAGCCCTTATGGCCTTGCCAATATGGCATAAAAAATCTTCCGCTTCCCATGAATTGAGAGGGAGGAAAACTTGTCGTACTGTACCAGAAAAAGGTATTGCAGCATCCTTCTTGACAAGAGGAAGATTTTTCTTTATCGTACAAATCCATTGATATGCCAATAATGGTAGGGCGTGCACGTAAAGTTTTTTCTGAGGGTATAGATGAGTAGCTATTAAAGCATAGAGAAGACGGAAGGTGATGTCGTAGATTGTCAGTTGACGAATATATTTCCCACCCAACCATTTGTCGATATCTTTATACACATCTTCAAACGAGTTATACATATTAGGATTGATGTTCCATGGTTTTTGGGACACTATACTACTAATCATCGAGTTCAGCAACGTCAAATGTTTCTTCATCTTAAGATACCATTGATGACATCCTGGCTTAAAGCCCAAACCCCCTATTAACAGCGTTCTAGCCTTCTCTGCATCTGTGCGTTGGGGAGACGTGATAATGTTTCGGATGTTCTGAAGATGTCTCATGGTACCTGGAAGAATATTATTCTTATAATACTGTACTAGAGAGGTCAACGAGCAAGCCGTAGTTGTAGGTTTATTGGAGGTAAGAGGTGGATTCATATTGATTATGATTTAAGTTAGTACTTTTTCTTTTCGTTTCAGACACAGCACAAAAGAGTGTGAGCCTTCCGACATTCCCTGTCAGTAGGTTCTGGTATTACCTGTAAGTTGGAGAATGAGAAAACGGCTCACACCTATGGGGGAGGAATATACGACATGACATTCTTCCCGCGAGGGGAAGATGAAGTCATGGGTATATGCCCAGCATAGGAGGAATGCGCTTTCACTCTACGTCCTACTTACACAGTTAAATTTACCAGATTTACTGACGGACGGAGCTTGAAGCTTCCTCTATTGCGACACCAAACACGTTGGTGTTGTGGCGGCAAAGATAAGGAAAGTTTCTGAAAGTGATTCCATTGTGAGCCGTTTTTTTACCATATTTTTTATTTTTTATGGGTTTACGTGTGCAAAGTTACAGCATTTTGTTCGCCCCACCCTACTCTTTTTCAGTCCATTTCACCAGTCCATTTAGTCCATTTGCGGTTTTAGGGGCAAAAAAGGACAGGAAAAAGACCATCAATGCAGATTGGGGCATTAGACAAAAAGAAAACGTGGACCATTACTTGATCGTCTACGTTCTAGAGGTATCGCCAAACACCTAACACACTTTAACGAGTAAAAGCCCACGCCATCGACGTGAGCATCCGAGCTATTACTCTTGTGTGTTCTTTTGATTTTTGGCGAAATTTCTAGAACAAGATTCTAAGCGGACGCTTCTTTCTAATATGTCCTTATGTTGTTCTGTTACATAGGCTTTTTAGGTATGGGGGATATTATTTATCATTGTAATGTCCTTCGATCTCGATGACTAATACGACCAGTACATCATCGTAGATGTCATAGATGATACGGTCGTGAGCGGTAATATGCCGTGAATAAGTGATGTCCTTTCCACCTATTAATGGTTCGGGGTGACCCAAACCAGTGCGAGGATGATCTGCCAACTCATGGACAATCTTTCCGTATTTTTTGTAAAGGGCGGGATTGGACTTCTTCCACTTTTTGAGAATCTTTGCCGCACTAGGCGTAACCTTAACTTCGTACATGCTACAAAGAATCAAGGAATTTGTCTATGTCCTCATGGGTACGAAGCGTGACACACTTACCCTCACGCATCTCTTTTCTAGCTTTTGCAATCTTCTTTGCCAATGCTGGCGTGAGTGCCGACTCTTCATCCTTTACGGGCACGATGGTGTAAAGCTGCCTCCTTCTACGAATGAGAACACGCTCACCTGCATCGGCACGGTCAAAGGAACTTGCCATCTGGCTTCTAAAGTCTTTTATCGTCAATGTCATAACGCGTCTATCATTGGTTTTCGATTGCAAAGTAACAGAAAATCAAGGAAACAGCAAAATTTTTCAGAAACTTTTTCAACAAGCTAATCTTTTCAGGTCATGCAGCAACAAAAAAACGCCCGACAACCTGTCGCGCGCTGCATAGTCCTTATGTTGTTCTGTTACATAGGTTTTGGGGGTTGAGTGGATGGATTATTGATTATCACTTGGTTTGCTAAATCCCAAGATGGGACGACGCGGCTGTGGGTTGTTGCTTTGCAGTTGAGCAAGAGCATCGCTGATAGCATCTAATTGTACGCGTGTGTCCTCATTGATTTCATTCTGATCTTCCAATATGGCATTTACTTCTTCCCGTAAAGCCTTGACATTTTCTTCCAGCTCATACATTTTTGATGGCAAGGAGGATGAGAGTAACATCGTCCGCATAGCCACGAAGGCACGGGTAATTTTGATGCTCATTTCAACAGCGATATCACTTCTCAACACACTTGCAAGCATCAAAGTCCCATGTTCCGTGAAAACAAAAGGCAAGGCCGATTTTGGACGTTTCGATCTTGATGTCATCACAAATTGTGATGAGATAGAAGCCCATTCATTAGGGGTGAGTTGGAACATGAAATCTGAAGGGAATCTTTCTATGTTGCGTTTAACAGCCTGATTCAAAACACGGGTCTCTACATTGTATAATGCAGCCAAGTCGAAGTCCAGCATCACCCGCTGACCCCGAATCTCATATATCATGTTTTGTATGGCCTGTATCTCGTTCATTTTCCGCCGAAGTATCTTCTTTGTTGCAAATGTACAACGTTTTTTTGAAGCAACAAAAAAAGAAGGGAAAAGTTTGTTTATTCGCTGGCTTCGATGACGCCGCCTTTGAAGATTTCTTCTGTCCACCCAGCAGCGATGTAAGCATCGCGGGTACCTGGGGGAACGGTTAAGGTGCATGTTTTATGGATATGATCAAAGGCTTCCTTGCCAAAGGAAATCGGTTTGTCCCAATGGCATGTGACAGATTTCAGTCCTAGACTCCAGGCAAATGCGGTTGTTCCGATTTGGGTGATGTTGGCAGGAATGTCTATGGACTCTAAAGAATAGCATGAGTAGAAAGCAGAAGTACCAATAGTGGTGACATCCTTAGGGATTACCGTCGTGCTGCATCCTGACACCAGTTTGTTGGTGGCAGTTTCTATGATGGCATTGCAGTTGTTTCGCGAATCATATACAGTGTTATTCTCATCCACAGTGATGTATTTCAGGTTTGCCATTGCGAAAGAATTCCATTCGTTAATGGATGTGACGCTGCTGGGAATGGCCAGGGAAGTCAGACTGTTGCAAAGATAAAATGCAGAGTAACCAATGGATGTCACGCCGTCGGGGATTGTGATGGCAATCAGTCTGGTGCACTGAGAGAAAGCGTGTGTATAAATGGATTTCACCTGATTGGGAAGGAAGATGGAGGTGAGGTTGCCACATTGGGTGAACGCTTTTTCTCCAATAAAGTTCAGTCCTGTAAAGTACTGCAACTCGTCGAACGAGGTGATGGTAGTGTCCTCGCTAAAGACATCCTTTAAGTCTTGCACTTGGGCTGCTTCTTCGTAGCTCAGTTCGCCATCGCCATTGCTGTCCCAATGCTCCACGCAGAGGGCTTTCACGGCAGAGTCGGCAAAGGTGATGGGGTCTGTTTGGGAGTGGGATGGGGTCGGGGATTGGGTGCGCGAGAAGAAAAAGAAGAGGAGTAGGGCAATGAGGACACTACCTCCGACTCCCACTATAATGGGGAGGGAGAATTTACCTTGCTTAACTCCTTTTTCTGTTCCCTCTATAGGGGAAGGGTTGCTACTGAACTCATTTGCAGGGATACCATTCCCTTCCTTCAGGGAGGATGAGGGGAGGGTCTGTTGAAAGGCTTCCCAACTCTCTGCTCCGACGAATTGTGCCAAGAGGTTAAGGGTGGAAAGGCGGGGCGTGACGGGTTCGGAGAGGTATCCCCACAGACGTTTCAGGGTGGTGGCACTGATGTGTTGGTGAAGTGTTGCCGAGATGCACTCCGACAGATACTCAAAATCTTTCGGGGTCTTCATCGTTCTATTCACTTGCTGTTCAATGCGTTGACAAAGCAGGGTCAGTGATGGGTCTTGTTTCATTTAGATTCTTTTTTGATTTGGAAGATGGAAACGATGGGGAGATGGTCGCTGATGCCGCCGTGATAGCTGGGGCCGAGGTAGGTGCGGTAGGGCTTCACGTCGCCATGGTTGGGGTCGGGTTCGGTGAGGAAGGGGAGGGTGAGGATGCGGGTTTGTTGGTGGGAAAGGGTGGTGGTGTGGGTGAGAATGTGGTCGAGGGTGGACCATTCGCCTTGGTATTTGTAGGTGCCGGGTTGGAGTCGGGCGGTGCGGTCGATGAGGCGATGGCTGCGGGTGAGGAGTTTGAGTTGCGGGGAGTTGGTTTCGGCATTGAAGTCGCCCATGATAAGGAGGTTGGGGTGCTGCCTCTGGGTTCGCACGGAATCCACATGTGCCTGCAACTGCTGGCAGATGTTCATGCTGAGTTTCTGTGCCTCGCTGCCGCCTCGTTTGGAGGGCAGATGGAGCACGTACACATCGAGGGTGTCGCCTCCTGTGAGGGTGCCTGCCACATGCAGGATGTCGCGTGTGGTTTGTTTACCAAACTGTGGACGAATAGGCTGTTTTTCAATGGGATGGAAGGTGAAAGGAGAGTAGAGTAGGGCGACATCGATGCCACGGTCATCTTTGGAGTGGGTCATCACATACCGGTAGCCGAGTTGCTTCAGTGGGGTGCGTTCGGTGAGGTAGTGCATCACGGTGTCATTCTCCACTTCGCAAAGGCCGATGAGGTCGACGGGGCGCCTTTCGTCGGCTGCCGCAATCACTTTGCTCACACTTTTCAGTTTCTTGAAAAGCCTTCCCATGTTCCACTTCCGCTCTCCATCCGCACAATACTCCCAGTCGTTCTTCCCCTCATCGTGAATGGTGTCGAAGGCATTCTCGATGTTGTAAGAAAGCACGGTTAAGGTCTGTTGCGCTCGTATCGAACACACCCACATTATTAATATTGGGAGAATGAAGAAACCTTTCCTCATGAATAAAGTATGAGCAGTTATTTAGTGTGCTTCGAGCCAGTTTTCGCCCCATCCGCAGTCGGCCACGAGGGGTACGGAGAGCTGGATGGCGTTCTGCATCTCGTTGATGACAAGGGCTTGCAGTTGTTCCTTTTCTTCGGGCACGACGGAGAAGTTGAGTTCGTCGTGCACTTGGAGAATCATCTTGGAGCGGAGGCCTTCTTCGCGCATGCGTTTATCTATACGTATCATAGCCACCTTGATGATGTCGGCAGCGGTGCCTTGGATGGGGGCGTTGATGGCATTTCTCTCTGCATAGCCGCGTACGACGGCGTTGCGGGAGTTGATGTCGGGCAGTTGGCAACGGCGACCAAGGAGGGTCTCTGTATAGCCCAACTGACGGGCTTTTTCGATGCTCTTGTCCATGTAAGCCTTCACACCTGGATAGGTGGCAAAGTACTCGTCGATGAGTTGCTTGGCTTCGCTGCGGCTTACGTCCATGCGCTCGGCCAAGCCGAAGGCGGAAATGCCGTAGATGATGCCGAAGTTGGCGGTCTTGGCCTTGCGGCGCATCGAAGAGGTTACATCGTTGATATCCACCTTGAAGATTTTGGCGGCGGTGGCTTGGTGGATGTCGTGGCCAGAGTTGAAGTCTTCGACCATGTTTTTGTCTTGACTCAGATGAGCCATGAGGCGCAGTTCTATCTGGCTGTAGTCGGCTGAGAAGAAGAGTTCTCCCTCATCGGGGATGAAGGCCTTGCGCACCTCTTTTCCGTTCTCGTCGCGGATGGGGATGTTCTGCAGGTTGGGGTTACTGGAGGAGAGTCGTCCCGTGGCTGTGACGGCCTGATTGTAGGAGGTGTGGATGTGTCCTGTGCGTGGGTTGACGAGTTGGGGTAGGGCATCGATGTAGGTGCTGAGCAGCTTCTTATAGCCACGATAGTCGAGGATTTTCTCCACAATAGGGTGTTTGCTCTTGAGGGCGAGCAGGGTGGCCTCGTCGGTCACGTATTGCCCTTTCTTGGTCTTCTTGGGTTTGGAGTCAATCTTGAGCTGGTCGAAGAGGAGTTCGCCAATCTGTTTGGGGGAGCTGATGTTGAGTTGCTGCCCTGCCACTTCGCGGATGTCGCGCTCGATGGCTTCCATGCGTTCGGTGAACACTCTTGAAGTCTCTGCCAACGAGGCTTCGTCGATGCGGGCACCGTTCATCTCCATTCTTGCCAAAACGGGCACAAGGGGCATTTCCACCTCGTCGAAGAGTTTCCAAAGTCCTTTCTCGTGCAGTTCCTTCTCCAGCAGGTTTTTCAGTTTCAGGGTCACGTCGGCGTCTTCGGCGGCATATTCATACACCTCTTGCGGAGTAAGTTCGCTCATGAGCCGCTGTTTCTTGCCGCTGCCAATGAGGGAGTCGATGTGGATGGTCTTGTACTTCAGATACACTTCGGCCAGATAATCCATCCCATGTCGCAGTTCGGGCGCAATAATATAATGTGCTATCATCGTGTCGAACATTTTCCCTTGGAGGTGAATGCCGTAGTTGGCCAACACCATCATGTCGTACTTAATGTTCTGTCCAATCTTCACGATGTGCTCACTCTCGTACACCTCCTTGAAGATGTTAACTATTTTTAACGAATTTTCAAAATCATCGCCTTCCCATCCTTTGTGTTGGGGGATGGGCACATAAAATGCTTCGCCTTCGGTCATAGAAAAGCTTAAACCGACCAATTGGGCCGACATCGCATCCACTGAAGTCGTTTCCGTATCTAAACTGACAAATCCGAAAGTCAATATTTTTGCAGCCAAATTTTGCATTTCCTCCTCCGAATCAATCAGTTGATAGTTGTGAGGTGTGTTGCTCAAGTCGCTGAGATTTGAAAAAAACAAGTCACCTTGTTCCTCGGTCGTGTTTTTCGCTTCATTTTCGGCTTCAAAAACGGAGGGTTGAGCCACATTTGTCACACCATTGCCGCCAAAGAGGTCACCGCTGAACAAATCGCTCATTTGTCCCTTCCGTGTCTTTGGCGATTTTGTGGTCGAAGCCACAGCAGAGTGGGGGACACTCTCTTCACCTCCGTTCAACTTCCTCTTCAAGAGCGTTCTAAATTCCAGTCGTTCAAAAATCTCTTTAAGTGCCATTTCATCAATGGATTCGCGTCGAAGACTCTCCAGGTCGAGTGTGATTGGCACATCGGTTCGGATGGCTGCCAAAAACTTCGACATCTTGATGTCCTCCACATGTTCCTCCACCTTCTTCTTCATCGCCCCCTTCAGTTGGTCGGTGTGAGCCAGCAATCCCTCGATGCTGCCAAACTCGTTGATGAGTTTCACGGCAGTCTTTTCGCCTACGCCTGGACAACCTGGATAGTTGTCGGATGAGTCGCCCATCAGTCCCAGCAAGTCGATGACCTGACTCACCTCAGAGATGCCATACTTCTCCTTCACCTCTGCTTCGCCCAAGATGTCGAACCCTCCATCAAATCGTGGCTTATACATCTTCACATTCTTCGCCACCAACTGCCCGTAATCCTTGTCGGGTGTCATCATGTAGGTGGTCAAATCCTCGATGGATTCGCTCTGTTTCGCCAAAGTGCCGATGACATCATCCGCCTCGAAGCCCTGCACCTCCAGCACTGGAATATGGTAGGCCTTCAACACATCTTTAATTATAGGCACCGCAAACCGTATGCCCTCTGGCGTCTCCTCGCGCTGTGCTTTGTACGGAGCGAAAGCCTCATGACGGAACGTGGGGCCGTGGGGATCGAATGCCACACCGATATAGTCGGGATTCTCCTTGGTGAGAATCTCCTCCAGCGTGTTGACAAAGCCGAGAACAGCCGATGTATTCTCGCCTTTGCTGTTGATGCGTGGATTCTTGATGAAGCCATAATAGGCCCGATAAATCAATGCGTAAGCATCGAGAAGAAAGAGTTTTTTCATGTTTTTTTGAATTTGCCACAAAGATACGATTTTTAATTAGGAATTAGGAATTAGGAATTAGGAATTGTTACTTTTCCGTGGAAAAAGCATACCGAAAGTCAAATAATTCTTAATTCCTAATTCCTAATTCCTAATTCTTTACTACCTTTGCAAATATTTTCAGAATCATGGACGCATTATCACTCATCAGAAAGCCAATTGAAGCCGAAATGAGCCGCTTCAGAGAGGTGTTCGACAGTTATCTCGTGCATGCCAATCCGCTGCTCAACAAGGTGCTGCACACCATCGGGGAGCGACACGGCAAAATGATGCGTCCCATGCTCACCCTGCTTGCTGCCAAACTGGTGGGAAAGGGCGAAATCAACGACACATCCATCTACACAGCCGCCACCTTCGAGTTCTTCCACACAGCCAGCCTTGTTCACGACGACATAGTCGATGAAAGCGAGGAAAGGCGAGGGCAGGAATCGGTGAATAGTGCCTATGGCAACCAAGTGGCTGTGCTGGTGGGCGATTTCATCCTTGCTAATGCCCTGCTGTGTGCGGCGAAAACGGGTCAGACGCGGTTGGTGGAAATCGTCTCAAAGGCTGCCCAAGACTTGGCTGACGGAGAACTCTTGCAACTCCACAACGTCAACAATGAATCCATCGCCGAAGATGTCTATTTCCGCATCATCCGCAACAAGACCGCTGCCCTCTTCGCCGCCTGTGCCGAAGCGGGTGCCTTGTCGGTTTCATCGGATGAAAACACCCTTTCTCTCATTCGTCAGTATGGCGAAAATATCGGCATCTGCTTCCAGATTCGCGATGATATCTTCGACTACCACCACGACCCCTCCATTGGCAAACCGACGGGCAACGACATGAAGGAAGGCAAACTCACCCTCCCCGTCATCCACGCCCTCCTCTCCACTCAAAATGCCGAGATGATGGCTCTTGCCCTTAAGGTGAAGGCACGTCAGGTTTCGCAGGATGAAATCGATGTTTTGGTCGATTTCACCAAGCAAAATGGCGGAATTGACTATGCCCTCAAGGTGATGGACGACTATGCAGAAAAAGCAAAAGGCCTGCTTGCATCCTTCCCCGATTCGGATGTCAAGCAAGCCTTGATTACTTACGTCGATTACGTGATTGACCGTACGCTTTAATCTCCCATCTTTTACTTCTTGTGTACCATTTGCTACACACCCAGTGTAGCAGTTACTACACACCCACTGTAGCATTTACTACACCGCCACTGTAGCATTTGCTACATGGGGCATGTAGCAATCATGATACCGCCATGACTGTTGTGTCGTTTTCAGAAGAACTTCACATCCTTTCCCTCAATGTCTGAAAGCAACTTGTTGGCGAGCGAACTGGTGCCGAGACGCAGCCATTGGTTAGTCAGCCACTTCTCGCCCAGCACTTCCTTCACGATGGTATAATAGGTGAGGGCATCCTCCACCGTCTTCATGCCGCCAGCAGGTTTGAAACCAATTTGAATGCCAGTTTTATCGTAGTATTCCTTGATGGCTTGGCACATCACGAAAGCCGCTTCGGGGGTGGCTGCTGGCTCTAACTTTCCTGTGGAGGTCTTGATGTAGTCGGCTCCTGCATACATCGCGAGGATGCTGGCTGTCTTGATGTTCGAGGCGGTCTTCAAGCACCCCGTTTCCAGAATCGTTTTCAACTTTTTGTCGCCACACACAGCCTTGATTTCGGCGATTTCATCGCACATTCCCTCATAGTCGCCCGTCAGGAACTTGCCCACTGGAATGACGATGTCAATCTCTGTAGCACCATCCTTGATGGCCAAAGCCGTCTCTGCAATCTTCACCTCCACAAAGGTTTGTGCCGAGGGGAAACAGCCAGCGACGCAGGCGATTTCCACCTCTTCGTTTTCCAGCGTGTCGTGGCAGATTTTGGCAAAACAGGGATAGACGCACACCGTCGCCACATGTCCCAATTCGGGATAGACATCGTCAAACTTGTTTACCTTTTCCACAAATCGGAGCACCGAATCCTCGCTGTCCGTCGTCTTCAGCGTCGTGAGTTCCACGCTGTTCAGCAGGAACTCCTTCACCTTCCGTGTGTTGTTCTCTTGCAGGTGTTCTTTCAGGAGGGTTTCAACCTGACGTTTCACCTTCTCGTCATCGAGTTCCAAATCATACTGCTTCAGAATCTTGTAATACTTGTTTTCTTCCATATTCTTGATTATTCTTTGTTTTTCTTCTGCGTCATTCTTCGTTTCCCCTCTTAATCACTCTTTGTTTTTTGTGTCCATACAGATGGTCACCGGCCCATCGTTCAGCAGTTCCACTTTCATCTCTGCCCCAAACTCTCCTGCTGCAACAGGTTTACTCAGTTGCTCCGATAAAACCGCCAAAAACCGCTCATATAGCGGCACCGTCACCTCATGGCTCCCTGCTCTCAGATACGACGGCCTATTCCCTTTCTTGTAACTTGCCCACAAGGTGAATTGACTCACCACCAATATCTCGCCCTCCACATCCATCACCGACTTGTTCATCACACCATTTTCGTCATCAAACACACGCAAGTTGCAGATTTTCTTTGCCAACCACTGAATGTCCTCCTCGGTATCAGCGTTTTCGCAACCTAACAAAACTAAATAGCCGTTGCCTATCGACGATTTCACCGCTCCCTCGATGCTAACGGAAGCATGGGTGACTCTCTGTAATACTGCTCTCATTTGTTGTATTTATTTCTTTTTCAATGTTTTATGCTAATTTTTTCATTCATCGCTAAATGCTTCTTTCAGCAGTTGCGCTTTCGATGCGCCAATCACCTCGCTTAAGGTTTCAATATCTGCCTCCTTGATGCGTTTGAGACTCTTGAACTTCTTGAGTAACAAGGTTTTAGTGGCTGCACCGATGCCTTTGATGTGGTCAAGTTCCGATTCTGTGTTATGCTTTGCCCGTTTCTGCTTATGGAACGTGATGGCAAAGCGGTGTACTTCATCTTGAATCTGCGTGAGCAACTTGAACAGAGGGCTGTCCATTTCGATGCCCACCACTTGAGCCGGAAAGCCGAAGAGGAGTTCGTTGGTGCGATGGTGGCTGTCTTTGGCGAGTCCTGCGATGGGAATGTCCAGATGCAGCTGGTCTTCAATCACCTTTCTCACCACCTCCATCTGACCCTTGCCGCCATCGGTGATGATGAGGTCGGGTAGGGGAGTTTCTTCTTCGATGGCGCGGCTGTATTTGCGATAGACGACCTCACTCATTGAGGCGTAATCGTCGGGACCGATTACTGTTTTGATGTTGTACTTTCGGTAGTCGTTCTTCGATTTCCTGCCGCCAATGAACACCACACAACCAGCCACCGCGTCTTGTCCCATGATATTGGAGTTGTCGAAACACTCGATGCGCATAGGGATTTTGGGCAGTTTGAGTTTGCGTTGCAATTCCTTTAGGATGTTCACATTTCGTTGGTCAGGATTGAGCCTCTCTGCTTGTTTGAGGGCATCGATGCGGTACTGCCGCACGTTTGTCTCCGACAGGAATAACAGTTTCTTCTTATCGCCAGCTTTGGGAACGATGAATTCTGCATCCTTGAGCGTGAAATCCATCTCAAACGGCACCACAATTTCCTTCGATTCATCGCCATATTGCTCGCGCATATCAACGATGGCCAAGGAGAGTATCTCTTCGGGTGTTTCGTCCAGCCGTTTCTTATATTCGTTGGTAAAGACGCGCGTGATGCAGCCGTTCACCACGTGCATGTAGTTGACGTATGCCTTGTTCTCATCATCCTCTATGCTGAACACATCAATGTTTTGGTTTGTGCTGGTGATGACTCGGCTCTTGCTGTCAAAATCTTTGGCAAGAAGGTATTTCTGCTTCACGGTTTCTGCTGCCAAAAACTCTTCTTTTTCAGCTAAAGATTGCATTTCCGCCAATAGTTTTTGGCATAGATTGCGCGTGTTTCCACTCAGAATATCCTTGATTTCTTCAATCTGCTGCAGGTATTCTTCTCTCGATTGGAGGCCAATGCATGGAGCTTTACATTTGCCAATGTCATAATAGAGGCACTTCTTCACCTTCCCTTGTGCCATCCTTTCTGGCGTGATGGACGTGTGGCATAGGCGCACTTGGTAGAGTTTCCCAATCAGTTCCATCATCGCATTGAGTGTGCCAGGATGACTGAACGGCCCGTAGTAGATGCCTGTCTTCTTGTCGATGTTTCGGGTTTTGATGACACGGGGAAAATGCTCGTTGGTGATGCAGACAGAAGGGTAGGTCTTTCCGTCCTTTAGCAGAATATTGTAGAAGGGTTGATGTTCCTTGATGAGGTTGTTTTCCTGAATCAGGGCATCTTCATCGGTCGGCACCACCACATATTTGATGTCCTCTATTTTGCTGACAAGGATTTGCGTTTTTCGGTTCTTGGGTGAGTTGTTGAAGTAGGAACTGACACGACGCTTGAGGTTCTTGGCCTTCCCCACATAGATGACGGTGCCATCCTTATCTAAGTATTGATAGCACCCTGGTTCTTCTGTCAAACTATTGACAATTACCTTGAGCCGCTGTAACCTTTCTTCGTCTTTGCTCATTCTTTTTTACTTCAAGTGTTACTTCATCCTCCAGAATTGTTCCACGTGAAACAATTTATTGCTAACTTATGCAAAATCAGCGTTTAAGACAAAAGGGCTTCATCTTTGCTATAAGTGCGGAACGGGGCATTCCCCATTTCTCACACACTCAGCAGGGTGGTGATTTCTATGCCTTCGCCGATGAAGTCTCTGCCGTGCAGACCCTCATCGTGAATCTCCACCACGAAGTTCATGTAGCACTTCTTGGGGTTGAACTTCTTCACAAGGTTCCATGCCGCCTTGATGGAGCCTCCCGTGGCGAGGAGGTCGTCGTGCAGCAGCACCACGTCGTTCTCGTCGATGGCATCTACGTGTATCTCGATGCTGTCTGTCCCATACTCTTTGGTGTAGGACTCCTTGAGGGTCTTGTAGGGGAGTTTGCCAGGTTTGCGTGCCATCACGAATCCTGCATTGAGACGACGGGCGAGGATGGCACCCATCACATAGCCGCGCGTTTCCAATCCCACCACTTTCGTGATGCCCTTGTCCTTGTAGAGTTCGTAAAGTTCCTCTTCCATAATTTCAAGTGCCTTGGCATCCTTGAAGAGGGTGGTCACATCACGAAAGTTAATGCCTTTCTGCGGAAAATCTGGAATGCTTCGCAGATGATCCAGCAGGTACTGATTGTTGAGTTCCATTGTCTTTTTGTTGTATTGTTTGTTTTTGTTGAATCTTCTAAATGCTTGATTTTGCATATTATATGCGCGAATTGTTTCACGTGGAACAATGCCGTCGCTCTTGTTGCATTGATGCTGGTGCTTTAACTGTTGCTTCTCCGCTTTCTGCTCACCGTCCCATAAGCACCAGCATGATGTTGATGTCGGAAGGTGAAACGCCTGGAATGCGTGAGGCTTGAGCCAGCGTGACGGGTTGGATGGCTTGCAGCTTTTGGCGTGCCTCGATGGAGATTTGGGTCATGTTGGGGTAGTCGAACTTGCCCGCAATCTTGATGTTCTCCAAGCGAACCATCTTTTCAGCCATTAGCTGTTCGCGATAGATGTAGCCTTTATACTTGACTTGGATTTCTGCCGCTTCGATGATTTCTTCTCTTCGTGGGTCGTCGCCAAGGATGTGGTCGAGTTCCTTGCGGAACGGTTCGATGTGTGGGGCGATGTTGTTGATGTTAATCTGTGGTCGTCCCAAGAGTTCTTCCAGTTTGCAACCTTGTCGGAGTGGGGTGGTGCCCAAGGCTTCGAGGGTGGAATTGATGAGCGAAGGCTTCAGTGAGAAGTTGCCCACAAAAGTGGTGATGGCATCAATCTTCTCCTTCTTCGTCTGCATCAGTTGATAGCGTTCTTCGCTTGCCAATCCCAACTGGTAACTGCGTTCCGTCAGTCGCATATCGGCATCGTCCTGACGGAGCAGGATGCGATATTCTGCACGAGAGGTGAACATACGGTAAGGCTCGTCCACACCTTTCGTTACGAGGTCATCGATAAGCACACCGATGTAGGCTTCGTTACGTCCAAGTGTAAAGGGTTCGCCGGAGTTTAATGCATGGTTGCAGTTGATGGCGGCGTTGATGCCTGCTATCACACCCTGTCCAGCGGCTTCTTCATAACCCGTTGTGCCGTTCACTTGTCCTGCAAAGAAGAGGTTTTTCACCACCTTCGATTCGAGCGAGTGTGTCAGTTGGGTGGGGTCGAAGAAGTCGTACTCGATGGCATAACCTGGTCGATAAATCTCCAGATTCTTGAAGGCCGGAATCTTGCGAAGAGCGTTCAGCTGGATGTCCAATGGAAGTGATGACGAGAAACCGTTCAGGTACATCTCGTTGGTGGTTTCTCCTTCTGGTTCCAGAAAGAGCATGTGTTCGTCCTTGTCGGGGAAGGTGTGGAGCTTGGTCTCGATGCTGGGGCAATAGCGGGGTCCGATGCTCTGGATTTGTCCGTTGTAAAGAGGAGAGTCTGGGAGTCCCGAACGCAGCACCTCATGCACCTCGGTGTTGGTGTAACAAATCCAGCAGGGGAGGTTGTTGCGTTCCGACACCGAAGTGTGCTCGGTAGGCAGGTAGGAGAACTTGTGGAAGTCGTGGTCACCGTCTTGTTTCTCCATCAGTGAGAAATCCACGCTCCTCTTGTCGATGCGCACAGGGGTGCCAGTCTTCATTCTTCCGGCACGGATGCCATGCTTGGTGATGGATTCCGTCAGTTCCAGCGAGGCGGCTTCAGCACATCTTCCTCCTTGAATCTTCACTCGTCCGATATGCATCAGACCGTTCAGGAACGTGCCAGCTGTAATGATGACACATTTCGCATGGAACTCGGCTCCATAGTATGTCTTTACTCCTTGAACTTCTTGATTATCAACGATTAACTCTCTCGCTTGATCTTGCCAAATCTGCAAGTTGGGAATGTTCTCCAGTATCTCTCGCCATGTCCAGATGAATTTGGCACGGTCGCACTGCGAACGAGGACTCCACACGGCAGATCCTTTCGATAGGTTTAACATCCTGAATTGCAGGCTACAACGGTCGGTTACGATGCCTGTATATCCTCCCAGCGCATCAATTTCCCTCACGATTTGTCCTTTGGCTATACCACCAATGGCAGGATTGCACGACATCTGTGCAATCTTGTTCATGTCCATCGTGATGAGGCACGTCCGAGCACCTAAATTAGCAGCAGCGGCAGCGGCTTCACATCCAGCGTGACCAGCTCCCACCACCACCACATCATAATTGAAAATCATTGATTATTCAAAGAAATTTTTGCAAAGATAGTGGAAATGAGACAAAAACGAGGTCTCGATGGTCACAAAAAAGACTAAACGTGAAAAAGATTGCCAAATAATTCCTAAATTTGTCAACGCAGACGTAAAAATAGGCATAAACTAAAATAAATAATGTATGGAGTGGACTCCAGTACTTCGCGATTTCATACAGGCTCACCTCAATGACGATACGGCAGAACTATTGTTGCAAGCCCACGCGCTTGGCGAACCTTTAGCTCTACGTAGTCATTCTCGCCATGCGGGGGATGATTCGCGTGAGATGGTGAGGTTTGCCGTAGAGCAGATTGAGGCGAGGCGGCGGCTGAAAGGGAAATTGCCGGAGTGGTATGCAAATCCAGACCTCATCATGGGAGGACGTGTGCCTGCGGAGCAGTGCAGCTCGGAACTGACGGCAAGGTATAAGCATGACATCGTTTCAAAGGCTATCCGAATGGAGGACTCCACCCAACGCGTAGGCTGGATTTGTGATATGACGGGAGGCATGGGCGTGGATCTCTGGTATATGTCGGAAGGGATGGAAAGGGCGATTTACACGGAGAGGGACGAGCACCTTTGCGAAGTGGCAAGACATAACTTCGAGGTGTTGAAGGATGGAAAGCATCCAGAGGTAGAAGTGAGATGTGGTAATGGGCGTGAATTGCCCATTCCATCGGTGGATATCATATATCTCGACCCCGCTCGAAGGGCGGGCGATGGTAGTCGTGTGTATGCGATGGAAGACTGCGAACCGAACATCGTGGAGTGGCAAGATGAACTCTTGAAACATGCGAAGATGGTGTTGGTCAAGCTCTCGCCGATGGTGGACATAAAAGATGTGTTGCGAAAGTTGAAGGGAGTGACGGAAGTGCATGTGGTGGGGGTGAAGAACGAGTGCAAGGAGGTGCTTGTCAGACAAGCCTCCCAACCCTTAGGGGGTGAATCCGAGGGGGAGGACTATCGCAGTGGGAATGAGGATGTGCGGATTTGTTGTGTAGATTTTTTGACAGATAGGACGATGGAATATGTGTTCAGTTTGTCCGATGAAATGGAGATTTCTTTGACAGGTGGGGGTGTGAAGCGTTATTTGTATGAGCCAGATGTGACATTGATGAAGGCTGCGGCATTTAGTAGTCTTTGTGGGCGCTATTCTGTGCAGCAGTTGGATGTGGACACGCATTTGATGACGTCGGATAAATGGATTCCAGCGTTCCCTGGGCGCGTTTTCGAGGTGGAAGAACAGATTCCTTTCTCTTCCAAGGTGCTGAAACGTCTGAAGCGAGACATCCCCCAGGCCAACATTGCCACCCGCAACTTTGTGATGACTGCCGACCAATTGCGTCAACGCACCGGCATCCGCGATGGTGGCGGAGTCTATCTCTTTGGTGTCAAGGTGAAAGGAGAAGGCGATGTGTTGCTGAAATGCCGGAAAATGAATGGAGCATGAAAAAGGGCTGCATCAACGCGATGTGATGCAGTCCTTCTTGATTTGACTTGGAATTTATCTCACAGAGACTTCTTTACCCTATGATGCTATTACAATGTCACGGCGTCGGGGATGGTGTACAGTTTTCCTGTTACAGCGTCATAGTACTTCAGCGTGATTGACTCGCCAGCGTTGCGCCCGTAGATGAGCAGCGGCGTACTGCCGTTGCCTGACAGTGTCGCCGTGCCACGGCACTCGTCGCCGGCGAAGGCGCCCACTTTGTTGCCACTGGTGGGTGTGATGCCCACCTTGAAGAGCAGGCTCTCCACCATCGCTATCTTCATCACGGGATACTTGGCTGAGCCGCAGGTGAATTCGGGGATAAAGACCTCGTCGATGCCAATCGGCTCGTCCGAGTTTAGGCTGATGTTGTCAACCAATGTAAAAATGTGCTTCAGCGTCTGGTTGTAGTATTTCAGCGACATTTTTACCGTTTCCGTTCCCGTTTCGTTGCCGTAGGCTTTCAGCAAAAACTTGCTTGTCTGATTCCCCTCCACGGTGACAGCAGGCTTTGCCAGTCCGCGCAATTCGCCGTTCACGAAGAGTGCCATCAGGTCGCCTTCGGAGACGAAAGGCTGTAGTGCCTCCTCTATCTGCACCTTGAGTATCGTCCAGTTCGCGTAGTAGGACGCATCAGGTGCCGTCCAGTCGGGGCGTTCCTGGTTGTTGCTCCAGTCAATACTCCACACGGGAACCTCATTCAGTGAGGACTCCGTGTAGGCAGCATTCGTGCTATCGTCGTCGTCTCTGCTGTTGCAAGCCCCCAGTACGAGGCTTGCCAGCAGAACGAACATTAACTTTGTCTTATTCATAATTCTTCGATATTACGTTGTTATGAGTTATTTCACCAGAATCTTGCGACCGTTGAAGATGTAGATGCCCTTTTGTGTCGGCTTCTTCTGTAGTTGCAGACCACCGAGGGTGTACCACTTGCCATCTTCGTGCTCAGACTTGACGAAGTTGATGGCTGTCGGCTCGTCAGGACTGCCGATGACATCGTTTGCCTTGAAGGTCATAATCTCAGCGGTAGAGGCAACGATCTCGCCTTCACGCTCGATAGCGAACCAGATAGGTTGCTGCTTGTCGCCCGCAATGCTCAGGTAGGCAGGTTCGGAGTCCGTCGTAAGCATCTGCTCGCCCATCGCCTCACCGTTGACGTAAGCTATCAGGCGGTCGCCATCTTCAACATCGAAGCCTTCTACTACGGCACTGACGTTCATCGTGCTGCGCGACTTGGCGGCTGCGCGGTTGGTGCTTGTCGTCCAATCCTCACGGAAGTTGCTATTCATATCGTAGTACGGATAGGCGAAAGAGGCTTCTGTGGCATTCTTACGAAGCATCATGTAACCCTCGCCGGGCTTCATGTACTGCAGACTGCCGCGCCAGCGTCCAGTGTTGCTAGTCTTGGTGAAGTAGGCAAACTCCGTGTGACTCTTAATCACGTCTCCTGGCTCTGCCTGGTCATAGTAGTCGCTCAGTGCCGTTTCTACAGTCAGGTTCGTCATCGGTGTGTAGCCAATGCCGTTCCATCCTTGCTTCAGCGTGATGGTGCGGTCATCCTTTTCTTTGATGACGGTACCCTTGATGGGGATAGCGCATTCCTGCTGTACCCTGATGGCGTATGCCTTTTTGGCCGAGATAGGCATCTCCTGCGGTTTGTCGCTTGCCGTCCATTGGCTGCCGTCATAGTCCAGTGTCAGGCCACCGCCCAGTTCGGTCAGCATGTCGCCCTTCTGCCAAGGCATGCTTGTCAGTAGCGTCTCCATGTCGGCATCATTGCTGTTCACATTGAACGATACCCAGTTCCAGCCCCTCTTCAGGTTGAAGTACTGTACGAAGGCCTCGCCGCCGTTGAAGCGCACGGGCTTGTCAACCCCCAGCATGGCATCCTTCGCAAACGTGATGGCCGGTGTGGTGGTCAGCACGATTTCGCGTCCAGTGCTATACTGCCACAGACGGAAGTTCAGTTCGCGTCCGCTGGCCTGGTTGTCATAGATGGTCAGGTAGAGGACTGTCTCGCCGCTCTGCGTGTCGTGGCTGATGTTAGCGTAGCCGTGGCACTGGTTCTTGTTGTCGAACACGCCCACGATGTCGCGAGTGTCGGTGTCCAATTCGTTGTAGAGATACACCTGTCCGCTGATGCTCATCGAGTTCTGCAGCAAGTCGTTGTCGATGTCCTGTGCCCACTCAGGCTGGTCGCCTTCGATGGTCAGGTTGAGGTAGAACGGCTCGGTGATGCCCTCCTCGTCGGTCAGATACAGAATCTCGTTGTACGTGCCGATGTTCAGGTCCTTGCTCACCGTTGCATTGACATAGTCCAGCGTCTGTGGTGCCACCACGTCGCTATACTTGTCGAGCGTGAGCCAACGCGGGCAGTTCTCGATGGTGTAGGTGTGGCTCTGTGCACCATAGTTGAAGAATGGCAGTTCACAACTCTCTTCGCTGCCATACTTGATGGTGTTGTCCAGGCGGTTCGCCATCCACTGCAGGCTGCTGTTCGTCACGTAGTAGCAGGCCGTCTTCGGCGAAGCCATCGTGTTGCCGTTTAGATCCTCAATGTCGCGCAGCGTCACGTAGATGTTGCGGTGGTTCAATTTGGCCTTAGGCTCGTCGAGTTCCACCAGCACTTGGTTGCCACGCCCTATGAACGAGAACTTCAGGTTCGTCACTTCCTCGTAGGGCACCACGGGAGCAGCCTCTGTCTTGTCCATGTGTGTCAGGATGACCTCCTCGTCGTCCACGAACAGGTAGTCGCGCACCAGTGTGTCGGTGGGCAGTTTCGTCTCCGGGTTGAGTCGGTAGCGGGGCTTGCCCTGGTCGTCCAGATAGAGTTTCTTGCTGAAGGCGTAGGGCACCAGCTCGATGCTGTTGTCCTTCTGGCGCTCTTGGCGGTCGAAGCTCAGGTAGGTCTGCAGTCCGGCCTCGTCGCCGTTGGGACTCTTCGAGGCGTAGGTGCTGATGAGCTGCTGCGGCAGTGCCTGAGCGAAGAACATCAGTTCGTCCACGTTACCCTTCAGCGGGGTCAGTCCGTCCTGTTTCAGCAGGGTGTCCTTTTCGTTGACGATGTCGTAGCGGCTTGCACCGATGAGCGGATATCCGCCGCTGATGCCACCCAGAGAGTCGGCCTCGAAGGTCGCCACCTGTTCCTTGTCCATGTAGATGTTGGCCACGTTGCGGCCACGGTTCACCGTCATGGCGAAGTTGTGCCACTTGCTGTCGCTCCAGTTGCCTGGTACCTCGGCTGCAAAGCCGTTCGAACGGTACATCAGTTTGTCGTCCTCGAATCCGATATGGAACTGGTTCTCAGCACCGTTGTCCTCTTTCTGACCGCGACCGTTGGAGAGCAGCGTGCCGCGACCCTCAGCGTCGGTCTTGAACCAGAACATCAGCGTGTAGTCCTGCTCGCTGGTGCGGTTCATGGCGTTCTTGTCGAGCAGCACGCCCTTGTCGGCCTTCTCCACATGCAGCGACACGCCCTGTGGGGTGACCCATGCGGCATCTATCAACTTGGCGTTGGCACCCTGCGTGTGGTCGATGATATAGTCGCCCGACCCCTCGTTCATTGGGTAGTAGTCCACCAAGTCCTTCTCGGTACCCGTCAGACGGTGCCCACCATAGGTCGAGCCGATGAGTGTGCCGTCCATGGCGTTGTACCACAGGCGGGCCTCCATCATGCGGCCCTCATAGAACGTGCTCTCCGTGCGGTTCTGCTCGTTGGTGCGGCCGAAGATAAGCGCACCTGTGCCCGTGTAGAGCGACGAGAGTTTCAGGCTGCCCACTGACAGACCGCCGTGGTAGAGTGTCACCAGGCTGTCCGTCTGGTTCAGCACCAGAGCCACTTGCTGGAAGATGTTCTTTGGCATCTCCGTGCTGGCCGTCAGCGTCTGGTCGTTCACCACGGCCTTCAGCCGGAAGTCCTTGGTCAGCCACAGTTGCAGTTTCTGGCCGTTCGAGCCGTGCGAAAAGAGCGGCATGTCGCGACCAGTCTCGGCGGGTTTCACCATCAAGTCGATGGTCAGATCCTTGCCGCTGAAGTTGCGCTTAGCCTCGCTTTCCACGCTGGCCGTCGTGCCGTTGAACTGCACGCTGACGGTCTCCGTCACGTTGTCGTTGTTCGTCTCGCCCTTCACCTCAAAGTTGGTGATGGCGCTCAGATAGTTATATTCAATGTCTTCAGAGAAGTTGAACACGATGTCATCGTTTAGGTAGAGCAAACCGCCCTTTGGTTCGGGCGTGCCGAACAGTTGCGGGCGACGCGTGTCCTTGATGCCGCTGATGACCTTCGACGAGGTGGTCAGGAAGTCATTGCCGTCGCGGCAGAAGAGCACGGCTCTCAGGTCGTAGGCACGCTCCATGGTCCAGCCTTCGCCGTAGAACTCAGTAGTGATGTTGGCGTTGGGCTTTATCAACTCACGCACACCGTTGGCCTGTGCCATGAGTGAGTCTTTTGCATAGAACGAGCAGAGGTTTGTCCACGCGTCGTCGCCTCGCTGCGACTCCTTGTACTGGAATTCGATGTGGTCGAAGTTGTGCTGATGGCGGTCGAAGCCGTCGATGGTCACCGGCAAGTACCAGCCGCGCTTCGAGTCCTGCTGGGCGTTGGTGTTCAGCACCCACTTGTCGCCCGGCACGGTGATGTTCACACCGCCTGCCTTGTGCAGGAAGTGGACGTCGAACGTCGTCAGGGCGTAGGCATGCGCAGCGTCGGTGGGCGACATTACACCGAGGGTCAACTTCTCATAGTCGAAGCCCTGTCCGGCGCGCACCTCCATCTGCAGAGCAGTCTCTTTGCCGGGAAGGCATGTCACGGTCATTCCGCCTGTGGTCAGCGGCTGTCCGTTGATGCTGATTTTGGCACCCAGCGGGTTCATCATGTCTATGGCAAACACCTGCAGGGCGGTCAATCCGTCGGTGGCTTCGGGTTTTTCGCTCTCATTCGAAACAAACACCGTGAACTTTGCTGCATCGTCGACAGATACACCGCTCACGCTCTGCTTGTCGAGGCGAATCTTCGGGTTGACAATCTTCAGCGTGCGTGCGTCGAGCACCTTGCCTGGGTCGTAAACCTTCGTTACGCGCTCGTCCTCCCACGGGTTTTGGGTGGAGCCGCCACGGGTGCGGAACACGAAACTGCGCGGTCTCATGATGTCCTGTTTTTTGAGCGTCTTGCCCATGTAGTACTCCATGTTGTCGTTCAGGGCGTTGAAGTTGTAGTTTGTGAAGATGTCCTTGGCGTTCACGAACTCCTCTTTCTCGTTTACCGTCGTATTCACGCGATAGACGTCAACGTTCAGGTGGCTTGCAGGGTCGGTGGCAATGGTGAAACTCTCCGTGCGGTTGTATACCCGCGTTTCAGCATCGGTACCCACCGTGGAACATACAATCACAGGCAGGATTTTCCATTGAAGTAGATGGCCAGAGAAAGAGACACTCTGGTTCGTCCCGTTTTCTTGGGTTACGGCTACCGTCGGGTCTGTCCATGTCTTCATCTCCTGCATGGAAAGTGCGATGCTGGTAGCAATCGTAACGCCCAGCGTAATCCCCGAAGTGAGTTGGTTCAACGACTTGGAGCCGGAGTTGAAGTAGTCCACCTCCGTAGCGATGGGGAAGTAGTTCATCCAGGTGGTAGAGTAGTTGTTGTCGAAGGTCTCGCTGTAATTCACGCCCTGTGTGCCAGCCACGTCGTAGTTGGCTACCAGGTCGTGGGCGGTGAGTTTCTCACCCTCGTTCTGGGCAATCATCTCCAGCCAGGCCTTGATAATCTGGTACTTCTCTATCACCTCGTCGCTGAAGTCGCTCTCCTTCTTGCCCGTTGGCAGCACCACGAGGTAGTTGATGCCCTTCTGGGGCATGTCGATGTCTGTGTTGTAGGCATGTCCGTCTATCGGTCTGTTCACCACGGCGAACGCCGAGTCGGTGGGCTGGCGCAGCGACAGGTAAACAGGCCGGCCGGTGTTGTCAGCTATCTCCTGGGCCTTGGCCTTGGTGCCAAAGTACATCATGTCGGCTATCTCCTTCGCCTTGTCGGGGATGATCTGCGTGAGGATCTGCTTCTGCGAGTAGAAGAACTGCGATTGCACCTCTGGGCCGTAGCCTAAGGACACGTCGCGGATGAGGTGGATGGTGTCGCCATCGGCGTTCAGGCCAGAGGCTATCACCACCACCGTGCCATAGTTGATGCGCTTGCTGATGTCCGACTCCATTTTCTCTTTGGTCAGCGCGACGATGTTGTCCTTGCCTATACGGGCAATCATCTCCTGAAGCATATCGTTGGTCACGGCGCGGATGGTGGACATGGGTGTCACCACCACGTTCTGCACCGTGCCGATATAGACGTCGGCGTCGGCACCCACCATCGACGGGTCGCCGCTGGTGCTGACGTTGTGACCAAGGACCATGGTGTGCGAGAAGGCTTTGCTTCCCTGTGCGTTGTACATCAACTGGTCCACGGTGCCTTCCTCAAACTTTCCGGTGCTGAGGGGGCCGACGACAGTACCCGTAATAGCCCCCGCGGCATTCGTGCCAATCATCTGGCCCGACAGGATCTGCAGATCTTCACCCGACTTATAGGTCATGTTAATACCGGCCATTAGCGTCAAGTTCATCATGTATGTGTTGTTGAGCGTGGCACCCTTGGCCAGCGTGTTCGAACTGTAGGCACCCGGTGGGTCGCGCAGGATGTCGAACAGCAGGGGCTGTCCTTCCGTCAGGATGCTCTTCGCCGATCCTATGGGGTACATATTGAGCACGTAGCCCTGCAGCGGCTCGGCCTCAATGAAGGTGCCGTCACGCTCCACGGTGAAGGTCACCGTCTTCAGCGCGTTCTTGCCTGTGAGCATCGTGGTAGTCTGGTCGGCCTTCAGGGTGAACAGGGCACGGCCCAGACTGTCTATCTTGACAGGTTCCTCCGTGAGCGACTCTATTGCAAATGCCTTCATACCGTTCTGCATACGGGCTTTGCCGCCTCCAAGGGGCACCAGATCGGGCGCACCGCTGGCTGGGTCGTTGTTGTATTGGTAGCGCTCGGCAACCTGCAGCAGGATGTTGTATTTACGCTCCACGCTGAACACAGGGTGACCGAAGGTATAGATAGCCTGTATGGAGTCGCTGCGGGTGGCAGGCCAGTTGGGCTTCTTCACACCATAAACCAGTGGCACCTCGGTGGTCTTGCCCGTCAGTTCGGTGGCCATGTAATTCTTGTCGCCGAAGTAGTCGAACGTGTCATAGCCTAACTGCCGGTAGGTCACCTCCACGGGACTGTGGTAGATGCGATTATAGACGGCTTGATACGTGGCTGTGGGGTTCTCCAAGCAGTTCTCTTCAGCATCGTAATACGTCCCGTCGTAGGTAACGTGTAGCGTGTCCAGTGCGTTGGTCAGGTCGATGACTTCGCTCACCTGTCCCTCCTGGAACAGGGTGGGGTAACCCTTACAATATACCTGCTGCACCTTCCAGCGCACTGGCGGTAGCGTCAGCGTGTACTCGCCAGTCGTCAGGTCGGGCGTCACCACCATGCGTTTGCGCTGAGTCAGCACCGAGGTGTAGTGCTTGTCTCCATTACGCGGATGGCGCACCACCTCCTCGCGCTGCGTGCGGCTGGGGTTCAGGTTGTCATAGACGAGCCATGACGTGTTGTCGCCTTCCAGGGTGAGCACCATCTGTATGGAGTCGCCCAGGTTGTTCTTCGACAGGTTGTTCATCAGGGGCTTCTGGCCCTGGTCGTCACCGCCGACCACGCGGCCCGTCAGCGTTACCTTCGTGGCATCGTAGAAATAGATGCCGGCAATGTCGGCAGTGATGTTCTGCTTGTCGCTGTTCTTATACCAGCCGTCGTTGGTGAAGACGTGCTTGTCCATCACGGCCTGGATGGTGTGGTCGCCCTCCAGTAGGCGGAACGAGAACGAACCGTCGTAGTCGGTCTCCACGAATTCGCCCTTGGCGTTGTGTATCTTATTGCCGTCCACCAGGAAGTTGACACCTTTCACGGGGATGCTTGTACCGTCGTACATTACATAGCCCGAGAAGCGGCGGCCGTTCTCGATGGTGAACTCGCGCAGCGTCTTGTTGTTGCTGGTAGCATCGAAGGTCACCGGCACGGGCTGGATGTTGACGCCACTCCCGGCCACGGGGCCTACAGAGTAGTGCGCCGCCGTCTGGCCTTGGTACGACAGTTCGTCTTGCTCAAAGTAGCCGCTCTCGTCGGTCTTCACGCGGGTCACCTCGTTGCCGTCATAGCTGATAGCCACCCAGATGCCGGGGGCACCGGTGCCGTCGTTGAAGCGCACGTAGCCCTCCACGCGGCCGGTGTGCTTACACTCGCCCACCACCACTTTGGTCTCGGTAGAGTCGCGACCCTCGCAGTCGTTCACGGCCTGCACCTTATATTCATACGTAAGCAGCGGCGACACGCTCGTGTCCTCGTAGCTCAGGTCGGTCAGGCCCCAGGCCACTTCCGTCCACTGGTCTTCGCCCTGCCCCTTCATGCGGCGCAGCACGCGGAAGTAGTCGATGGGGTTGCGGTCGGTGCTCCACGACAGCAGCACGCTGCTCTGGCGCGTCTGCGTCAGCAGTTCAGGCTCTATCTTACCCGTGTTCTTGTAGTAGAACAGGCCTTTCAGGTTCGGGTCGTTGATGGTGGCGTAGGTGGGATCTATCGACTTGATATAAGGAAAGAGAACACCGTTTTCCACCGTCCAGCCATTGCCGAGATCGCTCAAGAAACTTTCCTCGTTGGCTACTGTTGCAATCGTGAGTGTAGGCATAATGGGAATCGCCTTGCCGTCGGATACCGTCCAGTTGTCGCCCAAGGCTGTAACCATCTCGCTTGCAGACATGGTTGACCAAGGATTAGCGGGTATCGTGGTCTTAAACATTTTCGGAACGACATTTCCGCCAACCACCTCCCAATTGCTGTTGCCCAGATAGTTTGCCATCGTTCCTACAGACTCGCCGGTAACCTTGGAGGCTCCACTTACACCAGTATAACTCCAGTTGTTTTTGGAATCAGAATTCTCGCCATTACCCCAATAAGTCCATGGTTTCGAGTTCAGGTGTTGGAGAAGAATGTTGTACCAAGTTGCTTTCTCCAGACAGTTTTGTACTATTGCATTGAAAACGGTACCTTCTGCGCCATCTCTGAAACCATGGAATGCACCAGCCCAGTTCTGATTATCATCAACCTGTGCTCTTTGACACCAAATGGAGCCGTCGAACAGGCTGTTTTGAATGTTTGCATTGGTGCCGCGACCGATGAAGCCACCTGCAATCCAACCGGAACTCTCTATACTGGCCGATACACGGCAATTAAAGATGTCAGTCCACTTGCCGTTCACTTCACCCGCTTCACCAACGAGACCTGCCACATGGTCACCGCCCTTGATCTTGCCGGTGACGTGCAAGTTCTTGATAGTACAGCCATGAGCATATTTGAACAGACCAAAAGGTGAAATATCGGCACCTGCCTCATTGATATTCATATTCAGCGTATGGCCATTGCCGTCGAAAATGCCATGGAAGTTACCCTCGCCATTCCAGGCCACACAATCTGTAACCGTAAAGTCGTCGGCCATGATGGCGTTGGTGTAGTCGTTGGTCTTCAAGGCTTCCTTGAAGTTCATCCAGTCCGTAGTGCTGCGCAGCACCATGAAGGTTTTACCGTCGATGATTGCGATTTCCGTACCAAAGTCTTTGGTTGCATGACTGTTGGTAACCGTCACTGAGCCTTTAGCATCCTTGCGGACCCAGGTTTCGCATTGGTCATGCTTGGTGCTGATGTGGTCAGGGTTGAAAAGACAATTCTCGATAGTGGCAGAGCTGTTCTCATCCACCCAGCTTACGAAACCGCCGTGGCCATAACTGTTGGCACCCTCGAAACTGCCGTCGAACTTACTGTTGCGTATCGTGACGGTACTTGAACTGACGCGTCCCACGAAACCGGCACAGGTCATATCTTCGCTTCCGCTGTTGCTGATGGTCATCGACGAATGGCAGTTCTCTATGGTAAGATTGCCACCATTAACGACTTGAGCCACGAGACCGGTAGCATACGCCCCGTTGCTCGAGATGGTTCCCGCTGTGTGCAGGTTCTTGATAGTAGCATCGCCTACGTGACGGAAGGGAGCCATGTACTTCTCCGTGACCCCCGACTTATTGAAGGTTATGGTATGGCCATTGCCGTTGAAGGTGCCACGGTATCTAGTGCCTTCAGTTACACCCACGGGCTCGCTGATGGAGATGTCAGCATCGAGGATAGCATCCACTCCGTGCTGGTTTGCGGCTTCATTCACCATGACGGCGAACTGATGCCAGTCTGCAGCGTTGCGGATAACGATGTATGACGAATACTCACGGGTGGCATAACTGTTGATGTTCGAGTACTGGACATCTTGAGTGTCCAAGCCAACCCACGTCTGGCAGCCTTCGAGGGGGGTAGCAATACGGTCGGGGGCGAAAACGCAGTTGTCGATGGTCAGACTACTGCCACGGGCAACCCATGCTACAAAGCCACGGTTGTGGGTGGCATGGTCGCCTTCGAAACTGCCGTCGAACTTACAGTTGCGGATGACGACATTGGAACCGCTCTGGCGTGCTATGAAGCCAGCGAGAAGTCCCTCGCCATTAACAGAACTATTGAGCGTGACTGACGAGCGGCAGTTCTCAATGCTGACTGTGGCCCCTTCCATGGTACAGCCGATGAGACCTGCTGCATATCTTGCGCTGGTATTGACGGTTCCTGCCGTGCGCAGGTTCTTGATAGTAGCATTGCCTACATGGCGGAAAGGCGCCTGTTGTTCGGTATTGTGCACGATGCTGACGGTCAGCGTGTGTCCGTTACCATCGAACACACCGCAGAACGGGCTGTTAGTATCGCCCGCACTGTTGCCGGTGCTGATGTCGGCATAGAGGCGGGCGTTCACAGGCTGCCCCTTGGCGTCTGTCACCTTCTGACGGAAAGTGTTCCAATCATTGGCGTTGCGGATGGGGAAGAAGTATTCTGTCACATCCTCCAACTGGTTGATGGGTGACGTGCCGCGCTCCACATACATGTCTATATTATAGTACACGCACGAGCGCGGGAGGTTCACCACCTTGTAGCGTTGTGCTCGCTCCGTCTCGTCGTCGATGGTATAGACGAGGCTGTCCACGATGGCACCCCTGCGGTTCTTCGAGATGACGCGCAGCACCATCTTGGCACGGTCGTCCCACACGGCGCCTTTCTCGTCGGCATACAGCCAGGACACGCGCACGGTGTATGCCTTCTCGTCCTCCCACTGGGCCGTGTAGTTGGCAATGCGCAACAGGTGCAGGTCGTCCACCACGCAACGGGTGGTGGCGGCACAGTTGTTGGTGGCACCCCATCCCCAGTCCTGGGTGATGGCGCGGCGTACGCGGTAAGTCAGATTGTTCAGCGTGCCGCCGTTCGCCAGTAAGCCCGCCTGCATGGACTCCACTAAGGTGCTGTCGATGAAGGTGTAAGTAGTCTTCTTTGCTTTAGAAGAGTAGAAATCCTGATAGATGGTCTCGAAGTCCTCTTCCTTGCCGGTGAGTGAGCGCTGCACCTCGAAGAAGTCGGTGGGGGCCAGGTCTTCATCGTCTAAATAAGGCACGTTCCATGACAGTTCCACCTTCGCCTTTAGGCCGCCCAATGGACGGGCTGTCAGTCCGATGGGCGCATGGATCATGGCAATGTTCTGTGTCGATGAGCCTTGGTCTTCAATGAGGTAACTCCCCTTGTCCCCTTGCTGCTTGTAACTGCAGACCACACGGAAGTTGCGGTGAGGCACGTTTGCATCAAGTTCGATGATGCCTCTGGACATGTTGTTGATAGGCACCTTTTTGCGCTCCCCATCGGCATCGGTGTACTCGTAGCGGGCACTGACGATGCTGTCGGAAGCCATAAACCAAGGCAACTCCAGTTTGCCTGGGTTTTGGGGGTTCATCATCGGGCTCGACACGAATGGTGTCAGTTTGGCACTGGCCGCCGGCATGTTGATGGTCACCGTCTTCAGACCCGTCACCTTCGTCTTCGTCCAGGACCCGTTGCCCCAGCGTTCCACCTCCCAGGTGAAGGTCAGTTTCTTGCCCAGCAGGTTGTAGGGCACCACCCACTCCGCGTCATAGGTGAAGGAGTAGCCGTCGCTGTTGCGCTTGATGTAAATCCAGCTGGCTTTGTCCTTCGTCAGCCGGTAGGTGTCGCGCGTGTTGCCCTTCGTGATGTCGAAGAAGCCGTCGGCAGTCGTGCTGAATTTGGTGTTCACCTCCGTGGCGTCGCTGTCGATGTTCTTCGACGACTCCCAGTAGATGACCTCGAACTTCGACTCGCCCTCGGGCTGACAATACAGTCTGCCCTCGTTAATCCACTGGTCCACGTTCTTCTGGTCGTAAACCGGAGCCGTGAAGTACACGATGTTCGTACCGCCCAGCGACACCGAGTAGTGATCGGGGTCGTGTACATATTCCTCAGCCGCAGCCCTCTGTGGCAGCAGCCATGCAAAGAGCGCCAGCAACATGAGCCACGGCCTCCCTCGCAGAATGTTTGTTGTTTTGTTCATTATAGATTAAGTTTAGATATAAGTTAGTGATGGATTTTGTTAATGTTTGCAAATTTACTCCAGATTTTCCAAATATACAACATCTCAAAGTTCACTCCGAAAGATTTTGTGAATTTTATAATTGTTTTTGTGAATTTTGAGAGTGAAATTGTAAATTTTGAGAATCCTCCCCCATTTTTAACAGCCGAATTGCAAAGAATTCCCGAAAGATAGAGTACCTTTGTGCACACAAAGGACAAAGAATCCATTCATAGTGAAGACATGCTCTCCGAACACCTCTCCGCCCAACTGGTGCTATTTCTCATCCTCTATGGCATAACGGGAGCGGCAGCATTCATCGCCGCCCTCTACCTGCTGCTGCGTCGGGGCAATGCCTTTGCCGCCGACGTCACGCCGCCCCTCCCATTGCGCCGCTGGGCGGCATCGTTCTTTGCCGTGTCGGCTTTGGGCCATGTGTGGTGGGGTGTGTTCTACCTTCTCTCCGTGCAGCACCTTTCTTCGGATGACTTATTCTGTTCCGTGGGCTATGTGGCGATTGTCATGCTCGACTGCGTGACGCTGCTCACCACCATCGCCGGCACGCTGCTGGCCATGCTTCAGGACCGCAAGCGCCCCGTCTGGCCCGTCTTTGCTGCCATGACGCCATTCGTGGCAATGGGGGGAGTGCTCATGGTGCGCCCCAGTCATCAGCTCATGCTGACGGTCATCGCATACATCCTGCTGCTCTACGTGGCCTTCGCGATATATGTTGCCTTTGCCGTCAAGCAGTATGGGCGGTGGTTGCGCGACAACTTTGCCGACCTGCAGCGCAAGGAGGTGTGGCTGAGCCAAGCACTCTCGCTCGTGTTCATGCTGCTGTTCATCCTCTATGCACTCGTCGACAGCAACATCGTCCTCATCTACCTTCTCCATTTCCTCGAACTCGTGCTCTATGGCTTCCTGCTGTGGCGGGTGGAGACGCTGCCGCAGCTGGACGACTGCAGCCTCGCTCCTGAACCCTCTCCCAAGCAGGAGAACCAAGGTGAGGTTCCTTTCAGTATCGAACAACTGTTGGCCGAGCACTGCGTGGCCACACAGCTTTATCTGCAGCACGACCTCACCCTGATGCAGCTGGCCAAAGCCCTCGGCACCAACCGCACCTATCTCAGCCAGTATTTCGTCGATAAGGGCATCAACTACAATACCTATATCAACGACCTCCGCATCTCCCACTTCGTGAGCCGCTACAGCGAGGCTCAGCGCAATGGCCGGTCCGTCACCGCCCAGAAGTTGGCCCAGGAGAGCGGCTACCGCAGCTACAGCACCTTCAGCCTCGCCTTCAAGCAGCGCATGGGACAGAGCGTCACCGCTTGGATGCGCAAGGTAAGCCAATAGACGGCCGCAAAGGCATGGCTCTGCCTACGCATCCGTAGCCTCAAAATAGGTCTGAGTCACACCTATGGTAGAGGTGTGAGTCAGACCTATGGTAGGGGTGTGAGTCACACCTGTTTTGGGACATTGGGGGTTGGTCAATTTGTCGGTTTTCGTGGATGGGCTTGGGCGTGTGGGGTACGGTTGTTGGGAAGGGTGTTGGTTCGGCCTATGCAGTTGCAGGTGTGGTCTGTTTTTTGCTTTTGCTTTTGTGTGTTTGTGAAGGTTGTCTTTGCTTTTTTATGGGTGAGGTTGGAAGAAAAAAGGGGGTAGGGCATATTGTATTGTAACTTTTTGTGTATCTTTGCACTCATGAAACGTTCTGACTTTGAGATTATGGCTCCGGTGGGGAGCCGGGAGAGTCTGGCTGCTGCGCTGAAGGCGGGGGCTAACTCGGTGTATTTTGGCATCGGTAAACTGAACATGAGGAGCCACTCGGCCAATGCGTTCACGATTGACGACCTGAAGGAGATTGCGGCCATCTGCCGTGAGCATGGGGTGCAGTCGTACCTGACGGTGAACACCATCATTTATGGTGAGGACATCGAGACGATGCACGAGATGGTGGATGCGGCCAGGGAGGCGGGGATTTCGGCTGTGATTGCGAGCGATGTGGCGGTGATGACCTACTGCAACGAGGTGGGGGTGGAGGTGCATCTGAGCACGCAACTGAACATTTCGAATGTGGAGGCACTGAAGTTTTATGCGCGGTTTGCCGATGTGGTGGTGCTGGCGAGGGAACTGAACATGTGGCAGGTGAGGGACATCTATCGGCAGATTGTGGAGCAGGACATCAGGGGACCGAAGGGGAAACTCATCAGGATAGAGATGTTTTGTCATGGTGCGCTGTGCATGGCCATCAGCGGTAAGTGCTACCTGTCGTTGCAGAATGCTGGCAGAAGTGCGAATCGAGGGGAGTGTGTGCAGATATGCCGAAGAGGATATGAGGTGACGGACTTGGAGACAGGGACGCAGTTGAAAGTGGATAATAAGTATATCATGTCTCCACGCGACCTGAAGACGATTAGGTTTATTGATGTGATGATGAATGCAGGAGTGCGGGTGTTCAAGATAGAGGGTAGGGCGCGAGGACCGGAGTACGTCTATACGGTGGTGAAGGCGTATGATGAGGCCATCAATGCCGTGCTTGATGGCGATTTCACTGATGAGAAGAAGGATGCGTGGGATGAGCAGCTCAGCACCGTTTTCAATCGTGGTTTCTGGGATGGTTATTATCAGGGCGCGCAGTTGGGCGAATGGTGTGAGGTGTATGGCAGTAAGGCAACGGAGAAGAAGGTGTATGTGGGCAAGTGTGTGAAGTACTTCTCGAAGATAGGGGTGGCGGAATTCCTGATTGAGAATGAGGACCTGCATGTGGGGGATAAGATACTGGTGACGGGCACCACGACGGGGGCGCTCATCCAGTCTTGTGACGAGATACGCTATGAGTTGGAACCTGTGGAGACCGCCACGAGAGGACAGCACATCAGCATCAAGGTGAACGACCGTGTGCGGGTGAACGACCGACTTTATGTGCTTCAACCTGCAGACCGACTGACACAGGGGGTAATAGATAATTGAGAATTAGCAATTGAGAATTGATAATGGATAAATGATAATAAGGGATATGAAACTTGAATTTTTCACATTTCGGACACACCTGAAAAAGATCTTTCTCACTATTTGTGGGTCGCTTTTCATTTGTCTGGCAGCGATGGCTCAGACAGACAACAACGAGTTGATGGGCGTGGTTTCTTATATGAAGCGCGCCATGAACTTTGCGCAGGCTATGCCGCAGGAGAAAGTGTATCTCCACTTCGACAACACGGGTTACTTCATGGGTGAAACCATCTGGTTCAAGGGCTATGTGTTGCGCGCCGACACGGGCAAGCCGACCGACATGAGTGCGGTACTGTATGTGGAGTTGGTCAATCCTTCGGGCGATGTGGTGTTGACGCGTAAGTTGCCCATTCAGAATGGTGCGGCATACGGTGACATGACACTCGACAGCCTCTACACGACGGGCTTCTACGAGGTGCGCGCCTACACTCGCTACATGACCAACTGGGGCAATGGCGGCATCTTCTCGCGGGTCTTCCCTGTGTTTAAGGCTCCCACCAAGGATGGTGACTACTCTAAGATGGTGATGGATGATTATGGCTATCGTAAGCGTCTGCCCAGTGTGCGCTTGGATGACAGTCAGAACGATAAGGAGAATGGCTTGAAGGTGCGCTTCTATCCCGAAGGTGGAAAACTCATCAAGGGACTGCCCAATCGGGTGGCCTTCTCTGTGACTGACAAGACCGGCTCCAGCCTCGAAACCAGCGGCAGCCTGCTGGATGCACAAAAGAGGGAGATAACTGCTGTTGCCACGGTGAGGGACGGCAGGGGTGCATTCATCGTGCGTCCAGATGGAACTGCCAAGTATCTGCGTCTTGCCGACCGCAAGGGCCACAACCACGATGTGCGTCTGCCCGATGCCGAAGATGAAGGGCTTGCCATGCAGGTCAACATGCTGAAGGACGATGCGGTTGAGGCGACCATCTATGCCACGCCTTCGATGGTGGGCAAATTGTTGGGCTACACGCTCATCAACAACGGTCGGGTGGTGCGCGCCGACACGGTCTATACCGAACCCGCCATGATGTTGCCGTTCGACCGTGTGTCGATGCCCGAAGGAGTCAATCAGCTCACGTTCTTTACTGCCGACGGTCACATCCAGACAGAACGCCTGTTCTTCATCTGCCCTTCCTCTCGTGAGACAGACACCATCCGCATTTCTTCACCGCAGGCTTTCCCGAAACCCTGCAAGACAGTGACTGTCAACATACAGGCACAACCTAACAGCAACCTCTCTTTCTCTGCTATCGATGCCGCCACCATGACCAACGGACGCGAAGGGAATGCCCTCACGTGGCTCCTGCTCTCTAGCGACATTAAGGGCTACATTGCCGACCCAGGTTATTACTTTGAGGCCGACGATGAGGAGCACCGACTGGCTGCCGACTTGCTGATGATGGTGCAGGGCTGGCGTCGTTACGACTGGGCACTCATGGCCAATGCCATCGAACAGAACGAGGGCTACACGCTCTTCAACGACAGCACCGCCCGATTTGTCCAACCTATCGAGGACAAGCTCTATGTGTTTGGCAAACTGGGTCAGAAGCGCAAGAAGAACTCGGTGGAAGGCGTGAACCTGTCCATGTATTTCTACAACGAGCATGGGCAGCACCTCGAAGGCACCACCGTCACTGATTCGCTGGGTGGTTATGCCTTTGAACTGCCTGGCATGGAGGGCGATTGGAAACTCATCATCAACACCCAGAAGGATGACAAGGATGCTAACTATTATGTAGGCATCGACCGTCACTTCTCACCTGCCCGGCGCTGGCTTTCTCCCGATGAAACCGCCACTATCAACCTGCTCAAGGCGAACCTCTTTGGCACTGAGCAGTCGAAGAAGGCAGCAGAAGAAGATCACGAATACATCCCCATCCAGAAGCGCGACCACGTGTTGCCTACTGTGGTGGTGAAGGCAAAGCGCAACCGCATCTATGACAATGCCCGTGCAGCATGGGAGTCGGAAACTCAGGCACAGCACTACGCCACCATGTACTACAATGCTGACAACGATGCCGACATGTTTGCCGACCGTGGCATGCAGGTGCCCACCCTCAGCAGTTGGCTCCGCATGCGCAACCCCTTCTTTGGCGGTTCCGACAAGGAAACCTTTGTTTCGGATGCTGCCGATGTTGCCGCTGACAATCCCTTTGGTGAGAGCGACACCCAAGTGACTGAGATAAGTGCAGAAGGTGACATGGAAGCAGATGAAAGCACTGACATCACCCAGGTGGAGGCACCAGCCGAAGAAGAGAACACGGGCGAGAAAGGCAGTATCTACCGCTATTCAGGATTAGGCTACAAGAACCGTCCCGTTGTGTGGATTTGGGGCAACACCTATCGCTGCATCACCCTTCTTGGCTCCCTCAAGTTCGACACCTTCGACATTCAGGAGAAGAGTGCTGTGGCAATGGCTGAGGCAGAAGACCCTATGGGTGATTTGGCTGGCAAAACGCTCAACACTTTCATCGATGAGGTGAAGGCGGTCTATGTGACGGAAGATGCCACCGCTTACCAGCGTTATGTTCGCACTATCCCCACCATTCCTGGGGCAGTGACGGTGTTTGTCTATACCCACCACACCTTCCCCGTGAAGCAGAAGGGACTGCGCAACACCCACTTCCAAGGCTACAACAAACCCTCTACCTTCGAGACGGAAGACTATTCCACACTGCCACCCATCGAGGACTATCGCCGCACTCTCTTCTGGGTGCCTGAAGTGAAGACAGATGCCGAAGGAAAGGCAACCGTGGAGTTCTTCAACAACTCCTCCTGCCACGAGATGTACATCTCTTGCGAGGGTATGTCGCCTGAAGGGAAACTGATGGTGAACGAGTAAAGCAGATGGGTGGGAACCCCATTTTTTTATAGATAAACTAGAGGAATAGGAAACCCTAGGAAAGCCTAGAAAACCCTAGGTTGCCCTAGGTAAGAAGTGGAAAAACTAAAAGATATGCAAGAAGATTTTGACATAAGAGAACAACGGAACACGAAGGACAAGGACTTTGAGAATGCCCTTCGTCCCCTCCGTTTTGACGATTTCAGCGGACAAACTAAGGTGGTAGAGAATCTCAGCGTGTTTGTTGAGGCTGCCCGTTTTCGTGGCGAACCACTCGATCACACGCTGCTGCATGGTCCTCCAGGACTCGGCAAGACCACTCTGAGCAACATCATCGCCAACGAATTGGGCGTGGGTTTCAAGGTCACATCAGGTCCCGTGCTTGACAAGCCTGGCGATTTGGCGGGCATTCTCACTTCGTTGGAGGAGAATGATGTCCTTTTCATCGATGAAATCCACCGTCTTTCACCGGTGGTGGAGGAGTATCTCTACTCGGCGATGGAGGACTACCGCATCGACATCATGATAGACAAAGGCCCTTCGGCACGTTCCATCCAGATAGACCTCAGCCCCTTCACGCTGGTCGGTGCCACCACACGCAGCGGTTTGCTCACCGCACCGCTCCGTGCTCGCTTTGGCATCAACCTGCACCTCGAATATTACGATGCCGATGTGCTGACTAAGATTATTCTTCGTTCGGCTCATCTGCTGGGCATTCCCTGCGACTTCGATGCAGCGGGTGAGATAGCAGGTCGCAGTCGTGGCACCCCTCGTATTGCCAATGCGCTCCTGCGCCGAGTGCGCGACTTTGCCCAGGTGAAAGGCAACGGAACCATCGATCTCCCCATTGCCCACATGGCGCTTGAAGCCCTCAACATCGACCGCTTTGGCCTCGATGAAATCGACAATAAGATACTTACCACCATCATCGATAAGTTCAAGGGAGGCCCCGTTGGATTGGGCACTATTGCCACCGCTATCGGCGAAGACACTGGCACCGTGGAGGAAGTCTATGAACCGTTCCTCATCAAGGAAGGTTTCATCAAGCGTACCCCTCGTGGACGTGAAGTGACGGAATTGGCCTATAAGCATTTGGGTCGCAACCCTTGGGCTAACCCTAATGATAAAACAGGTATGCGTAGTCTTTTCGACTGAAAAATACTATCCTATAGGATAGAAGATATTTTTAGAAAAAATTCACACATTATATATAAAGAATAAAAGATTTTTTTGCTTACCTTTGCACCCGATTTTCTGAAAATGTGCAGAATAAACAACAAGATATGCAAAAGAATTTAGTAATTGTCGAGTCTCCAGCCAAAGCGAAAACGTTGGAGAAATTCCTCGGAAAAGACTACAAGGTGATGTCGTCGTATGGACACATCCGCGACTTGAAGAAGAAGGAAATGAGCGTGAATCTGGATGATTTCTCGCCAGAATATGAGATACCTTCTGATAAAGAAAATGTGGTGAGAGACCTTCGTAAGGAAGCCAAGAAGGCTGAGACCGTCTGGCTGGCTTCCGATGAAGACCGCGAGGGAGAGGCTATCAGCTGGCACTTGAGTCAGGTGTTGGGGCTGGATCCCAAGGCGGCTAAAAGAATTGTTTTCCATGAAATCACCAAGAGTGCCATTCTGAAGGCAATCGAAACTCCCCGCACCATTGACATGGGACTGGTGAATGCACAGCAGGCTCGCCGAGTGCTCGATAGAATCGTCGGTTTCAAGATTTCTCCCGTGCTGTGGAAGAAACTGAAGCCAAGCCTTTCGGCAGGACGTGTGCAGAGTGTGGCCGTGAGACTGATTGTGGAGCGCGAGAAGGAAATAGAGGACTTCAAGAGTGAGTCGAGCTACAGGGTGAGTGCTCTCTTTATGGTGGACGGTCAGGAAATCAAAGCATCGTTGGCTCATGGCTTCAAGACCGAAGCCGAGGCCGAGCAGTTTCTGCTTTCCTGCAAGGACCAGCAGTTTGAGATTTCCGACATAGAGAAGAAGCCTGTGAAGAAGAGCCCTGCTCCTCCTTTCACCACTTCCACCCTTCAGCAGGAGGCTGCACGTAAGCTGGGTTTCACTGTCTCCCAGACGATGATGGTGGCTCAGCATCTGTATGAGTCGGGACATATCACTTATATGCGAACCGACTCGGTCAACCTCTCTTCTCTCTGCATCAACACGACGAAGGAGGAAATCGTGAAGTTGCATGGTGAGCAGTATTCCAAGCCTCGTCAGTTCCACACCAGTTCGAAGGGAGCGCAAGAGGCACACGAAGCCATCCGCCCCACCTACATCTCTGAGCACACCATCACGGGTAACTCACAAGAGAAACGTCTCTACGACCTCATCTGGAAGCGTACGGTAGCTTGTCAGATGGCTGATGCCGAGGCTGAGAAGACAACCATCACGATTAAGACAACGGATCAAGGAAAACAGGCGGCAAAGAACGACCCGATGATGGAGGTTGCATTCGTGGCCACGGGTGAAGTCATCACGTTCGACGGTTTCCTCCGTGTGTACCGTGAGTCATACGACGATGACCACCAGCAGGAAGAGGGTGAAGCACTCTTGCCACCCGTGAAGAAAGGCGAGGTCTTGCAGATGAAGGAGATGGTGGCCACTCAGCGTTTCACCCAGCGTCCGCTGCGCTATACCGAGGCCAGTCTGGTGAAGAAGTTGGAGGAATTGGGCATTGGCCGTCCTTCCACCTATGCACCGACCATCTCGACCATTCAGCAACGCGAGTATGTGGAGAAGGGTGATAAGAAGGGCGAGGAGCGTATGTATGATGTGCTGAAAATGATGAACGGCAAGCTGAAGAAATCATCGAAGAAAGAGATTGTCGGTAGCGAGAAGGGTAAGCTCATTCCGACGGATATAGGCATTGTGGTCAATGACTTCCTCATTCATTCTTTCCCGGATATTGTCGATTATAACTTCACGGCTAACGTAGAGAAGGAATTCGACGAGATAGCCGACGGGCGCGAGAACTGGCATGAGATGATGCGTGACTTTTACGCCAAGTTGGAGCCGCAGGTGGATGCCACTCTGCAAGAGAAGAAGGAGCGCAAGGTGGGTGAGCGTGTGTTGGGCAAGGAGCCTGGCACAGGAAAGCCTGTCAGCGTGAAGATTGGTCGTTTTGGTCCGATGGTGCAGATAGGTGTTGCCAATGAAACGGAGAAACCTCGTTTTGCCCAGCTCAACAAAGGACAGAGCATCAGCACCATCACGTTGGAAGAAGCACTTGAACTCTTCAAGTTGCCTCGTACCTTGGGCGACTACGAAGGTTCGCCCGTCGTGATTGGAACGGGTCGTTTTGGCCCATACGTGCTGCATTGCAAGAAGTATGTCTCTTTGCCCAAGGATGCCGACCCGATGGCATTGACTCTGGAGGATGGCATCCAGCTCATCGAGCAGCACCGCAAGGAAGAGGCTTCGGCACATCTGAAAGTCTTTGCTGAAGATGCCGAACTCGAAGTGATGAACGGTCGTTTCGGCCCCTACCTTAAATATAAAGGTGTTAACTACAAGTTGCCCAAGAGTGTGAAAGAGCCTGCCAGCCTTACCTACGAAGAGTGCAAGGCCATCATCGACAAGGCCAGCGATGGACAGGCTGAGGCGAAGTCCGCTCCGAAGCGTGGCAGAAAAGCGGCAAAGGCATGACGAGAGTTTTCTTGATAGGCTATATGGGGGCGGGCAAGACCACCCTCGGAAAGGTCTTGGCACGAGAGATGGGCATGGACTTCTATGACCTTGACAACTACATAGAAGACCGATTCCATCAGAAGATTCCCGACATTTTTGCCGAGAAAGGAGAGGAAGGCTTCCGCCAGATTGAACAGAAGATGCTGCACGAAGTGGGCGAGTTCGAGGATGTCATCATCTCCTGTGGTGGTGGCACTCCGTGCTTCTTCGACAACATGAGCTACATGAACTCCAGCGGCGAGACCTTCTTCCTCGATGCCCCCCCTGCCGTGCTGAAAGAGCATCTGAAGATGGGCAAGACGGTGCGTCCGCTCATTCAGGGCAAGACAGAGGAAGAGCTTATGTCCTACATAGAAGAGTCGCTTCAGAAGCGGTTGCCTTTCTATCAGCAAGCCAAGCATACCCTCCAGATAGAGGTGATTCACACCAAGGAAGAAATCAAGAACTACGTCGAACAAATCATCGGTTTATTATGAGAAAATGGCGCATTGAAGACTCCAACGAGCTGTATGGCATCAATGGTTGGGGTGTAAACTATTTCCACATTAACGAGAAAGGAAATGTGGCAGTGACACCCCGCAAGGATGGGGTGGAGGTTGATCTGAAAGAAGTCATGGACGACCTTGCCCTGCGCGATGTGTCAGCCCCAGTGTTGGTACGTTTCCCCGATATTATCGACAACCGCATCGAGAAAACTGCTACCTGCTTTGACAGGGCGGCCAAGGAGTATGGTTACAATGGGGAAAACTTCATCATCTACCCCATCAAGGTGAACCAGATTAGTCCTGTGGTGGAAGAGGTCATCAAGCATGGCAAGAAGTTCAACCTGGGTCTCGAAGCGGGTTCTAAACCTGAACTCCATGCCGTGTTGGCGGTCAACACGAACAGCGACTCGCTCATCATCTGTAACGGCTATAAAGACCGAGACTACATCGAGTTGGCACTGCTTGCCCAGAAGATGGGTAAGCGCATTTTCATTGTGGTGGAGAAGTTCAATGAGCTGGAAATCATCACCCGCACAGCCAAGAAACTCGGTGTGCGTCCCAACATGGGTATCCGCATCAAGTTGGCCGCGTCGGGTTCAGGCAAGTGGGAAGAGAGTGGGGGCGATGCCAGCAAGTTCGGTCTCACGTCGGGCGAGCTGCTGACAGCACTTCAATATATTGAGGAGAACGACATGAAGGACTGCCTCAAGCTCATCCACTTCCACATTGGTTCACAGATCACCAAGATACGTCGCATTCAGAACGCCCTGCGCGAAGCCAGCATGTTCTACGTGCAGCTCCACAAGATGGGTTACGGCGTAGAGTTCGTCGATTGCGGTGGTGGGCTGGGCGTTGACTACGACGGCAGCCGTTCGAGCAACAGCGAAAGTTCCGTCAACTACTCCATTCAAGAGTATGTGAACAACTGTGTCTATACCTTCGTCGAGGCAGCCAATGCCAACGAAATCCCTCACCCCAACATCATCACCGAAGGCGGCCGTTCTTTGGCAGCCCACCACTCGGTGCTCATCATCGAAGTGCTCGAAACCACCGAGGTTCCTGCCATGCCCGACGAGTTCGTCGTGGGTGAAGAAGACCATTCCTTGGCCAAGGAACTTTACGACATCTGGTGCAACATCAATGTGCGCAACATGCTGGAGAACTGGCACGATGCCCAGCAAATCCGCGAAGAAGCCCTCGACCTTTTCTCTCATGGCTTACTCGACCTTCGTACCCGTGCTGAAATCGAACGTATGTATTGGGCCGTAGCGCGTGAAATCAACACGTTGGTTCACACCATGAAGCATGTGCCCGAAGAGTTTCATTCGCTCGACAAACTTCTGGCCGATAAATACTTCTGCAACTTCTCCCTCTTCCACTCGCTGCCCGACGCATGGGCGATAGACCAAATCTTCCCCATCATGCCCATCCAGCGGCTTAACGAACGTCCCGACCGCAATGCCACATTGCAAGACATCACCTGCGACTCGGACGGCAAGATTGCTAACTTCGCCACCGAGTCGGGTGTCAGCCACTTCATCCCCGTTCATTCGCTCGACAAGAAGAAAGGCTCCTACTACATCGGCGTCTTCCTGGTGGGAGCTTATCAGGAAATTCTTGGCGATATGCACAACCTTTTCGGCGACACCAACGCCGTCCATGTCACCACTGACAAGGAAGGCTACCACATCAAGAACATCATCGACGGAGAGACTGTGGCCGATGTGCTGGGTTTCGTGCAGTATGAGCCGAAAAAGCTAGTGCGCAGTCTTGAAATCTGGGCCAAGCAAGCCATCAAGGAAGGAAAGATAACGCTCGAAGAGGGCAAGGAGTTCTTGGACACTTACCGCAGCGGACTGTACGGATACACTTACTTGGAATAAGTGAAAAATGAAAAGTGAAAAATGGGCTATCGCAACAGATAGTCTCTCTGTTAGCGCACAAGTGCGGTAGCAAATTTTTCACTGTTACCTCAAAATCTGAAAGAATTTTGACTATGGCCAATCTCAAAAGTTTAGCAAAGGACACAGCCATCTATGGTCTGAGCAGCATCGTGGGGCGTTTCCTCAACTATCTGCTCGTGCCGCTCTACACCAACTACATGCCGAAGGAGTCGGGCGATTATGGTGTGAGTGTGAACATCTACGCTTACACCGCATTGGCATTGGCTCTTCTCACCTTTGGTATGGAGACGACACTTTTCCGCTTTGCCAACAAGGAAGACGAGAAGCCCGATACCGTGTTCTCAACAGCCTTGACGGTGGTGGGTGTGCTGTCTGCCGTTTTCTTGGCTTTGATATTTGGTTTTATCACTCCTATCAGCGATTACCTTGGTTACTCCGACCATCATGAGTATCTGCTGATGATGGCAACCGTTGTGGCGCTTGACTCCATTCAGGCGATGCCCTTTAGTTATTTGCGATTCCAGAAGCGTCCTATCAAATTTGCCTCCCTGAAGCTGCTCTTCATCTTCTTCAACATTGCGTTGAATGTCCTTTATTTCGTAGTCTTGGGTAAGACCGAGGTGTATTATGTCTTCTGCATCAATCTTTGGTGTACGGCTACCATCACCTTCTTCTTCATTCCCGACTTCTTCAAGGTGAAGTGGCAGTTCGATTTTTCCCTGCTGAAGCGTATGTTAAGTTATTCATGGCCTATTCTGGTACTGAGCATTGCTGGTGTCCTCAATCAGACCGTGGATAAAATCATCTTCCCTTTGGTGTGCAGCGAGGCTGATGCCAAGGCACAATTGGGCGAGTATGGTGCCTGTGTGAAGGTGGCGATGATTATGGCGATGATTACCCAGGCTTTTCGCTATGCTTATGAGCCTATCGTTTTCTCGAAGGCGAAGGATAAGGACAGCAAGGAATATTATGCGGTGGCGATGAAATACTTCATCATTTTCACCCTCTTTGCCTTCCTCTGTGTGATGGGCTATATGGACTTCCTCCAGCACATCATTGGCGAGGACTACCGAGATGGACTGATTACTGTACCTATTGTGATGACCGCAGAAATCATGATGGGCATCTACTTTAATCTTTCTTTCTGGTATAAACTCATTGACAAGACCATCTGGGGGGCTTGGTTCTCCTTGACGGGATGTGCCGTGCTCGTCGCCGTCAATGTCATCTTCATTCCGAAATATGGCTATATGGCCTGTGCATGGGGCGGTTTTGCGGGTTATGCCACAGCAATGACGCTCAGCTACTTTGTGGGGCAAAGAATCAATCCCATCCAGTACGACCTGAAGAGCATCTTTACCTATGTCCTATTTGCAGCAGTCCTCTTTGTGGCAATGTTTTTCATGCCCACCTCATGGCCCGTATGGCTTCGTTTCATCCTCAACACGCTGCTCATTGCCTTGTTCGTGATGCAGATTATTCACAAGGATTTGCCGCTGCATAGTTTGCCAGTGATAGGGAAGAAGTTCAAGAAGAAGGAGTGAGGTTGCGGCAAGCCGCCGAAGCAAAAATATAAAAAAATAAGAAAAGATATAAAAAAAGAATTATGTATATAGAACAATTAAATGATGTGGTGCTGAAGGGAAAGCTGAAGAAGTTTGTTTATGATATTGTGGGGTGTTGTCAGGAAGTGCACAGTGAAAAGGGTCCAGAGCTGACGGAATATGTTTACCAAGACTGTTTGAAGATAGCTTTCGATGATGCGCATATACCCTATAAAAAAGAACATCATTTTCATCCAACATTCCGTGGGCGTAAGATAGATTCTACTTTGAGAGTGGATTTTTTCTGCAAAGATAAGGTGTTTCTTGAATGTAAAGCCATAGAAGAAATTTCTTTTCATGAACGAATACAATTGACCAACTATATGCGTAATGCTGGCATTAGGATAGGCATTCTTTATAACTTTGCTCCTGTCATTGCCGAATGTGAAAAGTTCTACCTTGACATCATCACCAACACCATCTACTATTTTTAACTCTCCTATTTTTCTTTTTTTTTATTTATTTTTTTATATTTTTCTTTCGGCGGCTTGCCGCAATAAACAACCCAATGATTCATCCATAAAAAAAATCTAAAATACAATTATGAAAAAGCTAGCATTACTTTTGTTGTCCCTCTTGTGTCTCACAGCACGTGCCGATGAAGGCATGTGGGTGATGGGCAACTTGTCGGCCAAGACCGATTCAATTCTTCGCTCTTTAGGTTTGGAACTGACTCCAGAGGAGTTGTACAGCACGGAAACTCCGTCGCTCAACGATGCCATCGTGCAGTTGGGTGGCTTCTGTTCCGGCGTGGTGGTGAGCGACGACGGTCTCATGTTCACCAACCATCATTGTGGCTTCGACGCCATTCAGGACCATTCCACCCCCAAGCATGACTACCTGAAGAACGGCTTCTTTGCCAAGACCTTCGCCGACGAACTGCCCAACGAAGACCTTTATGTGCTCTTCCACATCAAGACCGTCGATGTGACCGACCTCATCCTGAGTGCCGTACCTGCTGGTGCCACCGGATGGAAGAGAGACTCCGTCATCAATGCAGTTTCTGAACAGCTCATGCACATGGTCGATTACAGTGCCAAGGGCATCCAGAGTGAAGTCAACCCCTTCTACAAGGGCAGCAAATACTTCCTCTCCGTCTATCAGCGTTACGACGACGTGCGCCTCGTCTATGCCCCACCACAGTGCTTGGGCAAGTATGGCGGCGACACCGACAACTGGATGTGGCCCCGCCAGACCTGCGACTTCAGCGTCTTCCGCATCTATGCCGACCGCGACAACAACCCTGCCGAATACAGCAAGGACAACCAGCCTTACCATCCACGCAAGTACGCCCATGTCAGCACCCGAGGCTACTATGACGGCTCCTACGCCATGACCCTCGGCTATCCGGGTTCCACCGACCGCTACCTTTCCTCCTACGGCATCGAGAGCACCATGCGCACCACCAACGACGTGCGCTATCAGGTGCGTGGCGTCAAGCTTGCCATCCTCGACGAAGCCATGCGCCAGAGCGATGCCCTCCGCATCCAGTACGCCTCCAAGTATGCCTCCTGCTCCAACTACTGGAAGTTCTCCCTGGGACAGAACACTGCCCTCGACAACCTGAAGGTCATCGACGAGAAGCAGCAACTGGAAAAGGAACTCATGGCATGGGTGGCTGAAGACACCCTGGCAAGAGGGCGCTACTTGGGCATCACCGACTCGCTCAAGGCCATCTATCAGCAGGAGTATAATGTGCTCTATGGCTACAACCTTTGGGTAGAGTCTTTCTATGGTGGCAGCGACATCCTCAGTTATGCCATCCGCAATCTCCTGCGCTCCAGCGACGATGATTTCCAGCAGCAGACCGCCAAGACCTATCGCGACATCGATGTGGCGACCGACAAGAAAGTCTTCCTTGCTCTGCTGAAAAACTACGTGGCGCATGTGCCCGACAGCACCTTCCTTCCCAAAGGTGTCATGCATGAAATCGACTCCATCTGGGGGGGTGACTACAACCTCTATGTGGAGAACCTCTACGCCAACTCCCTCTTCGCACGGCCTGACGAACTGAAGCAGGTACACGACCTCACCGAATTGACCAACGACCCCATGATGGACGTGGCGATTGACCTCATGGCCTTGCTCTACTCCTGGGCAGGTCAGGCGGGTCAGGCAGAAGACTATGAGCGTCTGCTGGGCGAAGGCATCCGCGAGATGAACCACGACCACGAGTACTATCCCGATGCCAACTTCACCATGCGACTCAGCTACGGACTCTGCAAGCCCATCGACTTTGCCCCTGGCACCACAGGCTTGAAGGAAGAAGCCACGAACCTTATCACCACTCCGCGCTCCTTCCTCAACAAGCATGAGCAGAACCCCGACAACCTCGACTTCCAGCTCATAGACCCTGTCTATAAGTGGATGAAGAGCGGCAAGTTCTCCAAGCAGTATATTGACCGCCGCACAGGGCAGCTGCCCCTCTGCTTCCTCACCACCAACGACATCACTGGTGGCAACTCAGGCTCTGGTATGTTCGACGGCAAGGGCCGACTCATCGGTCTCGCCTTCGACGGCAACTGGGAAGCCATGTCGGGCGACATCAAGTTCGACAATGCCCTCCAGCGCACCATTGGCGTTGACATCCGTTGGGTGCTCTCCGTCATCGACGACTACAGCCATGCCAAGAGGCTGATGAAGGAATTGACCATTGAATGAAAAGTGAAGAATGAAGAGCGAAAAATTTGCTACCGCAGCAGTCGGTCATTCAGTTGACTTGCCCGTGCGGTAGCAAATTTTTCACTCTTCCTTTTTTCCCTTTTCACTTTTATCTTCTCACCAATAATAATGGTGATGATGCCTGGGTGGGGGTGGAGGAGGTACAGCATGTACGTGACCATAGCTGTAGTAACCAGGACCGTCGTCCCAAAACTCGCAGCAGCAACCCTGCAGAAGGAGTGTGCCGGCGATGAGGCTGAGGATGAAGATAATCTTTTTCATAAGGCAATGAGTTTTTAAGAGGTTACTAAATTCTTTTTCTTCACTCTGGATGATGAACCATGAATGATTTCTGATGCAAAGGTACACCCTTTCCACTCGCCTCGCAAGGTCTTTTTTCCTAAAACGGGTGATAAAATCCCTAAACCTGTGGGGTGTTTCCCTCCCCTAACACCCAATCCCCCTCGGCAGCCACCTCGCATCCTCTTAACGCGTCACCCCGTTTCCACCCTACGTGTAACGACGTTCCATTTCCAATTTGTATGCCGTACCAATTGTAATTTGTATGCCGTACCTATTACATATTGAACGGCGTTGCATGCAAAGAGGGTGTTCCGTCCCGTCTATCGACTCTTGCCGTCTTATGGTTCTACGAAAACTCGTAGCCTCTGATGTCGAAAAGATGTGAAATACCTCGTTTTCTTGGTGATAGAGGTTTATTGAAGACTCATTCCCACCTTTTGAAGATATTCCTTTTTTACAAATATACCTCGGCTCTGTCCTTTTTAGGAAGTATTAAGTTAAATTTTGTTAACGGGGGGGGTGAAAGATGCCTCCCCATTGATGAAGACAGGTAAAATGTTGTAATTTTGCGAATTATAGTTCTATCTACATGGGATGAAAGAGAAAGTGTATGGTGTTTTTGGAGCAGAAAAAGGAGGGATGAACGTATAAACAAACACGGTGATGAAGATAGAGCTAAGCCAAGAAGAATCTATATGAAAAATGAAGGTAAAGTGAAAGATACGAATATGAAGGGATTTAAGGTAACACGGAGATGGGTTATGTTCATGGTGTTGCTGTTGTGTTTTGGCAGCCTTGCCTACGCACAGCGCAATGTAGCCGTGCGCAATAACCTTATCTACGACCTTACGGGCACTCCCAACTTGGGTGTGGATGTGCGCGTGTCGCCCCATTGGACACTCGGCCTCACGGGAGGTTATCGCCCTTGGCCCACCGACGACAAGAAAGAGCGCAAGTGGCGACACCTGCTGATTGCGCCCGAACTGCGCTGGTGGCCCGATTCCACTTTCCATAAAGGCTATTGGGGTACCAACCTCATCTACAGCCACTACAATGTGGGGAATGTGAAGTTCCCGCTCGGTTTGTACAAGGATGTCCGCGACCACCGCGTGGAGGGCGACCTCTTCGCCATTGGTCTCTTCTATGGCCGCTCGTGGCGAATCAGCCGTTACTTCCGAATGGAGGGCGAACTCGGTGCAGCTTTGGGGTATGCGTGGTTCAAGAAATACGATTGCACCCACTGCGGTACCTACTACGGCAAGGACAACAAACTCTTCTTCATTCCCAAGCTCACCCTCAACATCGTCTATCAGAAGGTGGAAAAGAAGCCTGTCGAGCCTATCATCACCCCCATCGACACCACACCACCGCCACCTCCTGTGTTGGCTTTCCATCAGGTGGCAGACAACATGGGGCGCGCTGGTATGCTTCAGAAGGATAACCCCGTGCTGGCACACATTTCCGAATATCGTCCCTACGACCGGACCCGCGTGTTGCGCAAGGAAAAAGGTGCCCTCTACGTCCACTTCCCGCTGGACAAGAGCACACTCCTTTATGACTTCCGCGACAATGCCCCGACACTCGACCGCATCGTCAGCATCACCCGTCAGGTTCTGGCCGACTCCACCAGTACCGTCCGCCGCATTCAGATTGTCGGACTCGCCTCCATCGAGGGTAGCGTGAACCACAATGAGCAACTGGCAGCCGACCGTGGCCAGGCGCTCAAGAAATACGTGCAGCAGCAAGTGCCCCAAGCCACCGATGACCTCTTCGATCTGGCAAACGGAGGCGAGGCATGGGCTGAACTGCGCGACCAACTCAACGACATCGTCGAAGAGATGGGTGCCAGCGGTGCAGAAGCGGACGGCGGTCGTCGTGCAGACTTGCGCGAGGCAATGGGCATCATCGACAGCGAGCCAGACCTCACCCGTCGCGAGCAGCGCCTGCGTCAGCTCAATGGCGGCAAGACCTTCGCCTACATCAAGCAGAACCTGCTGGCAGACCAGCGTAATTCGGGCTACCTGCGCATCTACTACGACTACGTGCCCGACACCGCTGCCGCCACCATCAACCAAGCCTCGCAACTCCTGCAACAGGAACGGTACAACGAGGCTCTCACCCTCCTCCAAGGTGTGAAGAATGACCCACGTGCGTGGAACGCTCTCGGCGTTGCCCTCTGGCACACGGGCAATCGCTCTGCTGCTCTGGATAGTTTCCGTCAGGCCGCCCAGCAAGGCAATGCCGATGCAAAGGAAAACCTGCGGATGCTGAACAAATGAAGATGGTATAGAACGAACACGAATAGCACGAATCCGCACGAATGAGCCTTGTGGCTCTGCCATGCGGAGGAGGAGCAAAGAACCCCGCACGATTCCATTCGTGACAATTCGTGGGATTCGTGTTCGGAAAGGAGATTAACAAAACAAGAAGATATAAGCACATCAATTGTATAAGACGAACACGAATAGCACGAATCCGCACGAATGAGCCTTGTGGCTCTGCCATGCGGAGGAGGAGCAAAGAACCCCGCACGATTCCATTCGTGACAATTCGTGGGATTCGTGTTCGGAAAGGAGATTAACAAAACAAGAAGATATAAGCACATCAATTGTATAAGACGAACACGAATAGCACGAATCCGCACGAATGAGCCTTGTGGCTCTGCCATGCGGAGGAGGAGCAAAGAACCCCGCACGATTCCATTCGTGACAATTCGTGGAATTCGTGTTCGGAAAAAGAGATACATAGCATGAGAGATGACAATAAAGTATAAGGAAGAATGCTTTGCGATAGTAGGTGCAGCAATGCATGTGTACAATATATTGGGTCCAGGTTTCGTGGAAGCAGTATATCAAGAAGCTTTAGAAATAGAGTTTCAACGTCGCAACATACCTTATGAGCGAGAAAAGGAGATAGACGTGTATTACGATGGTGTGCTATTGAAAAAGAAGTTTCAGCCAGACTTTGTCTGCTATGGGAGGATTATCGTAGAGTTGAAGGCGGTGATGGAGCTTGATGATTTAAATAGAGTACAGGTATATAACTACCTAAAGGCCACGAAAATGAAGTTGGGCTTGCTGATGAACTTCGGTCATCCTGACGGATTGGAGTGGGAGCGCAAGATAATGTGATGAGATGAACAAACACGAATAGCACGAATCCGCACAAATGAGCCTCGCGGCTCTGTCATGCGGAAGAGTAGCAAAGAACCCCACACGATTCCATTCGTGACAATTCGTGGGATTCGTGTTCGGAAAAAGAGATTAACAAAATTAGCGAGATAAGAAAATTATTATTAATCAATAAAAAAAAGAAGCTTATGAAAAAGAACTTCAAGTATGCTTGGCTGGGAGCGATAGCACTCACAGGCGCAATGGGATTCACTGCTTGCTCGACGGACAACGATGTGGCAGAAACCATTTCTAATAACAATTCGAACACAAAAGAGATTCCTGTGAACTTTGTGTTCAATGTAGCTACAAGCAACGGCACCCGTATGTCGTCTGCCAACACGCAGGCAGCTCTCTCAGAAAACTTCCGCGGCATCAATACTGCTACGTTGATGACATTCTCGCAGAAGAGCGGAACTAATCTGTCCGATGGTAAGAGTCTGGCTGCTGCCGCCACTGCTGCCAAGAGCTACGACTTTGGTACTGTTTTGGGTGCAGGTGCCCTTGATCCTGACGGCGATGGCTCTTCTGCTCCAAAGTCCCGTCGTGTCCTCGAACTGTCGTTGCCTACAGAGACTAATACACTGCTCTTCTGGGGTAAAGCCATCAAGACCGGCACCAGCCAGCAGCAAGGATCTGTGACCTGGAATATCAACAAAGATCTGAGCCAGATTTCATTTACTGCCGACAGACGTATTCCTGCTGGCTCTGGTGCAGGTGGTGAAGATGCCTACTTTCAGAATGAGAAATTGATTGCTGCTCTTCTTACCAAACTTGTTGACTCAAGGGCTGATTACACTGTCAGTTATGGTGGAACGAGCTACTCTGTAACGAATTTCGGCTGGAAAGACTATGTTACAATGGAAGGCACCACAATCAAAAGAAAAGAAACTCTCACGTGGGGTGGCGAATCCCACGACATCACTCCGCTGGGTGAAATCATGGCAGACGCCTTCATTGCGATGAATACCTTCTATTCTGGTGAGACCCGTGCCGGATCAGGTCCTGCAGTAGCAAAGACGCTTGGCGACCTATATGATGTGCTCCAGTCTGTGGCTGGTGCTAATCCGACCTCTGGCGGTGAAGCCCTTACCAAGGCTGTGGCAGGAGCATTGCAAAGTACGATTGGCAATATGATAGACACGAGTGGTAAAACATGGAAGACTGAATTGTCTGGTTTGAAAACTTTGTCAGGCCTTGCCTCCACTGAAACAAATCTTGTAACAGAAGATCTCAACAATTTCCCACATATCTCATTCAACGTACCTCAGGGTGCTACGGTTTTGCAAATTACGATTGAAAACTCAGCAAGTGATGCTGACAGGACCTTCACCTATTCATATAATAATTCAATTCCCGCATACGCTATGAATGGTGATGTGACTTCTACTTTCAATCCCATCAACTACCGCTATCCCGTAGAGCTTTGCTATTTCGGCAACAGCCCTATTCGTGTATCAAACACACCACATGAAACTAATAATTATCCCGATGGAGTGACAAACTGGGATACTGATGGCAGTTGGGCTTCAGACTGGACAAAAAACAGCCACGTGTACTCAACCACCCGCAGCGTTGCCATGCAGCAGAACATCAACTACGGTACAGCTTTGTTGAAGACCACCGTTCGTTATGGTGCAAATGTCCTCAATGATAACAACCATAATATTCAGAATGCCCGTAGACATGTGGACGAAGCAAACAACACCATTACTGTATCATCAAGCACTTTCAGCCTGACAGGCGTCTTGGTTGGTGGCGTAGAGCCAGAAGTGGGATGGAACTACATTGCCAAGGCCGCAAGCCCCACGTTCTCTTCATACATCTATGACAATGACCTGCCCAGCACGGCTATTCCTGCTTATAATACTAATGCGGATGCTGGCAAGAGCACGGCTAACTACACCTTGGTATGGGACAACTGGAATGCAGCCTCGAAAGGTAATAAACAGAACGTTGTTTACATCGCTCTTGAGTTTGTCAACAACTCTGGTAAGGACTTCTGGGGTATGCACAACCTCATCCGTAATGGGCAGACATTCTATATCACTGGTAAGCTGGATCCAGATGCTGGTCTTAGCGAGACTAACCGTAGCGCAGGCATCACATGGCCTGGAACTGAAACTGGAACAACAGGTTCGCCCTATGCCCTGCCTCCTTATAATGCAGATGGCACCACCATCAAGGAGCGTCGTATCTTTATCCAGGACTATATGACCACTGCCGACTTCGTGATTGGAGCCAACTCTCTGCAGGCTGCACTTGTCGATGTTCCAGACCTTCGTTCTTCGCAGATTTCACTCGGTTTGAGTGTAGATTTGAAGTGGCAGACAGGTCTTAACTTTAGTGAAGTCATTCTCGGTCAGTAATCAGCTGAACTTTAATAGTTGGGGATGCACCTTGCTCGTGCATTCCCAACTATACATTATTTAATTATAAATATAGAAAGAACATCGTAGAAAAGACGTGATGAAAGGTTTTGTGAGATATGGGATGATTGGGTTGGCTTGCCTGTTGGTCATGATGACGCAGGTGGCTTGCAGCACCATTGACGATGACCTCTCCGACTGCCCTCCCGAAGGTAACGACTACGAAATGGTCTATGAGTTGCAGTTGGTGACGGACATCACTATGGAGTTGCGGGCGCAGCTGACCACGCAGACGGAACAGCAGGTGGCAGATGCCTTGTACAACCACCTGACAAATGTCTTTACCGCCTATGCCCAAGACATTGACCTGTCTTTCTATGATGTGGATGAAGAACGCGAACTCCTTCACCACGAGTCGCACGATATGAACGACGACGAAAAGAGCTATGAGCTCTATCTGCCTAAACATCAGTATCGTCATCTCGCCTTGGCCAATCTGGAGGACAATTCGTGGGTGAAGAAGGAAGGTGGAGAACAGAGTTCGACACTGACGCTTCAGCAGAAAAAGGCGGAAACAGTGGAGTCGCACGAAACGGGACTCTTCACCGCACGAACCGACATGGATGTGAAGGAAGGGGAGGATCAGACTTTCCACGTGAATCTCTTCATGGCGAACAGTGCTGCCGCCCTGGTCATCGACCCACGTGGTCAGCAGGTCAAGAAGGTGGAAGTGTTCAGCACGGGTTTTGCCACGGGCTTCAACGTGAACGACTCAACCTACACGTTTGCCGAGAAAGACCCCCTTGTGCGCACCAAGTCTGTAGCAACGGGCACTGACCAGCTCTGCTTCTGCTCTGTCAACTTCCCCTCACGCACGAAGGCCGAGGGTGACAAGGCACTGTGGGAGTTCCGTGTCTATGTGACGCTGGACGATGGCAGTGTGACGGAAACGGTGTTGAGCGTTTATGAACCCTTGAAACCTGGCGAACTGAAAATCGTGAAAGCCTATCTGGACGAGGATGGCGTTGCGCATCCTACCGATTCAAAGGTGGGCGTGAGTGTGACCCTCGACTGGAGCGATGGCGGACACTATGAACAGGAGCTGTGAGGTGATTCCTGTACGGTTTTTGTGGTTATGGATTTTGTGGTGATAAGGTTAAACTGAACGGATTTGCTTTTGAAGTGTGAGAAATACATAGGACTATTGCTGGCCGTGGTTGGACTGACGGCTTGTCAGGACAGCAATGAGGCAGTTTATGGCGACGAGAAGGTAAATGTTGATTTAGCCTTCTCTTTGTCAAGTAGGGCTCAGCAGCCGACACGCATGGCGGATGCTGCGGTGCAGACTCAGGCCAGCCAGTATAGAGGTATGGATGCGGTGTCTGTGCTTCCTTTCAACATTGCAGGGGAGCGGGTGACAGTGTCTGACCATCCGAAAGCCTTCATGGTGGGTACGCTCGGAACGCCCTACGAGAAGACGAATGCCTGGTTCTACCACTATGCTGACTGTCAGTTTGTGGCGGGTACCAATGCGGTGCTTTTCTATGGTCATGCCACGCTGCCTGATGGCGGTTCCAAGTCTTCCTATGGTTCACTGCAAGCAATCATGCCTGCCCTGATGCAGCCTGCCGACATCCAATTTCGGCCAGACCCCATCGTGGCTTCTTCGACACCTACGGCGCAAGCCACGGCACTGGCTGCCTATCTGACTGACATCGCCCATGCGGAGGTGACAACGCTGGACGGGACGGTGGCTTGGAAGAATGTGGCAAACCTGGGACTCAAGGCATGCTATCTCAACTTCATCAATCAGCAGAATGTAGGCACAGGACTGATGGCGGGTTCGTCGGTCAATGTGCGGGTGTATGTCAATGCGCTCTACGAGAGTGTGCAGTCCATGCCCTTCACGCCAGGCTCTACGGAGGCCAAGTTGCAGACAGAGATTCTGCAGCGCATCAAGGAGGGAACAGGCGTGGTGTTCGACACGACGACCGAACAGGTGACCAGCCTGGGCACCAACGACAACTACCCTGCTTCCATCGGTTTGCCCGATGGAGCTGCTGTCCTCCGTTGGGAGGGCAATGCCTTTGTTCCGCAGACGGTGACGACCACGTTGGCTGCCGTCAACACGCTCATCCGCTATGCCTATCCTGCCGACCTGTACTACTTTGCCAATAGCCGCATCCGCACCTCGAATCAGGATGACCGCGAGCAGTTCTATGGGACACTCGATCAGTGGGCGAAAGTGCTGGAGAAGTATGAGTATGACAACGGAACGGTGAGTCCCAACACGCAGGCGGTGGCCATCAAGAACTCCATCCAGTATGCGGTGGCGTGTCTGCAAGTGAAGTTGAACCGAGTGGCAACAACGCAGCTGGCTGATGCTGATGGTACAATGGTGACGGTGGGTACCAAGGCTTTTCCTATGACGGCTGTGATAGTGGGCGGTCAACGCCCGGTGGGCTTCGACTTCAAGCCCATAGAACCTCTGTCGGATGCCGATGTCTGCTTTGTCTATGATGGCGAGGTGAAGACGAATGGCGGCGACTACTACTATTTGAGCACGACCGTGAGCGAGTCAAGCCCCACGAACACGCTGGTGTTGCAGAATGCCGACGGTGAGGAAGTGAAGGTGGTGCTGGAATTTGTGAACAATAGTGACACCGACTTCAAGGGGGTGGATGGCATGATTTACAAGGGAACGAAGTTCTATCTGGTGGGGAGTGTGAAGCCCCAACCTGTGGAAGCCAATGCAGATGACTATAAGAAGCGCGTGTTCACTCAAGACTATACGACCACACTGAGCATGACGGTGCAAAGTCTGGCCAAGGCCTATAGGGTGCTGCCCAATCTCTTGCAGCCCCGACTGGAAATCGGCGTTCAGCTTACGACCCAGTGGGTGCAGGCTGAACCCCAAAATGTGATTTTGGAATAGTGGAGCATTGAGAAAAATGAAAGGAAGAGATAGACATAGAATGGCATGGTTGATGGGGCCGCTTTTGCTGGTGGCCTGTGTGTTGGCAGCATGCACGGAGGGGCGTGGTGCTGCTGATGAGGATGAGCCTTGTGTGCTGAGCATTTATGTCTATGCACCGGAGCATCCGCAGCCGACTCGTGCTGACATCGGTACCGTGGATGCCTGGAGTGTTGAGAACGAAATAACGACCCTGCAAATCTGGGTCTTTACACATAGTGATGGTGATGGTGGTGGTGATTTGGTGGGCTATCTGTCCACCAGCGAGGTGGAGAACTTGAATACCCTGGGAGGTGAGACCTACCAGATGGTGGTGGATGATGACTTTGTGCAGAACAAGCCCGCCGTGGATGTCTATGTGGTGGCTAACATGGCGACCGCCACAACGGGTATTACTTTGGGCGAAACCACAACCCCAGCAGAACTGGAGGCTGCGAAGATGGAGCATCGTGACGGCAGCAGTGTTGACCCCTTTGGCCTGACCACCCTGGTTACATCTGTCCCCACAGCGGGACTGCCCATGTCGGGAACCCTGCGCAATCAGCCTGTCTATGGCTCTGCCCCCGTGCTGCGTATTGGCACCGAGAACCAGATGGCTACAGCCCGGTTGGTCAGGACCGTGTCAAAGCTTCGTTTCGTGGCGAGCCGCGCCGACCAGATGGATGGGACGTTCCAACTGCTGGACATCACGCTGGATGGCGAAAAGATACCCATGCAGGAATTTGTCTTTCTGACGGAAGACTATACCCAGCGGAACTACCGCATCGGTTCCACCTATGAGGAAGACTCCAAGGTGCTGGTGAACTGGAACAGCGATGTGAGAACCAACGAAGACCCCATCGTCTATGCCTATGCGCAAGAAAAGGACGGACAGGAGTATGAGCAGCTCATCGACAAAGGGGTTCAAGAAGAAAAACTGACTCAAGCAGGCCTTTTCTACTTGCGCGAGACAGACAGAAAACTCACGGGCACCATCCGCTACAGTGTGGCAGATGTGGAAAAGTCAGCCACCTTCACCATGAGCGATGACGGCGACTTCACCCGTAACCACAGTTGGATTGTCTATGCCTACTACGGCGCCAACAATCTGAACGTGAACATGGTCGATGTGATGGACTGGCGCACCACTGAGGTTGACCACGAAGTCTATAACTGGTAACTCCTAACTCTTAACTCTTAACTCATAACTTGTAAATCTCAACTCATGACCCCAAAAACTCACAACCTCATCATCTTGGCATTAGGACTGCTCCTCGGAGTGGTCGGGTTGTTGAGTGCTTGTACCGAAGATACTGCCGACACCGATGCAGGAAAGGATAACCAGCTTGTGGTCATGTCCTACCTGCCCAACTTTGCCGAACCTGGCGAGACACGTGCTGCTGCCCAGCCCTATGGGGAACTTTATCCCGAATCGGAAGCTGGCGCACCCACGATCGGTCTCTTCCTCACGCCCAGCCAAACGTCCAGGTGGAGTACACTCACCTATCGGGGCAACGACCAGTGGGCATCGGCTGTTTCAGTGAGAAAGGAAAACTACTACGTTTATGGCTTCATGCCCACTACGGCCGTGGAGAGTGCAAGTGTCAGTGCGGTGGAAACCGACTATGCCAAGGGTGCGGTACTGACCCTGACAGGTGTGAATCCCGTGCTTGCCACGGATCCCTGTGTGCTTGTGGGCATTCAGCAGGTGCCTAATGCCGCTGCAGCGAAAAACCTCCAGCGTGGTGTGTTTGACTATGAAGGCAAGGAGAAGGGGCAGAACTTCGCCTATCTGCTTTTCGACCATCTCTATGCCTCCGTCTCTTTCCAGCTCAAGGTCGATGCCAACTACAACAATATGCGCACCATCAAGTTGAAGACCTTGGGACTGAAAACGAGCAGTGTCGGTTCTGAAAACGTGACAGTGACGGTTCGAGCCACGACCGAAGATGCCAACCCCATCACGAGCCTTCAGTTCAGTGGGAGCGGTGAGAGCGGCACTTTTGTGGTCTTCGAAAATGCAGAAGGTATTGAACTCTCTACGGAGGAGAAGAGCATTGTGGGTTATTTCGCTCCGATTGTGGGCGACGGACTCAAGCTGGTGTGTACCTACGATGTGTATGACAAGAAAGGGACTCCGGTGCGCCTCAACTGCTCAGCGGAGAATGACCTTTCTGCAAAAATACGAAACATTCAGTCGGGCGAGCAAGTGCTTCTGCACCTGACCATCAATCCGACCTATCTATTAGTGTTGTCTGGCCCCGAAGTGGAGAATCCAACCATTACGGTCAATTAGAAAAAGTGTATAAGCATTGAATAAGAGATATACCATAATAAGCTTGCTGATGTTCTTGGGCATCGTGACGACCCGGGCACAGATTGTCATAGGCGGTAGCGTCTATGGTGGTGGTAATGCCGGCGACTTAGGCGGTAGGACGACTGTCAACATCTATGCTGGTGACATTCATGAAGTTTATGGCGGTGCCCGTCAGGCAAACGTCGGAGGTAGTGCCTTCCTGCATATCGACGGTGAACATGCCTCTTCTTATGTCGTGATAGATAAGGTATATGGTGGTAACGATATTGCTGGTACCATTGGTTCTTCTGACTCTATTCCAGCCGACCTGACTGAAGTGGGTACCGAGCCAGGCAAGAATAATATCGACAGTACCTGGAACGCCTTCATTCGCATCTCTACAAAGATTGATGCCAATGGCGCAGAGACGAATGATGCTCAAAAGATTTATATAGGACAACTTTTCGGAGGCGGTGACGGTGACTATGACTATACCTCTGACAGTAGTCCTTACAAAGGTAAGGTGAAACCAGAGTTAGGCAAGACTTATCTGGAGCTTTTGGGCGGTTCCATCGTCTATGCGTATGGTGGCGGCAACAATGCGACCATCACAAACAGAACCGTTATCGCTCTGAAGAATCCCAGCGAGGTGGTCAATAGCATCGTTGATGCAACCAATCCCAATGCCAATACAGACGAGTCGAAGGGAACGGTCGGAGAGTTGTTGACCAACGACCGCTTTGAGAAACAGATGGGTATCAACACCACCTTCTCTTATCCTAACAGCAAAGCCTACCAGATAGGTCGTTTGTTTGGTGGTAACAACAAGGCTGAAATGGCCATTCGTCCACGATGGAACCTGCAACAAGGTAAAGTCCGTAACCTCTATGGTGGTGGTAATGAAGGGCGTATGACCAGTCCTGAAGGTCTGCTGCTGCAGATTGAAGGTGAAGGGATGGAGGTGGACAATGTCTATGGTGGCTGCCGTAAGGCTGATGTACGTCCGCTCTATAATGGAAGCCCTGTTCCGTATAGTCAAATCGCCCTGGATTCTTTAGATAATCCCAACCATATTCCTGCGGGTTATGCAGCCCGTGTCAGAGTGCTGGCAGGTCATGTCAACAATGTCTATGGGGGTAACGACATCTCCGGTAATGTCTATGGTGGCAATACCGTGGGTATCCTCACTCACATCTATGGTAACGTCTATGGCGGTGGTAACGGCTCGTATGCCTATACGGACAATCCTCTGCTGAAAGACGACCCCAAATGGAGTGACTTCTATTACAATCCTGATACGATTCTGGCAGCAGAGAAGGTGACAGGCGTTGCTGATAAGCTCAAGTCCGCTGAGGCACTCAACTACTTCCGACCTAATGCAGAGAAGGTGTCTATCCTTGTCAGAGGTTCAGCAACGAACCCTGTCGTTGTTGATGGTTCTCTCTTTGTGGGAGGTAACAGTGCTTCGCTGCGAGAACAAAGTTCCACCAGTGGCGTTGGACAGACCCATATCAAGATTGGCTCTTATGTAACCATCGACAACGTGTTCCTCGGCAATAACGGTGAGAACATGATTAAATCCGATGAGGCTGATACTGAGGGTAGAAATGAAGGTGTACTGCGCACATTGTCACGTACCAATATCGCTTCTAATTCATCCAAGTTCAACTCAATGGATCTGAAGGATGCGGATGTCTTCGCCAAATACATGGAAGGCTGCGCCATGAAGGTGAAACCTAACGTAGTATTCGAGAGCATCAGTAATGGAGACGGTGATAACTACATCCCTTACACCACCAAGTTCGGATCCTTCTACTGCGGTGGTAATGTGGGTAGTATCATTGTACCAGGAAAAATCACGGTTGACTTTAATGACCAGGTGATTATCTATGACAAGGTGGTGGGCGGTTGTAACAATGCCAATGTGTATGCAACGGATGACTTCAATGCTGAATACTTAGGCGGTTTGTTGGGTGCCCCAGAACAAGTCCCTACAGGCTCTCCGGCAGGAACCATCGGTGACAAACTGGTGCTCAACTTTGGCGGTCTGAAGATTCAGCCTATGCGCTGGAATAGCGACCACTCCGCTTTAATATGGAACACCATCAGTTCATCAACGGGTGAGGAGGTTGACTTCAATCCCTCTACTGCATCGATTGGTACGAGTACTCCTGACGACCTGAAACGCCGCCTGAAAGGTGGTAACATCTATGGTGGTTGCTATAACACAGGCCACGTGAACGGTAATGTGGTCATCAACATCAATAAATCTATTGTGGATCGCAAGGGCGAGTATGCCATTTTCGACCAGGTTGAACAGAACGAAGGTGAGGCAATCCTGTATGGCCACGATGATTATAATATCACTGCACGTCGCTCAGGTGTACTTCTTGACGAGCAGGGTATGGACGTATTGGGTAAGGCGCTTAACGTGTTTGGTGGTGGCTATGGTGCTGAGTCAGAGATTTGGGGTAGTACGACCGTCAATATCAATAAAGGCTATGTTTTCCAGGTCTTTGGTGGTGGTGAGAATGGGCCTGTCGGTAAGGCTGACCACTATGATTCAGGTCAAGGTAAACTTATCTACACCTACGACCCACGATACAGCTGTCACGTCAATCTGAAAGGAAATACGGGAGGTGTCTATAGAGGACATACTGACGATAGCGATGACATGGCTGAGGCGGAGTTTATCTATGGTGGCTCTTTCCAGGCTCCCATTGCAGGCAACACCGTCATCAACTTGGGTAACGGACGTATCTTCAACTCATTCGCTGGTAGCTGTAATGCTGACATCTATGGACATACCGAGACCTATATCGGCCGTAATGGTGTGGATGCTCAGGGTAATGACATCCTTGGCTTCCCGTGGATTCGTGACCACGTTTATGGCGGTAATGACTTGGGTGGACAGATTCTGAATGCCGAGAACTTCACCAACCGTGTTGATACCGATGTGCATGACAAGATACACAATCCCTCAGCTGCGACAAATGCAGAAGTCACCGATGCGTCGGCCTATATGGAGTATATCCAAGGTCGTGTAGGCTATATCTTTGGCGGCTGCTATGGTGACTACGACTACACTAACGATTATTTTAAGGATTATACCAATCCGGATGGTACCAACAAGCCTGGCTTCACCAAGCCTCGTCTGAACAATGCTTTTGTGAATTTCCGTCCCAACTCTCATGCCAAAAATGCCGTCACCAGAATTTTCGGTGCTGGTCAGGGTTCTTTGAAGGGCTTTGGTGTGGATAGTATGCAGAACCGAAGCTATGTCTTGGTGGAAATACCGCAAACCATCACGAAGTTCCAGAATCTGGAGGTATTTGGTGCTGGTGCCAACTGCGGACTGGGTATGGGCATTGATCCTCAAATCTTGGTAGATCATAAGGACAAAGAGAACCATGATGTTGCCGGGCAGCCTGACAAGGCTACTGCCATTATCGACTTGGTGCGCGGGCAGATCAAGAATGCTTTCGGTGGCAGCTATGAGGAAGGTATTACCCGACGTACGATGATTAATGTACCCGAGGGATCCACTATCCGTCTGGATAGCATCTTTGGTGGTGCCTTTGGTGCTGACCCCATGTACCCTTGTGACGTCTATGAGGCTCAGGTGAACTACCATAGTGAAGATGCTCGTGTGAAAAGAATCTTTGGTGGTAACAATAGTGCCGACCGTACATTCTACGGACAAATCAACATTGACGTGCCTGTCTGGAAGGATAGTGACTCTCTGGCCGTAGTTTTTGGTGCGGGCTTTGGTGCGGAAACCTGGTCGCAATATACCGAGGTCAACCTCATGGATGGTGCTAAGGTGTATGAAGTCTATGGTGGCGGTAACAACGGAAAGGTGCTGAACACAGAATCATTGGTGAAATGGCGACACGATGAAGGTGCTGCTCTTGACCTCACCATTCCTGGCTACGAGTCAAGCACTGTCTATAAGGATAAGGACAACAAGGAATTCCGTCTGGACGCTGGTCTGGAGAGTCCTTTGGCTCATGCTGTTAGCTTGAATGGCCAGAAATACAACACCAACGTGCATATCCATCGGGGAGCAAGGGTTGTCAACTATGCCTATGGTGGCGGTCTGGGTGCCGATGCCGTGGTCAGTGGAACTACGTATATTGACCTGCTGGGTGGTACGGTCGATAAGGACCTCTATGCCGCTGGTACCAGTGGCGCCGTGCAGGACTACTACACAGCCAAGACCTTTACTGCCTCTTCCACCGCCTACATCGAGGGAGGTTCGGTACGTAATGTCTATGGTGGCGGATGGGCTGGCGACGTGGGCTATCACGATAGGGAGACGACCGAAACCACTACGGACATCGATGGCGAGACCTATGTGGTCATCGGTATCCGTCAGGACCAGCCCACTGTTCCAGAAGACTACGGGTTCTACAAGGGTGTGCCAGCCATTCAGCGTAACGCATATAGCGGAGGTGAGGGTGGATCCGTCTTTGGTTCTGCCCATCTGACCATGAACAACGGTTATATCGGTTATACCTACAATACGGAAACGGGGCAGTACGAAGAAAAACTGCACGACGAGACCTGGACCGACCATGTCGGTAAAGACCGCTTGTCCGACTGTGGTAACCTCTTTGGCGGTGGCTATGATGATAACAGTAGTGTGGACTTCACAGACGTAACAGTATGGGGCGGCCAAATCCGTAACAGCGTCTTTGGTGGCGGTGAGATTGCTACCGTCGGACGTGGCAAGGTGACAGAGAGCGACGTTGACAACAAGACCCGTGTGGTAAGTGCCATCAACAAGTTTGGCGGTACGTGCATCAAGATTTATAACGGTCACATCAGACGCAATGTCTTTGCTGGTGGTAAGGGTTATAATATCCTCGGTTATGGAGGTATTCACGGCTTCTATACTGATGGATATGTCTTTGGTCAGACACAGGTGTATATTCATGGTGGTGAGATTGGTACTGAAGCAGGTGTCGCTGAGGGATACGGTAACGTATTCGGTGGCGGTGATGTGGGTTTTGTCTATGGTAAGGGCTACCTTACGACAGATCCTGCTACCGCTGTGGCTACTGGTTCGCCCGGACATATCTTCTACAAAGATGCAGAAGGTAATATGACGGAAGACTGCAAGGTGGTCGTTGCACCTATGCTGCAGGTTAAGAAGAATGGCACACCAGTTACATACGATGGTAAGACTTATGGGCCTTACGACTATGTACCCACTGACTATCTGAACTCTCTGCCTGCAGACAAGACGGATAGCCGCTGGACAAACCTCTATATGGGTGACAAGCAGTCAGAGGATGACATGGAGGAACGTGGTGTCCATATTCGCAATGCGGTGTTCGCTGGTGGTAACGTATCGTCAAATAGCGAGAGTTATGCCAACTCAACGACGGTATTCGGCAATACCACGGCTACGCTGTATGACGTGTTCCACCACGACTTCATCACTGTGGGTACCGAGCATACAGGTGGTCTGTATGGTGGTGGAAACTTGTCTCTCGTGGGAGGTTATCGTGAGTTGAACATCACCAGCTACGGTACCGACTATTATGCTCTGGACCAGCAGATTACGTTGGAAGAGTACCGCAGGCTGACCAACCGCGAGCGTGCTTACTTTAAGCTGGAGTATCTGTGCCAGCAGGATGTCACCATCGGTGGCAAGAATTATAGGCAGGGCGACCGTATCAGTGAAGATGAGTACAATGCCTTCTCTGCTGAATATAAGACTGAGACCTATTGGGTACAATACGGCTTCTGCTCTATCTATGCCGGTCGTCTGCTGAACACCATCCAGCGTGCTGACTTCTGCGGTGTCTTTGGTAGCCGTCTGGTGTTGCAGGGTGCCAAGGATCGTGTGGCTGATGTGGCTGACGCGACAGAATATACCATCAACCGTATCGGTGAGCTGTCACTGAATCAACAGCGTTTTACGCCAAGTGACGCCTCTTCTATCCATGGCAACTACTTCGGCATCTATAGCATCGTGAACTACTTAGGTGGTCTGACCAGTGATGTACACTTCACAGATATGAGGCGCTATATTGAAAGGGGACAGACCTATGAAGATACAAAATCATATAATGACTATAAGATAGAGCGCTTGGACAAGCATGACCGCAACAATGGTACCTCATGGAATCAGGTGGCATTGGCCTCGGGTGTATATCTGGAACTGACTACCGAGATGAGCACGCCTAAGAATAAGGTTTACGGTGACATCACGGGTGTCATCGAACTTGACCTGATTAATGTGAAGAAGGATATTGAAGGTGGTGGTTATGTCTATGCTCGCAACGAACATGGTTCACCAAGTGTGACGCTTGCCAACATCCAACTCCTTTCGGAATATAACAAGCAACAGGGCAATGAAGCACTATCCAACAAGAAGTTTATTTATACCGAAGGGACAGGTAATATTCACCCTTACCAGACATCGGGTAACTTCATCCATAAGTCGAAGCGCATCGTCGATGACTGCTATCCCAACAATGGTATCTATGACGATGGTTATGTGAAGTCGCCAGCCCACTACTGGTATATCAAGGGTGAAGTGTACATCTACGACCAGGTGGTATCGGCATACGCTGGTTCTGCTGCCGCCTACTCGAAAGAGGTGAAGATTCCATTGACCATCACGGCAGGCTCTAACGGACGCCTGAGGCTGCTCAATGTGCAGCCCAACCTCTATGCTTACTATAATAGTTATGAACAGAGGGAGGCTAACAAGATTACGTCTGACGGCGTGAAGGTCGATAACGAGCGCACGACCTACCAACTCAACGATGTCATCACCTGGTGGGATTGGCACCAACTGGCACAGAACGAACAGAAGTACTTCGTCAAGGAGACCCGTGTGAATGTGGACTCTTGTACGATTGACGGCACCCCATATTCTGCTGGAACTTATGTGCTGGAGGATGACAAGACCCTCCATGCCACTACTGCTTGGGACACCTTCAAGGGGGCTGGTCATACTGTCCTCAATGTGGCAGGAGAACCTGTGACTGATCTGGAGAATCTCTTCCGTTCGTCTAACAACATCAGCCACGAGACGGGATATGTGCTGACTTTGGATATGAACAGCCCGAAGGATTGGGATAAGTGGTATAGTCCTAAACTTGTCGCTGATGGAGGCAAGATTAATGCGGAAGCATACGATGCCAAGAATGCTGCCGAGCAGGAAAAGTACCGTGAAGGTCCTACCTACAAACTGACAGGCGATTCTGGACTCTATGGACAGCGGGAGTATAGCGTAGGTGAGATCATCTCCAAGGAGGTCAACGATGACTATGTCAATACGGTAAGTCAGATGGCTACGCAGCCAGAAAATCAGGCCGAGGTGGAACCTGCTTACGTGGCATTGGAGGACTTTGCCAACACCCAGGCAGGCAACGCTATTGGCCAAGATGCCTATAATGCATTAACCGACAAGTCGAAGTTCGCACCTGCTATGGTTTGTATCAACTCTATTCAGGTGGGTGAAGAGGAGTATATCCTGATGGGCGAACTGGTATCGGGCACCAATGAGGATCTTGCTGCCTTGGCACAGAGATTCAAGACGTATAACAACAACAAAATCAATGCCGAACAGCTTAACGATGCGCAGGCTATGGACTTCGTGATGTCTAACCTGTCGCAAGCCTACTACATCAAGAAAGAAGGTCTCTATGGGGGCCAGTACTATGATGCCACCAAGAACTACAGCGCCATCAAGTCGTGGAGTTCTCTGACGGATGACCGCGACAAGTTCGATTTCAACTACGATGCATTAGATGTGCTGGTAGATAAGGACTATCATGGTGAGGGTTATATCGGCACCTACTACAAGACTCCATATAGCGACATCAAGTCGGTAGAATACGATGCTTACTATAATGGTGCAGGTACGCTGACCTACTATGATAACGACAATACTGAACACACCATTTCTACGGGTAATTTTATTGGTCGCGAGGCTTATGAGAATGTACGTAACGACCAGTTGCACTACACCCGCCTGTCGCTTGATGCCGGTTCTGACCAGCAGACCTTCTATATTGTCAAAGAGACCATGATTGACAATGGTAACCCGTATGCTAAGGGTCAGGACATCAGCGAGAAAGACTACAATGCATTGTCTTCTGTCGGCAAGGCACAGGTTGACATCGTGACAATCCAGAAGAGTGCCCTCGCTGCGGTGGTGTACTATTGCTATGAGGACTACACACCTTCAACCTCGTTCTCAACCGAAAGTGGTACTCCTGGAAAGAAAGGCTCTGTCATCTCTGACCAGGTATTTAATAATCCCGATCAGGTTCCCAACTACCAGAAGCTCTTCTCCATTCAGGGTTCTGAGCCTACGGAAACGACCACCCTGTACGTTTCTCGTGAGTCGAATGCCAAGGATGTGACATCCGAGAAGGTCATCAGCGTCGTTTATCAGTACACCTACTATGAGGCTGATGATGAGGGCGAGGGTGTCAGTCTGGTCAACGAGTTGCACGTGCTGAACATCCACCTGCAACTGGAGAGTGGTGCTCCAGAGATTGGTCCGCTGAATGCACCTCCTGCCGTACTTCCTGGTACCACGCTCGGTATGAAGGCACCCAGCGTGAATCCAGGACTTTATGAAGTATTGGTCAATGGTTGGGAACTGTTCAATTCTGAGGGAGATGCCCAGTTGCACCGCAACGGTACTCCGTTCACCATCAATGGCACTCCACTCTATTGGTATCAGAACCAGAAGGTATTCCTGGCCTTCTACTCGAAGACCTATCTGGGTAAGACCTATTCAAACTACGTGCCTCTGACCGTGGCTAACTACCACGACCTCGATGCCATCATGAAGGATAAGGAGCACCACCTCTATGTGGATCATCCTAATGTGATGCGCAACTCGAAGATATACATTGATAACCGTGACTGTGAGAGCGATGCCACGAAGAGCGAACTCGACCTCTTGAAGGACTTCTTCGACCTGAGTTTACAGACGGAGGTGGCAACTGAGGGTGCAACGAAGGATCATGCCCTTCTGAACAGCCATGTCAAGGGCGGTGCCGACCTTGAGTTCTTCCTCAACAGCAACGTATCACCCAAGGCTTACACCGACTGGACACCCATCGGTGACAATACTCAGTGCTTCGCGGGTACACTGCATGGTGACGGCTATACCATCAACGGACTGAACAACTCTCTCTTTGGCAAGCTCTGCGGTAATGTCTATAACCTCGGCGTGACGGGTTCATTCACCTCAGCAGGTGTTGTCGATACGGGCAGCGGCTACGTTGAGAATTGCTGGATTAACACCACAGGTACACCTGATGGTAGTGTCAAGGCTGTCTTTGGCAATCCCTCACGAGGCAATGGCATTCAGTTGGTGAACTGCTACTATCAAGATGGTAAGAATTACGACACCTCCGACAACAGTCGTGGCTTAGCCACCTCAATGCCAGAACGGGCTTTCTACAATGGTACGGTAACCTACAACTTGAACGGATTCTATCTGAACAAGCGCTATTACGACCATGCTGCACTGACCAGCGGAACGAAGTACGAGTACCTCAAGGAAGAGAACGGCACACTGTCCGAAACACCGCTTACAGGCTACTATCCTGCTTCGCCCGATGCCAAGTACGGTGATGTGGGTTACGTGGAGAGACGCTATAAGGATGGCGACTTCATCTATGCCAAGGGTTCGATACCCGAGGCATACGATGAGCGCATGAGGGTGGTTCCTGGTGAAACGAGCAGTGAGGTGACCTATTCGCCCGTCTGGCCTGACGACTACCTCTACTTTGGACAGATGCTTACCTACGGCTATAGTGCTACTCAGGCTCACGAAGACCTGCCATCGCACATTGCCAAGAGCGGTGGACGACTGCCCGTCAACAACTCGAACAACCGCGTCTATCGTGCTCCAGCCTACTACCAGAGCAAGCAAATGGATAAGGTTCACTATAACCTCTGGGCTGTGCTCGCCGCCAAGTCGGCACCCAAGACCATTTCGGATACTGATTTCAAGGATGCTTATCCTAACATGACGGCTGTTGACTTCGCTGGACACAACGACATCACCTGGTCGTTGGGTACTGCCACAGGAGCGTTCTATCCGCCCCTGCTCGACAACACGGAAGGTTTGTTAAGCATCCTCAATGAGGGTGAGACACCCAACCTGCTGGTCTATGCGCCTTCAGCAGAAGTCAACGCGAAGACCTATGATGTGCTGACCGACTACTTCGTCGATCCTGACTATACATATTATTATATAGATGACGACTACCGCCGTGTGTCGATAGCGACTTCAACTATCCACGGTCATCTGGTGCTGAACGACTTGACGGCAGCTAACGACCATCTGCTGGTCGATAAGAAGGACTTCAACTGTCCTATTCGCTACAGCATGGGAAACTACCGCATGTGGTATCAGCGCAGACCCGACAACTTCGTTGACCAGAACACGGGCTGGGAAGGCATCAGTCTGCCCTTTGCGGCTGAACTTGTCACCACTCAGGATAAGGGTGAAATCACCCATTTCTATGCAGGTAGTCTGACTGGACATGAGTACTGGTTGCGTGAGTTTGCGGGCAATGTGAAGCAGAAGAAGGATGAGAATGATGCAGAGGTGGAAGGTGTCTATACCGCCGACTTCAACGCTCCAGCTGCAGGCAGCAACACGAAGGACTATACCAACACGTACCTCTTTGACACCTATTATAGCAAGGATGAATACCGTGACTGGAATGAGGATGAGTACCAGAAGTTGTATTACAGCACTGGGTATCTTAAGGGACTCTATCCTGTGACGAACTATCCCTACCTTACCGAGGGCACACCTTACATCATCGGCTTCCCCGGCAGTCGCTACTATGAGTTCGACCTGAGCGGCACTTGGACACCCTCCAACCGCTATCAGAATGGGGTCATAGAGAGTCCGGGTGAACAGGTTGTCACGTTTGTCTCACCAGAAAACTGCCCCATTGGTGTGAGCGACGTCGAACTGACCAATACGGCTAAGGATGGCTACACCTTCTTGCCTAACTATATGAGCAAGGAGGTGGAGGGCTACCTGCTCAACAGCGATGGAAGCAGCTTTGACAAGACGGATGCAGCTACGGCCCCCGTGCCCTTCCGTCCCTATTTCATAGCAGGTTCCCTTTCTGCACCCGCTCCTTCCCGAAGAGTGGCTGAGCACATCGTCTTCACCAACAATGATACCTCCTTCGTCTTCGAAGACAACGACCCAAGGAAGGAAGAAGTGGACGGCAAACTCACCTTCTACACGAAGAAGCACCTCATTGGTGTGACATCCTCACTCCAGACAGCCACCGATGTGCTCATTGTCAACACCAGTGGCTTGACTATCGCATCGTTCACCATCCAACCAGGCGAGACCGTTGAGACCCAACTCCCCATGAGTGGTGTCTATATCGTCCGCGCCGCTGGTGGCAAGTATAACAAAAAGATTTCAGTGAAATGAAACAAGATATGAGTACAACATACGGAATTAAAAAGCAAGTAACAAGGTTACAGCTCACTATGTCCATGTTCCTACTTCTTGTGTTAGGAAGTGGAAGTGTGTGGGGACAGACAAAGGTTTCTGACGGTATTTATTACATTCAAAATAATGCCACGAATAAAGGGTATCTTTGGCCATCAGTGACTACTAATGCAACTACAGGCTACCGTTATATAACTACTTCGTTAACAACATCAGTTGAGGCCGTCAATAACAATGGTGTCAGTTATCCTGCACACGACAAATCTTACAGCCATTGGGTGGTGAAAAATGTGACAGGAGGATACATTCAATTGATTAATCCCAGACTGAACAAATATGTTGTCATACGACAATTTCCGAAATCAAATAACACCAAAGAAAATACATATGGAGACAGAGACATATGGCTTACAGATGAACCTACTGCTGAGAATATTGAATATACTTACTTTGTATTAAACAACGATAACAGTCCTTATAAAATATCTCCTAAACCGGGATTAAATAGTGTGAGTAACACTTCCAACTATACTTTTAATAGTGCTGCTGGAAATGACAGACAATGGTTGACATGGTCTAAGTCAGATGATAAACCTCAAAATGGCGAAGGACGTGATGGTCTAATCCAATGCTATTCTAGTGGTACTCCAGCATGGACATTTACATCCGACTTACTTGATGCTCCCATTATCAGCGATGTGGAGGAGAATAGTACAGTTACAGTTGCTGATGATAATGGCTTGCCTGATGGATACAATATCCGTTACACCACTGACGGTTCTATTCCAATTGCCAGCAGCCCTATCATGGAAGGCAAAAATTATACGGTGACATCGTCAGTCACTTTGAAAGCTATTGTGGAGCGTTATGGTGTCGTACTTACGAAAGTGGCCGAAAAAGCAGTTACTCCTGCATCTTGTGCCACACCAGTCATCACCTACGACTACACCACCTCGAAGGTATCCATCAATTGTGCTACTCCGAGCAGCACCATATATTACACTATTGATGGCAGCAATCCTACTGCCTCAAGTACACCATATAGTGAGTCATTTTCTGTTAATAGCCCTACTACAATAAAGGCAATTGCGACACATACCATTTACCCTACTTCTGATGTGGCTGAGCTTGCTCTTACACAGGTGGAAACGCCTACTATCCAGAATAACGGTAGCAACGCAATATCCATCACAACGACTACGCCAGATGCTACTATCTATTACACTACTGATGGCAGCGATCCAACAACCTCAAGTGCAGTATATAGCAGCCCGTTAACTGATAATGTCAGCAAGGTAAATATCAAGGCAATCGCTGTCAAGGACAATATGATTACCTCTGCTGTGGGTAACGGAGTAGTAATACTTCAATGTGCAACGCCTGTCATCACTAGAAATGGTCTGACATTTACTTTATCGTGTAGTATGCCTACAAATGCTACCTTATATTATACTTTGGGAGGCGGTTCTGAGACACTATATAGTGGACCTGTCGCTTTCACCGTAGATCAACTACCTACAACTGTGACTGTAGTAGCCAGACATAGCGACTATACAGAGTCAGAGAGGGCTTCCATGAAACTTAAGATTGGCTCTGGAACTCCTGAGGATCCATATTTAATTTATAGTTCAACAGACTTTACCAACTTTATAACAAATGTCAACAACGGAACTACCGCTTCTGCAAGTTATAAGCTTGAGTCTGATGTCTCTGCCAGCGGCACAAATGCCATCACTACAGCATTTACAGGCTCATTTGACGGGAACGGCTATACAATTAGTGATTTGTCACACCCACTTTTCAACACCGTTGATGGTGGTGTAGTAAAGAATGTAACACTTAAGAATGTTGGCATCAGCAGTTCTGCTGCTAATGTTGGTGCCGTTGCCGGCATCGCTCAAGGTTATAGCCGTATTTATAACTGCGGTATATTGCCTAACGATGCAACCTTCCCAAAGGGCACTCATCCTACCGTCACTACTACAGGCGCCTGCGCCGGAAGTATTGTAGGTAAGTTAGATGGAGATTCTCGTGTCATCAATTGCTACAGCTATGCAGATGTCAGCGCTTCCACCAGAGCGGCAGGAATTGTGGGACAGAATACCTTTGCGTCAACCGCAGAAGATTCAGGTGGACAATATACTAATCTTAAGACTGCTGTGGTTAACTGTATGTTCTATGGTAACATCACAGGCGGCACAAACCAACATGGAGTTTATGGTGGCACTTTGATTACTAATGCCGCCGCAACTGGCATCAGCAGCTACAACTATTACAGAAGTGGTTCAACCTTCACTACTAGTAATGGTAGACCCACAGCCTACAATTGCTCTTTCCCAGCTGAGGAGCGTTATCTTACCCAGGTGGAGTTCCATCGTAGCCTGCTGAACAGTAACCGCGAACTCTGCGGCTGGTGGGTTGGTTCCGACGTTGCCCCAAGCACATTGACCACCGCTCAGGTGCAAGCCATTCCGAAGGATGCCTCATTGATGTATAAGTGGGTAGTTGACCCAAACATTGCTCCATACCCTATATTGAAGCCGTTCGGTAAATATGCTTCTGTCATCAACGGGAACACCGGCACTCCTTGGGTTGACCGTGCTACTGCCAATCCTTATGAGGGCAAGCAACTTGGCACTTTAACAGTTTACGTTAACTCTGGCAGCCATTCGTCCGCCTCAAGCAAGACACTGTATATCCCCATCACCGATATGGACACACTGCGCTATGACTTCGGCTATCGTAAGATACAGTTGCCTTATTACAACACGGTATTCGGTAACCCTAATGCTAACACATGGGCAGAGAAGTATGCTAATAATTACACAGACCAAGTTGTAACAGGATGGAAGATCACTGTAGTTAACGGTGGCACAAAAGGTGAATTTGTCGCTGACTGGCAGGACGGCTACAACTTTGCTGACCGCAAATGCACTGAAAAAGACCTTTATAGTAAGAGTGGACGTGTCTTTGCACAAGGTGGTAACTATTATGTTCCAGATAGTGTCACATCCATTACTATTGAAGCCTATTGGGGCAAAGCCATCTATGTAGGAAACGACGAATATTCCTATGACCGTGTCAATATCACCTTAGGCAAAACAGGCTCCGCTTTCGCCCCTGCTGGCACACGTAGCAGTACTTTCAATGGTGCAACTATAGAGACTTCGATAAGAGGTGCTCTGACTGATGCAAATATCGATGCGATAAAGACGGTCTATGACTATGCTCTTGTACTAGTGGGTAATGTGCAGGAGTCTGTGGGTAAAAATGACGTTTTACATGCCACCCAAAACACGCGCGGTTTCACTATTATGAGTACCGACCTTGACTTCGATGAAGAACCCGACTATTGTCTCGAATGGCAACTCGGTAAAGAAATGGCACGTCAGGTTATTGCCCCTATACGTTTCGATTTTCTCCCAGTGGTGGAGTTGGGTATTGCAGGTAAACTGCATGATTCAAAAAATTTCTTCTCACTTGGCTGCTACCGTTCAAAAGGACATTTCGAGGTTACTGAAACAGCCTTTATCCGCTTCGGACAGTTTGAGTTTGAACTTGGAGAGCGTGACGAAGGTCCTATAATTCTCAATGGCGGTATATACGACCAGTATTGCCGTGGCCGTAATGGTGAAACTACTCAAAATATTAACTACGTCATTCTTGGCGGTCATATTGTTATGCCTTCATTTACACCTGGAGCCCATGTCAATAATCAAGCCAAGTACCAGACACGCCATTGTGCTGTCAATGCTCTTGGAGGTGACTTTACCAGTTTCTATCTCACTGGTGGTTACAATGAGGCCATTGCACCCTATGATGACAACCCCCATTGTTATATTGATGGTGGTCGCTTTGGCACTATTGCCGCAGCCTATAAGGAGGGAATTGCTGGTAATGTTACTTGGCGTATCAATCATGCGCTCATTGGCGAATTCTATGGTGGTGGTGTGATGTCCCAAAAAGATGGTGCAACTTACAAGATCGTGAAAGGCAGCATTGATGTGGTCATTGACAATAGTATCGTGGGCAAATATTGCGGTGGTCCTAAGTTCGGTGATATGGTGTCGGGCAAGACCGTCACCACAAGTGCCACTAATACTATCTTTAACCAATACTTCGGCGCAGGCAATGGCGGCACAAACTATGTACAATATGCCAATACCGATGCCACGGGAGAGCCTGTCTCCGATTGGAGTAGCACCATCAATTCTAATTATACCTCTGGAAAGTATCTCAGTAAGGATCAGGGCTATGAAGCCGACTATGACTTAGAGATAATCAACACTTCTACAGGTGACCAAGCAAGTAAAGTGGTTAATCGTAGTTACTACTACTCTGCTCAGTTTGCTACTACCAATACCGGCAACGTTACGAGTACATTGACCGACTGCACCATCAATACCAATTTCTATGGTGGCGGTTTCCTTGGTGGCGTCACAGGTAACGTCACCTCAACACTTAATAATTGTAAAGTCAAAGGAGCGGTTTTTGGAGCAGGCTACTCAGCTTCTGCAGGTACAGTTACTATCAGCAACACGGACAAGACTCCTCCGGTAGTCAACACCTATACTGGTATGATTAAACCTCAGACGGGTGGTACCTCTACTACTTATTATTGGACTCACGATAAAGGTTCAACCAGTTCGCCAATTACGGCGGCAACGGAAACAGACCCCAAAAACTACTTATATACAGAGATACCTCTTACCAACTTAGGTGCTGTCAGCGGTATTGTTACGCTCACCATCAATGGCAATACGGTAGCTGATGAAAACGGTAAGGTCATGAAAGTAGGCAAGAGTGTTTATGGCGGTGGTGAGGAATCTGCGGTAGGTGGCAATACTTCAGTGAAAGTTACTGGTGGAACGATTGGTACCACGATTGGTACCACTGTACTAGGCGGTGCCGAGTATGGCAACGTCTTTGGTGGTGGTAAGGGTAAGGCTGATGATGTGGCTGCTGGTATCGTGAAGGGCAGTACAACTGTTAGCATCAGTGGCTCGCCTACCATTCTGCATAATGTCTATGGTGGCGGTGCCTTCGGTTCGGTGGGTACATTCTCCTCCTACGATGCGACGACAGGATTTCCAACTGGTTGGATCACTACTGATAATAAAGGTAAGTGTATTGTTTCCATCATAGGAGGAACCATCGGAAGCAACGGTGATAATAATGGTATGGTGTTCGGTTCATCACGTGGTTTGGAGGGCAATCCTGAAACGAATGCGAATGTTGATAAGATGGCTTGGGTGTACGATACGGATGTGACTATTGGTACTCAAGGTTCAAAAACGGGTCCTTCCATAAAGGGATCTGTATATGGCGGTGGTGAGAATGGACATAACTTCCATGATGCCTCGGTGACTATCCATAGTGGTACTATTGGTATTCCAGAAGGTGGAACTATTACCGATGATGGTGGAACACAAGAAGATGAGTCGGATGATATCACCTACTCAGGTGCCCGCTATCCTTATCGTGGTAACGTATATGGTGCAGGTTGCGGTACGGACACCTATACAGGAACTGATGGTAAGACATACTACGTCTTCAATGCTGGTATCGTGCGTGGTAATACTACTGTGCTGATTGATGGCGGTCATGTGGTTCACAATGTCTATGGTGGTGGTGCTATGGGCTCAGTGGGCACATACACTCTTGATGCTGATGGAACCAATGACATTCAAGACGGCATGCCTGTTTCCTGTGCTGAGAATACAGGTCTTTGTACCATCAATATCAGTGGAGGCCAGATTGGTATGACCAATGCTACAATGACAGGGCATGGTAATGATGGTCCTGATGATTGCGGCCACGTATTTGGTGCTGGCAGGGGTACTTCTAAATACCCCGTCCTCAATCCTAACGTTGAGACCTGTGCTTTCTTTGACAATACCAAGGTCACAATCGAGGGCACGGCATTAGTCTGCGGCTCCGTCTATGGAGGCAGTGAGAGCGGACACGTGCTGCACAATACTGAGGTAGAGATTAAGGGCGGACAGATTGGTTGCGGTGAAGAAATGGACAGAGCCTATACCGATGATGAGTTTGCATCGTCAACAAGTCTGGCTGGCACTGCTCACTGGGAATATACTGAGGCTGGTATGGGTGCTACCCACGACCAGTATGCCAGCACGAGTGGAACATACGACTACACTAACTTCCAATATATCCCCGAGGCAGACAGGAAGGCAACATCGGAAGGCGGACGTCCTGTCGCAACTGACGGTCGCACATTCTTTGGCAACGTATTTGCCGGAGGTTCCGGTTACTACCCATACGCCCCAGGCTTGTGGCTGAAGTCTGCTGGACATGTTGGAGGAACTGCCTCTGTCACCGTCTCTGGCGGGCATATCCTGAATAACCTCTATGGTGGTTGCGAGATGGCCGACATTGATGGCGCTGTCACCGTCACTATGACAGGTGGTACCATCGGAGTGCCTCGTACATCAACTGATATTAAGAATAACCCCAACTGCGGTAATATATATGGTGCCGGCATGGGTGATAAGCGTATATTCTTCAATACAAGCACGAACGTCGCTTCTACAACAGTTAATATCTCTAATGGTACTGTATATGGTGCTGTCTATGGTGGTGGTGAGGACGGTCATGTGATGGGTAGTGCCACTACTACTATCAGTCAGCCGGAGGGTAAGACTACAATGATTGGTTGTGATGGTCAATCTGGCTACGACGGCAACGTCTTTGGTGCAGGACAAGGTCACGTGGGAGCACTAACCGCAGGTGTGGTGGGCGGCAATGCAAGCCTGGCCATTACTGGTGGCACCCTCAAGGGCTCTGCCTACGGCGGTGGACGTATCGCTTCGGTAGGAACTTACTTTGCGATGGCAGATGATTCCCGTTACGGCAAGATGCAGGAGGGTGACGATCATGGCAACCTCTCAGTCAGCCTGACAGGTGGTACCATCCATCAGAATGTCTATGGTGGCTGCATGGGTACGACAGAAGATATTAACTATGGTATTTCAAAGGATGTATCCGTAGAACTGAACAACGGAGTTGACGATGCTGATCAGGGTTGTATCGTCTTAGGCTCTATCTTCGGTTGCAACAACGTCAACAGTTCGCCGGAAGGCACTTCTACCGTACATATCTATAAGACCCAGCGCAACGGAGCCTCACGCATTACCAACTATGGAGAGGTGAAGAATGCCAAGGTTCAGGGTACGAAAGATTCGAATGGCGAGTATGATTTAAGCTCTTTCGATGTGCCAGCTGTCTATGGTGGCGGTAACCTCGCTGCTTATACTCCAAAGGATGATAATGGCACGACCTGTGTCATCATCGACGGATGTGGCCTCACAAGTATTGGGCAAGTGTATGGTGGCGGTAATGCTGCCTCCACACCAGCCACATTAGTAACCATCAACGGTACTTTTGAGATCGGAGAACTCTTCGGAGGTGGTAATGGTAAGGATGCCCTTCCTAATGGCGATCCAAACCCCGGTGCAAACGTAGGTTATAAAGATTATCATTTGGTAGAGGAACAATTCCCAACCAAAGATGAAAGAATCAGTGGCGATGCCTTTGCTGCATATCGCTACGGTATCGGCTTGGCTAACGTCATCGTCAAGGGTGGAACCATTCATCGTGTATTCGGTGGTTCTAATACAAAGGGTAATGTCCGTGAGACAGCACTCACCATGCTGGAGGAAGTGACAGACGGAGGTCTTCCTGTTTGCGATTTTGATGTGGATGAGGCTTATGGTGGTGGTAAAAGTGCCCCGATGGATGCTGAGGCAAAACTGCTCATGGCTTGTATTCCGGGTCTTAAGGAGGTTTATGGAGGTGCTCAGGCTGCCGACATTAAGGATAATGTCACGCTGACCATCACCAATGGCACTTTTGACCGTGTGTTTGGTGGAAATAACCTTAGTGGAACCATCAGCGGTGACATCACGGTGAACATCGAAGAGGTGGGTTGCCGTCCTATCATCATCGGCGAGCTTTATGGCGGTGGTAACCAAGCACCTTACTCTGTTTATGGTTATAGAGAAGAAACAAAGACTGTGATTGATGAACAAACTGGTGATGAAGAAAGCGTGAAGGTGTGGGTACCAGTCAAACCAACTGATGCAAGTGCTCCGAGTAATCCACTCTATGCCGCCCCCCAGGTGAATATTAAATCCTTCACCAGCATCGGCACTGTCTTTGGTGGTGGCTATGGTGAAGATGCCCTGATGGTAGGCAGTCCTATGGTCAACATCAACGAGGTGGGAGACCCAGACAGCGAGGCACAGAATAAGTCATATATTGAGGAATCCACAACAAAATACTATTCTGATTACGATGGCGAGACCAAAGAAATAGCTGGACATAATGTCATCTTGCCTTCTCATGAGAAGGGTAAGATGGGTTCCATCTACAGTGTCTTTGGAGGTGGTAACGCAGCCAAGGTCATGGGCGATACTTATGTCAACATCGGTACGGCAGTAGGTGACGATATTTATATGGAGATACCAGTCAAGGTCGGTGCCACACTGCCTGCTAATTGTTACACGAAGAGCGAAGATAAATATACACTTGTTTCTGGCAAAGCCTCAGATGGGGTAACCTACTATAAGAAATACACTGTCCTCGGTGTTGATATTCGTGACAACGTCTATGGTGGTGGCAACAATGCCGAGGTGACGGGCGATACCCACGTGACCATCGGAAAGAAGGAAGTGCCAACCTCAACCCCTACTCCTACTCCAACACCTTAAAACCCCATCTCAATCTCGACCTGACTTCTGAATCATCATACATTATGGCGCATAAGACTTATATCATGTTAGGGCTGCTTCTCTGTGTTCTGAGCATCAGGGCACAGGAGGCAGTCTTTCCTTATCCGGACATCCCTAATTAGTGATTAAACTATGCTACAGAAACTATTCGGATTTGACCCCACGCACCATCAGGTGCGTACCGAAATCTATGCAGGTGTCACAACCTTTCTCACCATGGCCTACATTTTGGCCGTGAATCCAAGCGTCTTTAGTGCCCTTGAGCCGCTGGGGATGCCTACCGGCGCAGTGTTCACTGCCACCGTGTTGGCCTCCATCATCGGGTGCTTGGCGATGGCTTTCTATGCCAAGAAACCCTTCGGGCTGGCACCTGGCATGGGCATCAACGCCTTTTTCGTTTTCACCGTCTGTCTTGGGATGGGCTACAGCTGGCAGTTTGCGCTGACGGCTGTCTTCATCGAGGGCATCCTTTTTATCCTCCTCTCTCTCTTCAAATTCAGGGAACTGATTGCCAACACCATTCCTGCTGGCATGAAGTCTGCCATCGGAGGCGGCATCGGTCTTTTCATCGCCTTTATCGGCCTGCAGAACTGCGGCATCATCGTTGCCGACAAGAGCACGCAGGTGACACTCGCTAACTTCAACACCCCTTCGATTCACTTGGCGCTCATCGGTCTCGTCATCTGTGGACTGCTGGTGGTCAGGAACATCAGGGGAGGTCTCCTCTGGGGAATCCTTCTGACGACGCTCATTGGCATCCCGATGGGAGTGACCCATTGGGACAGGCTCTTCTCTGCGCCGCCCTCGCTCGAGCCCGTCTTCCTTCAGTTCGAGTGGAGTCACATCTTCTCGTTGGACATGCTTGTCGTGGTGTTCACCTTTCTCTTTGTCGATATGTTCGACACCATCGGCACCGTGATAGCCGTTTCGTTGAAGGCTAACATGGTGGATAAGGACGGTAAGGTTCATGGCGTTGGGCGCATGCTGATGGCTGATGCCGTGGCCACCACTGCCGGTGCTTGTTTGGGGGCATCCACCACTACCACCTATGTGGAGAGTGCCGCTGGTGTGGCAGTGGGTGGACGCACTGGTCTCACAGCCTTTGTCGTGGCAGTCTGTTTCGCACTGGCGTTATTCCTGGGTCCCCTGTTCCTCGCCATCCCCTCTTCTGCTACGGGACCAGCACTTGTCATTGTGGGCGTGATGATGTGTACCAACACCATCGGTGTCAATTGGGATGACTACACCGAGGCCATCCCCGCCTTCGTCACCATTTTGCTGATGCCGTTGAGCTATAGCATCAGTGACGGCATCATGCTGGGCATCATCATGTATGTGCTGATGAAGGCTGGCTCAGGCATGAAGGGCATCCGACAGATTAGCCCCACCGTGTGGGTTCTTTTCGTGATTTTCGTGCTCCGCTATATACAAAAGAGCTTGTAGTGGCAGATGGGCTAACCCGACAGACAGGCTTTCCTCTGAGACTGCCTTGAACAGGAAAAGCGTGGGCGGCCCTATGAAAAAGGGTGGGGGAATGTCTTGTTTTTGGAGAGGTACATCCCACTCAAACACTTGTGTGCGGCCATCCCGTTGAAAAAAGATGGCCTTTTTCTTTGTAGTGTGCTTATTTCTTCGTACCTTTGTAGCCAAATTTGAAAAGTGGATAGATTTGGGCTGCTTGCAACCACAGTAAAAAATGCTAAAACGACAAAAGAGAACCTCGCTCTTAGGAGGCGTTTTGTCAGTGCATGTTTCCCCATCTCTTTCCCATTTCATTTTTTGAGAATCATTTTCATGCGATGTTTAAGGACGCATGGCAGATGGTAGTTCAAATGGTATATGATAAATAAATTAGTGATATAAAGTTATGGGATATTTATTTACATCAGAATCAGTGTCGGAAGGACATCCCGACAAAGTGGCCGACCAGATTAGCGACGCAGTGCTGGACAATCTGCTGGCATACGACCCCGAATCGAAAGTGGCTTGTGAAACGCTCGTCACCACGGGACAAGTGGTGGTGGCTGGCGAAGTGAAGAGCAACGCCTATGTGGATTTGCAGGAGTTGGCGCGTGAGACCATCAACCGTATTGGTTACACAAAGTCGTCCTATAAGTTCGACGGCGAGAGCTGTGGTGTGCTGAACGCTATCCACGAGCAGAGTGGCGACATCAACCGAGGTGTGGAACGTGCCGTGCCAGAAGAGCAGGGTGCGGGCGACCAGGGCATGATGTTTGGTTATGCCACCAACGAAACCGAGAACTGCATGCCGCTCTCGCTCGACCTCGCACACCGCATCCTCCGTGTGCTGGCCGACATTCGCCGCGAGGGGGAAGTGATGACCTACACACGTCCCAACGGCAAGGTGGCCACTTATCTTCGTCCCGATGCCAAGAGTCAGGTGACTATCGAATATGGTGACGATGGTAAGCCACAGCGTGTTCACACCATTGTGGTGAGCACCCAACACGACGAGTTCATCGTGCCGACGGTTGAGAACGGACTCACACAGGAGGAGGCGGACGAGCAAATGCTGGCGCGCATCAAGGAAGATGTCATCCATATCCTGATTCCTCGTGTCATTGCCGAACTGGGCGATGAGCGGGTGGCAGCCCTCTTCAAGGGAGACATCATCTACCATGTCAATCCGACGGGCAAGTTCGTCATTGGCGGTCCTCATGGCGACACAGGACTGACAGGCCGAAAGATTATCGTGGACACCTATGGCGGTCGCGGCGCACACGGCGGCGGTGCCTTCTCGGGCAAAGACCCCAGCAAGGTGGACCGTTCGGCTGCCTATGCCGCACGTCACATCGCTAAAAACATGGTGGTGGCTGGTGTGGCCGATGAGATGCTGGTGCAGCTGAGCTATGCCATCGGTGTGGCAAAGCCCGTGAGCATCTATGTGAACACCTATGGCACATCGAAGGTGGCAATGTCTGACGGTGAGATTGCGAAGAAGATTGATGAAATCTTCGACCTTCGTCCTAAAGCCATCGAGGAACGTTTCGACCTGCGTAAGCCCATCTATCTGGAAACAGCCTCTTATGGCCATTTCGGCCGCAAGCCAGAGCGTGTGGTGAAGCATTTCACCAACCGCTATCAGGGCGACCTCGAGGTGGAGGTGACACTCTTCCCATGGGAGGAGACGGAGGCCTATCAGGAGAAAATAAAGAAGGTGTTCTTTGGTTGATAGCAGGTGACTGACAAGTAGGCTTGTACAATGTCTGGTGAACCCTTAGGCACTCAGGATAGTAGTGACGCATGGTCTATTGCCCATGTTCCGTTGCCTCAAGACTCCAATGTGGTGAACCGCACGGAGTTCTATAGGCAGGGCGTGTCTTTGCCCGACCTCACAGTGGGGGCAAAGGGGCGCGAAGCCGTTGTGGGCAACAACGACTACGTGATAGGCGGTATGCTGCTGCTGTTCGGGGTCTTGGTTACCATCGTCTATCGGAGCCACGAAGCGATATGGTGGCGAATGAAGGACTTCTTTCAGGGCAGACGCAATTTTGGGGGCGAACAGCCTGAAGGAACGGGTGGCGAAGCGTTGCACGTGTTTCTGCTCACGAGCATCGGAGCCGTGTGCTTGTCACTGATGCTCTTCGATACTGTGGCGGGGGAGAACGGTCCCGTGTCGTCAGCAGGCATGCCCTACTGGCTCATCGGTGCCTTCTTTGTGGTGTGCATGGGGGCAATCTATCTGAAAGTGTGGCTTTATACTTGGGTGAACTGGGTGTTTTTTGACGAGGAATCAAGTCAGCGCTGGATACGCGGATATTTGACCCAAACCTCACTTACAACCTTCTTTTTCTACCCTCTTGCCCTGATGGACATTCTGCATAGTATCAGTTACGAAATTGTCATTGGAAGTGTCATTTTGGTAGTATTTCTCCATGAATTGACCCTTTTTTACCTACTCATTGTCAACTTTAGGGCACAAAAATACGGCTATTTGTTAATTATTTTGTACTTTTGCAGCGTCGAACTGATGCCAACACTGGTTTTAGGACATCTGGCGGTCGGTTTAGGCAGTAATGATATAGTGAAAAATTTGTTTTATTGATGGCAACAAAAATCTTAGTATCTCAACCAAAACCTCAAACGGAAAAGTCTCCATACTTTGAGGTGGCCAAGAAATACAATGTGGATTTGGTCTTTCGCCCTTTCATCAAGATAGAGCCGATGTCCGCGAAAGACTTCCGCCAACAGAAGGTGTCTATTCCCGGTCATACGGCTATTGTGTTCACATCACGCCACGCCATTGACCATTTTTTTGTGTTGTGTAAGGAACTGCGCGTGAGCATTCCCGACGACATGAAGTATTTCTGCGTTTCGGAGCAGGTTTCGCTCTACATCCAGAAGTATGTGCAGTATCGCAAGCGCAAGAACTTTTTCCCCGAGAGCGGACTCGTGGCTGATCTCATGCCCATCATTGCCAAGCACGGCAATGAGAAATACTTTGTGCCGCAATCCTCTGCACACACCGACGACATGAGACGCATGCTCGATGAGGCAGGTGTGGAACACGATGAGGCGGTGATGTATTATACCGTGGCCAACGACTTCACGCCAGAAGAGGCTTTCGACTACAACATGCTGGTGTTCTTCTCGCCAGAGGGTATCCACTCGCTCATGAAGAACTTCCCCGACTTCAAGCAGGATGAAATCAAGGTGGCCTGTCTGGGCACAAAGACCATCAAGGCGGCTGAAGATGCGGGTCTGCATGTGGACTATCAACCTACTCCGGAGTTGCGTTCTGTGCCTGCAATCATCGAGGCCTATGCCAGAACGCTGGGATAATTTTCGGTTAACAAAGACAGAACGACTGACGAGCCAACTCGTCATCGACAAACTTTTCGCAGGAGGGAATGCTTCAATGGCAGCATTTCCCCTGCGTGTTGTTTATATGAAGGAGCCATGGAAAGAACAGCCGAAGGAATCGCTGAAAGAGAGCATGGAGGGAGATGTTTCAGCCAGTGCTGCTCCTGTTCCCCCCGTTTCCATTCTCGTCTCTGTGCCGAAAAAGCGTTTCCGCCATGCCGTTGACCGCAACCGCATGAAACGGTTGGTTCGTGAGGTCTATCGACTGAACAAGCACATCCTTTGGGAGGCATTGGCGGAAAAAGACTTCCGTTTGGTGCTGGCCTTTGTGTGCATCACCGACACGCTGCCCACCTTCCGTGCTGTGGAGAAGAGCATGAAGAAAGCGCTCATCAGGATAACGGAACGCTTATGAAAGTATTCTCTTGGCTGTTGTTGCTCCCCATCTACTTCTATCGCATGGTCATCTCGCCCATGCTCCCACCTACGTGCCGCTTTACCCCCACTTGCTCGCAGTACGCAATCGAGGCCATCAAGAAACACGGCCCCTTCAAAGGCTTCTATCTGGCTTGCCGCCGCATCTTACGTTGTCATCCTTGGGGAGGTCACGGCTACGACCCTGTGCCTGAAAAGTTTCATTGGTAACTTCAATCCTTCAATTCTTTAATTTTGTTCAACATCCACACCTACCATATCACACCACAAGAGCCTTGCCTGCTCAATGCCGACGCTTCCACCCTTCAGCCCTCTTATCCAGCGCAGGTGGCACTGTCGGTAGGTCTGCATCCTTGGCACGTCTCGGATGACTGGCAAGAGGCGTTTGCCCCTGTGTGTGCAGCCGCCGAACGGACGGACGTGTGGGCCATCGGCGAGTGTGGCTTTGATAAGTTGAAGGCGGGTGCTTCTCTTGCAGTGCAGGTGGAGGCATTTCGTGCCCATATCGCGCTGGCCGAGCGAGTGCAGAAGCCGATGGTGATTCATTGTGTGAAGGCTTTCGACGAGTTGCTGGCACTTCGTAAAGAGACGGAAGAAGCAGCCAAGAGAGTGGGGCGGCTACCGCAACCGTGGGTTGTTCATGGCTTTCGTGGCAAGCCCGAACAGGCAAAACAATTGATGACCAAAGGGATGTTGCTCTCCTTTGGTCATCAGTACAATCTTGAAACTTTACGTTTCGTCTATGCTTCCTTAAAGGCGTCATCCCCTTCTCCTTCAGGTTCTTCCTTTGGAAAAGAGGAAGGAAGTGTCAATTCTTTTTTCCTCGAAACGGACGACCTTCCCCTTTCTGTCCGTCAAATCTACGAGCAGGTCGCTCGCCATCTCGACGTGGACGTCGCTCATCTCTCTCGCCTCTGCGACCCTCGGAAGAAGCTCTTCTCTCGCCAAATTCCTTAGGTGTTTTTCCTGCAAAGAAAGACTTGCGGGCTTCCTGGCGAGATTCACGGTCAGTGAAACGCTCACGCTCATCACCTCCTCTTCTTTCCTCTCTATTTTTCCTGTCCGAATGGAAATCCCGCCCAGTGCGTGGGCTGGAAGGACGGATGACGCGGTCACCCCATTTGCCGAGGTGTCGGTTGATGATTTCAGCTTCCTCTTCATCTTCTGCTTCAAACATTTTCCAGCGGCTGTCCTTACCCCATTTCCTGTCCTTCTCCTCCTCGTACGACATGTCCTTCGATGGTCTTTCCTTGAAGGGTTTCGACTTGAAATAGTGCTCCTCATCGTCAGTGGGCACTTTCCTTCCCGTGCGCGAACTGCTCCATTCACCGTCTTCATTCTTCTTGTGAGGCTTGAACTTGAGATTGTGCTTGAGTTCTTCGTCGCTCTTCAGGTCCATACCTTCCTCGCGGCGTTCTTTCAGCTTGCCGTCGAAGATTTGGTACTTGCGGAACTCACATTCCAGCGAGCCGTTGAAGAGGGCATATTTGGTGGAGGGGCGGAATCCTATCTTGTCGAAGAGTTCCTCGTGGTGCGAGATAATCCAGGCATCGTTGCCCACGAAGCAGCGCTTCAGGTTCTTGCCGATGGTCTCATAGAGGTCATAGATGTCATCTGTCGTGATGCGGTCGCCGTAGGGTGGGTTGGTAATCATGATGGCCTTGTCGAGTGGCTGCTCAAACTCATAGAAGTCGCGCTGCTCCACGCTCACGGCATCCTTCACGCCAGCGTTCAGCACGTTGTCCAAGGCTATTTGCACTGTCTGGCGGTTGATGTCATAGCCATAGATCTTGTGGTCAAACTCGCGTTCTTGGCTGTCATCATTATAGATGCGGTCGAAAAGGTCAGCATCGAAGTCCTTCCACTTCTCGAAGGCATACTCCTTGCGGAACACGCCAGGATAGACGTTGAGTGCGATGAGTGCAGCCTCGATGAGGATGGTGCCGGAACCGCAGAAAGGGTCGATCAGGTCACATTCGCCATGCCAGCCAGTCAGCATGATGAGTCCAGCCGCCAGCACTTCGTTCAGCGGAGCCGCCACGGTGGCAGTCTTGTAGCCGCGCTGGTGCAGGCTTTCGCCCGACGCGTCGAGTGAGATGGTCACCTCGTCCTCGGCAATGTGTACGTTGATGCGCAGGTCAGGATTGCTGATGCCCACGTTGGGACGGTCGCCTGTCTTCTCGCGCCAGTAGTCGGCAATGGCATCCTTCACGCGGTAGGCCACAAACTTCGAGTGGCGGAAATTATCGCTGAAGATGACCGAATCGACCAGGAAGGTGCTCTTCACGTCCATCCATTGCTCCCAGTCCATCTGCTTGACCACTTCATACACCTCGTCGGCATCGTTGGCCTTAAATTCCTTGATGGGCTTGAGGATTTTCACTGCTGTACGTGTACAGAAATTGGCTTTGTAGAGCATTTCCTTGTCGCCAGTGAACGACACCATGCGGCGACCTATCTCTACGTTGTTGGCACCCAAGTCGATGAGTTCCTTTGCAAGTACCTCTTCCAGTCCTTGGAAGGTCTTTGCGATTATTTTGAATTCAGTCATATGTCTTTAGTAGTTATAGAAGTTAGAGGAGTTATCGCTTCGCTTGAAGTTATCGACGTATGTTTTGTTAATGAGTATCGTCTTTAACTTCTTTAACTTCGATAACTTCTTTAACTCCCTTTTATTTCTGTGTGATGCTTGTTCCTGCTGGAACATCGTGTGTCACCCAGATGTTGCCGCCGATCACGGCACCCTTGCCAATGGTGATGCGACCCAAGATGGAAGCGTTGGAATAGACAATCACGTCGTCTTCCAGGATAGGGTGGCGAGGAATGCCCTTGATGGGGTTGCCGTTCTCGTCCAGCGGGAAACTCTTGGCACCCAATGTCACGCCTTGGTAGAGCTTCACGTTGTTGCCGATGATGCAGGTCTCGCCAATCACCACACCTGTGCCGTGGTCGATGGTGAAGTATTCGCCAATCGTCGCTCCCGGGTGGATGTCGATGCCCGTTTCCGAGTGGGCAATCTCCGTCAGCATGCGCGGAATGAGCGGCACTTCGAGGTTCCACAGTTCATGAGCGATGCGGTAGATGGTCAGTTCCTTGATGACAGGATAGCAGCTGATGATTTCGCCGTAGTTCTTCGCTGCAGGGTCGCCGTTGAAGGCAGCCACCACATCGGTGGCCAGCACACGGCGCAGTTCGGGCAGGCGGGCAATGAATTTCTCGGCTCGTTGCTCAGCCATGCGGCGCAGTTCGATGAATACGGTGTTCTGGTTGTAGGCGGCAAACACGCCCGTTCCTTCCTCAAAGTCAGAGAAAGCCAGTCCTGCCTGAATCTGCCTTACCAGCAAGAAGTGCAGCTGTTCGAGATCCACTCCCAGATGGTACTTCAGCGTGTTTGTGTTGATGCACGACTGACCGTAGTAGCCCGGAAAGATGATGCCTCGAGCCAGTTCGATGATTTTCTGCAGTGCCTCGCTCGACGGCAGTGGCACACCATCACTGTACTCATGGTAGAGGTCTTTGTAAGAAGCTGGGCATGCCAGTGCTTCCACCGTTTCGGTCAGAGTGTTAGCAAGAGTCCTTGCGCTCATTTTCTACTGTGTGTAAAGATTTTGATGCAAAGGTAGTGAAGAATTAGGAATTAGGAATTAGGAATTAGGAATTATTTGCTATTCAGAGTGTTTTTTCGTTGAAAAAGTAACAATTCCTCATTTCTCATTCCTCATTCCTCATGAATTTTCCCTACCTTTGTCACGAATTTCCCCAATCGTAAATCACATAAATCATCAAATAGTCAATGAAACTTCTCCTGCTTGGTAGTGGCGGCCGCGAGCACGCCTTGGCTTGGAAGATTGCCCAAAGCCAGAAAATCGAGAAACTTTACATCGCACCCGGCAATGCAGGCACAGCCTCTGTGGGTGAGAACGTGCCCTTGAAGGCCGACGACTTCGAGGGCATCAAGACCTTCGTGCTGGCAAATGCAGTCGATATGGTCGTGGTGGGTCCTGAAGACCCCCTCGTGAAAGGTGTCTATGACTTCTTCAAGCAAGATGCCCAACTGAAGGACATTCCTGTCATTGGTCCTTCCAAGGCTGGAGCCGTGCTTGAAGGTAGCAAAGACTTTGCCAAGGGCTTCATGCAGCGTCATGGCATCCCCACAGCTGCTTACCGCTCCTTCAACGGCACCAACATCGAAGAGGGCATCGCCTTCCTCGAAACCCTCCAGCCCCCATACGTGCTCAAGGCTGACGGTCTTTGCGCTGGTAAGGGAGTGCTCATCGTGCCCACCCTCGAAGAAGCCAAGAAAGAGTTCCGTGGCATGCTCGACGGTATGTTTGGCGAAGCCAGTGCCACTGTCGTCATTGAAGAGTTCCTCTCAGGCATCGAATGTTCCGTCTTCGTGCTCACCGATGGCAAGCACTACAAGATACTTCCCGAAGCCAAAGACTACAAGCGCATTGGCGAAGGCGACACGGGTCTCAACACCGGCGGCATGGGCAGCGTTTCGCCCGTTCCTTTTGCTGACAAGGAGTGGATGCAGAAAGTCGAAGAGCGCATCGTTCGTCCCACTGTCGAAGGCTTGGCAGCTGAAGGCATCGATTACAAAGGCTTCATCTTCCTCGGACTCATCAAGGTGGACCGCGATTATGCCTATGCCAAGGCTGGCGACCCTGTGGTCATCGAATACAACGTCCGCATGGGCGACCCCGAAACAGAAACCGTCATGCTCCGCATCAAGAGCGACCTCGTTGACCTCCTCGAAGGTGTGGCAGCAGGCGACCTCGACACCCGCACCCTTGAGTTCGACCCTCGCAGTGCCGTTTGTGTCATGATGGTCAGCGGAGGCTATCCTCAAGCCTATCAGAAAGGATTCCCCATCACCGGCATCGACGAAGTGCAAGGCTCCGTAGTCTTCCATGCAGGCACTGCTCTCAAGGATGGACAAGTTGTCACCGCAGGTGGCCGCGTCATCGCCGTCTCCTCCTATGGGCAGACCCAGCAGGAAGCCCTCGTCAAGTCCTTCACCGAAGCCGGAAAAATCCACTTTGAAGGCAAATACTTCCGTCGCGACATCGGACAGGACCTGCTGAAATGACGCCTTTTTAACGTGAGTTCAGCATAAGGCATTCGCCTTCGGCCTCACAATCTTTTTATTATCGGATAAAATGAGCGGAACAAATGAGCGTCAATTATCCCGAATCGGTCATTAAAAATATTTATGAACATTCGTGGACATTATATGGGCATTCGTGTTAAATATAAAAACGATAGGTCTTCTTTTTAACATATAATGTCCATATAATGTCCACGAATGTTCATGAATTTTATGTGAGAAAAGCCAATGACCGATCATTGACGCTCATTTGTTCCGCCTTTTTGATATAAGGTATTCGCCCAATCGTACAAAATGACCAACCCAACAGCCTCAAAATCGGTGTGACTCAGACCGACTTGTCGATGTGACTCACACCACCACCATAGGTGTGACTCACACCGATTGAGAGGCAACGGGCAAGTACATTTTGACCAATTTGGGCATAGACTCGACCACCTAAGGAAGGACGATATTTACCCCTATTCCACCTCTTCCGCGAACGTCCACCTGTATCCACCGCGAACGCCCACCTGTATCCACCACGTTCTTGCACTCGTATCTTCCTCCGTCTCACACCCGTATCTTCCTTCCCCTCTCACCCGTATCAACCTCGGGCTGTCACTCGTCATCTCCCTCGCTGTAACGACTGACAGAACCGTGAAATGATGCCTGTGAGAAGCGGGAAGACATGACTGCCAAAGAAAGGTGCATACGAAAGAGGCATAAGGCAGGACATTTTTCATGGCCAAGCGGAACCATATTCAGCTGGCTGCATAGTATCGTGACCATCAGGCTTATGCCCCTGCCTGTTTTTACCAACCCTTTTTTCTTTTTGCCCCACGACACCCACACCCCTCCCCACATTTTTCTTCACAAATATTTGGAATGTGCCAAAATAGTTTGTACATTTGCAACCGGCTTCCACACATTTGTCCCATCCGCAAGGATGTCGGCACCGTGTGCAGGTCATAAATCCAGTTAGCCCGATGGGCGGTGCATGGCTTCTGCCGTGGCGACCCATCCAGAAAGGGAGCAGGATTCTTACATAGATGGTTTGGCGCACCCGCAGTGAATGTCTCGCGCAGACAACGACTGCCCTGCACCAAAAAGGGCGTTTACGAACGTTGGTCTTCAGATTCCTAAATCTGGTAAATTTAGAGTACTACAAAGAAGGCGACGCAATCGGAACGCTCACGTGGGTGATTTATCCGCAAGTCACTTGACAGCCCTGAATGTATAGGTACACCTGTATGATTATCGTGGTTGCAAGTGTCACTTCTGTATATCTCCCCCGACGTGGGCTAACTGGTTGTTAATCCTTGTAGTACGGTTTACCAGAGCCAGGAGTCGGGATTAGCAGGAGCACAGCAACCCACGTCCTTTTATTTCCACTAACTTTAATGCCGAAAGTCGGGGTTGGGCGAGTAAGCGAAACCTATATTATGAAACTTGATTTTAGTATTGACCAAACAAGTTCTGGCATTTTGAATCCAGAGGATTTACGCTTTTTTTATTATGATGTCGGACTTGAGACCATGACTAATGCACCTGTTCTTTATTGCTGGGATGAAAAGATTCAGTCGTATGTGGACAGCATGCAGATGGAAGTTAAATGTATAGAAGAAACAGAAAGACACACGCTGGACAATAAGTTTGAAAAAGACAAAATGTTTTTTCTAAAGAAAGAAAATGAAACTAAAGAAGAAAGTTTTTTCAGACATCTACGTAATGCTTTTGCACATTATAGAATCAACAGAAATGGCGACTATATTTTTTGCAAAGATATTGACCCTAAAGATAATTCCATCACAATGGTTGGTTATATAAAAGGTGATTCTTTAAAGGAACTATGTTTCCGCTTTATTGACCAGCGAGTGTCATGAGAACAGACGTGTACTCATTAAACGAAACTTGATTATCATGAAAACAAAAACTCTTAAATCCGTGATGACAGTGCTGGGAGTGCTGCTTTCACTCAACGCATTTGCGTATGATGTCGAAATTGATGGCATCTATTACAATGTGGTAAAGAAAGCAAAAACGGCAGAAGTGACAAGTGGAGATAGCAAATACACAGGCGAGGTCACCATACCTGCATCTATCATTTATGAAGATGTAACGTATTCTGTAGGAGGCATTGGAAATTGGGCTTTCTCTGGCTGTAGTAGCCTGACATCCATCACCATCCCCAACAGCGTGACAACCATCGGCCAGGGAGCCTTCCATGAATGTAGCCTAACCTCAATCACCATTCCCAACAGCGTGACAAGCATCGGCCAAAGGGCTTTCGAAAACTGCATGAGCCTGACCTTCGTCACCATTCCCAACAGCGTGACGAGCATCGACTTTGCTGTTTTCAGTAACTGCTATAACCTGACCTCCATAACCATCCCCAACAACGTGACGAGCATCGACTATGCTGCTTTCAGTAACTGCTATAACCTGACCTCCATAACCATCCCCAACAACGTGACAAGCATCGGCCAAAATGCTTTCAGTGGTTGTAGCGGCCTGACAGACATCACCATACCCAACAGCGTGACAAGCATCGACTATGGTGCTTTCTCTGGCTGCAGCAGCCTGACATCCATCACCATCCCCAACAGCGTGACAGGCATCGGCAATGAGGCTTTCAGCAACTGCAGCAAACTGACCTCCGTGGAAATCGGATCGGGCATTCAATCTATTGGAGACAATGCCTTTGCTTCTTGTGGAGAATTGCTTGATTTCTCTTGTGCGGCAGAGACCCCACCAACATTGGGGACTGACG
>CAMVIM010000006.1 GCA_947167515.1 uncultured Prevotellaceae bacterium | reverse complement strand
GAAGACGACATGATCCGCTTCGACAACTTCGGAGGGTAACCGGACACCGGTGAATGACGCAAAAGAAAAACATTGATAATGTCTTTCTTTTCGTCAGGGGATGGAAGTAGCTTTGTGTGAGGCAAAGAATATAGCCGAAACAGAAAGCAGACGGACATCGGTGGATTGGACAACACATTATTTATATAAAAAGGAGCTGCACCTTACAACATGTGCAGCTCCTTTTTCTGTATTTTCAAACATACCACCTTCCCTGAATCAGGGAAACGCTTTTGCGGGCAATGCCAACTCTTCCAAGCACTGCATTTGTGCATTATAGGTGTAGTGAACAATAGATGCATCCATGATTCTTTGGATAATTGTATCCACGATGGGCAAAGGTACAATAAACCATTCTTTCGGCTCGTGTTGTATTCCGTTGTCGTCTATCACCTTCACTTGAAATTGCACATTCTTCAGCACCTGATGCACCAAGTCCTCAAACTTTTGTGCATTGAGGTTGACAACCTTATACGTTGCCACAATGCGTACAGGTGCCATCAGATAGGTGGGCTCATGTTCAGCGTTGGCGATGCGCTCTTCCACCGTGCTGGTGGTAAAGCCAATCTTGTACAAGTTCTTCTGGCTACAGATGTCGGGGTCTTTAGACAGCGATTGCAACACATAGACAGTTCCTGTCACCTTGTCGTCTGCTGTGATGTCTGAGTTATGAAAGAATCGTTTGTCTGTTTCTTCCTCCAATTCTGAAACAGCATAACCATCACCCACCACATTCTTACGAAGTGTTTGAAGCAAGATGTCCGATTCCGTCCCGTTCTCATAAATGCAACGTGTTCGGGCATCAGGCAAGAAGTTGCTGCTTCGCTTCAATTCTCCAATATGTTCCAGCAAGAGCATCTGACCACCCACAAAATAGAATCTTCCAGCGGCGAGGGTGGCTGTCTTATTGATTCTTACCAAAGAGCGTTTGCCTTGCTTCAGTTCTTGATGAATCTTGGCAAACAAGTCTCGGTAATCATCAAAGTTTTCGCACAACTTATGCTGGGCAACGTAATCCGCTTTCTTTTTCGCCATTGCCTTGCGCATATCTTGTGGAATGTCAAACAGCCTTGCTTCCTCTTCCGACAAATCCAGCAACGGGTCGTTCAAGATGCCTTCCAGTTCTTTCTCTATGTCCATACGCTTACATCAGATTCTTTTTCCTTAACCCTATCATGGCGGCACACATCATCTTCTCCTTCAAGTCACCCGTCATTTGTGGCTCTCTTCCATGTTGCTCTATCCATGCGGTCACCTCTGCCAACTTGCTCGACATGCGGTCATCAGCAGTAGGTGCTGCCACCTTCGGACGTACCCCATCCAATAATGGGTCGTCAAACAGTTCCAACAATTCTTTTGGCCATTCCATACGCTTCACGCTCCTTCATATTCCAATCCTGCCATCTTCCTCGCTTTCAGATTCTTCATCATCTGCAAGGCGGCAGCCATCTCTCTCACCTTTGGGTCAGGGTCTTCTGCGCTGGGCACTTTTCCGTTATGCTCCTTCACATACACCTGCAACGGCCCTTTGAATATAGTGATGGCTTGCTCCAGAGTCAGGTTGAACTTCTGTTCTGCAATCGTGTCCTGAATAATCTTCAACGTAGGTGCATCCACCGACTTCGACATCACCTCGTATGCCCTTTGGAACGGGTTGATGGTGTCAATCAGGTTGATGCTCAGTTTGTCGATGTTGATGAAGCGGTTGGCAATCTTAATCATGCGATTGCCATCGCTCTCTTGGTCATCTTTGATATCGACCAGATTCCCGTGTTCATCCACAATGTCATTACCCTTTATCATCGTGTCGAGCAACACCCTTTGGCGCACTTCTTCCACCTCATCCTCTGTCAAGTCGGGGTAGCGTTCACGAATTACTTTGGGTATCAAGTTCTGCGTGATGGTTTCTGCTGTGGTCGAGCCGCTGATGGCTTTCGCCACTTGTTCATTCTGCAAGATGGAAGCCTTCAAGTCGTCCAGTTGTTCCTGCACAATCAGTTTGGTCTTCTCACTCGACAGCGGTTTCAAACCCTCTACAACCAAGGTGCGTGGTGAAGGTTCTGTCTCATCTTTTACCGTCTTGAACTTCCAACTTGGAGCCATCACTTGCTCCATCAGCAACGAGGCGGTGATGGCTTTCAGAAAGTCGTTCACAGCCACCTTCACATCAGCCTGTTCCGCTTCGGGCATCGCTATCATGTTCACGAATCTTGCCGTTTCTTTGCCCTCACAGTCGCGTGTGCAACGCCCGATAATCTGAATCACTTCAGTCAACGAGCCTCTCACACCCACCGTCAGGCACATCTCACACCATTGCCAGTCAAACCCTTCCTTTGCTGTGCCCAAAGCGATGATGATGTCCATGTCTTCTGCTCGTTTCATACGTTGCAGATAGCCCTGCACCATGTTCCTTTCCTTCGGATCATCTTCCACCAAGTCAGCCACTTTCAGCAGTCGCCCGTCCTTCGTGCGCACCTCATAGATGCACGTATTGTAGTCCTTCCTCTCGATGGTGCCGATGGCACGCATGATGTCATCTGTCTCGGCATATTTGCCGATGCCCGTCGAGGCTCTGGCATTCACACTTGGAATGTGGATGATGGTCTTCTTCGTTGTGTCCAGCACCTCATCGATGTGGTCAAGATAGTTGCCGCGATAGAAATGATAACCCAGTACCAAGTTCTTCAGATACTTGTAGCCATTCAGTTGCTGATAATAGTTGTAGGTGACAGGATAAAACCTTGCTTCATCCTCTTGGCGAAGTACGGGGATGCCATCGCCTCGGAAGTATGAGCCAGTCATCGCCACGATGTGTCCTGTGGAGTTGTTCATCACACGACGAACCACGTCACCCAGATTGGACGAGGCATCAGCACTCGTGTGGTGGAACTCGTCGATGGCCAACAACGTGTCATCAAAGGCATCATCGGGTAGTTCCTTCATGCCGTTGCGCAAGGTGGCGTGGGCACACACCAGCACCTTCGAGGCTTCTTGTTGGAAGAACTCCAGAAAACGCCCCTTCTTGTCCTTCTCGTTCTTCACATCGCAAAGGTCATAGTAGGGGGTCACACGCCAGTCGGCAAAGAAACCATGCTCCATCAGGTTCGTGTTCTTGAAGGAACGTCCGATGCTCTTTTCGGGCACCGCCACCACTACCTTCTTCAGTCCTTGGTGCATCAGTTTGTCCAAGGCGATGAACATCAGCGCACGGCTCTTGCCCGATGCTGGTGGCGCCTTAATCAGCAAGAAGCGTTTGTTCCTTGCTTCGTAAGCTTTAGCTTGCATCTCACGCATACCCAGCGCATCGGTCGCACTCGATTGTCCTGTCTGCTCATAGCGAATATCTACGATGTTATTGCTTGCTTGTTCCATAGTATTATCCTTTCTTTGTCATTTTCTCGTACAACTTGAATAAGCACTCCAGCCTTGCTTCGTCGTTGGCGAAGGGATAGCCGGGGTAGCAACTTTCCACAATGTCATCCAGTCGTGCATGCGCCTCTCGCAAGTCCTGAGGCATCTTGTCGGGGTCGTAGAGGTCTACCAAAGTCTTGTCGGGATAGAACTCACGAGTCACCAACACATTCTCTGCCGCTTCTGTTATCTCGGCTTTCTTGTCGGGAGAGATTTTGGGGAAGGGGAAGGTGTTGTAGCAAAGTTGGGCTGAATAACGATAACGGGTTTCAAGTTTACCGCCAACAGTTTTCACCCATACCATATGTAATTTGCTGGTAAGAATGCCAAAGAGCCAAGTGGGAGCATCATATAATGCAAAAGCCGAGTCTGACACAATATCCTTCAACCCTAAATACCCCATTGGAATATATGTCCTATTCTCCGAAGAAACACGCGGAATCAGCACTTTTTCCTTATCTTCAGGATGCTCTCTAAACTGATGTGGTCTATCAGCCAAAGCCTGACCGTCTTCTGATTCATGTAATCTGAAATTCTTATTACCTTCTATACGTTTTTTAATAGGAGGAATACTTATTGCTAATGGTAATTGTTCGTCATCAATCCACAAGCAATAAACATTCTTGCCATTAATAAATTCCTCAGAACCATATATTTTCCTTATCAAAGGTTGTGCTTGAGGGTATTCATTAAGCAATTGTTGTTTTTCGTATTCTTCTAATCTCAAGTATTTATGATTCCTATCGTCGTAGGGCATACAACCAAAACACAATTTTGGCAATCCTGGTGGGTCTTGTGGTTTCTTGAATACAATCGTTTCCGAGTTACTCATCAAATAAGGATTGATGAAGGTTACTTCCATACATTGTTTTTCATCATAGAGCAATTTCTTATTTTTGTCGCTCACATCTGATACTCCAACGATAGCACAAGTCACAGCAGCATTATATTTTGCGTTATTTGACCAGCGGAAAGACTTATGGGCAAAACAAATATGCAAACCTAATTTATATATTTCAGGCCATAGTACGCCCACTTGCTCTCCTTGACAGATGGAATTGGTTGTTACAAAAGCATACTTAGCACGACTACCTTTTATGTACTTTGCCCCTTCCATAAACCAGTTGCTAATATAATCAAGAATCTTGCAATTCTTGACACCTCCAAAGACATAACCGATATCTTTCTTTTGTTCTGATGATTGAAGTTTGCTCCCCAAGTATGGAGGATTTCCGAACACGAACACTTCTTCCTCCTTCGTATGGGGACACACCACATTCCAATCCAATCGGCACGCATTTCCACAAACGATTTGGGTGATGTTTTTAAGGGGAAGGGCTTTGACATTCACACCAAAGTTTTCGTTGAGTTTGGTGTTCATTTGATGCTCAGCCAACCAAAGGGAAAGCATAGCGACTTCGTGAGGGAAGTCTAATAACTCGATGCCGTAGAACTGGTTGAGTGAAATGACGCTGTTATCCACAAACATGATATCACCACCTCGATGGCATTTGCGCTGAAGACTGAGAATGTCCATTTCAAGGAAGCGAAGGCTCTTGTAGGTGATGATGAGGAAGTTGCCACTACCACACGCAGGGTCGAAGAACTTCATACGACTCATGCGCAACAAAAGGGCATCGCACTTCTTGTTTATGGCACGACAATCGTCTGTGAATTGCTTTTCTGATATGCCACCAACGTCCCACATCTGTTTGCGCTGTTCGTACTGCTCGTTCAGTTTGTTGTACTCTCCACGCAATTCATCCAAGAACAGCGGGTTAATCACCTTCATGATGTTGGGCACACTCGTGTAGTGCATGCCCTGATTCGCACGTTCCTCGGGATTGACCACCGCTTGAATCATCGAGCCGAAAATGTCGGGGTTGATGTCCTTCCAATCCAATCCACCACATTCAAGAATAAGTTTCCGCGCCTTCTGCCCCATGCGTGGAATCTGGATGCGCTTGGAGAACAAACCACCATTCACGTAGGGGAACTGCTTCACGATGCTGGGGATGTCCATGCGACGCACAGACAAGTCCATCACGTTGAAGGTCTCGTCCAGATATTGTGAGAGGTCGCTGCCATCTTCCTTGGTGAAACGCTGAATGGAGGAGGTGAAAAGGTTTTCCTCGAAGATGCCTGTGTCTTCGGCAAAGAAGCAGAAGAGCAGTCGGGTGATGAAGATATTGAGGTCGTGCAGGTCGCTGTCGCTACGGAACTCGTTGTAGGCACGTAGTTCGTCGTGCAGTTTCGCTAATTTCTCCGCAGCCTTCACATCGGCAGGATTCTCCTCCACATAGTGTACACGCTCCACATCCATCAGGGGATAGAAGAACGCGAAGTCGCAGTAGAGACGGTCAAGGCGATTCTCGTAGGTGTCCTTTTCTCGCATATCGTAGGCAAGCAAGGTCTGCCCATCGCTCACCGCCACAATCTTGGGAGCCGCCTTCTTCACCTGTTCGTCCCGTTTCAGCCGTTCCAACGTGTCAGAAAGTCGTTGGCTTGTAGTTGCCTGATAACACAACAAACCCTTGATGAGCAAGCCGGCACTAAAAGTCTTGAGTGTGCCCTTGCCCTCACGATAACGTGCAATGTCACGTTCACTCTTGCCAAAGGAGAATAACAGCCGTTCGCCCACTTCGCTGGCAGGTACACGTCCGCAATGGAACACTTGCAAGCGTTCCTCAATCTCCCTATAGCCCAGTTGCAATTTCTTTGCCATAGGCGTAGCATGTTGTGCGTATTGCTTATCTTCGGGCTGGGTAGGCTTGGCATAGAGCACAAAAAAGCATAGACGGTATTCTCATCTAAGCTTTACAGGCTCTACCACAAGCCCACCAATCCAGATAAGTCACGCCCATGCTAACGCACAGACGCTTGCGACTTATTCTTTCGGATTGATGTCTTTTTGAATGTGGTAGATTCGTAAAACTTTCCGAATAACAGCAAACGCTTGTTATAAAAAATTATGTCCGTACCAGCACCTCCGCTGAGGCTCGACCCTGCTTTGATGCAGGCGTCACGAATGACGATTTGCCAGTACTCATTTGCAAATTAAGCACATTTTCCTTTATCTTCCAAAGAAAAAGAAAACTTTTTTGGGGAAAAACATGAAACCGCACTCCAAAAGCGTTAACAAATCTCTTCGTTTACGCTTTTGGCGTGCGATTTGTATAGTATGAACTTCAAACTGATATGCCTGTACGCATCACTTCACGATAGATAGGTGAATCCTCTCCATTCTCCAAAAGAATGGGCTCGATAAGTAGACTTACTTTATCAACATCACGACCGAGGGATACTGAGGTGTCAAACCACGTGCCTTTTTCTATCTTGGGAACTATAACAGCTACATCAATGTCGCTCCAAGGATTGGCATTACCCTTAGAGTAGGAACCAAACATCATCACCTTCATCTCTGAACCGAAACGAGGAGATATCATCTCCTTATAACGGCGGACAAGGTTCAGAGCTTCGTCTTTTCGGAGAACTTTTGGAGCATCCATGCATGCATCTGTTTAGTGGTTTCTAAAATATTTTTCGCTATCTCGCTGTTAAGCGAAGTGGCCAATTCGTCTTTATATTCCTGATAACGGGCCGCGATATTCATCTGTCTAATTTGGGTGAGGAATTCCTTCTGTTCATCACTCATCTTTGTATAAAGCCCACACCCTTCAGCTATTCGCTTATGGTCATGAATGAAAGGAGGATCATCATCGCGACACACGCACCAATATGCCTTCAACACCTTCTCCACAACCTGATGGCACATGAATGCGACATACAACCAATGCTTGGTCTTGTACAAATCTTCTGCCACACTGAGGTCTTCCGCCACGATAGCAAGCCATTTTGTCGCTCTTTCTTCGTTTGCCATAATGATTCTATTCCTTATTCATTTGCAAATTAAGCACATTTTCCTTTATCCTCCAAACTTTTTGGGGAATTTCTTTAAGCAAGGGGAGGTAAATAGGCCTGTTTCGTCCCTTGCAGGAACGTCGTAAACGTAATTACGGCAACGTCGTTAGAGTAATTACGGTAGTGGCGTTAACGTAATCACGGTAACGACGTTGAGGTTTTTATGGTGGTGGAAAGACGGATTGCGGTATTTGTGCGTCTATGAAACGTCGTTCAAATTGTATATGTAACGGCACACCTATTACATATTGCACGGCGTACAATTTGAATATGCAACGGCATTGCCTGTAGAGTGGAAATGGAGCCGTACTTGTTGGCGCAGTTCTTGCTTTCTCATGATAGACAAAGAGAGTTTTTGCTGTTGAAATGGTATTTTACGTCATAAAAAAGGCATTTTTTTTTCAGAAGTCTTTGTTTCTCAAAAATTTTCTTTACATTTGCAATCTAAACTTCTACAACAGTATTTATTTACCAATGCCTTTCTAATGAGATATTTGAGATTTTTTTTGATGACGTGGGCTGTCGCAATGTCAGCTGTTTCCTTTGCCCAGAAAAATGCCGTCTATCAGCGATACATCGACGAGTATAAGGAAGTCGCCATCGACCAGATGCGCCGTTACCACATTCCTGCCAGCATCACTTTGGCGCAGGCCTTGTTTGAGAGTGGTGCCGGACAGAGCTATCTGGCTACACGTGCCAACAACCACTTTGGCATCAAGGTGGGCATGGGATGGGATGGACCCTATGTGTTGCGCGACGATGACCGCAAGGATGAGCGTTTCCGCAAGTACAAGAATGTGTCGGAAAGCTATGAGGACCACTCGCGTTTTTTGCAGCAGAACAGATACCGCTCTCTCTTCGACCTCAATCCGCTCGACTATAAGGCTTGGGCGCGAGGGCTGAAAGCTTGCGGATATGCCACTTCCCCAACCTATGCGCATCGGCTCATTACCATCATCGAAACTTATGAGTTGAACGATTTGGACGAGGATCGCTTCGGACTGAAAAAGAAGAAGAAATATGTGGAGCCTGACTACACGGCCTACATGAGACATTCTGTCATTCAGGTGAACGGCAAGCAATGTGTGGTGGTTCGTGCTGGTGACACTTGGGATTCGTTGGCAAAGGAACTGAAAATCTCCAAAAAGAAATTGCTGCATCTGAATGAGGTGGATGAAGATTTTGTGCCACCTGTGGGTACTAACATCTTCCTGGAGAAGAAGGCGAAGAAGGCGGATGTGAAATATAAGGACACTTGGCACAAGGTGAAGCAGGGCGAATCCATGTACACCATCTGCCAGTTCTATGGCATTCAGCTGGCGGCTCTCTACAAGATGAACTTCAAGGATGACAGCTACATCCCCGTGACTGGCGATTTGCTGAAGGTTCGCTAACGGATACCTCTATTCTATAAGCATTTAGTTTATTTTGTAATCAACAAACCGATATGAAAAGATTCTTAGTTTCTGTTATGACACTTTTGGGATTCATGTCAACGGGATTCGCGCAGAATCAGCTTTCCAAAGAAGAAATTGCCAATATCGTCAATTCGATAGAAACGGATTGGCGGTTTGGAGTGAGCCACGTGAAATGGATGGAGAATGCGAACACATTCTCTTACTACATGTCCACTATCTATGACCGCTGCCCCGAAGAGCTTGAGGATGTGTTGAATTGGTCAGAGAAATCGTATAAGGAGAACCAGCAAATTCTTCAGTTGGAAAAGCAAATCTACTCTAAGCCGGGGTCGAAGAAGGCGGAGAGCAACTTGAGCAGTTATTTCAAGGACACAGAAAAGGCAAAGAAGAAATTTGCATCAGCCAAAGAAGCCCAGCAGATGTATGACCAGATGATGAAAGTGCTGCCTCCACTCATCGAGTCAAAGAATAAGCAGGAGTATAAAGTTCCGCAAGGCGAACTCACTTACTTCGAATACCATAGTGGCGGAGGCATGGTGAGACGCCCAGCCAGTCATGCGGAACTGATGCGCCAAAAGGATGGCAGCTACATTGCCACACTGGACACCTACTCTTTCAACAAGCTTGATACCATTGCGGTCACTCAGGCACAAGTTGACACCATCCGCCAGATGCTTATCGATGGTGAGGTCTATAAGATGCCCAAGTTGTATGACGAAGTCATACTTGTTCTGGATGCTCCCCACAGCAGCGCCAGTGTCCGTTTTACCGATGCATCCTTCAGCTGCAACAGCTATCCTCCTTCAAAATGGGGCGGCAAAAATCTCTATGCTGTTTATAAATATTTGAAGGCGCTGCAACCCAAACGCGAGATGACGGAAGAAGAGCGGAAAATGTTTTACTAACATTCAGCGCAACGACCATAGGATTCTTCCAGATGACAACAAAAAAGGCTGGCATTTTTGAGTGCCAGCCTTTTACTGTTTTTGATGATTTATATGCCAGTGGAGAAGCTTATCCTGCGATAGAACCTGATATGAGGATGAGCACGAGGAGACCGAGAATGGCATAAAGCTCGGGGAACACGGCAAGCACCATCGTGGTACCGAAGGCGTTGTGGCCACCACCGATGGCAGAGATACCATTGGCACAAACTTTTGCCTGACGAATGGCTGAGAAAAGAGCCACGGCACCGAGTGCAAGACCTGCACCAAGTACGGCGCAAGCGGCAAACATGCTGATGTTTTCAGTCACAATGGGGTTGAGGATGAAGAAGCCCACGAAACCGTACAGACCCTGAGATGAGGGGAGGGCTGCAAGACCAATGTAGGAACCACTGGCTGAAGGGTTCTTCTTGAATGCGCCGATAGCGGCGTTACCACAGATGGTCACGCCATAAGCGGAACCAATACCAGAGAGACCTACTGCGAGAGCCACTCCGATGTAAGCTAAAAGTACTGGAGACATAATTCTAAAGATGTTAAATGTTAAATGTTAAATGTTATTTGTAATTTGATGTTATGATTTTTGTTTTTGTTTGCATTTCTGGATTATTGCCGCTAATATAGCTCGTATTTCTTGACAATCACCAATGACTGAATTATATTCCATGTCTGTCAAATACCCCGTCTTGTAAAGCAACGTCAACCAATACTTTGTTTCATTGCTTTCTTTTAAGGATATTGAACATTTATGGATAAAATCCTCATTTGACTCTGCCCCAACTGCTTCACTATAATTAGCTCCGATAGATGTGCCACAACGCAACAACTGCTTGCTCATTAAGTATTCATGTTTGTCATCTTGAAGATAATTACACAATCGTACTATCCGAACAGCAAAGTCCAGAGACTTGTTGTATGTGGGATTCTGTTCTATATCGGTAAAAGCCATAATCGTTATGAATGTTAAATGGTAAATGTCAAATGTAAAATGTTAGATGTAGGCTAGTGCCTTGCTCGCCGCATGGAACATTTTACATTTAACATTTTACATCACACCTTATGCGCCCGAAAAGGCACATAAGGTGTGCCGTTTCCTTCGAAGTCGGCATTCTTGAAGTACTCGACGAAGGTGAGTCGCATCGGGTGTACGAACGATGAGATCATACAGAGGCCGAAGTTGATGCCGTGGCCGAAGAGCAGGATGATAATCATCACCAGCTCGTGCACCACAGGCACATCTGGACTCATCTCCATTGCCAACTGGTTGAACACAGAACCCAGCACACCACCCGTCAATCCGAGTGCAAAGAGTCGGATGTATGACAGGAGGTCACCCAACAAACCTGTGGACATACCGTAAGTAGCCCAGAGTCCGCCGCCCAGGTTGCTTCCCACACCAAGTGCCTTGCCCAAAGCAGAATCCTTCTTGTAGGCATTCGGATTGTTGAGGAAGAAGATGCCAAAGGCAGCGATGGCAATCAAACCATAAAGCACATATTGTACGGGTTGCGAGAGTTCTGCACCAAAGAGTGGAAGTCCGAACAGGATGGTTGCACTGAGCAAGGCCACCACCCACGAGAACTTGCCCACACCATAGACAAAGCCATAGTTCTTCACAGCCTTGCAACCTGCCAAAGTCATACCGAGCAACACCTGAATGAGACCGATGATGACAGAAATGACCATCATGGGCGAGTAGCCAAAGAAGCTCTCCTTCATCGAGTCGTTGATGAAGTAAGGCTGCATGGGCTTGATGAACTCCCAATCCACCGTAGCCAAGTCGATACCGAAGAACGTGCCTGTGACAAAGCCGCAGATGGCGGTCATGCCACCCAACAGCGCACCCAGTTTGCCGTATGCCGCAAGGTTGGGCTTTGCAAAGATAAGCGCGATGCTGACACCCAAAATGAGCAGTCCGTAGCCCATATCGCCCATGCACAATCCGAAGAAGAGCATGAAGAATGGGGCAAAGAACGGCAAGGGGTCGATGTCGTGATAGTTCGGCAACGAGTACATGCGCAGGATGGGTTCGAAGAGCGTCGAGAACTTGTCGTTCTTGATTTGGATGGGCACATTGTCCTCAAAAGCAGGGTCTTCCAATTCATAGAAGATGTGCTCCTTTTCGAGGTAAGCGACCACCTGGTCAGCCTTCTCCTTCAGCGTCCAGCCAATCATCAGCTTCACGGCACCACCTGCAAGGTTCTCGTTGCTGAGGTGCACCTTCGAGAGCTGAATGTCGTTCTCATTGGCCACCTGTCCCGCCTCGATGGAAGCGCGGTCCACAGCATTCACCTGCAGCATCTGCTCGTGGATGCTTTCCAACTGCTCGCCCAGCGTCTTCTGCTTTTCCTGATAGAAGGAAAGCGATTCCTCGGGCAAGAACAGACGTTCTGCCGTGATTTCTGGCTCCGTCTCCTCGTTGGAGAAGGCCACGAAATACGTCTTCTTATTGATTTCGTTGATAGCTGTGGCGAAATACTTCTCGCCCCACTCTGCCTTGTACATCTTACTATTGACAGCATAGAAGTAAGGCTTGTAGCCCGACTTCTCCAACTGACGGATGCTGTCCCAACTGAATTCGCCAAATGGTTCCAACTGCTGGATGGCATCCTCTGTGGCATCGATGCTGTGCTTCACGCTGTTCTCATCTTTCAGCAGACGCTCCACCGTCTCAATCAGCGCCACACCCCTGGAGGCATCGGCTGGCTGAGGAGTGTAAGTGGCTGTGGACTCATAAGACTCAACAGCAAAGTCGAGTGCTTGGAGCGCCTCCTTATAGCGCACCGCCAAGTCCAGACTCGCTTGCAACTCATCGCTGGTGACACCCTGCTGCAGTTCCTCCACATGGATGACACCCAGTTCGCGGATGTCGCTAATGAACTGGTCGTATTCACTTGCCGTAACAAGGAACGTGAGTTTCTTCATGTCTTGTATCATACAGCAACTGCCTCCTTTCTGGCCGAAGAGTCTTCCTCTTCCTCCTTTTTCTTCCGAGCCTCTTGCAGAGACTTCAGAATCTTTTGTGAAGACTTGGAGAGGTTCTCCTCATCCTCCATGAATCGCTTGATTTTACGTATCGCCTCCTGATAGCCAGGTATCTGCACCTTCTCGAAGAGGTTGACCTTTTGCGTGGTCTTTCTACGTGCATGGTCGAGAAGTCCTAACTTGGCAAGCACGAACTCACGTTCCACAGCGGTCTTGGCCAATCCCTGCAACAAATTGATTCCGTCGAAGTACCACTTCGGGGCAGAGAACAGTCCGAAAGGCTTTACGTCCAGTTCGATGTTGTTCAGCACAGGCACACGCACACCTGCCACCTTCTTCACATCGAGCTGCACATCCTTCAGACTGACCAGCGAGGTGTCGAACTCACCCCACAGGGCATACATCGACTCGTAGCCACCAATCTGCTGTTGCAGTTTCTGTTCCAACGCCTCCGCTTCTTCCTTGCTTCGTTTCACCTCCAGACGCAACGCAGTTTCCTTGTTCTTGATGATAGGCAAGGTGCGCTGTCGCATCTTGAGGTTCTTCTCAATCTGCTGAAGCGATGTCTTGTTATATTGAAACTTTATCATAATGCATAATTCATAATGCATAATGCATAATTAAAATGCACTCGCGAATGATTATTATTTTTTATTAAGAGCGTCATATGCTGATTTCACAATGGATGTCAATATCTTGATTAACTCCACACAATCGTCCAGCAAGCTGTTTGATTCTGTTTCTGACAATATTCCCGATTCTTTCAACAACTCAATCCAATATTCCGTTTCGCTTGCCTCTTTCAAAGCGATGCTCATTTTTGCAGCAAAATCAGGTTTTGTCTGTCCACGCATACCTTCTTTCACATTGGCACCAATACTGGTTCCACTTCTAAGCAATTGCTTTGAGAGAACAAATTCTCTTTTTTCTGTGGTCAGATACTGATAAGCCTTTATGCACCTCAAAGCAAAAGCTTTTGATTTGATAGCGACAAGATTCTCATTGGATTCTTTCATACAACGCGTTAACCTCATTATGCATTATGCATTACGCATTATGCATTGAATTAGTCCAATAGATGTCAGTAAATTCTTTCTTGATGTTGACCTCTTCAAGCTTAAAGTACTTCTTGAAGAGCGACCACGTAACATCCAGCATTTCAGTCGTATCGAGATTCACGTCGATAGCGAGCAACTTGCTGGCATAATCCTTCGCGAAGTCGAGACAGCGGTTGTCGTAGTCTGTCAAATCGAAACCATTCTCCATCTTCGTCTTCGCATTGGCGGCATCAGAATACAGACGGATGGCAGCGTTCATCACCTGCGAGTGGTCCTTACGCGTCTTCTTTCCAGCCACGAGCTGCTTCAGACGAGAGAGTGAACGGAATGGGTCAACAATCACCTTACCCACATCAGAGTCACGACGCAGGTAGAGCTGACCCTCGGTGATGTAACCAGTATTGTCGGGCACAGCATGCGTGATGTCACCACCCGACAGCGTCGTCACAGCGATAATCGTGATGGAGCCGCCACCAGCACTCTCCGGGAACTGCACGGCCTTCTCGTAAATCTTGGCCAAGTCCGAATAGAGCGAACCAGGCATAGAGTCCTTCGAAGGAATCTGGTCCATACGGTTCGACACGATAGAGAGTGAGTCTGCATAAGAAGTCATATCCGTCAAGAGCACCAGCACCGTCTCATGTTTCTCCACCGCAAAGTACTCGGCAGCCGTCAAAGCCATATCTGGCACCAGCAGACGCTCCACAGCAGGGTCTTCGGTGGTGTTCATGAAGGCGATGATACGGTCGAGCGCACCTGCATTCGAGAACGTGTTCTTGAAGAAATAGTAGTCGTCGTTGGTCATACCCATACCACCGAGGATGATCTTGTCCACCTTCGCACGGAGCGCCACGAGCGCCATCACCTCGTTGAAGGGTTGGTCGGGGTCTGCAAAGAACGGAATCTTCTGACCCGACACCAACGTGTTGTTCAGGTCGATACCTGCAATACCCGTTGCAATCAGTTCCGAAGGTTGCTTACGACGCACAGGGTTCACCGAAGGACCGCCAATCTCCACCTCCTTACCCTCAATCTCCGGACCACCATCGATGGGGTCTCCGTAGGCGTTGAAGAAGCGTCCAGCCAACTGCTCACTCACCTTCAGCGATGGAGCCTTGCCCAAGAACACCACTTCAGCATTCGTGGGAATGCCCCCCGTACCTTCAAACACCTGCAGGGTCACATCGTCGCCTGCAATTTTCACTACCTGAGCCAGCTTGCCGTTAATGGTGGCAAGCTCGTCATATCCCACTCCCTTCGCCTTGAGGGAGACCGTGGCCTTCGTAATCTGGCCAATCTTAGTGTATATCTTCTGAAAAGCTGTAGCCATAGTCATTTATGCGGCAAGCATTGCCTTGATTTGTGAAACAAAGTCGTTGTATTGTTCGCTCTGGAACTGCGAGTAGTTCATCTGCTTGCAGAGGTTGATGAGCTTGCGGAAGAATGCCACGCAGTCCTCGAAGTGGTCAAACTGGAAGTCTGTCTCGCAGATTTCTGTCACGAGGTCGAGGATAGCCTCCTGACGCTCCAGCGAGGTCACGGCATCCACCTCATCGAAGGCATCCTGCTGCAAGAGCACGAAGTCGATGATTTCCGACTTCCAGAACACCACGTGGTAATCTACTGGCACACCATCATCCCCCAGGATGTTGATTTGCTCGGCAATCTCCTTACCACGCTGCATACGGGTCTTCAGCGCCTGCACCTTCGGAATCCACTTGTCGTTAATCTTCTTCGCGATATAGTCAGCAAACTCAGGATATTCCAGATACTTCGAATAGGAGTCGATAGGATTCACGGCAGGATAGCGCTTCTTGTCCGCACGGTCTTGCTCCAGACCGTAGAAGCAGCGAGCCACCTTCTTCGTGTTCTCCGTCACAGGCTCCTTCAGGTTACCACCGGCAGGCGACACCGTACCGATGAAGGTGATGCTGCCCACCTCGCCGTTGTTCAGATACACATAACCTGCACGTCCGTAGAAGTTTGAGATGAGGGCACCCAGGTCCATCGGGAATGCATCAGGACCAGGCAACTCCTCCATACGGTTCGACATCTCACGCAACGCCTGAGCCCAACGTGAAGTGGAGTCGGCCATCAGGAGCACACGCAGACCCATCGAGCGGTAATACTCAGCCATCGTCATAGCCGTGTAGACCGAAGCCTCACGAGCAGCCACAGGCATGTTCGACGTGTTGGCGATGATGATGGTGCGCTCCATCAGCTTGCGACCCGTGTGGGGGTCATCCAGTTCGGGGAACTCTGTGAAGATTTCCACCACCTCGTTGGCACGTTCACCACAGGCAGCGATAATCACGATGTCGGCCTCAGCCTGCTTCGAGATGGCGTGCTGCAACACCGTCTTACCCGTACCGAAAGGACCCGGGATGAAACCCGTACCACCCTCCACGATGGGGTTGAACGTGTCAATCGTGCGCACACCCGTCTCCAACAGCTTGAAGGGACGTGGCTTTTCCTTATAGTTCGTCATAGCAAACTTCACAGGCCAATGCTGCACCATGTCCACCTTCACCTCGGTGCCGTCCTCCTTCACGAGCACAGCCACCACATCGTGAATCTTGTACTTGCCAGCAGGCACGATGCTCTTCACCTTCGCCTTGCCCTCCATCTGGAAGGGAGCCATGATTTTCAATTTCTGCGAGTTCTCTTCCACCTCGCCCAGCCATGCAGAGCCTTCCACCTCGTCGCCAACCTTGGCAAGCGGAATGAAGTCCCACTCACGCTCCTTGTCGAGCGGCTCCGTGTACTGACCACGCTTCAGGAAGACACCCTCCATCTTGTCGAGGTCATTCTGCAGACCGTCGTAGTTCTTCGACAGCATACCAGGACCCAGCTGCACTTCCAGCATGTGTCCCGTAAATTCGGCTGGCGCACCAACCCTGAGTCCACGTGTCGATTCGAACACCTGAACATACACGTCACTGCCCAACACCTTGATGACCTCACTCATCAGCTTGTCGCCACCCGTCTCGATGTAGCAGATTTCACCCTGCTGCACAGGTCCATCGACAGCCAGCGTCACCATGTTGGCAATCACGCCACTAACAGTTCCTTTTGTCATTTTATCTATTTTATTTTATATTCATTTCTTCTTCATCCCATCAAATTCCTCACATGCGCAGCCTTCGCCACGAACTCCTCGGGCACCCGTGCCTCTCCTCTCAGATTCTCGATGATCTGTCGGAAAGTCTCCTTGCCCGTTTCCACGTCAAGCTTGTCCCAACGTGCCAGCATGTCCAGTTTGCAGAGATAAGCGAACACCGCCTCCATCGAGAAGATGTTGAAGAAAGTCTTCTCCTCCAGCCACAGCCACTTGAACGCATCCATCTTCTTCTCCTTCTCCACCGGGTCCTCACACTCCACAATCTTCATCAGGTCAGCCACATAGTCATATTCAGCCGTCAAGTTGAAGTCCTTCGTGTTGTTCGTCAAAATCATCTCCGTCACCTCATCCTCACCCTGGATGTAGTCAGCCACATTCCAGCCGTTCTTCCTGGCCAGAAACGCCGTCAGGATGTTCGTGATGTCGAGATTCAGCTTATACCATTGGCGCACCATCTTGTTCGGGCACGTCTCGATGGCATACTGATAGAACTTGTAGAGCATGTCATCCTCGGGGAAGTAGCCTTCCTTGTCCTTATTATATGCGTACTCGCGCGCAAACATACTCATAAAGGCAGGATAACGGTGCACGTTGAAGTTCATCTCATGCGCCGAAGTCATCAAATCGACATACTGTTCCATGGACAGGTTCCCGTGGTCGTCAATCTCTGCGTTCGGATTCTTCAGGAGTTTGACAAGATTCATGCAGTCATTCTTCAAGAAGAAGTAATAGATGACCTTCTTGTCACTATCCGACAAGATAGCATCCAGTTCCTCGCGCAAGTCAGGAATATTGACACCATGCTTTGTGTTTTCCAACGTGATGTCAGGCAGACCTGCCATTAAACAATAATAATTTCCCATAGTTTAGAAAATCATTTCCACCAGCTGTGGACGCAAGAAACTCTTGAAATATTCCTCAAACTCTGCCTCGCCAAAATTCACCTTGTATGAACCGTCTGCGGGTTGAATTGTGAACAGCGCTTTCTGTCCGTTCACCTCCTCTATCGTCACGCCCTTGTCGAGCAATGCTTTTGCCTTCTTTGCAAAAAGTGCCTTCAAGCTCTTGGCGTCAGAGGTGGAAATGACGATATCCTCGCCTGCACCCCATTTCTCAGCCAATTTCAGCACAAACTCATTCATGAAGTCCTTGTCGCCGACGATGTCTGCCGTTGCTTCCTTCACCACCTTGTCTCCCACCACATTGGCGATTTCACTCTTCAGGGCATTCAGAGCCTGTGCAGCATACATCTTCACCTCGCTCTTCATGTTCGCCTCCATCCCTTTCGTGTTCTTTTGGGCCGCAGCCTCAATCTCTTCGGCCTGTGCCTTAGCGTCAGCAACAATCTGAGCGGCTTTCTCATTCGCAGCAGCGATGATTTTCTCCGCTTCAGCATTGCCTTTCTCCACTCCCTCTTTCAGGAGTTTCTCGGTCAGTTCTTGAATTTTATTTTCCATATTATAAAGAATGTTTATACATATTTGGGTACAAAATTAAGAAAAAAAAAGCACATACAACCACACCCCTTGCACAAAATCAGTCTTTTTTCGTAAATTTGCACATCGAAAACATAAAAAGAGTCAAAATGAACACTTTATTACTCTCGTTTCTTCTCACACTCGTCAGCACACTCACCACCCTCGACGAGCAAAAGGCTCTCAGCGAATGGACACCAGCCGCAGTCGTGAGCGACGAATCCATCATGGCATACGGCATAGACTCCTGCTTCAAAGCCTACCCCATCAACGACGCCATCTTTGCCAGAATGGATGGGAAGTCATTCAAGAAGAACTGCACCATGCCTCGTTCCTCTTTGCGCTATCTACGTGTGCTGCATCGCAACGTGGAGGGCAAAACCCAACTGGGAGAAATCGTCTGCAATCAATCCATCGCAGCCGACCTGCTTGACATCTTCCGCAAACTCTACGAAGCCAATTACAAGATAGAGCGCATCATCCTCATCGACAACTACAACGCCGATGATGAAACCTCCATGCGCGCCAACAACACCTCCTGCTTCAACTTCAGAGTCGTGTCTGGCACCACGAAACTCTCCAAGCACTCCCAAGGACTCGCCATCGACATCAATCCCCTCTACAACCCCTACATCCATCTGAACAACGGCAAAGTGGAACCCGCCACAGGGAAACCCTATGCATACAATCGAGCCAACCTGCGCAACGTCAAAGTGCCCATCATTGACGCGCACGACCTTTGCTACCGTCTCTTCATTCAGCATGGATTCCGATGGGGAGGCGCATGGCGCACGGTAAAAGACTATCAGCATTTTGAGAAATAATGGAGAAAGAATTTGAGCAAACGCTTCAACATCACGGCATCCGCCCCACGGCTGTACGCATTCTCGTCTTTCGAGCCATCGACCACCGTTCGGAAGCATTTTCGCTGGCCGATGTGGAAGATTGGTTGCCCGAGATGGATCGTTCCAGCATCTTCCGTACACTTCGCCTCTTTGCGCAGCACCAAATCCTGCACGAGATAGACGATGGCTCAGGTGTGGAGAAATATTGTGTTTGCCGATGTGAAGGAAGCCAGCATCTAAACCACCTCCATTTCGCATGCTCCCAATGCGGCAAAACATACTGCCTTGAAGACCACACCATTCCTCTCGTCACTCTACCAGACGGATTCAAGACCCACGAAGTCGAATACATCGTGAAGGGAATCTGTCCCAAATGCAGCCAGTAGAATATCATAGAATCTCTACGGCAAGAGAGGAAAAGCCATTCCGCCCCTACTTTCACTTTCTCTATTGCTATATCACCCCAACCATACCGTCACTACCATAATTACGGCACCTCCACTGGCGTAATTACGGTAGTGTTGTTATCGTAATTACGCCAGTGGAGGTGCTTAAAAGGGGAGGTCGGTGTTAGAGTCTCACGCCCACCGAAGCGTTGATATACCAATCATTCAAATGACCACGCAAACCAGAATGTCTAAAGTTATTATTGTCGAACTGTCCGTTGGCATTGATGAAGTAGCGATCCCAATTGTAGGTGATGGAGACGCGCGCATTGAAGTTCAGAGCAATCCTGTTGTTGTGCGAATGAGACTCTTTGCTAATCACCTCATACTCATCAGCATAATCCACTTCGTAATCCAATTCATGTCTTTCATCAACTTCTTTATAATTAGTTTGGTAGCTATTGACTTTGGTACGATTCAGCACTGTCATCGTCGGCATGAACATGGCACTGAGTATCCAGCCTTTAGCTGGAACGAAGTTATAAGCGTAACCTGCTCCAACACTCACCTGATACTGACGGAGGCGGCCAATGTCGTCCATTGCTGCAAAGAAATCCGCATTCCGTTTATTGCTATAGTCGAAGTCGGCATAGTAAGCTGTGAGGCCCGCAAGGAAGGAACCTGCCGAACGCACTTGGAAGGTCTTTTGAGTGTATGCAGCTGCGTAGGAGAATTTCTTGCGGTTGAAGATGTAGAAGCCATCGAACATCAACGTGCTGATTTTGATTGGGCTTTCCAAGGGCATCTTATCCTTAAATTCATAAGATTCCGGCACTTCTGACCAAGGAGACTGCTCATCATCTCTCACTAACATTTGACCCGCAAAACGGATGGTGGGTGTGTTCATTTTAAATCTATGCCAACGCATGTTCAAGCTGTACCAACTGCCTGCACTCTTCAATGCGATGCTCTGTCCCTTCTGACCTCCGATGTGGAACGAGTAACTGGCACTAAGTCCCCTGTAACCCACCTTCAAGCCCAACGATGTGGACACTTGGGTAATGAAACGGGGATCTGTTTCCAAAACGCCAGTACCCTTGACTAGAGGATTGAGGAACGTTCCATCGAACACCCTCTCGCCATCAATGCGCGAGTGCATATCCAAATCCGTCTGTGCCACACGAGTTCTGATGCTGACTTGCCAAGGACGAGATGGCGTCTTGACATAGTTAGTGTCCACTCCGTGCACCATATTTCTGGAGGCAATAGATTCGATTTTCTTAAAGAGATTTCCCTATCCTTTTTCAGTTTGTGCCACACCTGTGGTAGATACCAACAAAAGGCAAAGGCTGGCAACAAGATTTTTGCTCATAGATTTTGTTATCATATAATAAAGTTTAGTTTTAATGATTACTAAAGGTTTCTGTTTGTAAAGGTAAACAAAAAAATGAACAATTCAAAATTTTTCTTAAAAAAAGAAAAAAGGAAAAGCAAACATTCATTTGCCTTTCCTTTAATATACTTTTGAAACAGTTTTTCAGCACTTGATATTAAGTTCCTTGATGATGCCGGAAATTTTTTCAAACGTGGAGATGCGTGATGGAACCAGTGGAAGACGGAGTTCGTTCTCAATAAGTCCCATAGAGTTCAGCATGGCCTTCACGCCAGCAGGGTTGCCATCGACAAAGAGAAGTTTGAACAGTTCGGTGAACTTGTGGTGGATGGTCAACGCATTCTGATAGTCGCCGTTAAGGGCCAGACGCACCATGCGGCTAAACTCTTTGGGCAAAGCATTGCCTATCACGGAAATGACACCCACGGCACCTAATGTGATGAGTGGGAAGGTGATGCCATCATCACCTGAAATCACGTCGAAGTTAGCAGGCTTGTTCTTGATGATGTCATCTATCTGGGTGAAGTTGCCAGAAGCCTCCTTGATGGCTACGATGTTCTCGCATTCATTGGCCAAACGGAGGGTGGTTTCGGCGGTCATGTTGACGCCTACACGACCAGGCACATTGTAAAGCACTACTGAAAGGTTGCGGGTGGCAGCTGCGGCTGCTATGGCCTTAAAGTGATGATAAAGACCCTCTTGTGAAGGTTTGTTATAGTAAGGGCAAACGCTAAGGATGCCTTCGATGCCCTTGAAATCGCCCTTCTGAATCTGCTCCACCACGGCAGCGGTGTTGTTGCCTCCACATCCCATGAGAATGGGCACTTGACCGTTCACCTTCTCAACCACAAGGTCTTTCACTTGCTGACGCTCTTCAGCTGAGAGTGTGGGCGTTTCGGCGGTGGTTCCGAGCAGACAGATGAAGTCCACTCCGTTGGAGAGTTGGTAATCGAGCAAACGGCGAAGTGCGGTGAAATCTACTTGCCCATCCTTGTTGAAGGGAGTGATGAGCGCGATGCCCAATCCTTTGAATTTGTTGTGTACCATATAATGATGAAAACGTGTTCTATTGTTCCTTTTCGAGTGCAAAGGTAATAAAATTATGTGAAAGGTAACTCATTTAGTGGAAAATTTTGCCATCAACGTGTCCACTTCTTTCTCTGCATAGTCACTCCACTGGGTTACGGGGAGGTTTGCAGGAAAATATCCTTCATAGACAGATTCCACGAGTTGAGGGGTTTCCTGACAGGCAATCTTGAAGTTCTTCAGGAATTGGTCAGTATAACCCAACTTCAGATACGCCAGCGATTTAGCAGCAGGGATGTTCTTGACAAAAGGGCTGTCGCTGGAGTCGGCTATCTGGCATACGGCATTCAGCACTTCGAGCGCAAACTTGTCGAAACCATTGAGCACAAAAGTGAGGGCGATGTCAAGCCCCATCATCACTTGGTCATCAGCATACTGAAGCGCATTGGCAAAGTTTCGCGAGGCATCTTCATACTGAGAAAGTGCCAAATGATTGACTCCCAACATGAAATAAGCCTCTGCATTGTGTTTGAACACCTTTGTCAACTGTTCATTGATGAGGATGCTCATTTCAAAAAGCTCATTTTGGTGATAGAGATCACTGATGTCTGTCAGAACCTTTCCATAAAGGCTGAGAAACTCGTCACGTTCTTTCTTTTTCCTCCGTGCCTTTTTATCCGACAAAGACGTGGTCTTCCCATCGGCAACTCCAGCCATCATGTCCATCCGCTTCTTTTCGTAATGCGAATAAAGCTTTTCCAGTTGTTTTTGGGCTTCCTCCTTTTCTCCGTCAAAAAAAAGGGATTCGGCATAGGGAATAATCTGCACAGCATCCCCACCCTTGTCCAGATACTCCTTGAAGCAGGGTTTACACGCACGTTTCTCCCCCATCGAATACAGCGAATGTGCCTTGGTCAACAAAGCATCGAGGTCTTGAGGATTGACAGCTAAGGCAAAATCACATGATTCCAATGCCTGATCATAGTGCTGCTGCATATATTGTGCTAAGGCAAGATTTGACCATCCTTTAGGCAGATAAGGCTGTTCTTCCAGCACTTGCGCCAGCACCTCACACATCAGGTCGGCCTGTTCGTTATCACGACAGATGTCTGCCAGTTGCACGTCCTCATCATATCGACCAAGCGGCTGGAATCTGTCAATGTATTCCCTAATCCACCTGCGAACAGCATCCATGTCGCATTGCTGCTCTGGTAGCAGATCCGTCATCGAGGAAAGGATGTGAATGTAACACTCACGTTGCTGTTCTTCCGACGGATTGTTTCCGCTCTCAAGTTTCATCCACTCACGCCATATCCTCTCCGCCTTTTCCGTGTTATGATATTTGGCATATTGGATTTGGGCAAGCTGGTATTGCACGTCTGAATTTTGGTCATCCAAGGTCTTCAGCACCTGTTCGGCTTCGACGAACTTCCGCTGATAAATATAAGCCGCGCCCTCCACTATGAGCAGCACTTCGTCGTCGGGATGCAGGGAAAGCCCCTCTTCTATCGCCTTCATCGCCAAACGGGGGCGGTCGATGTTGAGATAGTAATCTGCAATATCGGCAAAGTCGTCGGCATCCAAATAGACGCTTTCTCCCTTCCGCCGCTGTTCCTCATAGGATTGCAGCAGTTCGAGAAATTCCTGTGACTGGAAATAGTCTTTTGACATGAGCGAAAAGAGGCTTAAACTTTAAGAAAAGAAGAGCACAAAATGGACGTTTATTTGTTCATCTTTTTCCAAACATCAGTCAAGCCCACTGTGCGGTTGAACACCAAGTGCTCAGGTGTGGAGTCGGGATCGACATTGTAGTAGCCGATACGCTGGAACTGCAAGTAATCCATCGGCTTGCGTGTGGCAAGCCATTTTTCCACGTAAGCCTTCTTAATCTCAAGACTGTTGGGATTGAGGAATGGGCGCATGGCATCAATGCCGCGTACATCGCCATGCTCTTTCGAGTAGTTGGCCACTTCGTCACGAGGATTCTCCACCATCCAGAGGCGGTCGTAGTTACGCACCTCGGCTTCAAGACAATGGTTGCAGCTCACCCAGTGGATGGTCTTTCCCTTGATTTTCATGTCACTATGAGCTTGTCCTGTCTTCGTTTCAGGTATCAGTTCTGCATGAATCTCCACGATGTTACCTTCGGCATCCTTCACCACACAATCTTCTATATTTTCAGGACACTGGATGATGTAGGAGTTCTTCAGGCGCACCTGCTTGCCAGGACCCAGACGGAAGAACTTCTTGGGAGCATCCTCCATGAAGTCATCACGCTCAATCCAAAGCTCACGGCTGAACTCAATCTCATGCGTACCATCTGCCTCATTTTCGGGATTGTTGATAGCGGTATAGATTTCAGTTTCTCCTTCAGGGAAGTTGGTGATGACCAGCTTGACAGGATTGATGACCGCACTGACACGCTGTGCTCGCTTGTTCAGGTCGTCGCGTACAGCTGCCTCGAAGAGCGACATCTGATTGAGTGCATCGAACTTGGTATAACCAATCTTGTTGATGAACGATAGGATTCCTTCTGGGCTATAGCCGCGACGGCGGAAACCACAGATGGTCGGCATACGAGGGTCATCCCACCCGTTCACCACTTTCTCCTGCACAAGGATGAGCAGGTTACGCTTCGACAGGAGAATATGCGTGAGGTTGAGTTTGTTGAACTCTGTCTGACGCGGACGATTGTCATCAATGGGATGATCCGTTCCATCAGTCTCTTTGGCCCAATCGACAAAGAGGTCGTAGAGAGGACGGTGGCTGACAAACTCCAAAGTACACCATGAGTGGGTGACACCTTCCCAGTAGTCACACTGACCATGCGTGAAGTCATACATCGGGTAAGCATTCCACTTGTTGCCTGTGCGCCAGTGTGGCATATTGAGCACACGGTACATGATGGGGTCACGGAAGTGCATGTTGGGGCTTGCCATGTCAATCTTGGCACGGAGCACCATCTTGCCGGGCTCCATCTTGCCAGAATTCATCTCTTCAAAAAGTTTGAGACTCTCCTCAACAGGGCGGTCGCGATAAGGCGAGTTGGTACCTGACTGTGTAGGCGTACCCTTCTGCTCGGCAATCTGCTCGGCTGTCTGTTCGTCAATATAGGCTCTCCCTTGCTTGATGAGTGCCACCGCAAAGTCCCACAACTGCTGAAAGTAGTCGCTGGCATAGTAAATGTTGCCCCACTTGAAGCCCAGCCACTCAATGTCGCGCTTGATGGCTTCCACATATTCCGTATCCTCCTTCTGCGGGTTGGTGTCATCCATGCGCAGATTGCACACGCCACCATATTTCTGAGCCATACCAAAATCGAGGGCGATGGCCTTTGCGTGTCCTATATGCAGATAGCCGTTGGGTTCAGGTGGAAAACGCGTCTGCATTCTTCGACCGTTCTTACCTTCAGCCAAATCTTTCACCAGCTGTTCTTCGATAAAGTTGAGAGATTCTTTCTTGCCTTCTTCTCCCTTTATCTCTTCCGTCATTTCTACGCTCATGTTTTTCTTTTATATTTATAAATATGTGATTGAATCGTTTCTATTCGTGGTTTAACCGCTGTGTAGAGAAGTCTCCACAAGCGGAATATTGGGTGCAAAATTACGAAGATTTTTCCTTGTTTGAAATATGTTAGTACATAAAAATGAAGAAAAACGGCAATTTATGTTAAAAAACACATTTCTTCAAAGAAGTTATTTCAAAAATATCCCCTAACTTTGCCACAGTTATCCTGAAAACAATCTTTTTACCTTAAAAAACTAGTACCTTACTAACAAAGGACGAAGGCGTTTCATTGTGAAATGAAGCGCCTTCATGCATTCTTACCTTCAGATGTTTTCTTCCTTGTCCCCTCTTGTCCATTCCCTCTTTCTGGTATTTCCTTCTCATTTACCCTCTTCTTTCCCCTCGTTTTTTTCCTTCATTTCTTCTCGTGTGGGGAAATGTCCAATCCATTTCATCTGCCGCAGGCACCACGACTGTCTTTTATACATGTAGTTGGTGGGTGAAGCGGAGTTCATCTTGATGGGGTTAGGCAGCGTGATGGCAATCATGGCACATTGATTGCGTGTGAGATACTTGGCCGTACAGCCAAAATGTTCCTGTGCAACCGCTTCGGCACCATAGATACCATCTCCCATTTCAATCGTGTTGAGATAGACCTCCATGATGCGATGCTTGTCCCACATGAATTCCATCAGCACCGTGAAATACGCCTCCACACCTTTGCGGAACCATGCCAATTTACCCGACGAGGTGGTGGGGAAAAGAAAGACGTTCTTAGCTGTCTGCTGACTGATGGTGGAGCCTCCACGGAAACGTTCTCCCTCTGTTCTTTCTTCAATCACCTTCTGGATGGCCTCCCAGTCAAATCCATTGTGGATAAGGAAGTTTTGATCTTCACAAGACATGACAGCCAACGGCAATTCGGGAGAGATGCTGTCAAGCGGCATCCACTGATGGTGCCAACGGATTTTCTCGCCACGGCTCACCTGTTCGTATGCACGGATGAACATGAGCGGCGAGGTATAGACAGGAAAGAAACGGAACCATAAAACAAGCAGGATGCTCCCCGCCACAACGACGATGAGCACCCACTTGATAAAGTTTCCTAATTTAGAAAAGAATTTTCCCATTATTGAAGTGTTCCAGCCTCAGCTGCCTGAATCATAGATTCTGAAGCATAGAGGTAAACCTCCACACGGCGGTTCTGCTGACGTCCCTCGGCTGTTTCGTTGCTGGCCACAGGATTGTTCTCTCCAAAGCCCACACTGCTCTTGATTTGAGAAGGAGCAGCTCCCTGAGCCAAAATGTAGGACTTCACAGCGTCAGCGCGTTGCTGGCTGAGCGTGATGTTCTTCTGAATACTCTCTTCGACAGTAGAACCCTTGAAACCCGTGTTGTCGGTATAACCTTGAATGGAAACGTCGCAGTCGGGATTAGGAATCAGCACATTGGTTGCAAAATCCTTCAAGCTGTTCATAGCTGTGCCGCTAAGAGTGGCTTTGCCCGAGTTGAAAAGAATGCCTGAATCGAATGTCATTTTGACAGCATCGAGACCATTGGCGTCTTTCACGGTCTCCACCTGAGCATTCTGCACCTGCTCGGCAGCCTTCTTCATCTTGTCCATCTTCTTGCCAATCAGCAAACCTGCACCAGTACCCACTGCGGCACCGATAGCGGCACCTGCCAATGTTCCACCAGCATTTCTGCCAATCAGGTTACCAACCAAAGCACCAATACCTGCACCAGCACCACCGCCGATGAGGCCGCCCTTTGCTGTGTTGCTCATACCACAACCCGAAAGGATAATGAGCGCTGCCATAACAACAGCTCCAAATTTCATTTTCTTCATAATCTGCTTATTTTTTTAACGTGAATAAAATAGGTTCTTGACATGTTCACTTGTCATGAAGTCATGTGCAAAAGTAGTAAAATCACTTGATATATGCCACACTTCCATACAAGAAAATGAAAAAAACAGGCTTTTTTCTCCACCGTTTCGGGATTTTTGCGTAATTTTGCACTCTTGTAACTAAAAAACAAAAGAAACAAAAGACTAAATATGGCAACAGAATTGAAAGACCTGACCAAACGGTCAGAGGACTACTCCAAATGGTATAACGAGCTGGTGGTGAAAGCAGAGCTGGCTGAACAAGCCGATGTGAGAGGATGTATGGTCATTCGTCCTTATGGCTATGCCATCTGGGAAAAGATGCAGCGTGTGCTTGATGACATGTTTAAGGAAACAGGGGTTCAGAACGCCTATTTCCCACTGCTCATTCCGAAGAGTTTCTTGAGCCGCGAGGCAGAACACGTGGAAGGTTTTGCCAAGGAATGTGCGGTGGTGACCCACTACCGTCTGAAGACCAACGACACCCACGACGGCGTTGTGGTTGACCCTGCTGCAAAACTGGAGGAAGAACTCATCATCCGTCCTACTTCTGAAACGATTATCTGGAACACTTATAAGGGTTGGATTAAATCCTATCGCGACCTGCCTATTCTGTGCAACCAGTGGTGCAACGTGATGCGCTGGGAGATGCGCACTCGCCTGTTCCTCCGCACTTCAGAGTTCCTATGGCAGGAAGGCCACACCGCTCACGCCACTCGCGAAGAGGCCGAAGAACGTGCCAAGCAGATGCTGAAAGTCTATGCCAAATTTGCTGAAGAATACATGGCTGTGCCTGTGATTCAGGGCGTGAAGAGTGAAACGGAGCGTTTCGCCGGTGCCCTCGACACCTACACGATTGAAGCCATGATGCAGGACGGTAAGGCTCTTCAGAGCGGTACGAGCCACTTTCTCGGTCAGAACTTTGGCAAGGCATTCGATGTGCAGTTCCTCAACAAGGACAACAAGCCTGAATACGCATGGGCGACTTCATGGGGCGTTTCGACCCGTCTGATGGGTGCCCTCATCATGACGCACTCCGACGACAATGGTCTGGTGCTGCCTCCACGGTTGGCTCCGCTGCAGGTGGTCATCATCCCCATCGGCAAGGCCGACCAGATGGCGATGCTCGACGAGAAGGCCGATTCCATCGTGAAGAACCTCAAGGCTATGGGCATCAGCGTGAAGTACGACAATGCCGACAACAAGCGTCCGGGCTTCAAGTTTGCCGACTACGAGCTGAAGGGTGTGCCTGTACGCCTCGTGTTGGGTGCGCGCGACTTGGAGAAGGGACTTGTGGAGGTGATGCGCCGCGACACCTTGGAGAAAGAGAACGTTTCCATCGATGGAATCGAGGCTTACATCAAGCAGCTGCTCGATGAGATCCAGCAAAACATTTACCAAAAAGCCATCAAGTTCCGCGATGCGCATATTTACGAATGCGACAACTACGATGAGTTCAAGGAGCGCATCAAAGACGGCGGTTTCTTCCTCTGCCACTGGGATGGTACCGAAGAGACCGAAGCTAAGATTAAGGAAGACACCCAAGCAACCATCCGCTGCGTACCGTTCATGTTCGAGCAGACCGAAGGCACCGACATGGTGAGCGGCAAGCCAGCCAAGGCGCGTGTCTTGATTGCCAGAGCCTACTAATGACAAAGCGGAAGTGTCGGAGAAAGCAATGCGCCACTCCGACACTATACGCAACGCCGTTGCATATTTAATTTGTACGGCGTACAATATGTGAATTGAACGGCGTTACATTTATAATCTGCACGACGTTTCACTTCATGCGAACATTTCATATCCCCGCAAGGGGCAAAAGCACAATGAAAAGAGCGACACTTTTCTTCATCATGGGGCTTGTAGCCCTCTGCCTGTCGGCACAAAACGACTCGACACTTTTCATGCGCCAACTCTGCGCACTGGAGGGTGTGAGCAAGGTGGAACCTTTGGAAAGCACAAGGTTTCAGGAAAAGTATGTGATGAAACTGGAGCAGCAGGTCGATTGGAAGACCTGTTCAAAAGGCACCTTCGGTGAGCGCATCATCGTGGGCTTGAAGGGTTTGGACAAGCCGACGGTCATCGTGACTGAAGGCTATTTTGCCTACTATGGATTGCGTCCAGACTATGAGGAGGAACTGAGCCGACTCTTCGATGCCAACGTCATCTTGTGCGAATACCGCTATTTTGCGGAGAGCGTTCCTGTGCCCACCAACTGGGACTACATGACCGTAGATAATTCGCTGGCAGACTATCACCATGTGCGTCAGGTGTTTGGACATCTCTTCACGGGCAAATGGATTAGCACAGGCATCAGCAAGGGCGGTCAAACCACGATGTTCTACCGAGCCACCTACCCCGACGATGTCGATGTCAGTGTCAGCTATGTGGCACCGCTCAACCGCGCCATCGAGGACGGTCGCCACGAGAAGTTCCTTGCCAAGCAAGTGGGCACAAAAGAGGAACGTAAGACGATAGAGAAAGCCATGCAGGAACTGATGAAGCGCAAGTCTGAACTGATGCCCCTCTTCCATGATTTTTGCGTCAAGCACAACTATCAGTTTTACTTGCCCGAAGAAGACATCTACGACTATTGTGTGCTGGAATATCCCTTCGCCCTGTGGCAATGGGGCACTCCTGTGAACACCATTCCATCAATCGATGCCGATAACGCGACGTGGTTCAGCAACTTGACGGAGGTGGCAAGTCCCGACTATTTCAGTTATCCGAACCAATATGCGCCTTTCGACGTGCAGGCCATCAAGGAGTTGGGCTACTACGGCTATTCGCTCAAGCCCATCAAGAAGTGGACATCGCTGAAGAGCACCAAGGGCTATCTGAAACAAATCATGCTGCCCGACAGCCTGCGCCACTACGACTTCGACCCCACCCTCTACAAGCGCACCGTGAAGTTCCTCAAGGAGGAAGACCCTACACATATATTTATATATGGAGAGATTGACCCGTGGAGTTCCAGCGGTGTGTGTACATGGCTCAACTGCAAGAAGAAGGAGAATATGCGTGTGTATGTGCAGCCACGGGGCAGCCACACGACACGCATCAACACCATGCCCGACGATATGAGGAAGGACATCATCAACAGACTGACAAAGTGGCTGAAATGAGTTTTTCGGCATCTTGTTTGTCATGATGATAAAGGGGCATGACATCATCTTGCTATGTCACCCCACAAGTTAAACGATTTTTCCGTAAAAATGAACTATAAATATTCCGAAAGAGTAACAAGAATTCTTGGTTACAGCAAAGAAGAGGCGTTGAGGCTCAACAATGACTACATCGGTCCAGAACACTTGATGTTGGGGATAATCCGTGATGGAGAGAGCCGTGCAGTCGATTTGCTGAAACGGAAGTTCTATGTCAACTTGTCATCCGTGAAAGAAGTGCTGGAGCGTTCGGTGAGGGACGAAGGCGTAAGACTGCTATCGACCGACATCACGCTGAATCAGAAATCAACCACCATCATGCGCCTGACGGTGCTGGAGGCTCGTCTGCTCAAGAGCGAGGAGAGCGATGCCGAGCACATGCTGCTGGCCATGCTGAAACAACACGACAACTTGGTGGCAAGAATCCTGAACGACTGCGATGTCACTTACAAGGACCTCTACGACTCGTTAACTACACAACCAGCTGCCACTCAGATAGAGAACAGCGTGGATTTCGACGAGGAGGACGAGGACGAAGAGAACACGCCGCCTCCATCATCGGGCAGCAACTCCTTGGGCGGCAGTGCATCTGCCAATGCCAGCAATGCCACCACTTCAAAGACAACGAAAAAAGGCAATACCGACACGCCTGCCATCGACAAGTTTGGCTTCGACCTGACCCGTGCAGCCAGTGAGGGCAAGCTCGACCCCGTGGTGGGTCGTGAGACGGAGATAGAACGATTGGCACAGATTCTTTCACGCCGAAAGAAGAACAACCCCGTGCTGATTGGTGAGCCAGGCGTGGGCAAGAGTGCAATCGTGGAGGGTTTGGCCATGCGCATCAACGAGCGCAAGGTGGCACGGGTGCTGTTTGGCAAGCGCATTGTCAGCCTCGACATGTCAAGTGTGGTAGCTGGGACGAAATATCGCGGCCAGTTTGAGGAACGTATGCGCAGCATCATCAACGAACTGCGCTCCAACCCCGACATCATCGTTTTCATTGATGAAATACACACCCTCGTCGGTGCAGGCAATCAGGCAGGTCAGATGGATGCTGCCAACATGATGAAGCCAGCTTTGGCACGAGGCGAGTTGCAGTGCATCGGTGCCACCACACTCGATGAATACCGAAAGAGCATTGAAAAGGATGGCGCACTCGAACGCCGTTTCCAGAAGGTGATAGTGGAACAGACCACTCCCGAGGAAACGCTGACCATCTTGAACAATATCAAAGACCGCTACGAAGAGCATCACAACGTCTGCTACACCGACGAAGCCTTGAAGGCCTGTGTTAAACTGACAGAACGATACGTGACCGACCGCAGCTTCCCCGACAAGGCCATCGACGTGCTGGACGAGGTGGGCAGCCGTGTCCGCATCAAGAACATCAGTGTGCCGAAAGAGATTGAGGACAAGGAGCTAGAAGTGGTCAATCTGAACAAACAGAAAGAAAATGCCGTCAAAGACGAGAACTACGCATTGGCTGGCACCTATCGCGACCGCGCAAAGACTGCAAGTGACGAACTGGAACGGATGAAGAAGCAATGGGAGGCCACACTTGTGGATAAGCGGCAGAAAGTGACAGAAGAAGCTGTGGCACAGACGGTTTCAATGATGACAGGCATACCTGTGAACAAGATGGCTAATGCTGAAGGCATCCGCATGAAGGGCATGCGCCAAGAACTGAAAAGCAATGTCATTGCTCAGGATACAGCCGTTGACAAACTGGTCAATGCCATCCAGCGCAGCCGTGTTGGGCTGAAAGACCCCAGCCGCCCCATTGGTACCTTCATGTTCTTGGGACCTACAGGTGTAGGCAAAACCTACCTCGCAAAAAAACTGGCCGAACACATGTTTGGCTCCACCGATGCCCTTATCCGCATCGACATGAGCGAATACATGGAGAAGTTCACCGTCAGCCGACTGGTCGGTGCGCCTCCAGGATATGTAGGCTACGAAGAAGGGGGTATGCTGACCGAGAAAGTGCGCCGCAAGCCCTACTCCATCGTTCTTCTCGACGAAATCGAGAAGGCGCACTCTGACGTGTTCAACCTGCTGCTGCAGGTGATGGATGACGGCCGTCTGACCGATACGCAGGGCAGAACAATAGATTTCCGCAACACTGTCATCATCATGACCAGCAATGTGGGCACACGCCAGCTGAAAGAGTTTGGCCGTGGCGTCGGTTTCTCCGCAATGGTCGGAATGGATGACAAGGAAGTGAGCCGTTCCGTCATCCAGAAAGCCCTCAACAAGCAGTTCTCGCCAGAGTTCCTGAACCGCATCGACGAAATCATCACCTTCGACCAGCTGGAACTCGACGCCATCCTGCAAATCATCGGCATCGAGCTCCGAGGCCTGTATAAGCGCATCGAAGACCTTGGCATGACCCTTGAAATCACCGACGAAGCCCAGCGGTTCATTGCCGAAAAAGGTTACGACAAGCAGTTTGGCGCCCGCCCACTGCGCCGTGCCATCCAGCAGCATCTGGAAGACGGCATCAGCGAACTCATCGTGGAAGAGCAAGTACACGAGGGCGACACCATCTTGGCAGCACTGAAAGGTGACAAGATTGTCATTGAGAAGAAATAAGTGCCCCACAACACCGACAAAATGTCAGTCACGAAAGTGGCTGGCATTTTTTTTGCCCACATACAAAACTCGGAAACAACTTTCAAAAAACAAACTAAACAACAAAGATATGGCTCAACAAGGCAACATCGGGGTTACGACCGAGAACATCTTCCCCGTCATCAAAAAGTTTCTCTATAGTGACCATGACATCTTCATCCGTGAAATCGTAAGTAACGCCGTTGATGCCACGCAGAAGTTGAAGACTCTTGCCAGCAAGGGCGAGTTGAAGGAAGAGGCTGGCGACTTGACCGTACACGTCAGCATCGACAAGGACAAGGGCACCCTGACCGTGAGCGACCGTGGTATCGGCATGACTGAAGAAGAGATTGACAAATACATCAATCAGATAGCCTTCTCGGGAGCCAACGACTTTCTCGACAAGTATAAGGAGGATGCCAACGCCATCATCGGCCACTTCGGCTTAGGCTTCTACTCAGCCTTCATGGTGAGCAAGAAGGTGGAAATCATCACAAAGAGTTGGCAGGAAGGCTCCAAGGCCGTCAAGTGGAGTTGTGACGGCAGCCCATCTTTCACCATCGAAGATGCAGAGAAGACCGACCGTGGTACAGACATCGTGATGTACATCGACGATGACTGCAAGGACTTTCTCGAGAAGTACAAAGTGAGCGAGTTGCTCAACAAATACTGCCGATTCCTTCCCGTGCCCGTCGCATTCGGCAAGAAGACTAAGTGGGACGACAAGGAGAAAAAGAGCGTGGAGACCGACGAGGACGATGTCATCAACGACACCACCCCACTCTGGACACGCAAGCCCAGCGAACTGAAAGACGAGGACTACAAGGAGTTCTACAAGAAACTCTACCCAATGAGCGATGAGCCACTGTTCTGGATTCACCTCAACGTGGATTATCCCTTCAACCTCACGGGTATTCTCTACTTCCCCAAGGTGAAGTCGAACCTCGACATTCAGAAGAACAAGATTAACCTCTACTGCAACCAAGTGTTCGTGACCGACAATGTGGAAGGCATCGTGCCCGACTTCATGACCCTCCTGCACGGTGTGATAGACTCGCCAGACATTCCACTGAACGTGAGCCGCAGTTACTTGCAGAGCGACTCGAACGTGAAGAAGATTTCCACCTACATCTCCAAGAAGGTGAGCGACCGCCTCGCTTCCATCTTCAAGAACGACCGCAAGCAGTTTGAGGAAAAGTGGGATGACATCAAGATCTTCATCAACTACGGCATGCTCAGCGAGAGCGACTTTTACGACAAGGCCAAAGCCTTCGCCCTGCTGAAGGACACCGAAGGTAAGTTCTACACTTTCGAGGAATATCAGACCCTCATCAAGGGTGAGCAGACCGACAAGGACGGCAACCTCATCTACCTCTACGCCAACAACAAGGACGACCAGTACAGCTACATCGATGCAGCCAATGCGAAGGGCTACAATGTGCTGCTGATGGACGGTCAACTCGACCCTGCCATGTGCAACCTCTATGAGGAGAAGTTTGAGAAGAGCAGATTCACCCGCGTCGATTCCGATGTGGTCGATAAACTCATCGTGAAGAGTGATGAAAAGAAGGAAGAACTGCCAGAGGATGACAAGAAGTCACTCACCGAAACCTTCAAGAACGCTCTGCCGAAGATTGACAAAATCGAGTTCAACGTGGAGCCACAAGCCCTCGGTGAAACCGCAGCCCCTGTCATCATGACCCAAAGCGAATACATGCGCCGCATGAAAGACATGTCACGTCTGCAACCCGGCATGGCCTTCTATGGCGAAATGCCCACGATGCTTAACCTCGTGCTCAACACCGACCACCCGCTCATCAAGGCCAATATCAAAGATGCTAAGGCAGAAGTGGTCAGCCAGCTCATAGACCTGGCACTCCTGCAGAACGGTCTGCTCCGTGGCGAGGCACTCAACAAGTTCGTAAAGCGTAGCATCGAGCTTATCTAAGAAACATCGAACTTGTTAAATAAAAAAGATAAAATAAAAACGAGCGGTTTCGTGACATTTCGTCATCGAAACCGCTTTTTTACTTTCAAATATTGAAAAAACTTTGCTTTATTGTAATAAAAAGAGAATAAATCCGTACCTTTGCACCAACAAAATAAAAGACTACAATTATGTGTGGAATCGTTGGTTATTTAGGCAAGCGTAATGCTTACCCCGTTCTGATTAAGGGACTCAAGAGATTGGAATATAGAGGCTATGACAGTGCCGGAGTTGCCCTGCTGACAAAAGATGGTGATTTGAGAGTGTATAAGACCAAGGGCAAGGTGGCCGACCTGGAGAACTTTTCATCTGACAAAGACACGACTGGAACGGTCGGCATTGCCCACACACGATGGGCCACGCACGGAGAGCCAAACTCCACCAATGCGCACCCACACATTTCTTTCACGGGAAATCTGGCCATCATCCACAACGGCATCATTGAAAACTATGCTGTGCTGAAGAAGCAGTTGCAGGAGAAAGGCATCGAATTTAAGAGCAACACCGACACCGAAGTGCTGGTGCAACTGATAGAATATGTACGCACGAAGAAAAACGTGGATTTGCTCACAGCCGTGCGTATCGCCCTGCGCTCCGTCATTGGTGCTTACGCCATCGCCATTCTCGACAAGAACGACCCCGACCAGATTATAGCCGCCAGAAAGAGTAGTCCGCTGGTGGTGGGCATCGGCGAGGAAGAGTTCTTTCTTGGTTCTGACGCAAGCCCCATCATCGAATACACCGATAAGGTCATTTATCTGGACGACAAGGACATCGCCGTGATTCGCCGTGGGAAAGATGTGGAAGTGGTCGATTTCAACAACGAGAAGATGGAGCATGAGGTGACGAAGGTTGACCTCAATTTGGCTCAGATTGAGAAAGGCGGTTTCCCTCACTTCATGCTGAAGGAAATCTTTGAGCAGCCCGATTGTCTGAAAGACTGCATGAGGGGACGCGTGAATGTCGAAGCCAACAATGTCACACTTTCTGCCATCATCGACTATCGGAAGCACCTCATCAATCCTCGCCGCATCATCATCGTAGCATGCGGAACCTCATGGCATGCCGGGCTGATTGGCAAGCAACTGATTGAGGACTTCTGCCAGATTCCTGTCGAAGTGGAGTATGCTTCAGAGTTCCGATATAGCAAACCCGTCATCAACGAACAAGACGTGGTGATTGCCATCAGCCAGTCGGGCGAAACAGCCGACACCTTGGCAGCCATCGAACTGGCCAAATCAAAAGGTGCCTTCATCTATGGAATCTGCAACGCCATTGGTTCCTCCATTCCTCGTGCCACCAACACGGGTTCCTACATCCACGTGGGGCCAGAAATTGGCGTAGCATCCACAAAGGCCTTCACGGGTCAAGTGACCGTGCTCACCATGCTGGCGCTGGCTTTGGGCAAGGAACGCGGCACCATCGACAATGTGCGCTATTCCAAAGTGTTGACAGAACTGAATGCCATCCCCGAAAAGATGGAAGAACTGCTCAAACAGGGAGATGCCATCAAGGACATCAGCCGCATCTTCACCTACGCCCACAACTTCCTCTATCTGGGTCGTGGCTACAACTACCCCGTGGCTCTGGAGGGTGCACTGAAACTGAAAGAAATCTCCTACATCCATGCCGAAGGTTATCCTGCTGCCGAGATGAAACACGGCCCCATCGCTCTGATTGACGACGAGATGCCCGTAGTGGTGGTGGCCACCCGAAACGTGCTCTACGAGAAAGTGGTCAGCAACATTCAGGAAATCAAGGCCAGAAAGGCACGTGTCATTGCCATCGTAAGCGAAGGCGACGAAACCATCCGCAAGATGGCAGACAGCGTCATCGAACTGCCCCACACCGAAGAATGCCTCGAACCGCTCCTGGCATCCATCCCCTTGCAGATGCTGGCCTACTACATTGCTGTAGCAAAAGGAAAGGATGTGGACCAACCGCGCAACTTGGCTAAATCGGTCACAGTCGAATAAAAAACAAACACAGATAAATGAAAGACGTAACACTTCTTTTGGAAGACGGCACCGCGTTCCGTGGACAATCATTTGGATATGAGAAACCTGTAGCGGGAGAAGTCGTCTTCAATACTGCCATGATGGGTTATCCTGAGAGCCTGACAGACCCTTCCTATGCAGGTCAACTCATGGCACTCACCTACCCTCTTGTCGGCAATTATGGCGTGCCTCCTTTCAGCATCGAAGCGAATGGCATTGCCACCTTCATGGAGAGTGAGAAGATTCATGCCGGTGCCATCATCGTGAGCGACTACAGCACCGAGTTCTCCCACTGGAACGCCAAAGAGAGCCTTGCCAATTGGCTGAAACGTGAACAAGTGCCAGGCATCACAGGCATCGACACTCGCCAACTCACCAAGATTCTGCGCGAGCATGGTGTCATGATGGGAAAGATTCTCTTCGACGACCAACCCGACAATATCCCTTCTGCACAATACGAGGGAGTGAACTACATCGCCCAAGTCTCCTGCAAGGAAGTGATTCGCTATGGTGAAGGAAAGGACAAAAAAGTTGTTCTCGTCGATTGTGGCGTAAAAAACAACATCATCAGATGCCTCCTCAAGCGTGGCGTTGAAGTCATTAGAGTTCCATGGAACTATGACTTCAACACGCTTGACTTCGACGGCCTCTTTCTCGCCAACGGCCCTGGCGATCCTGATACCGCAGTCGATACAGTCACCCACATCAAGAAGTTCTTGGCTACCGAAAAAGCCAAAGCAGACAAGGGTGGCAAGGCGCGTCCATGCATGGGCATTTGCATGGGCAACCAACTTCTCTCCAAGGCAGCAGGTGCCACCATCTACAAACTGAAATACGGGCATCGTTCGCACAACCAACCTGTGCAGCAAGTGGGCACCAACCGCTGCTTCATTACTTCGCAGAATCATGGTTATGCCGTTGACAGCACTACCCTACCATCGGATTGGGAACCCCTCTTCATCAACATGAACGACGGCTCTAATGAAGGCATCCGCCACAAGCACTTCCCGTGGTTCTCAGCACAGTTTCACCCCGAAGCCGCCAGCGGTCCTGTCGATACGGAATTCCTGTTCGATGATTTTGTCAAACTCCTTTAAGACTTCAAGACGATGATAGATAAAAGCATTCAAAAAGTTCTTCTCTTAGGCTCTGGAGCCTTAAAGATTGGTGAGGCAGGCGAGTTCGACTACTCTGGCAGCCAAGCCCTGAAAGCCCTGAAGGAAGAGGGCATCGAGACCGTGCTCATCAACCCCAATATTGCCACAGTGCAGACCTCCGAAGGCGTGGCCGACAAGATTTACTTTCTGCCCGTCACCCCCTTCTTCGTAGAGAAAGTGATTCAGAAGGAACGACCACAAGGCATCCTCTTGGCGTTCGGCGGACAAACCGCTCTCAACTGCGGTGTGGAACTTTACCAACAGCACATACTGGAGAAATACAATGTCAAGGTGCTCGGCACTCCCGTTCAGGCGATTATCGACACCGAAGACCGCGAACTTTTCGTGAAGAAACTGGACGAGATAGACGTGAAAACCATCAAGAGCCACGCTTGCGAAACCATCGAAGAGGCTCGCCAAGCCGCTTCTGACCTTGGCTATCCCGTCATCATCCGTGCTGCCTACGCATTGGGTGGCCTCGGCTCCGGCTTCTGCGACAATGAAGAGGAACTGAACAAGTTGGCAGAGAAAGCCTTCTCGTTCTCTCCCCAAGTGCTCGTCGAAAAGTCGCTGAAAGGCTGGAAAGAGATTGAGTACGAGGTGGTACGCGACCGCTTTGACAACTGCATCACCGTCTGCAACATGGAGAATTTCGACCCCCTCGGCATCCATACGGGTGAGAGCATCGTCATCGCTCCATCGCAGACACTCACCAACAGCGAATACCATAAACTCCGTGCCCTCGCTATCAAGATCATTCGCCACATCGGCATCGTCGGCGAGTGCAATGTGCAGTATGCTTTCGACCCCGAAAGCGAGGATTACCGTGTCATTGAGGTGAATGCCCGTCTTTCGCGTTCCTCCGCTTTGGCATCGAAAGCCACGGGCTATCCGCTCGCCTTTGTTGCAGCCAAACTCGGTCTCGGCTACGGACTCTTCGACCTGAAGAACTCTGTCACCAAGACCACCTCTGCCTTCTTCGAGCCAGCCCTCGACTATGTGGTGTGCAAGATACCCCGTTGGGACCTCGGCAAGTTCCGTGGTGTTGACCGTGAATTGGGTTCTTCCATGAAGTCGGTGGGCGAAGTGATGGCAATTGGACGCACTTTCGAAGAGGCCATCCAGAAAGGTCTCCGCATGATTGGACAAGGTCTGCACGGCTTTGTCGGCAATCACGAACTGGAGATTGATGATGTGGATGCCGCCCTCAAAGCCCCCACCGACAAGCGAGTGTTGGTGGTGGAAAAGGCTCTCCACATGGGCTACACGGTCGAGCAGATTCACGCCCTCACCAAGATAGATAAGTGGTTCCTCTACAAGTTGCAGAACATCCTCAACACCTATGTAGAGTTGCAGCAGGCAGGAGCCATCCAACACGTAAGCAAAGACCTCATGCTGCGTGCCAAGGTGCAGGGTTTCACTGATTTCCAAATCTCCCGTGCCGTAGGTCTCGAAGCCCTCATCGACCCAGAAATTGCCACCAAACTGGTGCGTGAACTGCGCAAGCAGATGGGCATTCTCCCCTCGGTCAAACAAATCGACACCCTCGCTGCCGAATATCCCGCACAAACGAACTACCTCTACCTCACCTACCAAGGCTGCGGTTCCGTATGCAGCGATGCCATCACTACAAAGCAAACCAGCCACGACATCACCTACGAGAACGACCGCCGCTCCATCATCGTCCTCGGTTCAGGTGCCTATCGCATTGGTTCAAGTGTAGAGTTCGACTGGTGTGGTGTTCAGGCACTTAACACCATCAGGAAGAATGGCTACCGTTCGGTGATGATTAACTACAATCCTGAGACTGTCTCCACCGACTACGACATGTGCGACCGCCTCTACTTCGACGAACTCACCTTCGAACGTGTGATGGACATCATCGAACTGGAGAACCCACATGGCGTGATTGTTTCGACGGGAGGACAAATCCCCAACAACCTTGCCATGCGTCTCGACAGCGAGCGTGTCCCAATCCTCGGCACTTCAGCCAAGAGCATCGACAATGCGGAAGACCGCGACAAGTTTTCCGCCATGTGCGACCGCATCGGAGTGGATCAGCCAGCATGGGCAGCCCTCACCTCGATGGACGACATCAACCAGTTCATCGAGAAGGTAGGGTTCCCTGTGCTCGTGCGTCCCAGTTATGTACTCTCAGGTGCAGCCATGAACGTATGCTCCAACCAAGAGGAACTGGAACGATTCCTCCAACTGGCGGCCAACATCAGCAAGAAGCACCCCGTGGTAGTCAGCAAGTTCCACGAACACAACAAGGAGATAGAGATGGACGCCGTGGCAAAAGACGGTGAAATCATAGCCTATGCCATCAGCGAGCACATCGAGTTTGCCGGTGTTCACTCTGGCGATGCCACCATCCAGTTCCCGCCACAGAAGATTTACATCGAGACGGTTCGGCAAATCAAGAAGGTGTCGAAGAAAATAGCGAAAGAACTGAACATCTCTGGCCCGTTCAACATCCAGTTCCTGGCCGAGCAGAACCATCTGCGTGTCATCGAGTGCAACCTCCGAGCCTCACGCTCATTCCCCTTCGTCAGCAAAGTGCTCAAACTCAACCTCATCGAGTTGGCCACCAAGATTATGCTGGGCCTTCCCTTCGAACGACCCGAAAAGAACCTCTTCGACCTCGACTACGTGGGCATCAAGGCCAGCCAGTTCTCCTTCAACCGTTTGCAGAAGGCCGACCCCGTCCTGGGTGTCGATATGGCCTCAACAGGCGAAGTGGGGTGCATCGGCGACGACACCGCTTCAGCCCTGCTCTGCGCCATGCTCTCTGTGGGCCATCGCATTCCAAAGAAAGGTGTGCTGCTCTCCACTGGCCCTGGCAAACAAAAGGCTGACATGCTCCGTGCGGCACAACAACTCATCGAACACGGCTATCAACTCTATGCCACAGGCGGCACATCCCGCTATCTGGCAGAGAACGGCATCACGAACACCCTCGTCCACTGGCCCAGTGAGGAAGGACAGCAGCCACAGGCGCTCGACCTGCTCCACAGCCACGACATCGACATGGTGGTCAACGTGCCCAAGAATCTCTCGGTGGGCGAACTCACCAACGGCTACAAGATTCGCCGTGCTGCCATCGACCTCAACATTCCTCTCATCACCAACTCCCGCCTTGCCTCCGCCTTCATCAACGCCTTCTGCACGAAGAGCCTCGACGACATCGAAATCAAGGCATGGAGCGAGTTCTGATGAGAAAGAGCACTCTCGCAAATAAAGAACATTCTCCTATATAAAGTAAGCGGCATACCCATTATGGTGTGCCGCTTGCTTTGTTTTTACCATCATGCATAGAGCATCTTAGGTTAGTGGAAAGCGCCCAAATACAGAAAATGGCACAAATTCACTGTAAAGCTATAATCTGCTCGGTGGTCAGTTTGCCAGCGTCAATATAAGACTGTTTGATGGCATAGAGTTTCTGCTGTAAGTCTTCGGTCATCGAGTAATCCCACAACTTAGCTTCTTCATTAGTCACGAGTTTGCCACCATTGTTGTGGCTGTTGTCAACACAGTAGAACTTCATATCGGGATAATGTTCTTCGATGTACTCCACCCTGCCATCGAACTGTGGGAAGACCGAGATATATGCCTCACAAGTCACGGCACGGTTCGAATGAATCAGTCGCTCCATGCAGTTGGTATAGCCAGTCTCAGCATCGTTATATACATAAAGGAGTTGGGGCTCAAATCCCCTCTTGCCGCTTTTGACCACCATCTCGTCAAAGTATTTCACATTGTTGTAAGCACCTTCGGAGATTACACCTGCCTCATCGGCTAACTTCTTCAGTTCCGGATTGTTGTTAATGCTTGTCGTCTTGCCGCATCCGTACATACCCATCGTGAAGAGAATAGTCTTGTTGTTAGCCTCAGCGGCACGGTCCATCAGCCGGATGAATACAACACTGTCTATCATCCAGCCAGCCTCCCTATAATCGAGCACATTCAGGCGTGTGTAGCCGATGCACTTCAGCAGGTCTCTTGTCATATCGGGATCCAGTAGATTCCCACATTCGGCCATATATACGTTCACCAGCGAGTCAAGATGTTCCTTTGTCCACGCCACGGCAGCTTCGCCTTTAAGAATGACTGGCTGTGGTTTTGGCTGTGGAATTTCAAGGTCATCCTTGCTACACGACGTCAAGATTGTCGAGCTGCCTATTGTCAGGATGGCAGCCAATATCCATAAACTCCGTTTCACCATATTCTTCATAACGTGAATCTCAAACCTAAATAATCTGGGGCATAGATAGTTATTTTCACACAACCTTCAAAACTTTTGCTCGAAAACTGTGGACTCAGACGGGAGAACAGATCATCCCCGTATGTCTCGGGACTTTTTGTCACAAAGTTCGTCTGCCAATAACATGACTTCTTAATTGGCGGTTTTTCTATTACCGTTTCTCTATTCTCATCTTTGGGGAACAGATCAAAGAACCGTCCCAATTCAATCCGTTCGTCGCTACCCTCGTGAGCTTTACGACGCTACCCTCACGAGCCTTACGACATAAAGCTCATACACCCAGCGACGCTCCACAACACGAGGCACCGCCTTTCCCCCGCAAAGGGAAGATGAAAGAAGGGAGAAGCCTCACGCTGCCTCCCCTGCGGTTTGAGGGGCGGCGGAAGAACTTGGGGTGATATGGGCTGCATGAAGCACCATCAGGTGGTTTCCCGACCCGACTTGAAGTCTTGACGAGGGGGTGAAAAGGGGGTGACGAGGTGGTGAAAAGGGGGGACGAGGTGGTGAAAAGGGGGTGTTTTTGAGCCTCTTAAAATAGGGTGTAAGGCACTGATATACATAGCATAACGAAGCAATCAGGTGGTGAAGGGGGTGAAAGTGGTGTAAAAAAATAAGTTTTTGAGAAATAAAAAATCAGATAGTTTTTGAAGAAAAACACCCCCTTCACCCCCTCTGATAAGATAAATGGCTGTCAATCAGAAGAAAAAAGGTGGGGTGTCATACCTAAAAAACACCCCCTTTTCACCCCCTGAACACCCCGAGCGCTCCCCACCCGTCCCTCGGACAAGAAGGAGTATATGTCATCCCCATAGGCTACTTAAAGGATTAAACATTCCAAATTGTGCAAGTCCAAGAATGATAAATCTTCTATCTTCAACCCTATGTGTTGCTGTAGAAACTGTCGGATCAAAGAACCGTCCCCTGATTCTTCCGCTGGGTCAGAACAGTCTCCTTATCTCTGCTGGCAAGAATACATTCATAGTAGAGTGTGGAAGTCTGACGATCCATCTGTCTGGTGCTCCACGCGCTATCAGCAGCCTCTTGAATATACCAGCAGCGTGTATCCTCGTTCGCAACGGAGAGCAATGTACGGTAGTGTGACCAACCAAGATTTGGCACACGCGTGTACCAAATTCTCGAATTGTTCATTGGCTTCTTGGAACGTCACTTGTGCATGCAAATAAATAAACGGGCTTGCTAAAAGTGCTAAAATAAGGACTCTTTCACACATCTTTGTGTAATTAATGGTAAAAATGAGTTCTAATAAAAGAAAAAAGTGTAATTTTGCAGCGACAAAAATGAGACGAACATGACAGCAATGCAATTACAATTAAATTCTGACCTTTTTGGTGCTCTCCAAGTAATCTCTGGAGACGAGGGTTTGATGAAGAAGGCTGTAAAATCCCTAAAACGCCTTGCGACATTGAAAATCGCTAAAGACGCAGAAAAGAACCTCATGTCATCAGCAGAACTTGACAGAATTCTTCGAGAGGGTGATGAGGAAATCGCCAAGGGAAACCTTAAACCCATCGCCATTGAAGACTTATGGAAGTAATTCTGTTGAAAAAGGCACGGGAAGACCACGAATATTGGAAGAAGACAGGCAATGTGCGAATCATGAAGCGCATTACAGCTCTGCTTAATGATATTCAAAAGCATCCTTTTACAGGCATTGGAAAGCCAGAGCCCTTGAAAGGGAACCATCAGGGTAAATGGTCTCGCCGCATTACTGACGAACATCGTATGATTTACTCTATCAGTAGTGGTCGAATTTACATTTATCTGTATTCTTTGAAGTCTCATTACGAATAATTGCCATCAGCTCACAGAATTGAGATTATTCCCCTACGTGCGCACCGTGCGCATCACATTTCACACACTCAGCGCATAATATTTCGTTCTTACAGCGCGTGTTATTTTGCGCTGAGTGCCCATGTTTGATGATAAAGGCACCTTAATTTCTTCTATTCCACCACATAACAACGATGTTCGACAAAATCTGTTGTTGTGATTTGCTTTCAAATTAGTATCTTTGCATAGTCATATACACCCCTAACGTGTCATCTATTCTTTTCCTTAATGAAGAAGTAAGATTTTTGCAAGGCATGATACATGCTTGCTACATGGTCTTCAATGGTGAAGGCGTAGATGTAAACGCAAAACTCCAATCTCGCAGGGATATAGAGTTGATAAATGAGGCTATCTGTTTGGGAATCCCAAGTGATAGAATCAGACGCTTTTTCAACTTTATCGCAAAATAATTGTTGCTTTTCTTTGAAATTCCAACTATAAAATTTAATTTTGCAGCAGAAATAGACGTATTACATTAAAATGGCGACAAAAGAAGAAGTGCAAAGGTTCCTTAATCAAATGATGGAAAAGATCAAAGTCTTCGGAATCATCTATAGAGATGACAGAGGGAAGAATGCCCAAACACTGGTCGATTTGGAAATCACTCCTAAGTACCGTGACACCGTCATCATTAATCTTGAAGTCGAAGACTACTCTGAAGGTCCCGTCATTGACACACTCAACCAATGCGGTGAAATGTGGATTTTTGGAAAAGACGTGAAAGAACAGGAAGTTTATATTAAAATCACATTAGGTAGGGGAACGAGTGCGTTATGTATTTCCTTCCATATTGCAGAACACCCAATGAATTATCCATTTAAATAAAGAACGATTATGCAAAGCCCATTCACGGGAGGGCATGCAACCCTCCGCAACGAGTTAGCCGAACTGACCTTCCGTAAGGAAAAGTTCCAATACGTGCATCAGTTTTATGAATGTGATGAAACAAAGGAACGTTTCACCACAACGGCACTTGACGAAGTAAATGTTGGTCAAGTATATAACCAGTACCGGGCCAAGTATGGCATTCCCTTCCCTGACGAAATCAAGCGAATTCGTCAGCGTTATGGACTGTCTGCATCCAAGATGTCGCAGATTCTTGGATTTGGTGACAACCAATATAGGCTATATGAAAACGGGGATATGCCCAGCGAGGCCAACGGAAAAATCCTAATGTCCATCCAGAATCCTCACATCTTTGAGAGTTTTGTCATCAATGCCAGAAACCAGTTTGACGAAGAAGATTTCGTAAAAATACTGAACAAGGTGAAGGCTGTAAAGATGGACACTGATGAAGTGTTCGCCAAGAAGTATGTATTCAATGGCTGTCGCAGAGACATTTTCAATGGCTATGCTACTCAGTCCATTAGCAAACTCAAGAACATCATCCTGTTCTATATCGAAAGATACAACGGCGTGTTCTTCACCATGATGAACAAACTGCTGTTCTATACCGATTTTTATAGTTACAAGATGACGAGCAAGGGCATGAGCGGACTTGCCTATAAAGCCATTCAACGTGGACCTGTACCCGTCCGTTGGGACAGAATTTACAGTTTCTATGACGACATCCAGCAGGAAATCGTACATTTTGATTCAGGTGCCGAGGGAACCAAACTCGTTTCTACTCTCTCTCCTGATCTTGCTGAATTTACGGAAGAAGAACTCGGTATTCTTGAATCCGTCTTTCAGCGTTTCAAGTCAGACAATTCCACCAAGATTTCTGATATCAGCCACAATGAAGACGCATGGCAGAAGTACGTGGATAGCGGACAGATGATTAACTTTGATATGGCATATACGCTAAAGGCAATATAATAGCAAGGAAAAAAGGTGAAGAAATATTGATTTTGAAAAGAGTAATAATATGAATGGAATATTTGTTATCGTTAAAGATAAAGATACAGTCGTTGCCCAAATAGACAACTTATGTGAAAAGTATAGTCAGAAGAAAGCAGGATCAGATAAGCAGCAAAGAGCCATCCTTAGGAATTATTGCCATGATGTTATATCTTTGTTGAACGATTGTTTTGAAACTAGCCTATTGGGAGCCAAGCGCTGTATTTCTATAGTCTCTGACTTTTATAAATCAGACGACACAAACATAGATGCGGCCTTTTGGATAATCTATGATATGCTTCTCAATTTAAGAGGAATAACTGTCAAATCCATAGCATTCAAAGATTTACCCTCATGTAAGGACCTGACAAAATTGTCTCCAGAAGACATTGTTTCACGCGCTAATGATTTGACAAAGAATGGCATTGTCAAAGCTGCCACTTGTATAATCCTTCTTGGAAAAACGGTCTGTGATGCAATAAACATAATGGATGTAAGAAACTTCTACAAACAGAACCTCGACGAATTAGAAAAGGAATTAGTGGAGAAAAACGGAGATGTAAGTTCTATGGAATAATTTCTCATAAGTAAGTTTAAGGCAGAACTTGGCTATTGCCATATCGCCATGTTCAAAGCGGGTATAGGAGGACTTAAAGAAATAAAGACATTGGCAGATCTGGCTCACAAGGACATTAAGGAGCACGAAGATTTTCTAAATAGCAACATAAGTATGGACAAAGCCAATACAACATTAGTTACAGGTACAGAAATAATGTGAATAATTTGAAGTTGCGCAGTGAGTAATGTAACAGAGACTTGTTAAATAATATTGATATTCATATAATTAAAAACAAAATACAAATTAAGGTGGATTAAACCTACTTAATCTATAACGAAATAGTTTAGACTTTCACACTTTTTTCTTTCAACTTTTATCGTATAATTAGCGTAAATTGAAAAAAATGTTGTATCTTTGCACAAAATGGCATGTTATATGATATTACATCGACAAAACATATTGCTGGCATTGCTCGAACTTTTTAATGGAGAGTTGTCACCGATTAGCTTTCAAAAATACTTGTTCCTCTATATGCAGGAGTGTTCTTTTGAAAGTGGTTTGTATGAATTTGCTCCTTATCGTTATGGGTGTTTCTCGTTTAAGGCAAACCGAGACATGCGTGTTCTTGAAAAGCAAGGATATGTTTCAGAGATAGAAAACGGAAGACTATACAAGCTTCAGGGCTGTGGGTATATAGATACATTAGATATTTTTGAACGGGAGTATTTGTCGCGATTAAAAAGAAAATTTGGTACACGTTCTCAAAACGACCTCGTTCGCTATGTATATGTAAACTACCCTTTTTTTGCCATAAGAAGTAAGATGGCAAAGGATATCCTGACAGATGATGAGTACAATAAGGTACAGAATTTTGCAGAGAAGTTCAAGAAGACAGAACCAATGCTTTTTACCATAGGTTATGAAGGTATATCTTTGGAACAGTATATTATGCGGCTTATCAAAGAAGATGTTCATGTCCTTGTCGATGTACGAAAAAATGCGTATAGCATGAAGTATGGTTTCTCGAAAAGCATTCTCTCAAAAGCATGTGAAAATGTTTGTATCACATATATACACATGCCAGAACTTGGTATAGAAAGCGAATTCCGAAAGAAACTTAAAACGCAAGATGACTACGACAAACTATTCCTTCAATATGAGCATACGACATTGGAAAAAAGTAAAGAACAACTTACTGTTTTAAAACAAGTGGTTGACGAAGGTGTACGCGTGGCACTAACCTGTTTTGAGAAGGACTTTAGACAATGCCATCGTAGCAGAATTGCAAAGCGATTAATGATAATGCCCGATGTTCAATACAAACTTACACATCTCTAACCTATGGAAAAGATTCTAATAAGTGTCATGACGTATCCCACACTATCTGAAAGTTATTATGAAACTGTTTGTACTGCAGGATTTCGTGAAGACGGTAGTTGGGTTCGAATTTTTCCTGTCCCACATCGTTTGATGCGGCTGCAAGAGGAAAAGTCTTATGCTTATAGTAAATGGCAATGGATAGAGGTCGATTTAGTACATCGTCCAGAGAGGGATGACCGCCCTGAAAGTTTTCGAATAAAAAATATAGATACGCTGAAATTGGGAACAAAAATTGGAACGAAAGCAAATGGCTGGAATAACAGATGGCATTATGTTAAGAAAAATAAGACCATCTATACTAATATGTCTGATCTTATACAATTGGCTAAAGACAATAAGTTATCACTCGCTGTTTTAAAGCCTAATCAAATAGAAAGCGTTGTTTGCGAAAAATATTCAGAAGAGGATTTGACCAAGCACCAAAAGAAACTTTCAGAACTTCAGGCAAAATATAATGCAGAACAAACTCAACTTTCTTTGTGGGATGATGTAAATCATTTGAGTGAGCATTTTAAATTCGCAGAAAAGATTCCTTATAAGTTTAGTTACAAATTCCGAACTGATGATGGTAAATGGCGTACATTAATGATTGAAGATTGGGAGATTGTAGAATTGTATCGTAATTGCATCAATGGAGGTGATTCAGAACAAGTCGCTTGTCAAAAAGTTCGTGATAAATACATGAAGATAGCTGAAGAATGTGATATTTTCTTGTTTTTAGGGACAGTATATAAATGGCAAAAGATGAATGGCACGAATCCCTTTGTAATAATTGGAGTATTTTATCCACCAAAGGGTACTTCGCAGCAACTGAGCCTTGATTTTTAATGACGTTATCGGGATGTGTCTTTGGGAGAACTTCAAAATAGACAACATCCTCTTTTGTGTTAATATTCCCCATCTACTATTTTGATTTCTTCTTCTGTCAAGCCGTAGAGTTGATAGACAAGACAGTCGATTTCGGATTCGAGTGAGGAGGTGTCGGCTGAAGGATTTTCTTTCTTGGCAGAAAGAATCTGGTTGACCCAATTAATGATTGGTTGTTGTTGAGAAGATGAAGCAAAAGGTATTGGAATCGAACCAATTTGGTTGCCATTCAAATCAAAAAAATTTCCTGATACTTTTGTCGTTTTATAGTAATACTCAAACCAAAAATTGGTCAAAGATGAGTTAATGATACCTAAAGCATATAGTAAATTCATCTTAACCTTAGGAGTTAGATAGTATATTCTATCAAGACAGATAATGTTCTCTTCCTTTATCATGGCTTGGAGATATTCGACTGTCCGTGGAAGGATTATCATTGGGTATTTGAAAATATAAGCATAATCAGTATTTATTCTTTTAGGTTCACCTTCAATGAAGTACCTTCTCACATTTGTCGATTTTAGTGCTTGGTACATTCTCCCTTCAAAATCGACCTTGCTATTTGCAAGGCCACGCGCGATGTCAAATAAGGACGATATGGGGTGTCCTTTGGAATCAATCTTCTCTATTAATAAGCGTAGTTCTGGTTTAACATCAACGATAAACCTGAACTCTCTATCTGTTTCAATTTCTTTCTGCTTAGTGAAAATTGGTGTAACCTTATCAATTACTTGTAGATTCTTTAAATCAAAAAGTCTTCGATACAATATGTCATTATTGTTGTTTGTATCTTTTCCTTCTTGTAACATGAGTACACAGGGATATGTCATCGCATTCCGAAATACCGGAATTTGCGATACGTCTAAAATTGCTTTAAGTTTATGATTTTTAACTATGTATTTTCGACAACCTTGCCCATAATCGGAATTAAAGAAACGAATGGGATTTATATAGCATAAACTTCCATTAATGGCAAGTGTTTTAAGCCCCTTTTCAATAAAAAGTAGATACAAGTCATATTGTTTTGTTGCACTTGTATATATCTTCTCATAGCGATGTTTGTCTTCATCAGGCAATGATGTTCTACGAACATACGGTGGATTCCCAATCACTATATCAAAACCACCTTGTGAGAACACATCATAGAACCAAGTGTGCCAGAGGAAGAACTGGTTGTTACCTGAGAGGTCGAGGTCACCAAAGTTGATGTTGATGCTTTGTTCGCGGAGTTGCTGCTTCACATTATTTATGATGTCTTTGCGAAGTGCTTGTTTTTCGTGATGGTCGGTGCAGTTGTAGTATTCGTCCAACTTCTTGCGTAAGTCAAGGCGAAGAACATCCAACGCCTCTTCAAACCAGGAGAGTTGTACGCCTTCTTCCTTCTCTGATTTCAACTCCGTAATTTTTGAAAAGTCAACACCTTTGTATTGCTCCAACAACGAATTTCCCTGCATGATTTTGAAGTCGAGGTTGGGCAATGCTTGTGGCGTTTCTTCATCCACAATCAGGGAAAGCCAGAAACGAAGACGGGCGATGTCAACAGCACCACGCTCAATGTCAACACCATAGATGTTCTGCTGGATGATGTGCTTCTTGATGGCTGCGGCTTGGTGTTGACTGATGCCTTCGAGGGCGGTGCGGCAGAGGAAAAGTTCTTTGAGCAAGCCCATAGGGAAGGCACCAGAGCCAATGGCGGGGTCACAAATCTTGACATTTTTCAGTGCCTCGTCCACCTGTTGGCGGAATTTGTCATTCGTGCCAAGAGTCTCAACGTCGTGTGTGGTGACAAACTGACGAATGGCTTCTTTGGTGGCTTCGTCCTCAATGCCTGTCTGCAAATAGGCGATGAGGCTTTCACGACACATGTAACTGACAATTTCCTTGGGTGTATAGAATGCTCCTTTGTCCTTGTTGTCTTCCAGCAGGTTCTCGAAGATGCGTCCCAACATTTCTGGGTCAACGCCCACTTCGGCATCGTCAGGGTCGTTCTCGTCGATGGTGAAGTTGTAGGAGGTGAAGAAGTCGAGCAGACTCTTCATATACTTAGCAGGCAAGGGGAAGTTTGCCTCGTCTGTTGCCTCACGCTCGAAAAGTCCACCGTTCAAGTAGGGTACCTTTATTTGTTGGGACTTGAGAGTTAAGAGTTTAGAGAAGTCACCTTCACGTTCGGTGTTCAGGTCATAGAAGAGCGGTTCGAGGACGTTATCTACGAAGTGGTCTTTGTCTTGGCATTGTGCAAACAGATTCTGAATGAATTCTGTATCGCCATCGCCCCATGCAGCATTGGCTGGTACGCCCAACCAACCTTTCTTTTGCAAGAACTGAAGGAACACCAGTCTTCCCATCAACTTCTTCACGTAATCACGAACAGCCTTTTCAGGGTTAGCAAAATGGGAGAATTGTTGCAAGATTGAACCACAAGGCTTGCCCTCTTGTCGTTCTTCCCACTTGTTTGCCACCTTCACCATCCGTTTGCCAGTCACATAGAAGATAATGTCCTCATACTGCTGCTTGTAGCCTTTGAAGAACATATCGCTGACAGCATCAACCGAGAAGGCTTTTGTGAGGTCTTTCAATGTCTGGCTGCTGTCACGCAGTTTCTCGAATTGCTGAATGGCTGTGCGACTTCGATGCCCTTCACCTAAGAGGTAAGTGAAACGCTTGGTGTCGGTTGATTCTTTCTTGTATGTACCATCCTCTGCAAAGTTCCAAGATTCGCTGACATACGAGAAACGAAGCACACTCTCATTCTTGCGGTAACAGAACATGAAAGCTCCTGCACTGCCGCTGGTTCTCCAATCGGTCAGCAGCATGTCGCGAATGCCTCGACGATTGCGCTCTATGTCAACGCTTTCGGCCAATTCCACTTCATAGATTGAAATGGTTTCACCATCTGTCAATGTAATAGTGCCCAACCATAGGGTTTGCTTTGATAGGTTGCTGTTGGTGTCGATTTCGTAGGGAGCGCTCCAAAACTTCACCTTGCCTCCAAATATATCGTGAAGGAGTGTCTGCCAGTTCTGGCGGTTATAGCGTGATTCGATGATTTCCTTGTAGTTCATGATGGATGATGATTGATGTTAGTTATTGAAAACTTTCTGAAAGGATGATGTTTGCATCCGACTCTTCCTCTGCATGCTGAGTGTCTCGGTAGTAGGCGTTGTATTTGTTCGCCATCGCTTGGATTTCCGCTTTCGCTTCTTCGAAGGTAATTTTCACCTTGCCACCTTGACGCTGGAGGTCTTTCTGAATTCGTTGCAAGCGTTTGGCGATGTCTGTGATAGTGCCTCGTTCCACCAATGATTTCAGTTGGTTTACTTTCACTTGCGTGTCAGGGTCTTCTGCAAAGAATGGCATGATTTTATTGAGCAAGCTGACAGCCGTCGTCACTTGGGCTCCGAAATTATTCCTTTGCCGTTGTGAGGCTTCCTCCTCCTGAATCTCACGCACCTTGCTCTGCTGGAATTCCTTGACGGCACGTTCCACATGGTCATGATGTTGTTCGATGCGAGGCACAGCCTTTTCTTCAGGTGATGCCTTGAAATAGTTGAGGGCATCGAGCACAGAAAGGTCGCGCACTTGTTCGTATGACACGAGATAGAAGATTTTGCGGAAGTTGGTTTTGAGGAACACCATCGTATCGCCAGAAAGGGTGACACCTTCCACATCACGTTTCTCTCTGCCGGTGCGACTGCGCAGAGATATTTTCTCTATGCGTTTGTACTCCTTGCGGTTTTGCTGGTAGAGGGCACGTAGTTCCTCATAGAAAGGAAGTTCCAAGTTACGGTCTTCCTCTTCTTCCTTCATTCCCTGCTTGAAGAGTTTGTCGAGGTCGCGGTCAATGATTTCTTCTGTGGAGTAAATCTGATTGTCCTCGCCGAATGTGGTGTGGAAGGTCTGAATCTTACTGAGCGATATTTGTTTCAGGTTGATTTGCTCATTTCCTTTGGAGGAAGGATAGAACACGTAATTATAGATGGTGTCTGATTTGGAACCAATACGGTTCACACGACCGATGCGCTGCATAAGCCTTGTGGCGTTCCAAGGGGTGTCATAATTGATGATGATGTTGGAGCGGTGCAAGTTGACGCCTTCAGCCAACACATCGGAAGTCAGGATGATGTTGTATTCATCCTTCTTCGTTTTCCAGTTGGCATCGAAGTTCTCACGGATGGTCTTGAATTCCTGATTGCGATTGCGGGCAGAAATGACCATCACATCAGGGCGATTGATGCGTCGCGCCAGATATTCTATCGTGTCCACAGATTCAGAGAAGATGACCAGTTTTCCCTCGGGATTCTGTTCTTTTTTGAAGAGTTCGTGTTTCAGCAAGTCTTCAAACTTGGCAAACTTTGAGTCATCCTTATCATCAATATATTCCCATTCCAACCACATCTCATCGAGCAGTTGCTGGTCTTGACGGAGCAGGTCGATGTATTCAGGTTTGAAATCCTTGCGAGAAAAGACTGCATTCTTGGGGTTGACTTCCGCTTTCTCGTTCAGTTTTTCCTCTATTTCATCATCCGTGTAACCTTGGGCATACAATTGATTGATGTCCATGTCCGGTGCAATGAAGATGCGGTCATTCTCCCACATCGTAAGCATGTTCTGGTTGGCTTGGCGGAAATTATCCACAGAAATCTTGAAGGCATGAAAACTGCTCTCCAACCGCTTCACCAAGCCATTCTTTCGGATACCAGCCAAACTGCGGCTGATGGTTTCGGCATTGTCGTAAAGACCGGGTGCAGCATCGTCTTTCAGATAAGCAATGGCTTGATAGCGGGCATAAGTCAGTTTTTTGTCAAGCGTTTGCATGGCTTCATCAAAAAGGCTCGCCATGTGGTCATTCAGTTCATATTCCTTCTTGATAGGTTCTGCCACTTTGGGAAATCTCTTGACATCTTTGCTGTATCGTTCCACACTTTCAATGTCGGAATGTGTACGGCGAACCGTGATGGGCTTGATGATGGTTTCACGCACCTTCTCTGACAGTTTCTTGAATTTTGCCACATCGAACTCCTTGTCCTTCCGCAGTTTCTTGAACATCACTTCGAGAGGCGCAAAAAAGCTGGTCAGATTGGGTACGCCATCGATGGTGCATTGACGGGGGTCTTGGAACATTGTAATCTGATAGTAGATGTCAGACAGCGAGTTGTTCATAGGTGTGGCAGAAATCAGCATCACCTTCTTCTTGTAGCCAGGAATGTAACCAGTTTCCACACGGGGCATCTTGCATATTTCCTGAAGGTCTTTGAAAGCACCAGTGGTGTGGTTGCGGAATTTGTGTGCTTCATCCACCAGTATAAGGTCGAAATCATCTGCATTCCAGTAGTCATAGTTGTTGGTGTCGAGAATCTTGCTCAAACTGCCATTGGAAACAAACTGCGTGTATTTATCAATGCCGAAATCCCTAAACGTGGCTTTCCAGTTCTGTTCGACAGCAGGAGGATATACCACCAGAATCTTTGTGTTGTCACGTCCATTCTCTATCAGAAACTTTTTGGCTATCATGGTGGCAATCACTGTTTTTCCAAGACCCACCACATCTGCCAAGAAGAAGCCATCATAGCGAAGCAGTTTCTGATAGCCCTCTATCACAGCATCCATCTGATACTCATATTTGTCATAACCCTCTGGCATGTCGAAGGGGTCATCCATATCAATAGCCAGCACTCGGTCACTGAAAAACTCCATCAGCATCTTCATGTATAGTTCATAAGGAGTCACATCACCTTTCAGGTAGGTGTCATCCATTGCCTGTTTGAAATCAACTGCCGTGATGGGTACATCCTTAGCTTCTTCCCAAAGCAGTTCAAACTCTTCTTTGGCAAACTGCACATCATCGTAGCGAGTGAGCTTCACGTTGAACTCGTACTGCTTTTCTTTCGTGATGCCCAATCCATTGCCGCTCAGGTTGCTGCTACCGGTTATGGCTGCACCAAACGAATGCTGGTTGAAATTGTCTGGATAAAGAATGTAGAACTTGGCATGTATCTTCTTGGAAGGATGGGCACGAAGTTCCAGTTTGCCATCCAACAAATCCTGAAACATCTGCAACATGCCATCTTCCACCTGTTTGGTGTAATCTGAACTCTCTATGTCTTCCCGAAATTGGCGCATGCAGTCCTCTTTCACCTTCTCTTCTTCACCCATAAAGAGCACACCACGTTGGGCAGCACGTGCAATGTACTTATCGACATCGATGCCAATGAGCACACGCACCTTGTTGATGCCGTCAAGAAAAGGACGCAAGGTAAAATAGCCTGATGCACGTAGGAAGCCCACGACGGCATCAAGATTTTTCACTTGGGGGTTATTGGATAGAATGCCCTCAAATTCACTCATTAAAGTGTTCCCTTCTCGGTTAGTGAAGAAATGGGAAGAGATTGGTGTATTATTCATGCACGATAGGTTTTGGGCATTGCTGACCTATCAGGTGCATTAACAGGCAAAACCGCATGGCTTCAAGACATAGAAAAAGGCGTGAACCGTCTTATCCACATCTTGAGGCCGTAGGAATTGCCCATTCATACAAGATAAGTCATGTCCACACCTAACGGTGCAGACATTAGTGACTATCAAGGTATGAATTATCTTTGAAATTTCCTACGTTTCAAGATGTACCGAATAATCAGCTAATGCTGTTATTATTTCCAATAAGGGGCTGCCGCTCTTCGCCAAGAGGCAGGCAACTCAATCGCAAAGGTACACAATAATTTTTAAATGAAAGAAAGAGAGAAGGAAAAAATGAAAAAAAGCGAAGGGAAGCAAATGAAATTAACCAATTAACCTATTAACTTTAACCTTTGCAGTTAGGAGTTAGCTAATTGACAGTTGACAATTGACAGTTTAGTTCTCAGGAGTTAGGAAAGATGCGGTTGAGCGAGTGCAGAGGTCAAACTTGTTTGAACTATGCCGAGCGTGAGCATCTTCGGCGAAGCCAATTAGGAATTAGGAGTTGCCATGCGGGATGCAAGAATCGCGAGATAAAAAAATGGAAGAACTATTTGAGTTGACAGTTAACAACTACAAACAACCTACCACCTTACCACTACGAACCTACAACCTTACTACTACGAGTCCAGGAGCAAGTAAGGAAGAGGAAAGGAACACCAAAGGTCAAGGGGGGAGAAAACAATCTCCACCAAATCGATGTCGTCGAGGTCGGTTGGTCGATGTTGACGACGTCGATTTAGAGGTTACGGAAGAGACTTTCAAATGAAGAATCCACAAACAAAGAAGCCCATCCAAATGGACAGGCTTCATGGGTTAAATAAAGGTTATCGTTTATCCCTCAGCAGAATCTCAATCATCTCAGCAGGCGTGACAACAATTGGAGTCTTAGGGAAGTGTTTTATATTGCCAGTTATAAGGTAAGCATCCTCTTTAGAAAGGGCAACCCCATAAAACACCACATCATCTTTATCTGGAAAAACTTCATCACTCTTAACACGTTCTGAAGAAATTCCCAATTTGCAGATACTTTTCAAATACTTATTGACCAAAGAGGGTGTGAAATGAAATTTCGAACGTCGAAGGACATCTTCATATTCTGCGATAATCTCGTCGTTGAACAAAGGTACAATATCCCCTTGAAATATCGCGTCCAACACTTTTACAGTGGCAGCGTTGATGTTTTTGGAGAACAAAGCAGAGACAAAAACGTTCGTGTCAATGACAGCGTAAATCATCACTTCTGTATTTTTGAGCGTCTTTCTTCACGGGCAAGACGGATTTCTTCATTAATCTCATCTAGTGTCATCTCTTGCAATCCATTCTCTTGCGCCTCTGTCCTAAGGGCATGGAATGCCTCCAACGCACTCATAGATTTCTGCTCAGGAGCGGCCTTGATCTCAAAAGGAATTCTGCGTTGCATGACCACTGCATTCGCAAAGATGTTCATTGCGGCATTTGCACTCATACCAAACTGAGCACAGAGTTTGTCAAAAGCTGCCTTAATGCCTGAGTCCATACGGACTGTCATAGATACTTGTGCCATAATCTTATTCTTTTTGATGCCACAAAGTTAAGTATTTTATCCCAATCTGCCATCATCTTGACTTAATTTTTTATTATTTTGCCATCAACTTCAACCTTACTACTACGAACCCAAGGAGCGCTAGATGTCGTCGAGGTCGGTTTAGAGGTTACGGAAGAGACTCTATTGAAGCACACTCAAGAGTCTAATGGAAGAAAAAAGTCGGAGGACAGTTGTGTTATCCTCGCTTATTCGTACGTTGGCTACGTCGAACTTAGGCTGCATCTCGGAAATAAAAATGAAAAAATGTTTTTTCATTTTGTATTTCGCTCGATTTGCACTAACTTTGCCACAGAAAATAGAAAAAGGTCATTTATGCGCATTGACATCATCACGGTTCTTCCTGAACTGATAGAACCGTTTACACAAGAGAGCATTCTCGGACGTGCTCAGAAGAAAGGACTGGCAGAAATACATGTACATAACCTGAGGGACTACACCACCGACAAGCATCGGCGGGTGGATGACTACCCGTTTGGCGGTGCGGCTGGCATGCTGATTCAGTGCCAACCGCTGGATGCTTGCATCGCTGCGCTGAAGGCGGAGCGCGACTATGACGAAATCATCTTCACGGCTCCAGACGGCGAGAAGTTCGACCAGCCAATGGCTAACGAATTGAGCCTGAAGGAGAATATCATCATCATCTGCGGACACTACAAGGGCATCGACTACCGCATCAGGGAGCACCTCATCACGAAGGAAGTTAGCATCGGCGACTACGTGCTGACGGGTGGCGAACTGGCGGCGGCAGTGATGGCTGATGCCATTGTGAGGGTCATTCCAGGCGTGATAGGTGATGTGGAGAGTGCGCTCAGCGACTCGTTTCAGGACAACCTCTTGGAACCACCCGTCTATACACGACCGGCAGAGTATCATCCCGTCAGCAGTCCTGATGAAACCTGGACAGTGCCAGAGATTCTGCTGTCGGGCCATGAAGCGAAGATTAAGGAATGGGAATATGAGCAGGCTCTTGCTCGCACAAAAGCCTTACGTCCAGACCTGCTGAAAGAGGAATGAGCGTCAACAATCCTCCCCTACTCCTTTTGGTCATTTTGTACACGCCCATTACCTCAAAATCGGTGTGACTCACACCACAACAGGGGGTGTGACTCACACCGATGAGGTAGGTGTGACTCACACCGATTTTGGAGCATTTTCTATTGGTCAATTTGTACGATATGGGACGATTGATGGAGGTGAGGGAACAGCAGCTGACACGAAAAGCGAGTTCCCTTTTGGATGGCATCTACAGTGCCACTCTTTCAGAACGTGAATACAAGAAATTTGCCAAAAATAATTTGCAATAATTTGTGTTGTGAAAGAAAAGTGGTATCTTTGCATAGAAAATACAGTAATTATAGAATCATAACCATAAAACCATATTTTATCATGCTTACACAAGGAGACAAAGACTTTCTGGCAAAGAAAGGCATCACGGAAGAGAAACTGAATGCGCAGTTGAATTGTTTCAAGACAGGGTTCCCTTGGCTGAAACTGGCCGGGGCTGCATCGCCGGGCAATGGCATCACCATCCCAACTGAAGCAGAGAAGAAGGACTATCTTGCCGCTTGGGATGCCTATCTGGACGGGACGGGCAAGGTGCTGAAGTTTGTGCCTGCTTCGGGAGCAGCCAGCCGCATGTTCAAGAACCTGTTTGAGTTTCTCGACACGGAGGAGAAGACTGACTTCATTGAAAAGTTTGAGACGAATCTGGAGAAGTTCGCTTTCATCGATGACTTGAAGGCAGCCATCGCCAAGAACGGAGGCGACGGAAGCGTGAAGACCGCCATTGCCACCCTGCTGGGCGAGGAAGGCCTTTCATACGGCAAACTGCCAAAGGGTCTGCTGAAGTTCCACAAGTATGAGGATGGTGCCCGCACTCCCGTGGAGGAGCATCTGGTGGAAGGCGCACTCTATGCTGGCGGCAAGAACGGTCAGGTGACGGTACACTTCACAGTAAGCCCAGAGCATCGCCCGCTTTTTGAGGCCTTGGTGGCCAAGGTAGTTCCTAAGTATGAAAAGAAATTCGGCGTAAAGTATTCCGTGAGTTTCTCAGAGCAGAAAGCCAGCACTGATACGGTGGCAGCCAATCCCGACAACACACCTTTCCGCGGAAAGGATGGAAAGATTCTGTTCCGCCCAGGCGGTCACGGCGCGCTGATTGAAAACCTGAACGACCTGGATGCCGATGTCATCTTCATCAAGAACATCGACAATGTGGTGCCCGACCGTCTGAAGGCTGAGACCGTGGAATACAAGAAACTGATTGCCGGTGTGCTGGTGAGCAAGCAGAAGAAGGCTTTCCAATATCTCGAACTGCTGGACAGCGGAAAATACACTCACGCTCAACTGGAGGAAATCATCCGCTTCCTGCGCGACGAGCTCTGCTGCCGCAACCCCGAACTGAAGGACTTGGAGGATGCCGAACTCGCCATCTACCTGAAGAAGAAGCTGAACCGACCCATGCGCGTGTGCGGTATGGTAAAGAATGTGGGCGAACCAGGCGGCGGTCCCTTCTTGGCCTACAATCAGGACGGCACCATCAGCTTGCAGATTCTGGAGAGCAGCCAGATAGACAAGGAGAACGCCGAATATCTGCAAATGTTCCAGAACGGCACACACTTCAACCCCGTTGACTTGGTTTGTGCAGTGAAGGACTATCAGGGCAACAAGTTTGACCTGACCAAATATGTGGATCACCAGACAGGCTTCATTTCCAGCAAGAGCAAGGACGGCAAGGAATTGAAGGCACTCGAATTGCCAGGACTGTGGAACGGCGCCATGAGCGACTGGAACACCATCTTTGTGGAGGTGTCGCTGGGTACGTTCAATCCTGTGAAGACGGTGAATGACTTGCTGCGTCCACAGCACCAATAATTTTTTTCAACTACGAATTTATCGAATAAAACGAATTTGAATGGAAATCATTCAGAAGTATTTCAAAAATCTAACGGAGACTCAAGTTGAGCAGTTTGCTCAGCTTGAGGCTCTTTATAATGACTGGAACGCTAAAATCAACGTGATTTCCAGAAAGGACATTCAGAACCTCTACGAGCATCATGTGCTGCACTCGCTGGGCATCGCCAAAGTGGTGAAATTCAAGGAAGGGACAACGGTGATGGATCTCGGAACGGGAGGTGGTTTTCCTGGCATTCCGCTGGCGATTCTATTTCCTGAAGTGCAGTTCCATTTGGTTGACAGCATCGGGAAAAAAGTTAGAGTGGCACAAGAGGTGGCAACGGCTATCGGACTGAAAAACGTGAAGTTCAGCCATGCAAGAGCAGAGGAGATAAAGGAGCGGTATGACTTTGTGGTGACTCGCGCCGTGATGCCTATGGTGGATTTGATGAAGGTGGCGCGGAAGAACATCAGGAAGGAGCAGCACAATGCGTTGCCGAATGGCATCATCGCCCTGAAAGGCGGTGAGCTGAATGGCGAGATTGCCTCGATGAAGAACATCGCAACAGTGTGGGAACTGAGCGACTTTTTCAAGGAAGAGTACTTTAAGACGAAGAAAGTGGTACACGTGACCATCGTAAATAAGAAATGAGCATGACAATCAAGACTTTTGAGGTGAACCCATTGGCAGAAAACTGCTATGTGGTGAGCGACGACACAAAAGAAGCGGTCATCATCGACTGCGGTTGCTCGTCTGAAAGCGAATGGGCTGACATCAAGAAATATATAGCGAGCAACGACCTGCAAGTGAAGCATCTGCTCAACACTCACCTACACTTCGACCATGTGTGGGGCACCGCTCTCGTCTATCGCGACTTGGGATTACGCCCCGAAGCGAACTACGAAGACCTGCAGCTTTACGAAAACATGGATGAGCAGATTCGCTCGGTGGTGGGAGTGTGCATTCCCCACCCACCCATGCCGCCACTCGGCACCTCCCTGCTCGATGGCAGCGAAGTCACTTTTGGCCACACTACGCTGAAAGTGCTCGCCACCCCAGGGCATTCTCGTGGCAGCATCTGCTTCTATTCTGAGGCCGATGGGGTTCTCTTTTCGGGCGACACACTCTTCTGCGGCAGTTGCGGACGCACAGACTTGGAGGGAGGCAACTACAGCGACATAATCACCAGCATGCACAGCCTCTCCACCCTGCCCGACCACATCCAAGTCTTCTGCGGACATGGCCCCTCCACCACCATCGGGAGGGAAAAGCTCTACAATCCCTACATGAGAACTACATAGTAAGTTTAACGAGAAATGAGGAGTTTGGAATCAAGAGGCACGTCCATATGGATGTGCTTCTTTTGTGTATTATCCCACTCTTTCACTGTCCTTACGTAGTGTTTTGGTGCGTCCTCATGATGTGTATTTCACAATCATTAATCCATTTAGCCTTGGAATAAGAAATGATTTAGCGTTATTATGAATTTTCATTTAGCGTTGGGACACGATTCAATTTAGCGTTGGAATACGTTTGTGTCCCAACGCTAAATCACTATTTATTCCAATGCCAAATTGAATCATGTCCAAAGGCTAAAATGATTTTAGTTCCAAAGCTAAATTCTTTGGAGAATATTAGTAATGCCACATTACCTTTCATCCTGTGGGCAAATTATCCTGCACCGTGTATCGTAATTACCTTTGTTAGTGCGGTGTTTTGCCCCTTTTCTTTTTTTGATTCGCTTCACACACAGCATTGAAACTTTTTCAACTTTTTCCATGTTTTGTAAAGGTACAAAAACTTTACGACATAACAAAGCCCTGGCTTGAGAAAGTCGGGGCTTTGCGCAAAAAAAGAGGATGTGCCTATTTTGACACACCCTCATTGTTTTTCCTCAAAAAGTAGCCAAACATACCATCTCCTCTACATTCATCCGCAATTCATACAATCATTATCAAATAAACCAACTTCATACAGACACCCGTAAGGCTCACAAGCTTTACGGGTGTCTGTTTATAACTCCTACCTTGTTGTTTAATTTCTTCTCACAGGAACTTGTATGTTGACAAATTATTCATCAATTCATACAAATACGCTGGGCTTTGTACGTAGAGTTCCCCTTCCTCATCTTGTAAGAGCGGCATCAATGGTGAATTATAGACACGTTCCATTGCCTGCTCGACAGTACAGCCCGTATCCTCTATCACGTATTTGACCAGTTCACTCAGCGCATGGTCAATCAGATAGTTCGCTATTTGATGATGTGTGGGCTCGTTCATACGCTTGGGGAATCTCGTGATAGAGTGTCATGCCAGTGTCCCTCCATTCTTTTGGCAGATAATGAGCAGGTCATCTATCGTCTCATCCATTGATTGCAGATGCTCCACATCAAAGAATTCTATCAAGAATGCCAAGCCCTTATGCTCATGCAGATAGCGGAACGCTGCTTGTCGTGTCATAGAGAAGCGTTGTCCGAAAGCTTTGATGCATGCAATGAAGAATGGAATCTCGTACTTGCTCATATCTTATTTATAATGATAACTTGACCACAAAGGTACGTATTATTTTTCACCCACAAAAGAAATACACAATTTTTCATTTACTTCCTTCTTGCAGGTGTGTTGACGACGTTGTATTCATAGAGGCTTTCGTTATAATCCACTACGAAGAGTTTCTCCACGTTGCCTTTCTTCTGGAGTTCCATGTACTCCACTTTGTACACCATCGGAATCTTGCTGTACTGCTTGCCGGTCTTCTTGTCGAGCATGAAGAGGAACTTCTTCTCGCTGGTGAAACCGTAGGAGCAGAAGACGTACTTGTCGTTAAGGATGAAGATGTCATTACTGACGAGATAGTCTGTTTCCCATACGATACGCTTGTCCTTGATGCTGTAGCTGTAGAGCTTGCTACCCTTTCCATCAATTTGGTCGGCATAACTGGGACATGCCATGTTGAAGAGGATGCACTGGTTGTCGCTGTCCCAACGCACATCCTGCACCTCGCAGTAGTGGTTGTCTGTCACATAGCCAAGATTCACGGTTTCGACGGGTTGCTTCTCATGATTGTAGAGCACCACGATGAAGTCGTAGTCGTCAGCACTCGTGGGGAGCCGGTAGAAGGCGAGCCATCCCATGTCGATAGGTTCAGCGATGAAGAGTTCATGATCTTCCGCTGCTGACACCTTGGGCAAATCCGTGCATTGCACATCCTCACGCAGGCGGTAGATGTAACCGTTGGGTTTGTTCTTGGAAGAAACCATTGACTTGTCCCAACTGGTTCCATATCCCTTGAATGGAACCAATCTCTGTGCCTCAACGAAGGAGCACACAAGCAGCGCCAATAGGCAGATAAACGTTTTTTTCATTGTCATGGAGTTTTTAATGGTTAGAGGTTGGATTGAAAAGATGTGGCAAATGTAAGGATTTTCATTGAGAATCTGCAAACCGCTCGCACTTTTTGTGTGGGCAATTGTTAAAAACTGACAAAAAGTCATTGTGATGTGAAAAACAATCGCTAATTTTGTCACGATTTTTGATATGACATGAACGAGAAAGTAATACAGCAAGTAAAACAGAGATATGGCATCGTGGGCAACTACGAGGGGCTGAACCGCAGCATCGACATCGCCATTCAGGTGGCACCGACGGAACTGTCGGTGCTGATTTATGGTGAGAGCGGTGTGGGTAAGGAAGTGTTGCCAAGAGTGATTCACGACAATTCGGCTCGTAAACACAATAAGTATTTCGCCATCAACTGCGGATCACTGCCCGAAGGGACGATTGACTCTGAACTGTTTGGTCACAAGAAAGGTTCTTTCACGGGGGCTTTGGACGACCGTGAGGGCTATTTCAGCGTGGCGAACAACGGCACCCTGTTCCTGGATGAAGTCGGCGAACTGCCTTTGGCCACTCAAGCGCGACTGCTGCGTGTGCTGGAGACGGGCGAATACATCCGTGTGGGTGAAAGCGAGGTGAGGAAGACAAACGTGAGAATTGTGGCGGCCACGAACGTGAACATGCAGAAGGCTATCCGTGAAGGCAAGTTCCGCGAAGATTTGTATTACCGCCTGAACACCATTCCCATCAACATGCCTCCGTTGCGCGAGCGAGGACGGGACATCGAATTGCTGTTCCGCAAATTCGCCTACGACATTTCTGAGAAATACCGCATAGAACCTGTGCGGCTGACAGAGGACGCGCGCGTACTATTATTACAATATAAATGGCCAGGTAACATCCGCCAACTGCGCAATCTTGTGGAACAAATCAGCATCATCAGCAAAGAACGGGAAATCACGCCAGAAATTCTGATGAGTTACGGTGTGACAGATGATTCACTCGGCGAGACAGGGCTTGTGTTGCACGGACAGAACCGCGAAGTGCATGGACAAAACGTACACAGCTACGAGAAGGAGCGCGACATGCTTTTCCAGCTGCTTTCGAGCATCGGCAAGGAAGTAAAGGATCTGAAAGAATTGGTACACAACAACATGGAGCATCGACAAAGTCCGTCGCAGGAGAATTACCGCATTCTGGATGAAGACATGACAGAGATGAATGCGCCCATGCAGTATGGTCATCAGACGGTCATTCGACAGCCACAACCCTACATCGTGAACGAACAAAGATACCCCTCGCAAAACGAGCCTTATTCCAGCCATAACATTCAGGAGGTGGATATCGAGCCGATAGAAGATGCGCCGATGTCGAACCGAGAACTGATGCGAAAGAACATTATTGAGTCGTTGAGACGCAACAACGGAAACCGCAAAAAAACAGCAACGGAGCTGGACATTTCGGAACGCACTTTGTACAGGAAAATAAAGGAATACGGGCTGGAGATTTGAGAAGTTGAAAGAGAAAAAGAGTTGAAGAACTGAAGGATGTACGATTCGAAGGATTGAAAACTAAGAAAATGAAAAGAAACCTCACCATATTAGGCTTGACGGTGTTGTGCACCCTTGTACTGGCAGCATGCACCATCAGTTACAAGTTTACAGGCACAAGCATCGACTACACAAAGACGAAAACGATTAGTCTGGACAAGTTCCCCATCCGCGCCAACTATGTGTGGAGTCCGATGGAAGCGATGTTCTACAATTCGTTGAGTGACGAGTTTGCCCAGAAAACGAAACTGAAAGTGCTGAAAAGAAACGGTGACTTGCAACTGGCAGGCGAGATTGTCGAATACAGCCAGACGAACAAGAGCATTGGCGCAGATGGTTACTCTGCACAGGTGCAGTTGAAAATGACCGTCAACGTGCGGTTTGTCAACACCGTTAAACATGACGAGGATTTCGAGAAACGATTCAGCGCCACAGCAGAGTATGAATCGACCCAACAATTAGCGGCTGTTCAAGACCAGTTGGTGCAGGAAATGATTGATGACATTGTGGATCAGATTTTTAACGCGACAGTGGCCAACTGGTGAAAACTGGCAAAAAACATTTAGAACAATGGTGAACATAGAAGAACTGATTGACAACCCTTCGAAACTTGGGGAGGACACCCTTCCCGAATTGAAGGCACTTGTGGAGAAATACCCTTTCTTTCAAGTGGCTCGTCTGCTCTATTTGTCCAATCTATATAAACAGCACTCAAAAGAATTTGGTGCAGAACTGAGAAAAGCCAGCGTGTTCGTACCTGACCGCTCAGCCTTGTTTGCGCTGACCGAAGGTGTGAACTACGAACTGCCCACGCAGGAAAACACTGCCACCATTGAGACTGAAAGTGACGAAAACAGAACCTTGTCGCTCATCAATCGCTTCTTGACCGAAGACCGCAGCGAGAAAGCGGAAGGAGACACAACGGAACGCTTGGTACCATCGGTGTTCGACCTGACCAACGATTACGCGTCCTTCCTTGAACAGCAAGAGGAGCAGACGGAGACAGAGATGGAATCAACCTCTTCCGATGCTCCTAAACTGAAGGGCGCCGACCTCATCGACACCTTCATTGAAGAGACCAAAGGCAAGCAACGCTTCGAAATGCCAGAAATGGATGAAGAAGAGTTTGTATCACCTCAGTTTTCGGACGAAGATGAGGAAGTTTACACGGAAAGTATGGTGAATATCTACATCAAACAGCACAGATTTCAGCAAGCTTTGGAAATATTACGCAAGATTTCTTTGAATAATCCGAAAAAAAGTTCTAACTTTGCAGCGCAAATCAGTCTGCTCGAGGTGATTTTGGAACAAAACGCCAAGTAAAACCTCACGATTGAAAGATGTGATAATCCAAAAAACTCAATAAAAATGTACTCACTAATTATTGTACTCGCTCTTCTCGCATCCGTATTGATGTGTGGAATTGTTCTTATTCAGGAATCAAAAGGCGGTGGTCTTGCATCCAGCTTCGCCTCTTCAAACCAGATTATGGGTGTGCGCAAGACAACCGACTTCCTCGAAAAGGCTACTTGGGGACTGGCTGTCGCAATGGTTGTGCTCAGCATTGTTTCTGCCGCATTCGTAACAAAATCCACGGTGGAGGAAGCACCAATCAACATTACCGCTCCCGCTCAGCCTACTGATGCTGAAAATGTACCCACATTCCCAGCTGCAGGCACACAGACTCCTGCAAAATAAAAAAACGAGAAAATAGAATGAGAGGATTGCTTGGAAACAGGTAATCCTCTTTTTTGTTTTAAATACACCTATATACATTTAATCCATTATTGAAATTACAAAGAAAAAGGTCTTTTTGAGGAAAAATCGGACAAAAGTATAAAAAAACTTATCCGATTTACATATAATTGAAAAAAAAAACCTATCTTTGTGGCATGATATCTTTAGCACGACATATAGAATTATTGCTGATAGAGCATGATTGCGTCATCGTTCCTGGTTTGGGAGGATTTATCGCCAATCATGCTGACGCGCAATACACGAGCGACGGAGAGCACCTTTTTCTCCCTCCTTATCGCACGATTGGGTTCAATCCGCAACTCCAGATGAATGATGGTTTGTTGGTGCAGTCCTACATGATGGCATACACCACATCTTATCCTTTGGCCAACCTCCAGATGGAGAAAGACCTGGAACGCATGCTACTCGAACTGGACATGAAGGGGGAGTATGTGCTTGAAGGAATTGGTGTTCTGAAGAAGACCTTAAACCAAAACATCACTTTCACTCCCCAGCAGGCTGGTGTGCTCACCCCCACCCTCTACGGTCTTTATTCCTATGAGATGAAGTCGGTGAAGAGCCTCCTTAAAGAACGTGAAATCAACAAGCAACTGCAAGTTACGGCATTATCCATGCACGTGACGAACAGTCCTGCACAGAGCAAGCAGACTGTTCACAAACGAAAGGATGTGGTGATTCGTCTGAACCGTCATTGGTTGGACTTCGGCATCTCAGCAGCTGCTGCTGTTCTGCTGTTCTTCTGCTTCTCCTATCCTGCCTTGAAGCATACACCTAATGAAACAGACACCGTTGTCGCCACGTTCACACCGATGGTTGAAAAAGCTCTTCCGACCCATTCACAACCCAGCAATCCAGTTTTGGCGAAAGAAGTGAAATTGACGGAAACGAGCACCAATGTTGACGTTCCCGCAAAGGAACAAACGGAAGTTGCTGAAAAAGCAAAGGTTTCTGAGAAAGCAATGGTTCCCGAAAAGGCAACAGCACCTGAGAAAACAAAGGGCTCCGAGGAAACAGAGTCTTCTCAATACACGATAGTTCTTGCCAGTCACGTCAATCAGGAAAATGCCAATCGCTACATTGAGGGAATGGCAAAAGCCGGATTTAAGGAAGGACGTTTTGTCAAGAACGGGAACATGAGCCGAATAATCTATTCTACTTATAAAAACCAAGCTGAAGCACAAAGCGCACTCATGTCACTTCGGAAGCAAAGTTCCGAATTTGCAGAGGCATGGATTCTTGCGCTGTAAAGAAAAAGAGTTAGAAAGATGAAAAGAGTTCGATGCCCCAAATGCGACAATTACACGGTTTTTGACGAAACCCAATACGCCACAGGCCAGTCGTTAGTGTTCGTATGCGAACATTGCAAAAAGGAATTTGGCATCCGCATTGGTAAATCGAAACTTTCAAACCGTCACGAAGAAAGAACACTCGACGAGCAAGCCTACAAACAAGACTATGGCAGTATCGTCGTGGTAGAAAACAGGTTTGCCTACAAGCAGGTCATCCCCTTAGATTTTGGGGAGAATGAGTTTGGACGATACATTCAGGGCACCCGTATCAACAAGCCCATCGAAACACGTGACCCCAGCATCGACACATTCCATTGTGTCATTACTGTAAAAAAAAGCAAACAAGGAAAACTTCAATATATCCTACGCGATGCACCCAGCGACACTGGCACATTCTATATGAATGAGATTCTGCGCGATGCGGATCGCATCAACTTGGAAGATGGCTCTATCATCACGATTGGTGCCACCACCCTCATCCTCAGAACAGCCGAGGCATCTCCTCCTAATCAATAAAAAAACAGAGAGAAAAATCTCCAAAAACAGAAGAATAATCGACTACCTTGTTATTTTACTTAGAGATTAAAAAAGGATTGGAAAATGCTACTAAAAGGTGATCTCATTACTAAAGAACAAGCCCCCAATATGTACTTCTCCTCCTACGAGGGAAAGTACAATATCATGGACAACCTTGATGAAAAGTCGAATCCACTCATCTTAGCGCGCGATGAAGTGTACAACTCGGAATATGTTTTTGTAACTATCGTGCTCAGAGGCACTTTGCACATCATCATTGGGGGAACAGAGTTAGAAGTGAAAGCAAATGAATATCTGGCAGTTACACCTTGCATGAGTGTAAAGGTGGAAAATTCAAGATGTCTCTTTTTCTCCTTTCTGACACGCAGCCACATCATGTCTGAAATTTATGAGCGTGTCGGTGTACAGAAACATTTGCATTTTCATGCATTTAAGTTCCGTCACGCCAACCTTACACCAGAAAATACAGGTATCTTATACGACTGCTACAAACGAATAAAAGCCGAGCACATGCGCCCAGAATATCCCATGAAAGAAATCGTCTTACGCGCATACCAAGGATGCTACATCGCCAAGCTTTTCTCGTTTGTGACTGAAAGCGACATTATCCATTATGTGAAGAACACCAGACAGTATCAGTTCTTCAATGATTTCATCAATAAACTCAACGAGAAGCACCGTCAAGAACGTTCAGTGCAGTTCTATGCTAATGAACTCAGCATCACACCCAAATACTTGTCTTCCATTGTGCAGAGTTTCACGGGACTGACAGCCTCGCAGGTCATCGACCAATACGTGATTTATGCTGTTAAACAGACGCTCTACACCAACAAGACCAACATCAAGACCATCAGTAAGGAGTTCAACTTTCCGAGTCAAAGTTTCTTCGGACGCTACTTCAAGCGCGTCACAGGTGTATCACCGAATGAATACATCAAGCAGAATAATATCAAAGCGATTAACTTCTCCAAAAACTAAAACTAAGACTTAATAACTATGCCATATTCAACACCTTCTACATCAGAAAGCAGCCACGGCAATCGCTTTGTGGAATACATTGATGTTTTCTCTCAAAAAGATATTATCCCTTCGGCTGCCATTCCGAACCAACTATTGCTGTTCGACACATTTGACGGCATCAATCCGTTGGAAAGCCTATACCAAGAAAGTGCTAACAAGATGTATCAGAAACTGTACATCTACGTAACTAAAGGAAAATATGTGATTGAAATCAATGGCACAGAAGAGACGCTGACGGCAGGAATGCTCATCACCATCATGCCTGAAAACGTCACAAGAACCCTATTCATCTCCACCGACTGCAACTACTTTATGCTGGTATTATACCCGAAACTTGCCAACCAGATATACACCGACATCGGCCTCACCTACAGCAACGCCAGAATGTCCTTGCGCCATTTCGTCTCGACCCTCACCGAGGAACAAATGCGCCGCACACAGACCATCTACTCCGAAATCAAAAGCGACATTCTCGGTGAAGACTATGAGTTCAAGGAAAAGTTCATCGAAAACTTGCTCAACGTCATCACCATCGAAAACATCAACATCCATAATTACAATCCTATGCCCCTGCAGGGCAATAGTAATTCACGTCAGTATGACATTTATTGCCGTTTCCTTGCGCTACTCAACAAACATTCCATCGAGCATCGTTCCGTGCAATACTATGCCGACCAGTTGGGCATTTCAAGCAAATACCTTTCTTTTGTCTGCATCAGCTACAGCAAAAAAAATGCTTCCACTTGGATTGACGAGTCGGTCATACAGAAAGCAAAGGCATACATGATTGTTCACCACTACTCGTTCAGCGAAACGAGCGAGATGCTCCACTTTCCTTCCATGAGCAGCTTCAGCCGTTTCTTCAAACGTGCTACAGGCGTTACGCCGAAGGAGTTCGTAAAGGCTCAGACAACCTGACAATCAAACAAATAAGAACCCAATAAAAGACTAAAAAGATTGTTTTATGAGAATCATTCCACTCTACAAATGGAACAAGGGACTGCACAACATGAAGCTCTCGCAAACACACTTCATGAATCAGCCCTGGGCTGGAGGTGTCACCTTGCTGGCATGCGTCATTGTAGCCATGCTTCTTGCCAACCTCCCTTTCACCTCACACTTCTATCATGAAATTTTGGAGACAAGCCTCTCCATGACCATCAGCAACGAAACTTTCACCGTCAGTTTCCCACAAGAAATGACTGTGGAGAAGTTCATCAACGACATTCTCATGGTCGTCTTCTTCTTCACCATCGGACTCGAAATCAAGCGAGAAGTAGTCTGTGGCGAGCTTTCCAGCGTGAAGAAAGCACTCCTCCCAGTCATTGCTGCAGCTGGTGGAATGGCTGTTCCAGCCCTCTTCTACACCTTATTTAATGTTGGCACCACCACTGTTGGAGGCTGGGGAATCCCCACTGCCACCGACATCGCCTTTGCTGTAGGCATCATGTCTATTTTGGGCAACAAAGTGCCCATCTCGCTCAAGGTGTTCCTCACGGCCCTTGCCATTGCCGACGACCTCGGAGCCATCCTCGTTGTGGCATTCTTCTATGGCGGTGACATCAACATGCCTCTGCTCTTCATCGCCCTCATTCTTTTGACAGCCATCTTCATCATGAACAAGCTGGGCGAGAAGCGCATGATGTTCTACCTCATCCCAGCCATCGTCGTGTGGTTCCTCTTCTACTATTCAGGCATTCACTCCACCATGTCAGGTGTGGTTATGGCCTTCATGATTCCTATGGATGCGCGTTTCAGCCGTTCTTACCTCGACCGTAGCAACCGAAAATACCTGACACGCCTATCCCTTTATGATGATGACGAGTTTGAGCAGGGTGTCCCCTTCCCCAACGGGCCTCAGCGTCACTGTCTGCGCCGCATGAGCTACATCAACAACAACTCCATCGGCATGTCCTACCGTTTGGAGCATGCTCTCAATCCTTGGGTCAACTTTCTCATCATGCCCATCTTTGCATTGGCCAACGCCGGCGTTGTCATCCCCGATGTCAGTTTCTTCAACATATTCCAGGCACTTCCTCTCGAAGGAGTCGGTTTTGTTGGCATGGGCATCTTCTTCGGTCTTTTGCTCGGCAAGCCCATCGGCATTACCCTTGCCTCCTTTATTGCCATCAAGAGTAAAGTCGGAGCCATGCCAGAGGGAGCTTCCTGGAAGATGCTTTTTGCCGTAGCCTGCCTCGGAGGTATCGGCTTCACCATGGCCATCTTCGTCGATACACTCTCCTTTGGCGAACTTCCCCCTGAAACGACAGAAATGCTACGTTCCTCAGGCAAGATTGCTGTCCTGCTCGCTTCGCTCAGTGCAGGAATCCTCGGTTCTGTGCTCATTTCATTATTCCATCGAATAGAGAACAGAAAGAAGTAAGAATAGACACAAAGAAAGGGGGGATGCGACACCCATGTTGCATCCCCCCTTTCTTTGTCTTATTCACCACTTCAGAAGCGGAAGCCGAGCGTGGCCATCAGCTGTGAGCGGTTGTTATTGATTTTAGTCGGCTTCAAATAACTGTTGTCAAAAGCATAGAAGTCACCTTTCTGTGCCTGATACTGCCAAGCGATATCGAAATATCCACCTTTGTAGCGATAGCCAAGACCAACCGTGAAGCGGTTGATGGGACCCCAGTTAGTGTAGTCCGTTTCGGTGTAGGGACTATCATAGCCAATCGTACGGAAAGCATCCTGCTTGAAGGGTGAAGACAGGAAGTTATATCCAGCACGGATAGAGAACTCCTCAATAGGTTTGTACTCCACACCCACTTTCAACGTGTGTTGACCACGCAATGTCTGCTTCGTGATTCTGTTGACATTGCGGAAATACTCTGCTTCATAGTGATCCACATCGCTATATTTAGCTGTACTCAGATCCTGAAACTCATACTCGGCTCCAATCGCAAAGTTTGTGCCAATAGTATGGCCAAGGCTAAAGCCAAACTTCCAAGGAGTACGGAAGTGGTAATCATACTCACGATTATCCACATAGGCAAGCCTCTCATTTTTATAATAAACCGCACCTCCGTTACTATCGGTCATACGATACCATATGGGTGTATGAACAGACACGCCGAATCGGAAGGGGCTATCTTCTATTGGACGGCAAATAAAGCCCAATTTTACATCAAAGCCATCACCCGTAGTCTTATACCAATTGTTGAATTCGTAAGAATAGGTTTTGAGGTTTCCATTTCCATCATCTTGTTGCCAAAATTCCTGATAAGAAGACTCTCTATCGTAATTAATATCGTAAACACCTAAAGATGCACCGAAGAAGAACTGATCGCTAACATTAAATGACAGATTCAAATCAGCCTGAATGTTAGCGCCATAAGTCGCTTTTTCCATGTAAGCCTTTTCCGCGCCGACACCGGCATATTTCACGTTGCCATATTGGTCTACCACCTGATTCCCATCATCATCAAGCATGTCCACTAATATAGTCCCATCTTTTGCGGTAGCCAAGTATAACAAAGAACCAAAATAAAGGTCATAATCATTGGAAAGACTTGCCGCCTTCGCATCCTCCATCGCCCAATTGCCCATATCTGCTATCTGAAATGATTGGCTAAGAAGGTAATAGTCGCCGTTTGTTGCAGGAATAGTCATATGTTGGACTCCAATGTTATGATTGCCAAAGAAATTACGTTTCTTCTGATAGTTGACACCGAAGTTGACAAACTGCAAACCTTCACCACTTGGATTATCCATGTCGAAAGCAATGAGAGCACCACCTTGGTCAAATGACATACGCGCCTTGTCATGTCCCATGGCGTTATCGTTGGTAAAAACTCCGCTGAGTGTAATGGCAGCATCGCTCTTACGATACATGGCCGTACCAGCGGGATTGGTGCTCATCACACTGATGTCGCCACCAAGGGCACCAAGTGCGCCACCCATTGACACAAAACGTGAGGTTCCGTTGAGGTCGCTGTTGACGAATGTTTGTGCATCATAGCTGTCTTGTGCCATTGCCGTGCCAGCCATGCCAAGAAATGCACCCAGGAAAAGATATTGATAGATTGTTTTCATGTTGCTATATTATTATATATAATGTGTAAAGTGTTTAATGAAACATAAGTGTTAACGGCGACCACCGCCTCCACCACGAGTGCTGCCTCCGCCACCGCCAAAACTACCACGGCTACCACCGCCGCCACCAAAACTACCGCCTCCTCCGAAGCTGCCCGAAGAACGGGTAGAAGGAGTATAAGTAGATGTGCGTGACTGCGACTGATAGGTCGAAGTGCGGCTACTGCTATTTTGATTGCTGTAGGAACGCTGTGGCTGAAACGTATTCACATTGGTGCGAGACGTGTTGGAACGCTGCATGGTACTGGTGCGGGTACGGCCATTGACCTGTGTACGAACACCTTCGTTGGCAGATACAGCAGAACGTCCTGTCCGAGCATTCGTGTAGTCCGTGTAAGAACTACCGCGAGAGTTGGTGCGCACATCCTGCACAGAAGTGCGGTATCCTTGTGCACTGGTGCGTGTGCCAAGAGTTGAAGTTCGCCCAGATATCATGCCAGAACGTGCCATTGCACTGGTACGGGTGTTGTTCATGGTACGTCCTAAAGCATTGGTGCGGATGCGGTTGTTGGATGCCATGTGTCCCCGCGATGAGTTATACTGACGAGGAGTGACATTGCGATGATAGGCTACACCATAATGTACGGGGCGACTCCAACCAGGTCCCCATCCCCAGTAAGACCACGCATAGGGATGATGCCATCCCCAGATGCCGCCATACCAACAATCCCAAGGTCCCCAACTCCAGCCGTAACTCCAGCCGTAGTGCCAATACCAAGGATCGTAATAATCATAAAGATAATCCCATGCACCATAACCATAGTAAAGATCCCAATAGTAAGGGCTTGCAAGCGCATAGAAACGTGGGTTGTGGAAACGGATGAGACGGCGCGAATAACGATAATCCAGTTCTGGGTCGTCCATGTCATACTTCGGAGCAGCATAGTTGCCGCTCACGGTATCAATGGAGGCAGCCAGTGAATCGTTAGCATAAGCACCCCCTGCATTCTGAAACTCTCCACCATACACATAACGGCGATTGTACTCGTCCTCGCTGCGGCGGTTACTATGATAGTCAACAGTCGATGGAGGAACAACAGTATAGGTGCGCGCACTCAACTGAGTGGACCTTTGCTTCTTCAAAGCTTCCTCTTTTGCTTTTTTAGAAGAAGTGAAGTAGAGGTCATCCTGTGCCATTCCCATCAGTGGCACAAGTGTGAAAGCAAGAATCAACAAATTTTTCATATTCTTTAGTGTTTTTGTTCGAACAATAACGATAGTTTTTTACGTTGCAAAAGTAAGAATTATTCTGTATATCATTTGCGGACAAATCCCTACGAAAGAGAGGAATTTCCCTAAAAGCCTCTTTTAGCAGGAACAAATTTAAACAAAATCATCCAAAAAAATATAAGAAAAGACCAAATTCGTATTTTTTCAGCACATAGCCATCCATTATATGAAAGTAATTCACTAATTTTGAAGAAAATTTCAAGATTGTTAGATTATGAAGAAAAACTTAAATCTCGTGATTTGTGGGGCTTTCTGCTTATGTCTCGCAATGCCGACATCAGCCATGCCAGCGGCAAACGGACACGCACCTCTTTCCATGGCAAAGGCTAAGCCACGCACCATTGTTAAAGTAGAGCCCGTTACTGTACAAACACCAGTAGGCACAGCACCCCGCCTCCCTTGGCAGGTGTGGGTCACTTACAGTGATGGCACTCACGAATGGCGACAGACGAAGTGGACAAATGCGCTCCTGACCACCGAACAACAGGAGGCTAACCCCGAACTCAACCCCGCCGGCAAGACCTATACGGTGGCGGGATTCATCATCGGCGACAACACTACCGACAACGGCTACCCTATCACCGCCAGCGTCACCGTGACCGCCCAACCATGGGATGCACCCTCCCAAAAGCCTCTTGCACAACCACTTTCACTTAGAAATGTTTATATACAGAAAGACAATAGGTTATATCATAATCAGGAAATGGATATCAAGCACCTTCTTTCGCTTGATATCACCCAACAACTCTACAACTATCGCGACACTTACGGATTGCCCACCGAAGGCTACACCACTTCTGATGGCTGGGACTCCCCCACCACAAAGCTGAAGGGGCATGGCAGCGGTCACTACATGAGCGCGCTCGCTTTTGCATTTGCTTCTGTCAGCGATGAGAACACGAAGAACGAACTGAGAAAGCGCATTGCCCGCATGGTGAGTGAACTGCGCGAGTGCCAAGAACGCACCTTTGTGTGGGACAGCACCCTGAACCGCTATTGGGAGGCTCGCGACTATGCTCCCGAGGAGGAGCTGAAGCTGATGAAAGGCAGCTGGGCCGCCTTCGACGAATACAAGAAAGACTACCGCCACTATGGCTACGGCTACCTGAACGCCATTCCAGCCGCCCATCCGGCTCTCATAGAATGCTATCGTGCGTACAATAATGAAGATTGGGTGTGGGCACCCTACTACACCATCCACAAGCAGTTGGCTGGCCTCATCGACATTGCCAACAACATTGACGACAAGGACATTGCTGCCAAAGCGCTGCTCATTGCCAAAGACATGGGTCTGTGGGTGTGGAACCGCATGCACTACCGCACCTACGTGAAGACCGAAGGCGACAAGGCTGCACGGCAGGCCAAGCCCGGCAACCGCTATGAGATGTGGAACATGTACATTGCAGGCGAAGTGGGCGGTATGGCCGAATCGCTGGCAAGACTGGCAGAGATGGTCAGCGACCCGACAGAGAAGGCGCATCTCATAGAGGCCGCCAACTGCTTCGACTCGCCAGCCTTCTTCGACCCTGTGGCCAAGAATGTGGATGACATCCGTACACGCCATGCCAACCAGCACATTCCCATGATTGTCGGAGCCTTGCGTTCCTATATCACCAATGGCAATCCTTATTACTACCATCTGGCCTATAACTTCTGGAACCTGGTGCAGGGTCGCTATACCTATGCCATGGGCGGTGTGGGCAATGGAGAGATGTTCCGTCAGCCTTACTCTCAGATACTCTCGATGAACACCAGCGTGATGAGCGACCACCAGCGCAACATGTATCCCAACCCCGACATCAACGAGACCTGCTGTGCCTATAATCTGGCCAAACTCACCAAAGACCTCAATAGCTTCGACCCCGACAACGCCGCCTACATGGACTACTATGAGAGGCTCCTCTACAACCAGATTGTCGGCTCCCTCCATCCTGACCACTGGGGGGTGACTTATCAGTATGCTGTAGGTATGAACGCCATCAAACCTTATGGCAACGAGACTCCACAAGCCACTTGTTGTGGCGGCACAGGCGTGGAGAACCATGTGAAATATCAAGAGGCAGCCTACTTTGTGAACGACCGGACCATGTGGGTGGCACTCTATCTGCCCACGGTGGCCAGGTGGACTGAGAAGGGAGTGTCTATTGAACAGACGTGTCAATGGCCAGCCGAAAGCAGCACACTGACGGTGACCAGAACCGATGACAGCAAGGATGCCACTTTCTCGCTCAAACTTCGTGTCCCTTATTGGGCCACCGAGGGTTTCGACGTGAAACTGAACGGGAAATCTGTAGCAAAGACCTACCAGCCCTCTTCCTATGTGGAGATTCCTGCTCGCGAATGGAAAAACGAAGACAAGATAGAAGTGACGATGCCCTTCACCACCCATATCAACTGGGGACCCGACAAGATGGACCTCGCCGCTACAGGCAAGAACGAGACACGCACCCCCTTCGCTCCGCAGTGGGTTGGTGCACTGATGTATGGCCCGCTTGTCATGGCTACGCCCGATGTGAAGGAATGGAAGGAAGCGGACTTTACCCTTTCGTCAAACCTTCGTGAGATACAGCCCCAAGAAGCCACTATTGACACTCGATATGGCGACAACCTCTTCACGCTAACCCTTGACGGCAAGCAGTTCCAGCCCGATTATTACCAGACGGGGCACTCCACGCATTACTTGCGCCTAAACGTGCAGGGAACCAAGCAGAAAGCTAAAAAAGGCATCGACAAGACCGCTCTTGAACAGGCTTTACAAGTGGCTAAAGAGCGTGTGCAGAACCAAAATGCATGGAACGCTCTCACTGTGAAAGTGCCAGCCTTCTCGCCATGGGCTCCCAACGGCTATGCCCGCCTGCTCACCCAGATGGAGGCAGCCGAGAAAGTGGCGGCCAAACCCGTCAAGGAACTCACCCAGGAGGACATCAACACCGCCGCATCTGCCCTCAACATGGCCATTAACACTATGCGTCCCGGCAATCTCGCAGAGCCTGAAGACCTCAACGAACTATTACCTCTGCTCACCGAGACGAAAAACATCCGCAACAAGACCACCGAACTCCGCGAAGCCATCAACTATGCAGATATGGTGGTGCAGTACGTGAACGATGGCTCTGGCACACACGACCTCATCCAGAAAGCCCTACAACGACTGACCGAAGCACGGAAAACGCTGACACAGCCATAACAACAATGACTCCCAAGAATGACGCCCGGCACTCGTTGTCGGGCGTTTTTGTTGTCATCGGAAAGATATGTCGAAGGTACTTTATGTCGACCGTCGTGAAGCTCACGAGGGTAACGTCGTTAGGCCCGTGAGCTTGGCGACGTAAGGCTCAAAGTGGCAACGACGTAGGCGTAACTACGGTTACGGCGTTAACGTAATTTGGGTTGTGACGTAAACGTAATTGGGGTTGCGGCGTAAACACAATTTAGGTGGTGATGCGCCCACAAATGAGGGTTATTCGGGAGGAACCTGCATTTTTTTTGCGAAAGTCTTTATTGTTCAAGGAAAATGTTGTACTTTTGCATGATTTTTGCAAAATAACAACTAAAACATATCATGGCAAAGAACAAAAAACAACAAGTGACAGATGAGCCCATCGCTCTCGACGTGCAGTTGAGCAGGGGCGAGGCTTTCATCGAGAAAAACTGGAAGAAGATTGCAGCCGTCATCGGTGCAGTCATCGTGATTGTGGCTGGTGTTTACATCTACAGACACTACATGAATGGTAAGGAACTGGAGGCACAGAAGGCTATTGCTGGTGCTCAGACCGCTTTTGCTCAGCAGCAGTATGAGCAGGCTCTGAAGGGCGAAGGGAACACGAAAGGCCTGCTGAAAATCATTGATGAATACAGCGGTACGAAGACAGCGAACCTCGCCAAGCTCTATGCAGGTCTGGCTTATGCCAAAACAGACAAGACCGATGATGCCATCAAGATGCTGGAAGACTTCTCAGCTCAAGATGATGACATGGTTTCCCCTGCCGCTATTGCAGCTCTGGGCAACCTGTATGTGAAGAAAGGCGACAAGGAAAAAGGTGTACAGACCCTCATCAAGGCAGCCACTGAGGCAGACAACGATGCCGTAAGTGCCGTATTCCTGCTTCAAGCTGGCGAAGTCTATGAGTCTCTCGGCCAGAACGATAAGGCTGTCGAACTTTACAACAAAATCAAGAAGCAGTATTTCCGCAGCCCAATATCACAAGAAATTGACATCTACATCGAAAGAGCAACTAAATAAAGAGATATAAGAAAACGAAAAGTGAAAAACTAAAAACTAAAAGTCAAAGTTACCAAAGCCTTCTGTAAGCCAAGTAATCTTCACTTTTAGTTTTTAGTTTTTCACTTTTAACATATTTACATTATGGCAACAAAAAATCACAACCTCTCCGACTACGACATCAACTCTGTCCCCGATGCTACTGGCATGAAAATCGGCATCGTGGTGGCTGAATGGAACGAGAACATCACAGCAGCCCTGCTGGAAGGTGCTAAACAGACCCTGATGAAGAACGGCGTCTTTCCTGAAGACATCACCGTGATGACGGTGCCTGGCAGCTTCGAACTGGTGTATGGTGCATCGCAAATGGTGAAGACCAAGGTGGATGCCGTGATTGCCATCGGATGCGTCATTCGTGGCGACACCCCCCACGACCGCTACATCTGTCAAGGCGTCACTTATGGACTTTCCCGTCTGAATGCCATGCAGGACATTCCTGTCATCTACGGACTCATCACCACACTCGACATGCAACAGGCAATTGACCGTGCTGGAGGCAAGATGGGCAATAAGGGTGACGAATGTGCCATCACCGCCATCAAGATGGTCGATTTCAAGAAAAGGGTTAGAAACATTTGAAGCGTCTTGAAAAAATATTAGTCAGACTGGTAGGCACTATCGTAGCTCTCTATGCCACGATAGTCCTGCTTTTCAGCCTGTCCTTCATGCAGGAAAGGCTGGCAATATGGACGGCTGGTATTCTTTCGGAACAACTGAAATCAAAGGTTGAAATTGGAAGTGTCAATCTCGGCTTCTTCAACCGCGTCATCATCAACGATGTCGTTGTGTATGAGCCATCTGGCAAAAAGATGGCAAACATTGCCCGTGTGTCGGCAAGCATCAATCTTTTTTCCCTGCTGTCAGGACAAGTGGATATTGGCACCGCCCAATTGTTTGGTGCAAAAGCTGCGCTCTACAAAGAGACGCCCGACAGCAAGCCCAACTACCAATTCATCATCGACGCCTTTTCCAGCGAAGAAAAGGAGGAACCTGCCAAGGTCAATCTTCACATAGGTTCTCTCATCATACGACATGCCGACATCACCTACGACGTGAAGTCTGAACCCCTTTACCAAGGAACGGTGGATGTCAACCATCTGCACTTAAAAGAATGTGGTATGAATGTCGTGCTGCGCTGTCTGACCGACGATTCGCTGAATGTGACCGTTCGCCGACTGCAAACAAGTGAACTCAATTCAGGTCTTCAACTTCAAGACACCCAACTGAAACTCGTGAGCAACAAGCAGCATGCCCAGTTGTCTGGAGTGAGCCTTTCTTTCCCCCACTCTTACATCGCTTTAGACTCACTGACCGTTCATTACGGAAACTACGAGAAATCCCAAACCTTCAGTTTCCAAGCTTCTCCAGTCAATGGACGCATCACTCCCAACGATTTCACCTCGCTCTACGCTCCCTTAGCTCACCTGCCCGGAGCCTTTTCCTTCAGCATCCATGCAGAGGGAAACGAACAGGAAATTGCCGTAAAAGAATGTAGAATCGAATCTGAAAACGAAGGTCTTTTGCTGCATACGTCGGTTGTCGTTTCCCATGCCCTCGACAAGGAAAAAAGAAGTGTTCAATCCACCATCAACACCCTGCATATCAATAGCCAAGAGATACTTACATGGGCTGACGCCTTCGCTGCTGGCCACGGAACAGAAAAGTTGATTGCCGCCATCAAAGAGTTAGACTACAAAGGTACGGTCAACTACGCCGAAGGCAATCTGACCTCAGACGGACATTTCACGAGCGGTGTTGGAAAGGCTGAGTACCAACTGACTTACGATGACACCCATTTCCTCAAGGCCACCATCAAGGGTGACAGCATCAACCTCCGCCACTTGCAGGACGATGACAAGTTGGGAACTGCTTCGTTCGACCTTGACCTTGCCATGAATCTTTCCCAAACCCATCCCTTCCCTGCCGGCATCGTGTCTGGAAACATTCACAGCATCCACTACAACGGCTACAACTACCAACACATCAGTCTGAATGCCAGAAGTACAGCGGCTCAGATTGAAGGCACAGCCAGCATCGACGACGAGAACGTGAAAGCTACGACAGACTTTTCCTTCTCTGACACTTCCACCAAAGACATCCAGCTCACACTCTTGCTCGAAAAGTTCGTACCCTATAATCTGAATCTCACCAACAAATATGCTGGTGAAAATATTTCCTTCCATCTTCAGAGCCATCTGCACGGATACGATTTCAAACATTTATACGGCGATGTGCAGATAGAAGACCTAAACCTGACCACACCCGAAGATATTTATCACCTCAACGGAATCTACTTCTCTGCCGAAAACACCAATGGGAAAGAAAGCCTCTACACCATCAATAGCGACATTCTTTCGGGACAAATCAGGGGCGAGGCGACTCTTGCAGAAATCGCAAAGAGTGTCAACAATCAGTTTTCCTACCACCTGCCCATCATCTTCAAGCCTACACCTGCCGAAAAGGCAGACTTCACCTATGACCTGACCGTGAATGAAGCCCCCATTCTTCGTCATTTTATCGGTACAGACTTCTCCATCGAAAAGTCCATCCACATTTTTGGTGACATGGATTCGAAAGAGCAACAGATGACCTTGAAGATAGATGTGCCGCAAGTCACCTACGATGGCACCTTCTACAACAATGCCGCCATTGTTTGCCTTGCCACCCCAAGCAACATGAATGTCCATGCGATGGCTTCCACCTTTAAGGAAAGTGACGACGATGACATTCCGTCTTCATCCACCACTTTCGATGTGCTGGCCGACATCCACGATAACCGCATCGCCAGCGAGGTGAACCTGAATGCGCAGGGAAGCAACAACGTCCACCTCATACTCCTGCCCACCATCCTGTTGAGCGATTCGCTGGGCAGCATGAAGACCGACGTCACCTTGCGCAAGTCAAGCGCAACCATCAACGACACCATCTGGACGGTATCGCCCTCACACATATCTATATATAAGAAAAACATCGAGTGCCACAACGTGAAAATAGCCAACGAAAAGATTAACAGTTTCTTGGCCATCAACGGGAAAGCCTCAAGCTCCCCTACCGACTCTTTGGTAGCCACGCTGCAAAATCTGGAAATACAATACTTCCTCTCGCTCGTCAACTTCACGGTAGTCCGATTTGCAGGCCAAGCCTCTGGTCATGTAGCTGTAAACAACGTGATGGGTGGCGGGGTGCCCGATGTGAAAGCCAATCTTTTAGTCAACAACCTCTCCATTCAAGAAGGGCCATTAGGCGATGCCAACATCTCGGCACATTGGGATAAGGAAGTAGATGGCATCGTGGTGAATGGCCGAATCATCGACCTCTACAAGATGCCCGACGGATTAACGGGGCGTGAGAAGGACGTCACCGGTATCACCACCGTAAGTGGTTGGATTTCACCTGCAAAGAATGACATTGCCCTGCACGTCGATACCCACAACACCAACGCCAAATTCCTCCACGGTTTCCTGCGCGGTGTGTTCAAAGACATCAGCGGATGCGTGACAGGACCTGTGGACATCATTGGTCCCTTCAACAACGTGAACATTCTCGCCGATGCGGTGCCCGACATGAATCTACGACTGCGCGCCACCAACGTACCTTACCACATCGAGGGTGACACCATCCGCATGCGGCACTATCTCTTTGATTTCAAGAATATCAGCATTTACGACCGCTTCGGTCACCGCTCCGTACTAAATGGTCAGGTGACACATCGCAACATGAAGAACTTCAAGTACCACTTCGACACCGACCTGCACGAGCTGCTGGCCTATGACGAGAAGGAGTTCAATAGCGACAAATTCCTCGCTACCGTCTTTGCCGACGGCAAACTGAGCATCGATGGCAGCGATGGTCATCCCCTCTATGTGAATGCCAGCGTCACACCTACCCGAGGCTCCGTCTTCGCCTACGATGCAGCCACACCAGATGCCATCACAGGAAACTCTTTCATCGAGTTCCACGACCGCGACTCCATCATGACCTTCAACCCTCATCTCTTCGACCAGAACCCAGACATCGAAGACGAAAGACCCATCAAGAAAGACTCGCTCACCATCATCAAGGAAGCCAAGAAGAACTACAACAGCGACATCTTCATCAACTTCGACATCAACCTCACACCTGCCTGCGAGGTGAAACTGCGCATGGACAATATAGAAGATGGCTATATGCGCACATTTGGCTATGCCAACATCAATGCGCGCTGGTACAACAAAGGCTCTTTCCAGATGTTCGGCAACTACAACATTAACTCCGGCTCCTACCGACTCTATCTGCAAGACATCATCTTCCGCGACCTGGCTCTGCAACCTGGCTCGATGGTTGAATTTAACGGAAACCCCTTCGATGCCAACATCCACCTCATCTGCCACCACACCATCAACTCCGTTCCGCTCAGTGACTTGACAAACACCACAGCTTTCACACAAAACAACAAGGTGAAAGTCATCTGCTTGCTCGACATCACAGGCAAGCTAGGCAACATGGATTTCAAGTTCGGCATCGAAATCCCCAACGTAAACGAAGAAGTTCGCCAACTTGTGCGCTCCATGATCAACTCTGAAGAAGAAATGAACACCCAGGCCATCTATCTGCTGGGTCTTGGGCGCTTCTATCCTAACGAATATGCCCGTGCCAATGGTAATGGAAACTCAGGACAGGCAGCCAACTCCCTCCTCTCCTCCACCTTGAGCGGCCAAATCAACCAGATGCTCAGCAACATGATTGGCAACAATCCCAACTGGAGTTTCGGCTCATCGCTCACCACTGGCGAGAAAGGTTGGCAAGACCTTGACGTGGAAGGCACACTCGAAGGCAGACTGCTTGATGAGAGACTGCTCATCAATGGTGCCTTCGGCTATCGAGACAATGCGATGACCAACCGATCCAGCTTCATCGGCGACTTTGAGGTAAAATGGAGACTCAACCAAAAAGGAAGCCTCTATGTCAAGGCCTACAACCAGACCAACGACCGCTACTTTACCAAAGCCACCCTCAACACGCAGGGACTCGGCCTCTCGTGGCGGCACGACTTTGAGAGCATCCGCCAACGCATGAAGAAGAGAAAAGTTGTCATTCGCACGAAAGAAAACGAGCAAGAGCCCGACAGCACAGCGAACTCAGAGTCTGCACAAGACATCCACGACGAAACAAACAAAGAATAACTCCAATATTTTATTACTAATCAAAAAAACCAAAGAGACATGAAAAAGTTCTATTTAGGAGCACTCACGTTGCTCGCAGCAGTCACATCCTGCAACAAACCGATCAACAATGCTCAGCTGTTCAGCCAAGAAGAACTGGACTACCTCGACAGCGTTCCCTACGATCTGAATCGCACATCGCTCTACAGTGCCGAAGACCTCTATGCCGGCTACGATCCAGCCAAGCCCGAAAGCTTCGAAACCTGCTACGACACCAAGGCTTATCAGTATTACATCTCTAAGGGCAAGCAAGCCAACGATGTGAAGGAGTCGCTGGCACGCACTCTGCACGACCATGCCATCCACGTGGCACTCGACGAGTTCTTCAAGGAGCACGATTCTCGCCTCTGCATCGGCATCATGGGCGGTCACGCCTTGCTGCGCACCGACCCCATGTATAAAAAAGTAGTGCTCCTTAGCAAGCGACTGACTGAAGAAGGTTTCATCATGCTCAGCGGTGGTGGACCTGGTGCTATGGAGGCAACACACGTGGGTGCATGGATGGCAGGCAGAACGGAAGCAGAAGTGGACGACGCTGTCGAGATGCTCACCGTGGCACCATCGTTCAAGGACGAAGGCTGGCTTGCCTCTTCTTTCGAGGTGATGAAGAAATACCCACTGCAGGGCGACTACGTGAGCCTCGGCATCCCCACCTATCTCTACGGACATGAGCCATCGGCACCCTTTGCCACCCACATTGCTAAGTTCTTCGAGAACAGCATCCGCGAAGACCTCATCCTCACCGTTGCATTCGGTGGCATCATCTACACGCCAGGCAGCGCAGGCACCATGCAGGAAATCTTCCAAGACGCTGTGCAGAACCACTACGAGTCCTTCGGATTCTCCAGCCCGATGATTTTCCTCGGCACCGACTTCTGGACCAAGGACATGCCAGTATATCCATTCCTCGAGAAGCTTGTGGAGATGGGCAAGTACAAGAACCTCCAGCTCACCCTCACCGACGACTTCGACGTAGTGGTTGACGAACTCAAAAAGTTCAAAGACAGTGCTACAAAATAAAAGATTTTAGACCATACATTATATATAATCAGGGGACACTTCCAACGAAGTGCCCCCTGATTGATTATTAAATAATGTGTAGCTCTTATGAAAGGAAGCCGAGCAGCACACCGGCTGCAACTGCTGAGCCAATCACACCTGCCACGTTGGGACCCATAGCATGCATGAGGAGGTAGTTGTGGGGGTCTGCCTTCAAGCCTTCGTTCTGCGAGATGCGGGCAGCCATCGGAACGGCACTCACACCAGCATTACCGATAAGCGGGTTTATCTTCTGACTCTTCGGGAGGAAGAGGTTCATGATGTGAACGAAGATGACACCGCTGGCAGTTGCCACGATGAAGGCACATGCTCCGATGATGAAGATGAAGATGGTGTTCCAAGTGAGGAACTCGGATGCCTGTGTGGAGCAACCTACGGTGAGACCGAGGAGCATCACCACGATGTCGTTGAGGGCTGAACCTGCAGTCTTGGCAAGACGTGTGGTCTTGGTTGACTCCTTAAGGAGGTTACCGAAGAAGAGCATGCCGAGCAGGGGCAGACCAGATGGGACAATGAAGGTGGTGATGAGCAAGCCGACGATGGGGAAGAGCATCTTCTCTGTCTGGCTGACCTGACGGGCAGGCTTCATCTTGATTTGGCGCTGCTTCTGAGTGGTGAGCAGTTTCATAATACCAGGCTGGATGACTGGCACGAGTGCCATGTAGGAGTAGGCACACACAGCGATGGCTCCCATGAGGTTGGGACTCAACTTGCTGGAGAGGAAGATGGCCGTAGGACCGTCGGCACCACCGATGATGGCGATACCAGCCGCCTGATTAGGCTCAAATCCGAGAGCAAGTGCCACCATGTAGGCTCCGAAGATACCGAACTGAGCGGCTGCGCCAATGAGCATGAGTTTCGGATTGGCGATGAGCGCCGAGAAGTCGGTCATGGCACCAATGCCGAGGAACACGAGAGGGGGATACCATCCTTGCCGCACACCTTGGTAGAAGATGTTGAGCACGGAGTTATCCTCGTAAAGACCTATCTCAAGACCGGCATCCTTGAAGGGAATGTTTCCCAAGATGATGCCGAGACCAATCGGAATGAGAAGCAGTGGCTCAAAGTCCTTGGCGATGGCAAGCCAAATGAAGAAGGCGCCGACAGCAATCATGATGATGTTGGCCCATTCCACGTTGGCAAAGCCTGTGTAGGTGAGGAAGTCCGCAAGTTTCGTTCCGATGAAGTCCATTGTAGAAACACTTTCGAGTAACATCATAGCGATTTACAATTTAGCAATTTACAATTTACTATTTTTGTTACGCGATGGTGATGAGGATGGCACCTTCCATGACGGTGTCGCCCTTCTGCACTTTCACTTCCTGAACCTTTCCGTCTCGGTCGGCGTCGATGTTGTTCTCCATCTTCATGGCTTCGAGCACCACAACGGTCTCGCCTTTCTTCACAGCCTGTCCGACAGTCACCTTGATGTCGTTAATAGTACCTGGCAGCGGTGCGCGAACGGCAGATACGCCTGCCTCGACAGCCTCCAACTTCTCTTTGGGAGCCTCGACGGTCTTGACTGGAGCAGCCACAGCACGCACGACGGGTTTGGGCTGAGCAACTGGCTTTTCGAGTTCCACTTCGAACTCGATGCCGTTCACTTCAACTTTGGCGATGTTCTCTTCAATGCCATTGATTTTCACATTGTAAGGAGCACCTTTGATTTTATAATTATATTCTTTCATGTTATCTGTTTTGTTGTTTTAGTTTGCTTGATGATGCTGTGGGGTCACACGGAGTTCGTGGCTCTTGTCTGCCCACGTGGTGGGTGTCTGATGGATGGTCAGGATGCCTGACTCGAGGTCGTGAGTGCCACCGAAGTATTCGTGGAGAGCCATGCCAATGACAGCAGTGTAGGTCTCCATGTCGATACCCTTAGTCTCGGTCGTACCTTGCTTGGCCATCTCCACCACTTTAGCAGCCTGGTCGTGGATGGCGCGGATGGCACGTACACGAGCCAACTTGGCTGCACGGTTCATCGCCCATCCGAAGATGTGGAAGAACACGAAGAGCAGGATGAGGCAGAGGAACACAACGCCCATGCACATAAGGGTCATGGCGATGCCGTAGGGGTCTTTCTCCTTAAACTCCCTGATTTTGTCGTTGTGGTAGGCAACATTTGGAGCATTTGGAGTCACGTTATCTTCCTCACACACTTGCCATTCCGCATCGCCGATACGAGCATAACTCGAACCTGCGGGGAGAGCCTCTACACGAACAGAATCCAAGAGGTCAACAGCGTTGCCGTCGAAGAGATAGATGGTGAACGACTCACCCACAGGAAGTGTGAAGTTGAGGTGAAGTGTGCCACGGTTCACATGACCATCGGCAAAGAGCGTGATGCGCTGCTTGGCAGAAAGTGATGTGCGTGGGTCACCTGCAGGAATGGCGGACATGAGTTTTTCACGCTCAGGCGCCGGCATGTTCTTGTCGAGCACTGCGGGATTGATGGTGAGGAAACAATTTCTGATGTCGTGGGTAGAATAAGAAATGTTCTCAATCTCAATCCATGAAGCAGGCTGACCATATTCATCCACGTAACTTGCTTGCTTTTCGCAGGTGCTGACAGCAGAGTCGCTGGTGCAGCAGGCAGGGGTATAAACGAAGACTTCGTTGAGTTTGAAGTCGTGTGCGCCCTGTGCGAATGCAGCCGATGAAGCCACGAGGAATGAAATAACTGATAATATCTTTCTCATAATGCTTACAATGGAATATTACCGTGCTTCTTAGCAGGATTAGTAAGTGACTTGTTTGCCAACTGCTCGAGGGCGCGAATGACGCGGAAACGAGTGTTGCGTGGCTCGATGACATCGTCGATGTAGCCATACTTGGCTGCCTGGTAAGGATTGGCGAAGAGTTTGGAGTATTCTTCCTCCTTCTCGGCAATGAAAGCCTTAGCATCACCACCCTCTTCCTTGATTTGCTTTGCCTCACGGGCATAAAGCACAGCGGCTGCACCACTGGCACCCATCACGGCGATTTCGGCTGATGGCCATGCATAGTTGATGTCGCCACGAAGTTGCTTACAAGACATCACGATGTGAGAACCACCGTATGACTTGCGCAGAGTCACAGTCACCTTTGGCACAGTTGCCTCTCCGTAAGCGTAGAGCAGTTTGGCACCATGCAGGATGACAGCGTTGTACTCCTGACCTGTACCCGGGAGGAAGCCTGGCACATCGACAAAACTAACGATTGGAATGTTGAAGGCATCGCAGAAGCGGACGAAACGGGCACCCTTGCGAGAGGCGTTGCAGTCGAGCACACCAGCGAACTTGCTTGGCTGGTTGGCTACGATACCCACGGAACGTCCGTTGAAACGTGCGAAACCAACGATGATGTTCTGAGCATAGCGTGGCTGTACCTCGAAGAACTCGCCGTTATCGACAGTGGCGGCGATGACCTTGTACATGTCGTATGCTTGATTAGGATTGTCGGGGATGATTTCGTTGAGCGAATCCTCCAGACGGTCGATGGGGTCGGTGCATTCCACACGTGGAGTCTCCTCCTGGTTATTCTGCGGAATGTAGGAGATGAGTTGCTGAATCATCGCCATAGCCTCCTCCTCGGTCGAAGCGGTGAAGTGAGTCACACCCGACTTGGTGGAGTGAACCGATGCACCACCGAGGCTCTCCTGATCCACATCCTCGCCAGTCACGGTCTTCACCACGGCTGGACCTGTGAGGAACATGAACGAGGTGTTCTCCATCATGAGCGTGAAGTCGGTCAAGGCTGGAGAATAAACGGCACCACCTGCACAAGGACCGAAAATGCCTGAAATCTGAGGAATCACACCCGAAGCCATGATGTTGCGCTGGAAAATCTCAGCATAACCAGCCAAGGCGTTGATACCCTCCTGAATGCGAGCACCACCCGAGTCGTTGATGCCGATGACAGGAGCACCCACCTTCATGGCCATGTCCATAATCTTGCAGATTTTCTGGCTCATGGTCTCGGAGAGAGAACCTGCGTTGACCGTGAAGTCTTGAGCAAAAATAAAGACGAGGCGTCCACCGATTGTACCCGAACCAGTCACGACACCGTCGCCAAGATACTGCTTCTTCTCCATGCCGAAGTTGGTGCAACGGTGGAGTTTAAACATATCATATTCTTCAAAACTGCCCTCGTCGAGGAGCATGGCAATACGCTCACGTGCAGTGAACTTGCCCTTAGCGTGCTGCTTGTCGATGGCCTTCTCGCCACCACCTAGACGCGCCTTCTGACGGAGTTCAATCAACTCCTGTATTCTTTCTGTTTGCTTACTCATAATATTACTTATTCAAGTTTCGGGTGTTTTTTTCAACAACGAATTACACGAATTGAACGAATTTTTCCATGCGGCGAGAAGAAGCATTGCACGAAGCACCTTCGGTGCGACGAATGACACGAATGAGACTTACCCTGCGGAAGTCCGCCATTCGGTTGGCATTCGTGAAATTCGTTGCCGCTTGCGGCTTCGTGAAATACATCTCTGTCAGCATGCTATAAAAAAATTCGTTTAATTCGTGTAATTCGTTGTTAAAAAAAGACTGTTCGAAACATCCGAATGTTTAATTACTTGTTCTGTGGTTCACAAAGTTCTGTCAAAATGCCAGCAGTGGTCTTGGGATGGAGGAAACCAATCATCATCTGCTCTGCACCGGGACGTGGAGTCTTGTCAATCAGACGAACGCCCTTGCCTTCAGCCTCGACGAGTGCTTCTGCCACACCGTCCTCAACAGCGAATGCCACATGGTGAACGCCCTTGCCACCCTTCTCCAGCCACTTGGCCACAGCCGACTCTGGTGACGTGGGTTCCAGCAGTTCCAGTTTCACTTCGCCCACCTTCAGGAAAGCAGTCTTCACCTTCTGGTCAGCCACTTCTTCCACTGCATAGCACTTCAGGCCAAGCACATTCTCGAAATAAGGGAGCACAGCATCGATGCTCTCTACACCTATTCCAAGGTGATCAATTCTTGAAATCTTCATAATGAATTTTCTTGATTTTATTAAATAATAAATGTTGTTGTGTAATTTTTCATCACAAAAAGAATAGGACACGCCGCTGACGGCATGCCTCAAAAACTTCACAAAGATACGGCTTTTAATCGGGAAGAGAAAAACAAACACAAGAAAAAATGCCCCTTCCCTCAGAAAAAGGCAAAAAACATCCCCAAACACCACTTTCGTAAACTCCACGTTTCAACCACACCAATCCCCAATGGCATGAGAACTACTTCCCTCTTCCGCATCCTCTCCCCTCTTTATTCCACTTCCTCGACTTCCCTTATTCCACTTCCACCACTACCCTCCTTACACAACCCCAAAACCGACGCCGGGGACATCGACTGACCGACATCGGGGACATCGGTCAACCGACATCGGGGACGTCGATTTAGAGGGTGTGGAACAAGTGGAAAAGAGGATGCGCCGCTGCCGCACTTACACTTACGTCGTTACCAGAATCGCCATGACGACAATTCCTCAATAAAAGAAAAGCGACGTTCCATTAGCAAGGACTTATACATCTTTTCTTTCCTTCATCCATAATAAAACATCCTAACATGATGTTTAAATTATTCTTACAATGTCACTAATCTCAGAAATAGCCATCTAGTTCTTTATACACTTTTTCCCTACCCGCATCCATTCTGAAATTCCATTCCTTTGCTTTATCTGATGAAATGATTGTGATGGTATATGGGGCAGATGACAACAAAGGCGCATTTAATCTAACTATTATCTCTTCTGTGCCATTTCGGACCATCACAGATTCCGGATTGTCTGTGCCGGCATTTCTGTTTGTAACATGCTGAAAACCTTTTCCCTCAAAATAACTGGTGACCCATCCTATTTGAAAAACAAAATCTTCCGGGAATTGATTTCGAAAACCAGCCTCCATAAACAGCCCTAAAAACCAAAGAAAACCAACAATAGCACCCAAAAGGAGAAGACCAATGAGTCCCCACCACATTTCAAAGTACACACAGAAGACACAAAGGGCAAGGAAAAGAATAAAATATATGGATTTCTTTATTTTCATGTGACTTATGTTTTAATAATTACAAAATCATTGGGTCACTAACCATGCCAAGAGTATATTGAAACCTATTAACAATAGGAATAAGATGACAAAGATGATGATATTGACAGCATAGTATGAACAATGCCAGATACTGGCAATATGCTGCAAATCACTAACACACCTGTCAAAAGCTCTATTGAAAGGAAGGCGATAGTGGCGCAACATCAGCACAAATCCCGTCAAATACATGAAAGCATAGCACAATGCACTTAACATGACGACCCACCATATACCTTCATGTGCCAGAGACGGACACACAAGACTTTGTACAAATGGCAAACATCCAGATAACACAAGCATACCACCCTGGATCCATAAATTAAACACTACAGAAATCTGCTTATATGTCAAGCCAAAACATTTGCCCAATAGTTGTAAGAACAGGACACACAACGCGAAAGGAATGCTGATAAGATATTTCATATAATTCATATTTCTTCAGTAAAAATTGTGAGAAGACAACAACATCTCTATCCTTTAATGCTCTAATTCATGAGTTCACAACGAAAAGCTACTTGTTTATGACAATCTTTACAAATTGCAAGTGGTCCCTCTCGCCCACAAAGATGCTCCCAAGTCCATTGAGGACTTATAAATCTAATCCAAGTTAATTCTTTTCCACATGCAGGGCATGTCATTCCTTTTTCTTGAGGCTCTATAACATTATCCATGCATGCATCAACATCTTTCCACGGGAAGTACAACTCTTCTTGTTCCTTTTCCCAATTATTGATAGTCATTGTTCTAATAATTACAAATTAATAAATCCTCACTTTGTTTATATCTTCTCAACCATGTTGTTCTTTTTACAGATCATTGCGATGAGGACATGAAGAAGACGGATAAATCACGCTTGTTTTCCTTATTATGACACAAAGGTACGAATGGTTTACGAACACAATGTTCGCGAACCAAGGTTATCAACAATCACCCCATAAACATCTCTTCAGGATTGATAAAAGGACCGCTTAATGAATACTCTGGATAATTATCCGTACTAAAATCCTTTTCAATGCCACACGACTCGCAAAACGCATTATATAATTTCACCTCATTATAATTAATGTCCTCATCAACAATAATCATCCTTCCCATCATCTTGGCTATTTCACCTTTCTGTTCACTGTTTAATTCACGAATGATTGCCAATGCTTGCAAAGTCATAAGATCATTCACTTCTGCTTGATAATTATCATTAAGATTGAATAATTGAATTACTTCATTTTTATATTTAACCTCTTTTTCATGTACAATTTTATCAGCTTTAAGTATTTCATCCAAAAGCTTGACAACAGCAATTTTAGCATTGTAATTTAGTCCTTCCATATTTATTCACAATCACAATTTGTTAATTCTTAAACATATCCAATTCCAACGATCTTTATTTGAATCATAACCATATACAACTAATGCTTTAACAAGTTCGCTATTAGAAACTTTGTTGGCATTAACCAAATTAGGACTTACAAAAGCTCTTTCGTTTCCATATTTCAAAAAAGCATAAGGCTGCGTATCTCTTTTCTGAATCACCCCTTCAACTTCTTTCACATAATTAAGATTAGTAGAGAGTGTTGATCGGTGGGCACTCAATAACCGAAACCTTCCATTTGTGTCGGAGATGAAATTTATCTTCAACACATCGCCTACCTTAACCTTGATACGCAATTTTTGTTTCATCGATTTTTCTTGCCCATATACCATTGCTACCTTATGCAATCTGTCATTTATCTGCGTCACAACAGCTACTGCCTCTTCTGTCCCAATGCATAAGATCTCATCGGTAATTGCCATATAATTGATAGGATTACCACCATTAGCCTCCACGGATTGAATCCAAGGTTGATGTATCCAGCAATCAATCTCATATGGCAGACGCCACCCCTGCGAAAGATAACATCTCGTAACCTGCTCAATTTGGTACTTCGCATAATCCAATTGATTCCGTTGGATGTATAGTGCTGCAAGTTTGATTCTAACCCTTCCTAGAAAGTTCTCTTGAGTATGACAATGTACAGCACGGAGTAAACAAGCCAATTGTTTCTCTGGTTCATTGACAAAAACATCACTTAACAACGACCACACCCAAAATTCTGTTATTTTTCTCCTCACAAAAGGCATTATGACCCTTAGAGCATCCTCAACAGAAGCACCCAACGCCAAAAGCATTTTTCCATAAAAATATCCCGGATAGAGCATTTCTGGATGGTTTTCAATCAATTCATCTATCTGGGGAAGGAATTCTTCTATTCTCCCAAGGTCATTTAGTTGGAGAAGGGCTTTCGATTTGGCGATATAAGCCCGTTCTGCAAGCGACAAGACTGTTCTACCATTCTGTAACTGATATGGTGTATAGTCTTCTGGCAATAAATTATTAAAATTCCACCAATCGATAAAATCAGCCATTTCCCTCCAACCTTCACACTTGATAAAACTTTGTAAAAGGAACGAATATCCTTTTGATGCGACAAAAGCATAGCCTCGTAAAGTCGAAAAAATCCTAGACAATTTGACTGATGTATCAATACCTGTTGGAGAGATGCAGGCTTTTACATATCCTGCCACTTTGTACAAAACATTCTCAAACAGCATATTGTCTTCTGAAATCGTTAACTGATCCAACGATTTCAGCTCATCTAAGTGCGAAACCAATGATTGATAATTGGCTGTCTCCGTATCATTTTTTATCAAATAATACAAAGCCCAGCCCATTTCACGTTGTGCCCATGGAAGCTGTTGCTCCATATCTGCCCGAGCCAAATTGTACGCCTGTTGAACCTGACCAGACTTACACATTGAAGTTATTTCATTTAACGATGATGGCATAGTTATTCCATAAAATGGTTACTAATTTCATTTATAACTGCAATAAGTTCGTTATCATCAGTTCCAAGCATTGACATTGGTTTTGCATAGGTAACATAACCTTCATCATTTATGTAAACCATAATACACGAGAAAGAATTACATGTTCTCATATAATAAACCACATGATGAGCTTCAAGATGTTCCACCACATTAGTAATTTGGATGGATAATCCATCACATGCTGAACGAATCATATTATATAGTTTCTCATAAAGATCGTTAGAAGATGTATAGTTGAACATAAATGGGAAACGTCGCTCATCATTGAGCAATTCCAACACAAAAGAAGTATGCTCATTGAAGGATAATGTGGTTGCTCGAGAGAAAAGACCTCCTTCCTTGTATCTTATATCATAACTATCAACTCCGAGAGGAGTCTCTATCTGATATCTTTCCATATAAGACAGACTCATCACACTCACAACACGATATGGAGTCCCAACCATATTCTCCATAATGCACCAATATTTGGCTTTCAAGAAATTCATTGATGAATCAGCATGGAAAGGAGTTGAAGCGGTATCACCTACAATACGACATTCAGGATTCATATTTCTACATTTCTGTATAGAATCTATACGGAACCTTGAGAAAGGAGTAATATGAGGAAGATTGGTCACGTATAACGTCTTTTGAGCGCGTGTTGTTGTAGTATATGCCCACCTAAGACAATCATCACTAAGGCCTGTTCTTCCTGTATAATCAACAAAGACCTTGCCCCACTCTCCACCTTGGCACTTGTGGCCAGTAACTGCATATCCATATTTTGCTCTAATCGCATTATAAAATGGATCCGATAATAGAGCTTCTGTAAAAGCCTCTGTACCTGGTTTCAATAGGTGATTGCGCATACAAAAATTAACATAGAGTGCACGACTTTCATCAATAGAGATTGTGGCATTATCGCTCGTCAACAGATCTTCAAGCAGCATGCATTGCATAGGGTTTCCCATTCCATCTGTCACGGTTACTTGCACAAAATTCAGTTCTATGGTCACACGCTTTTTCTCACCTCCCTCTTGGATATATACAGGAGCTGACTGCTGAATTCTTGCACCAACAGACAAGACTGGCACAAATTCGCCATTCATACGTCCCAACCTGTAGTTGTTTTGAGTAATTAACAACACGTCTCCTTCCCTTATTGGCACATCACCCCCATAAAGGCTCAAACGAATCTCCTTGTTGTATCTGGCCGCAGATTTATTGGAGAAACAAATTATCACACTATCATGAACGGGAGACTGTTTCCTATATTCAAGATATTTTTTAAGAAAATTATCAGGACGTACGGATTCCACATCATTCTCCTTTTCTGCAAACACGAAATGATTGCGTCGCTCACTTTGCAGCAGGTCACGTATCATCATTGCATTTTTGAGTATGACACTCTCACCTCTTTGACGAAGAACCTCCGTTAATTCTTCCTCATAAACTTCCAACCCACGCTCTTCAAAATACTCTTTTCTTAACGCACTAGAAACAGACTCTCCGACAGGTGGAAGCTGTGCTGGATCTCCTACGAAAATTATCTTTCCGCCAAAAGACGGACGAACAAATGTCAGTAGGTCTTCCAACAGATTGTCTGTTCCAAACACAAATAATTCACTTTCCATCTTTCGCGAGCACACCATTGAGGCCTCATCCACGATAGCAACAATTTTGTGGTCATCATTACAAATTGGGAATACAAGTTTGTACTCAGACGCAACTACATCATCTGATTCTTTGGGGACAACACACGCTTTACCATATATTGCTTTGTGTATTGTAACAGCCACATGCCCTGTCTTTTGGGAAAGAACTCTAGCTGCTCTACCCGTTGGTGCCATCAGCCTTACATCATGATGCTGAGCTATATAGTCGGCAACAACCTGAACCATCGTTGTTTTGCCTGTGCCCGCATAACCACGAAGAATGAAAACAGAAGCATCACTATCTAAGAATGCCTTGATTCTCTCAAATACTCTATTTTGTTGCTGCGTTAGTTCCATTTTTGTAACAGTTTTTTGGAAGAAAAACTCGAAATTACATTCAAGATATTCATTCTTTAAATTAAAGATACGTGGAAGTTTTTATTACCAATTATTCTATCTTTATTTTACATATACCCTCGTAACTATTTTGCATGTATTTTAACAACGACTTCACCAACATGAAGTTTTGATTGCAACATGGACAAATATTCACAGATATGATAAGTCGGTAATTATCCATATACAAAATCTCATATTCAAAACAGGATGAATTTTGACGCCTTGTTACCAATAACCATATCTGTATTACGTTCTGCTATCTTTTTATAGCTTTCTTGCAATTTTTCCAGTAGCGATTCGGTAAATACGTATGTTTCATAATTGGCTAAGCTATCAATATCCAAAGAACCTCCATTCGTGATTTTATTCCCATTTGTATCAAAATATATAAATGAATCGCCAGAGCGGATTAATCGATAATTTGTGATAATAAACCGATCATGAGGAATTAATGACGAATCGTTACTCGTTACAAAAGTAATATTGGGCCTAACTCCTGTCGCTTTTTCTAAGATACACTTAATAATTTTCTTTGCTTCTTCGATACCAAATTCAGTTAGAGCTTTGTTTCCTGTAAAAATGACGACATTAAGTTTATTCTTGACATTTTCAACCAACGCCGTTAATAATCCATTCAAATTGTATTTCACAAGAGCCGTTTCATTCTTAAAAAGATATCTGTCATTAATAACAATGTCTGTACATGGTAACATCTGATGATCAATTCCTAATTGTTCCCATGAATCAAAGTTTTTCTGTAAGTCATACAGGTGGTGATATTCATAATCTTTCCCACAAAACAGTCTTGACAAGACTGACAATTCTTCTCCCACTTCACCTAACAGAACAGTTCCACGTTTCTTCAATTTTGAAGAATCTACATCATCGATGAGATAAACAGAAGATAGCTGTTTTCTATTCCACTCTGTAGGCATGTTTGATTTTACAGGTCGCATGGGAAAATAATCTGTAGAAAACGAATCTGTTTCCTCCGAGCTGCCTCTCCCTGCACCCTTGGTCAACACCCATTGACTCAAAACAGGATCAGATTTAAGAACAGCTTTTTCCATATTATATATAATGTGGAGCTGTCGCTTCATCATCCTTTGGCAATCATCGAAATCATCCTCGTGTCTAGAATCAATCAACGACTTCAAATTGGCGTAATCTATATATAAATCCATATTACAAAATGTCAAATGCTAAGTTAGAGGCTTCATCATAAAAACCAGAACCAAAATCCTCTTTGAATTTCCCGTCTTTTCTATATCCCAAGGAATAAGGTTGACCCTGCTTGGGGATATAGTAAGTTTGGAAAGGGCATTTTTCCTCTGCCTCTTTATTGGAAGCAAATCCCATTCTTGCCATAAGAACCTGAGATTTCCTAATCAAATACTCACTATGCGTCTCTACAATGAAATGAACATTATAGTTCGTGTAAGCATCAACAAATAAGTCTGCCAACAAAGACTGGAACTTTGGATGCAAATGCACCTCGGGCTCTTCAATAGCAATATTTGATTCCGTAAACTTTGACGAGAATCTGTTTGATTTTACTCTCCAAATAGAAGGTTTCCCCATATCTAATGGGTTATTATTAGCACACTCGATTTGAGCCTCCATAATGGCTATTTCCACTCTTAATAAGAGAACAAACAATTGAGTAATACCATAACCCACATCTGCCAAAAGTATTCCTTTCTTATCCTCCTTATTCTTATATAGTCGAATGGTTGCGCCTAGCATATCCTCACTATCACTCTCAATGCGAACAGAATAACCAATGTCAAAATTACGAATCCACTTATCAATAAATGAATATGGGGTGAATTCATCTTGCCCATCATATGTTCTTGACAGTTCAACATAGCGCTTTAACTTCTTTGTTAATTCATCTGTCCCATCAAGGGAATACAGACTTTTCACACTAACCAATGATGAAGGAATATAAGAAATACCATGAGGCATAGTCATAATCATAATATCTGCCATAACCTTTTGTACGTATTCTTTGAACATCCCAAACATGCGATGGTTGAAAGCAGGGGCAATTCCATTACCCGACCTACCTTGAACATACAAGGTCGTGTCTTCTCTACATACCTGTGTACTAATTTCCATTATTACATCATATACCATACTGAAATCTACAGATGGCAATCTTTGTAGCATTTTGTCCAAACTTTCTTCTGTCCCAGGAATGATTTCACCTGTGGCTTGGTCTATTACGCCTGGGTCGGGAGAAATTGTCCTAAATGTATCGTTGATGCCAACTTTCTTCTCACATTCTCCGATGTTCCAGAAAGACGTTGCAGAAACGAAGGGAGCATGTCCCTTTGGACAGAAATTGGATTCCATATGGAACATCATTTGCTCTTTTTCTTTCTTATGAAAATAGGCACCAAATGTTTCTGTATCACTATCAATGAAGTCTTTGCAAATCATTCTTATTGCCATCCACATCGCATCTGTTATGGGAATATCTTTCAACAAATACTCAAATTTGTCGACAATCCCATCTTTCTCCCATCCTTCAATTGTTTTCATCAATGGAACAGAAAATAACGAATTGCTACAACATGAATCTTTGACAACATCCACCTTGCCATCAAGATATTTGTCTACAAAGGTTTTTTTATTGTCTTTACCCTTATTCCCGGTAATCCCAAACAACTTTATCTCATAATAATCATTACCATTACGATTCACCCAAGTTATAACATCTTTCAAAGTAATCTCTCCATAATAGTTAGTGAAGAAGGTTTTCATTTCTTCCCACTCATCATCATTCATAACAAAATCATCTTCTTCTTTTGCTTCGTTCTGTTGGTATCTATCCACAAGGTATTGGCCTATAACAAAACGGAAAAAGTTATTCAATATTAAATTGTAATTTGCAGAGCAGGGCATTTCTTTTGACGATGAATATATCACATCCCCATTAGCATTACTGATGGTAACACTCTTAAGATAGCCTTCATTAAAGACATCCTTGTCATCCGGTTCAAACTCCATTGATACATTAACATCTTCTCCTAACATAAGAGAATGAACCATGTATTCAAAAGTCAAAGTGTTATTCTCTGCCCCCCGATGAATCACTCTATTGAAACTACCCAATGAAATCGTTGTTTCTTTCTTAAAGTCCAACTTATGCTTCGTCAGAGCGATTCTTTTAAAAGCATCATAATCCTTTTGAAGACTATCGATATAGGTATCCAGCAAGACCATTGATTTAACAATGGAACTTTTACCAGAGCTGTTACAACCCGTCAGAATGGTGACTGGTTTCATGTCAATCGTCACTCCTTTCTCATCAAACACTCTGAAATTCTTAATGGTAAATTGTGTATTCATATCCTTCTTTGTTTTGACGATGCAAAGTTACACACTCTTTCCGAACTCTATGTTCGTATTCTCGAATAATTTTCCATCATGGATGAAATTCTCTCATATACCTTATCCTGAATCTCGCGAGGTTGAAGAACAATGAGGTCTTTCCCAAATGAAGTGAGTTCCCTGATAAGTTCATAGTTCTCAATACAATCAATAGAGAAGAACACTCCTTCTGAAAGGTTGGGATGCGCTTCCCTCATTGCTGTATCTTTTTCTCCTCGTAACATGGTTTGCGTTTCGTGTATGGGTTTAGTGAGAATATAATCCTTAGATGCATCACTCACCCAAAAGACAATATGGCTGATGGGACGATCTTCGTATAAGGTTACGCCTACAATGTCTTCAAATCGTTCTTCCAAGTCTTGTGTACATTTCTTATATATATGCTCTGGTAAGGCATCCACTTTATCCAAGCGATCAATGGCAAAGTTAAGAATCTTGCCATCTGTATCTGCTGCACCTATCAAATACCAACGATTGTTGTATTGCTTCAACAGATATGGATGAAAAACAATGCATTTTGTTGCAGCATCAGAGAATGTATGATATGATAACTGCACCACCACTTGATTGGAGATGTAATCAAACAACATGCCCAACATATTGGAGTTCTTCAAGTAGGGATTGTTGCTGAAACTTATCACCTTGGGACGTTCCTTAAGTCCTAGCCCTATCTTCATGCTGTTCATCCACTCAAAGTTGTCAAGACCATCAAACTGTCCAATGGTGTTCAACACCTCACACAACAAGTTGCATTCCTCTTCTGTCAGTTCCTTCCGAAAGATAGAGAAAGAAGGATTTTCATACCTCAAACATCTTTTGCCATTCACTCTGAATCTTTGAATATCCGCAGAAAAAGGGGCATATTCCAAATAATTGATGTCCTTTTCTATGCATCGTTGAGTCACTTCAGGAAATCCATCTTCAACGAGTTTCTCATTACATTTCTCCGTCAAATCATGAATGTCATAATAATGGTGTCTGTCCGAAAGCAATTCGTCCAGATACTTATATCTCGTCAATGCATTCTTATTGGTCGGCATAGTTTTTAGGTTATCACGTCTAATGAATACTCACCACAAAGTTACGGCTTTTTTCTTTCATACATTTTTAGAGATTATATCTCAAAAAACTTCTCCCTTCATTTCCTTCCAGCATCTTCATCTACAGAACGGCTATGGATAAACTTCCTCCCTTTTCTTCATCAATGTCCGATGGATTGTCACGATGTAGTCTTTCATCCTTTTTGTTTTCAATTTTCGTTTGCAAATATACAATTTATTATTCGCTTCCAAATAATTTTACAACTTTTTTTGAGAAACAGCAGAAAAATCAAGAAGATGAGTACACTTAAAAACACTACCTTTCTTCAATGATGAGAAACAATCTCAAATCTTTCCGCTTTGTTGCCCGCGAAAGTATTCTTCTATTTCAGAAGTCAATAAGGCATAGTCGCGGTCATAGTCCTTGATGATGCGGCCATGTTCGAGCAGGGTGATACGCGAACAGATGTCGAGCGTGTGGGTGAGGTTGTGGGAGGAGACGATGATGGTGGCCTTGTGTTCCTTGCTGTAGGTTTCGAGCAGATACTTCATGGCGAGTTGGGAGGTGGGGTCGAGGAAATTGAAGGGTTCGTCGAGCAGAAGGAGTTGAGGATGGTGGAGCATGGCACCGATGATGCCCACTTTCTGCTTGTTGCCCATCGAAAGATTGCGGATGAGGGTCTTCTGTCCGAGGACTTCGCCGTTCATGAAGGAGTCGAACTGCAGGAGACGGTCGTGCAGGACTTCGTCTGAAATATTGGAGATTTTTGCAAGAAAACGAAAATACTCTTCGGGGGTGAGATAGTCGATGAGGAAGCCTGCATCGACAAAGGCACCCGTGTAGGCTTTCCAACTCTCGCTTTTCGACGTGTCGCACGACACAGGTTTTCCATCCACATATCCGTCGATGGTGACACAGCCTTTGTCGGCATGCAGGAGGTCAAGAATGATACGAAAGAGGGTTGTCTTTCCGGCACCGTTGTTGCCGACCAGACCGATGGTCTCGCCGCTATGGATGGAGTAACGCTCTATGTCGAGTGCTTTTTTCTCTCCGAATGATTTGGTTAGGTTTTCGATTGTTAAGTTCATCTTTATATTTACAATTTGCCAAATTGTATATGTGCTTTATCTGGAGTTCCTGAAGCCGTCCATGTTTCGGTATCGGCGTTTCATGAACCGGTTGTATATATTGCGAAGCCACAAGGGGTGAAGCACGGTGCCTATCACACCAATGGTCAGCATGGAGATGGCTGCCACTTCATCGTTGAAACTCTGCACCAGGATGTACATGAGCAGCATGGGGAGAAACAGGGCTATGCCCGACATAATCATCTGCACTTTCGTGTCACGCCCAGCCTTGGTCAGTTTTTCGTTCAGATGTATGGTAGAGTCATTATAGACTGCGAGTTGGAAGATGAACGGAAAGACTGCACCCGATGTGAAGAACATACAGCCCAGTGCCATGAGCCAGGTGATTTTGCCTTCCATGATGGGCATGAGGGAAAAGAGGAACGGCACGATGAGCACCATGCACTGAAAGTAATATTTGGCCTTCAAGAGTGAGAGCACGGTCTCTTTTCTCACCATCAAGCCATCAATATAGTTGCCCTCTGCACACATCACGGTCGTAAGGGTCATCACTCCCAGGCAGGTGAAACAATACACACAGATGAAGATGCGCATGAAAGGCATGTCCGCATAGACATCGGAGAATGAAAAAAGGCCGCACAGCATGAGCATACACAAGGCTCCCGTGATGAACTGTTTCCTGACCACCAGGTTGCGCACCATCGACTTCAGTTCAAGTTTCAGATACTCGCCTATGATGCCAAACTTGTCGAGGAAGGTCATGTTGTTGGTCTTCACTTGTTTCACCATCTCCGTTTTGGCTATTTCCACATAGATGGCCACCTTCTGCAAACGATAGTTGATGATATATAATGGTATAATGAACACCACGATGAAGAGCCAACTCAACACATTCCATTGACAAAAGCCACGCATCAGCAAAATGTTTCCCTGAAACAGCCATTGATGGTCTTCATCGTAGAAGATTCCGAAATAGGCAAAGGCCGCATAGATGAGCAGCGGAAGAATGAAAAAGAGATAGTTGCGGTTGATAAGTGTGCGCCAGAAGAGATACCAGTAACTGTTCAGCACAAACATCAGCCACCAGCCCAGGATGAAGCCGACAAAGCCTACAACACCATAGAATTGCGGGATGGCTAACCAACCGAAAGGAATGAAAAAGAATGCCCAGAACAGATTGTAGGGTTGCAGACCCATGCGGAACAGAAAAGTGTGAAGCAGGAAACTGTTGGGTATGTCGCAGAGTTTATACTGCTTGATGTTCTGGGCCGGAGTTTCCTGCATGGCAAAGCGGGTGAGGAAGTCGAGGATGAGAAACCAAATCATGCCGCCATCAATCCAGTCGAAGGCTTCAAGGGCTGTGTCGTCAAACGCATAGAAAATGGTGATGCCCAGCATGACCAGATAGGCAGCCCAAAATGCAACGAAGATATAGCCAAACACCTTCATGGCCATATTCTTCTCAAACATCGGATGGCGACGCGCCTGTAGCCGTTGGTTTTGAGAGATGGAACGATATATCAACCAAGCCCTTGAAATGTCCATTGCCTCGTTCTTTTGCCTAAACTAACGAAGGTCTATCACTTCCACATCTGGATAATTCTTCTCGTTGAAACGGAAGGTTGCCTCCTTGTACTTTTGGTCTTTCAGAAAAGAGTTACAGAGTATCTTTGTGGTGACATCTTTCGAGGTGGTCATGGTGATGCTGGTAGGGTATTTCGTCGATTTGTTGATGCACACCACCACACGCTTGTAAGGGCTGCCGCTCTTACCAGTCAGGATGACTTCATGTTCTTTTGCAGTCCCCTTCCCCATCTTGGCCGTATAGCCCTTTTTATAGAAAGACAGGAAAGCATACGGGTTCATCTTGGCCACAGCATCAGCCGAAGGTGTGGTCACGTTCACCTCTTCGTTGGCCTTCACATAGGTCCACATGGTCTTGCCATCGAACCATGTGATGGTGCCTCCCACATTGAGTACAAACTTCTGGTTCTGCAACTTGATATACCCCACCGTAGAGGCTCCATTGGCTTCCAGAGTGAAACCTATCTTCACGTTGCCAGCAGCGCGGAGAGTGGTTGCCGTCTTGTCAAGCACCTTGGTGGCATCTTGTGCTTTCACGCTGCATAAGGTCAGCAGGCACACAATGGCTAAAAGAATCCTTTTCATCATGATGTTTTATTTTATATGATGCTTATTCATCAACTATGCAATGAATTTAACAATCCTTCCAATGTCAGCGGGTCTTTGATGAGCACCTCGCGTGGTTTGCTGCCCACCTGTGGTCCCACCACACCCATCTTCTCAAGTTGATCCATAATCTTGCCGGCACGGTTGTAGCCAATGGAGTAGTTGCGCTGAATCATCGAGGTGGAGCCACTCTGGTTGTTGACCACAAACTTGGCCACTTCTGGGAACATGGGGTCGAGGTGGTTCTTATCGACCGTCCCCATACTGCTGCCACTGTCGCCGTCAGGGTCAGCCACATCGGGCAGATACATGGGATGGAGGAAGGACTGTTGTATGGCTATGTAGTGGCAGATGTCGTTCACCTCAGGCGTATCGACAAATGCACACTGCACACGAACCGGCTCTGCACCATTCAGATAGAGCATGTCGCCCTTGCCGATGAGTTGGTTGGCTCCTGCACGGTCGAGAATGACGCGAGAGTCCATCATGGAACTGACTTTGAAGGCGATGCGTGTGGGGAAGTTGGCTTTGATGGCACCGCTAATGATGCTGGCCTGCGGACGCTGGGTGGCGATGATCATGTGAATGCCCACGGCACGGGCCAACTGGGCAATGCGGCAGATAGGCAACTCGACTTCTTTGCCTGCCGTCATGATAAGGTCTCCAAACTCATCGACAATGACCACGATGTAGGGCATGAACTCATGACCATGCTCGGGATTCAGTTTGCGGGTCTTGAACATCTCGTTATATTCCTTGATGTTACGGGCATGGGCACGCTTGAGCAGATCGTAGCGACTGTCCATCAGGGCACAAAGAGAGTTGAGCGTCTTCACCACTTTCTGCACATCGGTGATGATGCAATCCTCCTCTTCTTCCAGACGTGCCAAAAAGTGATTCTCGATGGGGCTGTAGATGCTGAACTCCACCTTTTTCGGGTCAACCATCACAATTTTCAGTTCCGACGGATGCTTCTTGTAGAGCAGAGAGGTGACAATAGCATTCAACCCCACCGACTTACCCTGACCTGTAGCACCAGCCACCAGCAGGTGAGGAGCCTTGGCCAAGTCGAACATGAAGACTTCGTTGCTGATGGTCTTGCCGACAGCACAAGGGAGTTCCATCTTGCTTTCCTGATAAACACGACTGTTGATGACGCTCTCCATCGAGACAATGCACTTCTTCTTGTTCGGCACCTCTATACCAATCGTTCCTTTGCCCGGAATGGGGGCAATGATACGGATACCTTCTGCTGCCAGCGACAGAGCGATGTCGTCCTCCAAATTGCGGATTTTGCTGATACGTGTGCCTTCGGCTGGCACAATCTCGTAGAGCGTGATAGTGGGGCCGATGGTAGCCTTGATACTCTTGATTTCCACACCAAACTGTTTCAGCACCTGAATGATGCGGTCTTTGTTGGCATTCTGCTCTATCATGTCTATCTGAGGCCCTTGGTCATCAGCCTTGCGGAGCAGATTTAACGTAGGATATTTGTAATGTTCCAAAGCCAGTTTGGGGTCGTAGGGGGTGTCTATACCGCCTCGTTCTATCTTGCCACTTCCTTTTTCTGTTTCATTTTGTTCAATCTCCAGCGTAGTGGGAACAACAGCACCTTCATCAGCACTTGCAGAACCATTCTCTTCCACGTTGGAAACAAGCGTTTCTGCACCTACATTGCCGTCATGTGCCTCTTCGTGGCCAACAGCCTGCACCTCTTCCTCTTCCACTCCGGCCTGCCCATTGTCTATGGAAGGTTCAGAGCCTGCGATGTTGGAAAATTCCAACACTGTTGAAGACATTCCGTCTCCTCCCGTCACGTAGTTTCTATCTTCATCACCCGATTCATCAGAAGCCCCGTCGTCATGATTTGTCTCATTTTCGTTGTCATCTTCATCACTTTCTGCGTCAGATTCTACCCCATCTTCATCGTCTCCTCGGCTGATTAGACGTTTCCATCGGTCAGGATTCACCTTCTTCAGGAAATTCATTCTGAAAGCGTTACGAATCACTTCGATGGTCTTTGCACTCAGATAAATGAGATAAAGTACAGCACTAATAGCCAAGAAAGCGAATAAGCCCGGAGTACCCACCACCTGAGTTAAAATCTTCACCACATGAATGCCGTGATTACCGCCTAACTTGATGAAGGAGCCTTCAAAGTAGGGAAAAAGATAGCCAAAGGCAGCAAGGAAGATGCTTGTCCACAACATCAAGAAAGTGAACAGGATAAACTTACGAACCAATGTAAACTTGAAGACCCGCATCAGCCGGAATCCCACAATAATCAAATAAGGAGGGATAATGAAGGAAGCCAATCCAAACAAGTCATTCAAGAAGAAAAAGGCCACAATGGCTCCCCCCGAACCACACACATTCTTGTATTGCAACTCCCAATTGAGGGGGTCGGCATGACTTTCCAGAAGGCTGTAATCTGCTTCACCTGTAAAGAGATACGACACAAAGGCCACAAGCATGAAGATAGCGCATAAAACGAGGAGAAGGCCTATACAAAAGGAAAATATTTCCATCTTGCCGAAACCTACAAAGAAATCGCCGGCACTCAACTTTTCTTTTTGTGCAGCCGCGTATTTTTTCCCGTTTTTGCTTTTCGAAGTTCCTTTACTCTTTGCCATTACCCAGTCGTCTATTTATCAATCAGAAGTACTCAAAAGTGTGCAAAGGTATATAAAATCCTTTAGATGCACAAAAATTATTCTCATATTTCAAGTATTTTTTGCTTGCAAATGAGAAAAAATGGAAATTCTACTTATCTGATAGTCACTTCATACACTGCTTATTGCTTATATTTTTCCAGGGCACGGAGTTCACGTCCTTTATTCAACTTAAAGTAAGCCTCGCGAAGCCCCGACAACCATAGAGAAAGGTTTGCTTCGCTAAACTTTTTGGCTTGCTCAAAAGCCTTGGCAGCCTTCCTATACAAGTCATTGATGGCCTGCCTTTCCTTTGTATAAGCAGGATTGGAACGAGGCAGATTGAAACGGGCATAAGCATCGTGAGCCTCACTCAGATAGATGTTTCCGATGGATGAGAAAGCCTCTGCGTCATCGGCCTTGATTTCGACACATTTCCCAAACGAAGCAAGTGCTTCCTCTTTCATGCCGAGGAGTGCTTGTTCGGTTCCTTTCATGAACCAGTAGTCCCGATTGTTCGGGTGCAGTTCTGTCATTCTCTCCGCTTTCTGCAACGCTTTCTCATAGTCACCTTGATTGTTGTAGAACTTTGTCAACGTGACAAAAAAGTATTCAGCATCAGGATAGAGCCGAAAACCATTCTCAAGCACGTTCAGCATCTGGGTTGTGTCACCCAACTCTCCGTATGCCTTACTGCCTATCTCCAAGAGTTGACTTTCATAACTCTTATCATTCAGACTTTCTGCAAGATAAGTAATAGTACCTCCATAATCACCTGAACCATACGCACTCAATGCCGCAAGCACGGAAACCTCTGTCATATCATCAGGGTCTTCCAAGATGGAAACACCTTTTGAATCCACAAAAATGTCTGACGATTTTGTCTGTGCATACATGTTGAGAAAACGGAAAGCATCCTTGTAATTCCGCTTTTTGTAATAAAACTTTCCCGCATTCAAGATGTTCTTACGATAAGCAAGCATGGTCGTCCCTACCCCCTTGCGGAGTTTCGGCTCGGCCTTCTTTCCCATATCACGCTTTCTTGCAATGGCCTTCTGCTCCAGAGAGTCACAGGCCAGCCCCGTCACATAGAGTTCGTACATATAGTTGAAATAGCCAATTGTGTCGGGATTTGACTTCAGGTAAATCTTCCTGTTTTCCAAGCCTATCAACTCGTTCAGAGCCTCCATCTTGTAGTGATACAGTTGCGCATCCTCCTTTGCCTCGCCATACTTCTTAACTGCCTCATCCAAAGTCTGTTTGGCCTTAGCGTAGTTTTTCTCTTTCATGCAAGTGCGGTATGCTTTCACCACAGCCGACTTCTTAAACACATCGGCAGTTTTCTTGCCCTTTTCTGCTTTCTGGGCAAAGACAGACAAGGCCAGAAAAGAAAGAATGATAAAAATGCAGATTTTTTTCATTTCCAGAATCTTCAGATAAAACATTTTTTGTTAAGAAACTTTTGGGTGCGCCCGTATGGGGTGAGTCACTTTGAGGAGAGTCCCTTTAAGGATTCTTGCAAGAAAGAGAAATTGCACCACCCCACGCGGAGATGGTGCAATTGACATAACGATGTTTCTTTCAGCGGCTTAGTTAAACCACCTTACGTAGCAGAAGTCCTGACGATGTGGCAGGTCTGCATTCTTGGGATACATGCGGTAAGCCACCTTGAAACTACCTGCTGTAGGAATGACGTGAGTTCCCTCGAAGGTGTAGAGGTTGCCTTCACGCTTGGTCACTGTCAACGGGTCAATCTGGCTGATGTGCTCACGACCATCCTCATCGCGGAAGATAGTGACGAGTTCGAAACCGATAGCATCGTCAAGGCCCTGCTCGTCAATCACATACTTGAGGTTGTACTTCTTGCCCGAAAGCACGTCGCCCTTCAGCATATCCTCTGCTTTTTCGTATGATACCACACGGATGGAATCCCAGCGAGAAGCCACCAGCTCTTTCCATGCTGCAATGTCCTTAGCCTTCTTGAAGTTGTCGGCAAAGAGTTCCTTGCGACGGGCAGCCAGCGGGTTGTAGAACTTCGTGAAGTAGTCGTCGAGTTGACGCTTCATCGTGTAGTGTGGAGCAATCTGAGCGATAGAGTTCTTCACCGTCTGAATCCAACCCTCCGAATAGCCCTTAGAGTTGCGAGCATAGTAGAGTGGCAGGATGTCGTTCTCAAGCAGCGAGTAGATGGTGGCTGCATCGAGTTGGTCTTGCTGCTCCTGATTCTGGAAGGTGCGCTTCTCGGTGAGTGCCCATCCAGCACCCTCACGATAGCCTTCGAGCCACCAACCGTCCAGCACGGAGAGGTTCACCACACCGTTCATCAGAGCCTTCTCGCCCGATGTGCCAGAAGCCTCGAGTGGACGAGTCGGAGTGTTCATCCAGATATCCACACCAGTCACAAGGCGACGAGCCAACTTCATGTCGTAGTTTTCCAAGAAGATAATCTTGCCGAGGAATTCAGGACGACGGCTAATCTCATAAATCTTTTTGATGAGACCCTGACCAGCGCCATCGGCAGGGTGAGCCTTGCCAGCAAAGAGGAACTGAACAGGATAGTTGGGGTTGTTCACAATCTTGGCCAAACGGTCGAGGTCGCTGAAGAGGAGGTGGGCACGCTTGTAGGTGGCAAAGCGACGAGCAAAGCCGATGGTCAGTGCATTCGGGTTAATCTTCTCCACAATCGAAACGATGCGAGAGGGGTCACCCTGATGTTTCAGCCAGTCCTCTTGGAATGCCTTCTTGATATACTCTATCAGTTTGGCCTTCAGAGCCAGACGGGTGTTCCAAATCTCCTGGTCTGGCACATTATAGATAGCCTCCCAAATCTTCTCGTTCGACTGGTCGCTAAGGAACTTCTTGTCGAAGTATTTTTCATAGACTGATTTCCACTCAGAAGCAGTCCAAGTGGGCATGTGAACACCATTAGTCACATAACCTACATTGTCCAGTTCCTCAGGGAAATAGCCTTTCCAGATGCCGTTGAACATATCTTTCGACACCTTGCCGTGGAGCCAACTTACACCATTCACCCAAGAGCAGGTGTTGCAAGCGAAGGTTGACATGCAGAAGCGTTCGCCCTTATCGTCGGGGTTCACGCGGCCCATACCCACAAACTCGTCCCAACTGATGCCGAGTTTGGCAGGGTACTGACCCATATACTTGCCGAAGAGGTCTGCATCGAAGTAGTCGTGACCTGCTGGCACAGGAGTGTGAACAGTGTAGAGCGATGAAGTGCGAACCACCTCAAGAGCCTCGTTGAACGACAGACCGCTCTCCACATACTCAACCAGACGCTGCACATTTGCAAGGGCGGCATGGCCTTCGTTGCAGTGGATGATGTCCTTCTTGATGCCCAACTTGTTGAGCAACAGCACACCACCGATACCCAGCAGAATCTCCTGCTTCAGACGGTTCTCCCAGTCGCCACCATAGAGGGCGTGAGTGATGGAACGGTCATACTCAGAGTTCATTTCGTTGTCTGTATCAAGCAGATAGAGTTTCACACGACCCACATTCACACGCCAAACGAGTGCGTGAACCGTGTAGTTGTTGTAGGGCACATCTACCACCACCTGATTGCCTTCGGCATCCAACTCACGTTCGATGGGCAGTGTTGGGAACACCTGTGCCTCATAGTTGGCCACCTGCTGACCTTCCATCGAGAGGGTCTGAGTGAAGTAGCCATAGCGGTACAAGAAACCAACAGCGCAGAAGTCGATGTTGGAGTCTGAAGCCTCCTTCACATAGTCGCCGGCCAAGATGCCGAGACCACCTGAATAAATCTTCAGCACATGGCTGAGACCGTACTCCATGCAAAGATAAGCCACTGAGGGGCGTTTCTTGTCGGGTTCCACATCCATATAGGCACGGAACTCCTTATAAATCTTGTTGATGCGGTCAACAATCTTCTTATTGGCAGCGATTTCCTCCAGTTTTTCATAGTTCATGCGACCGAGGAACAGCACGGGGTTCTGCTGAACATCATGCCAAAGTTGTGGATCCATGTCGTTGAAGATGTGACCCACTTCATTGTTCCACGTCCACCACATGTTGTGAGCAATCTCGTCCAGCGGTTCGAGTGCTGCGGGAACAGAAGACCTAACACTAATCTCACGCCAATTGGGCGTGTTGGCGTTGCTTGCCTGAATTCTCATAGTTTTATTTAATTGGTTGATAATTATATTCTTTTTACTTGCCATTGGCCATGCGCACATTGCGCTGGGTCAATGCCTTGTCGTATGCTTCATAGTAATACTTGATGAAATGCTTCCAGAGAGCCTTCTCTGCCACTTTCTCCGCATTTCGGCGGGCTGCGGTCACCTGTTTCTTTTCCATCTGAGAGAACTTCAAGATGGTGTCGCGAATGGTGTTGCTCACTTCGTCGAAGTTATAGTCCGAGCGATGGATGGTCTTCACACCATCTTCTATCTCACTCATTCTGCCCACCAGACTGTTGGCCCACAAGCCAAATCCTGCCAGGTCGGTCGTGATACAAGGCACATGGAACGCCACCGACTCGGTGGGAGTGTAGCCCCAAGGCTCATAGTAGGAGGGGAAGATGGTCAAGTCGTTGCCTATCAGCAACTCATAGTATTGCTTGTTGAAGATGCCATCGGTGCCGTCCAAATAGCATGGCACAAAAATGACCTTCACTTTATCCTCGGGACGATTGTGCATGTCGAGCCAGTTCATCTGTCCCAGCACCTTGTCGTTGTCTTGTTCGTGGAGCACATGCGTGATGCGAGGGTCGCCAACAGGGCCTTCCTGCCCCTTCTTGTTCTTCAGTGCAGCCTTCAGGTCTTCGCGCGCCTCCTTCATCCATGCCGGAACCATCACAAACGCCAGCACGTCCTTTTCCAGCCGGTCGTCCCAACGCAGACGGTTCATGGCATCGATAAAGACATTGATGCCCTTGTTCTGGTACTCATATCGTCCACCTGTACTGATGATGATGGTGTCATCGCCCAGGTCTGTACCCATCAGTGTGTTAGCCACCTTGAGCAGCGCGGCTCGGGCGGTCTTCCTTGCCTCGTTGAACTTGGCGGCAGGAGAAGGTACAAAGTCATTCTCAAAGCCATTCATCAGAATCTCGTCGGCAGGCTTGTCAAGCAGTTCCGCACATTCCTTACCCGTAATCTCGCTCACCGTCGTGAAGCAATCCACGTTCCATGCAGCCTGTTTCTCCACAGAATGCTTGGCCTGCACATTCAGTTCAGCCGCCATCTGGTCGCCGTTGTAGGACGAGAGATAGTCGTAGAGCGGTTTGTTGTTGCCGGCAATGGAGCGGCCTATCGTGGTGGCATGCGTCGTAAAGATGGTGGCCACCTCTGGCACAAACTTCTTCACGTAGAGTGCAGCCAAGCAAGTCTGCCACTCGTGTGCCTGAAACACCACGTTATCCTCTCGGGTGAGTCCGAAAAACTTATAGTAACTCTCCACCACCTTGCCCGCTGCCCACGAGAACATCAGGCTCTCATCATAGTCGCCGTATGCGTTGAGCGAATCGACATGGAAGTTTTCCCATGCCCATCCAAAAATCTCATTACGTTGTTCAAAAAAAGGTTTGAAATCAACCAGAATGGCAATAGGCTCGCCCGGCACTTGCCAACGTCCCACGCGGAAGGACACGCCATCATATTCCTGTGCACTTTTTCGCCATCCCTTCAGCAAGGTCTTGCTTTCCTTAAACAACGGATTTTTCTTGCCCTCCCAAAAGTCCGGGCCGATGAAGAACACTCTGTCGGTTAGTTTATCCTGTAGTGTTTTTGCACGAGTAGATAATACTGTATAAATTCCGCCTACTTTATTACAGACTTCCCAACTTGACTCGAAAATGTAATGAGGTTCTTGTACCTTTTTAGTCATAAATGAAGAGTAATAGACTTTTACCTTAAAACTTAATTGGGTGCAAAGGTACTGATTTATTTTGAATTATGAAATTTTTAGAATAAAAAAAGCATCCGCGACACAATAAAAAGACCACGCCCCTGCTTTTTCCCTCCCTTCAAATACATCTTTCTCTCTCCTCAAATACATCTGTAAGAAGAATTGATGCGCCTCAACATAACCAAAAAGAGAAGGAGGGGGGTGGAGAGGGGGGTGGAAAAACGCGTTACACCCCCTCTCCACCCCCCTCCGAACATTTTCCACCCCCTTTTCACACTTACTTCCACAAAGCTCACGAGGGCAGTGGGGGAACGCTCGCGAGCTTTGTGGAAGTAAGTCCAGAGGGGTTACGCCGTTATTAATGTTTTATTCATTTTTAAATGGCGTTACGTTATATCCCAAGTCTTTCAATCTTTGTAGAATTCCTTTATCATGTTTTGTTGGTATAAGATGGGCCACACCAACAGCAATAATTGTATTTTGCTTTTGTATGGACGAAACAATCTGGGGCATCCACTTCTCGTTTCTATCATGTATAAGTTGTTTGGTATGTACTAAGGAATCCTGGTTGATAAGTATAGAAAACCGCTCTAAATCATGAAAATAGTAAGCACTATCCGCCGCTAAATGAAAACGCAAAATAGAATCACGATGTGTCACCTCTTCATATAATGCCAACACTTCTTCTCGAAGAGATTTGCTTTGTGTTTTATTCTTAGCAGTGTCTTCCTCTTGTATCACTCCATCCAAAAACACAATTTTCTTCCCCTTTGCTAAAGTTCTGTTTTGTATCGCTAAATCCATAAACATGTAGTCTTTGGATAATTCAATATGATTCTTTGTATTATGTATTAGTTTAGGGAATATCTCCGCATACAATGAAAGAATAAATACATTTCTTATCACATAGGGGCGATATTTCCAATCTGTGACATATGGGCGTAAAGCTTTTGTTTTTTCGCCCAAGATATCTTCGTATGTCGTATCATTAGGCATCAATTCTTCCATCATTTGCGAGTTATCTGAACTTTTCATTTTGGCGCCCATGAAGCTTTCAATACAAACAGCATCACATGAGTTGAAGACAGAGTCCCATCCTTCTACATTTTCCAAAAAACTCTTATGCTGCAAATGCATCGTCCCTAAAACATAAGCAATTTCCGTCTTCTCGGCATTCTCGACTTTCCACATCAGAGTATGAGCAGATGTAGAGTCTATATATTGATAACAATCTTTGTTTACGACATTATTATCTATATATTGATAACAATCTTTGTTTACGACATTATTACATGATGTCATAAATAGAACTATTGCTATGGATGGCAATGAAAACAAATATTTTTTGAGAATAGTCATAATTTTATACTAGTCCGATTTTGTCGAATAGATAGGATGACTTTTATCCTAATGATACAATGAAGACATCTTTTTTAAAGCATCCCTAAGAACTCGTCTTCCGACACGATGGGCACACCGAGGCTTTGGGCTTTCTCCAACTTGGCAGGTCCCATGTTGTCACCAGCCAGGATGAAGGAGGTTTTCTTGGAGATGCTGCCCACGTTCTTGCCTCCGTTCTGTTCGATGATGGCTTTGTATTCGTCACGCGAGTGCTTTTGGAACACACCGGAGATGACGATGCTCTTGCCAGCGAGTTTGTCGGTTTGTCCCGACAGTTGCTCCTCGGAAAGCTGCATCTGCACGCCGTAACTGGCAAGTTTGTCCACAATCTCAGCGTTCTTGGGGTCTTGGAAGTATTTGACCACCGACTCGGCAATCACCTGCCCCACTCCATCCACTTCCATCAGTTGCTCCACGGTCGCATTCCGAAGAGCCTCCATCGACTTGAAGTGACGGGCAATGAGTTTGGCGGTCGTCTCGCCTACAAAACGGATGCCGATGGCGAAAACCACCCTTTCAAACGGCACTTGTAGGGTCGATTTCACACCATCCACCACCTTCTGGGCAGATTTCACACGGGTCTTGTTCACGCCACAGATGTCGGCAATGGTCAAGGTGTAGAGGTCGGCCACGTTGTGGATGAGGCCACGCTGGTAGTAGTCATCCACCGTCTCAGGACCGAGGCTGTCGATGTTCATAGCCTTGCGCGAGATGAAGTGCTCGATGCGTCCCTTGATTTGAGGCGGACAGGCGCTGTCGTTAGGGCAATAATGTGCGGCTTCACCCTCGAAACGCACCAAGGGAGCGCCACACTCCGGGCAGCTCTTGATGAACTGCACCTTCTGCAATCCAGGCTGCCGCTGGTCTTTGTCCACACCCACCACTTTGGGGATAATCTCACCACCCTTCTCCACATACACCATATCGCCAATGTGCAGGTCGAGTTCTTCCATCACATCGGCGTTGTGGAGCGAGGCGCGCTTCACCACCGTGCCAGCCAACTGCACAGGGTCCATGTTGGCCACAGGAGTCACCGCACCCGTTCTGCCCACCTGATAAGTCACCTTGTTCAGCCGCGTGCAAGCACGTTCGGCCTTGAACTTATAGGCAATTGCCCAGCGAGGACTCTTGGCCGTATAGCCCAGATGCCGCTGCTGGCGCAATGAGTTCACTTTCAGCACAATGCCATCGGTAGCCACTGGCAGGTTCTTACGTTCCACATCCCAATAGTTGATGTATGCCAACACCTCGTCGATGCTTTGGCACTTCTTCATGCCCTGCGAAATCTTGAAGCCCCACGCTGCCGCCTTCTGCAAGTTCTCATAATGGAAGCCGTCTGCCGGAATCTCATCGCCTAATATATAATATAGGTACGCATCAAGGCCTCGTTGCGCCACCACCTTCGAGTTCTGCGACTTCAATGTGCCACTAGCCGCATTTCTCGGATTGGCAAACAGCGGTTCTTCCCGTTTAGCCCGTTCCTCATTCAACTTCTCAAACGAGGCCCAAGGCATCAGTATCTCTCCACGAATCTCAAATTCATGCGGATAACCACTTCCCTCCCGCAACTTCAGCGGTATCGAACGGATTGTGCGCACATTGTTGGTCACGTCATCACCCTTCACACCATCACCTCTCGTGACCGCCTGCACCAGTTCACCACCCACATACGTCAACGATATGCTCAACCCGTCGTACTTCATCTCCGCACAAATCTCAAAATCCTCACCTTCCAGCCCTTCCTTCACACGGTTGTAGAAATCACGTACCTCCCCCTCATTATAGGTATTCGCCAGCGACAACATCGGATATTTATGCGCCACCGCCTTGAACGACTGGTTCAGGTCGCTTCCCACCCTCTGTGTCGGAGAATTAGGGTCGGCATACTGCGGATAAAACAGTTCCAAGTCCTCCAACCGATGCATCATCTGGTCGAAGTCATAATCTGAAATCGTCGGCTGATTCAACACATAATAATTGTAATTATGCTGCTCCAACTCCTTTCTGAGTTGCTCAATCTCTTCCTTTGGTGTCATAGGTTTTTTTTATTTTGTTGCAAAAATACAACAAAAAAGTGAAAAATGAAAAGGGAAAAGTGAAAAAATTGCTACCGCACTTGTGCGTCCACTGTTGACATACAGGTGCGGTAGCAAATTTTTCACTTTTCGTTCTTCACTTTTCCCTTTTCTCAGATGAGGGGCATGCCAGCTTTGGCACATTCCTCACGCATTTCGTCGGGCCAGATGGAGGCTTGAATTTCGCCTACGTGAGCCTTGTGGAGGAGCACCATGCAGAGGCGGCTCTGACCGATTCCTCCACCGACAGAGAGGGGTATTTCGTCGTTCATTAACTTTTTGTGGAAGAAAAGATTGAGACGTTCCATCTTGTTTTCCAATTCAAGTTGACGAACCAAGGCTTCCTTGTCCACTCGGATGCCCATGGAACTGAGTTCGATGCTGCGGTTGAGGACGGGGTACCAGATGAGGATGTCGCCGTTGAGACCCTTATAGCCTTCTTCGTTGGGAGTGCTCCAGTCATCGTAGTCGGGAGCGCGTCCGTCGTGCTTCTCGCCGTTGGAGAGTTTGCCTCCGATGCCCATGATGAACACGGCGCCGTACTTCTTGCTGATGGCATCCTCACGCTGTTTGGGGGTGAGGTCAGGGTACATCTGCAGGAGTTCTTCCGAATGGATGAAGTGAATTTCTTCGGGCAAGAAGGGTTTGATTTGGGGATAGGACTCGAAGACCAGATATTCCGTGCGGAGGATGGCGGCATAGATGTCTTCCACGATGCGCTTCAGGAAGGCGATATTGCGGTCTTCCTCACGGATGGTGCGGCACCAGTCCCATTGATCGACGTAGAGGGAGTGGGTGTTGTCCAGTTCCTCGTCGCCACGAATGGCGTTCATGTCGGTGTAAAGCCCATAACCAGGCTGAATGCCGTATTCTTGCAGCATGAGCCGCTTCCATTTGGCGAGCGAGTGAACCACCTCAGCCACGTGGTCGTTCATATCCTTGATGGGAAAAGAAACGGGGCGTTCCACCCCATTGAGGTCATCGTTGATGCCGAGTCCCCTCAACACGAACAGCGGTGCGGTGACACGTCGAAGACGGAGCGCCGTAGAGAGGTTGGCCTGAAAAAAATCCTTAATCTGTTTGATTCCCAGTTCCGTCTGTGTGGGGTCGAGGAGTTGCTTATACCCCTCCACCTTTATCAGTTTGCTCATATAGTGCTTATTTTATCTTACTGTCCAATTCTTTCGCCCTTTCATCAATACCTGCCTTGTGGCGAAAAGCGATGCAAAGGTACGATTTATTTTCAAAATACACACAAAAAAACTGAAAAATAATTGCAAAGTGTAAGAAAAACGTCACATTTTTCTTACACTATTGCAAAGATTAGGGCATTTCCGATGACTATTCTCTCATTTCACTCGCCGTTTCCCTTTCTCACAAACACCATGTGGCTGCGAGTTCCGCTGCTGGCGATGCCGCTGTCGGGGTCTTCGACAAACTTGTGCAGTTCGCGCAAGGCTGTGGAACGAGGGGTTTGGGTGCCAAAGACATAGTCGCCCACCTGCATGTAGGGGTGTTCCTCCAGATAGCGGAGCGCCCATTGCCGCCGCTCCTCAAGAGTGGTCTTGCGCGGATGCAGTTTCTTCACCTCGCCCACTTTGTGCAGGTCGGCAGTGGTGCGCAGGCGTTCCAGCCACTGGCGGTCGGGAATGAAGTTGATGGTCTTGATGTAAACCCCGTTGGTGTCGTAGCGTTCGTCGTCCTCTTTCACCTCTTCCGTCTCGTGCCCCTCCTTCATGCCCAACGACACGTTGAAGGTGCCCAATCCATCGACTTTCACCGAATGTCCAAGGCGCAGATACGAATCCATTTCCGTGGTCAGTTCCTGCACGATGCCCTCGATGAGTCCTTTCCCATACGCGGTGCGCGTCGAAAGTCCCTTCATGAAGAAGTTGTTGGAGATTTGCGAACAATGTGTTGCTTTCGGATAGATTTTCCGTTCGCCCGATCCGTGTACGTCGGGCATTTCTCTAAAAGTGTATTCCATATATAAAAGATGTGTAAATTGTGATTACTCTCGTCTATTTTTTCGCTTCTTCCGCTTTTTTCAGAGCTGCAACGCTTGGAAAAATCCTCTTTTTTCCGTACCTTTGCAGGTGGAAAGATGGCATTTTTTGTACATTCGGCATCTCTGTTTCCATTCTTTTGCAAAGATACAACTTTTTGCTGAATGTACCAAATCTTTTCTTAAATTCATTCTATGAATTGTATGATTCATTCTTTGGATTGTACAATTCTTTCTTTGAATTCTATAATCCATAGTATGAATCTAAAGTGGAAACGACACTGACCCAGAAGAGGCAGTTGCGTAGAGGCAATGGAGGATACGGCACTAAGGCAAAAGTGAGTGCGGCACTAAGGCAAAAGTGAGTGTGACGTTCATGTTGTTGCGAACATTTGGCTTTTTCCCCATCATTTTTTCGCAACGTCAGCTTTGCCGAACTCACTTTGTCGCGGAAATAGAAGAAAAGCAAGCTTTCCTTTTGTGTTTCGCTCGAATTTTCGTAACTTTGCAGCTGTTTTGTATGACAAGAACGACATTCCACAATCAGATTTAAGAAAAGAAAGGATTATATAGACGATGGATTTCAACTTCGACGAAATTATAGACGAGGGTCCCGTGGAGAGCAAGATTAGCTTTATCACCAGCATTGACAATACGGTGAGGGGAAATGTTGAACAAGATATTTCACCAGAGAATACAATTCCAGTACTGCCATTGAGGGGAGTCATGCTTTTCCCCGAAACAATGGTGCCCATTTCCATCGGGCGCGATTCTTCGTTCAAACTGCTGAAAGATGCACAAAAGAAGGATTCGCTCATTGCAGTGTTCACGCAGGTGGATGACTCGACCGACGAACCGGAATTTGACCAGCTGTACCACACGGGAGTGGTCGGAAAGGTGCAGAAAATCATCAAGTTGCCCGATGGAAGCAAGACGGCTCTGATTCAGGGCTTCACCCGTATTCGCCTGATTGAGCTGGAGTGGAACGGAAACTATAGTGTGGGCCATGTGGAGAATTTCCCCGAAGAGGTTCCCGCAAAGGGCGACCGTGAATATGTGGCTGTGGTGGATGCGTGCAGAGAGACCGCCATCAAGCTGATGCGCTCGAACGAGCAGACCATCGGTTCTGCCTTTGCGCTCAACAACATCACCGACCGCACTTTTGCCGTCAACTTCATCTGCACCAATCTCAACATCACCAACAAGGAGCGCATCATGCTGCTGGAGCAGACGAACCTGTTCGACCGCGCCTACCGCCTGCTGGGCATCCTGCAACGGGAGTATCAGTATGTCACGCTGAAGATGGATATCCAGATGCGCACCCGCGAGGAACTGGACAAGCAGCACAGGGAGTATTTCTTGCGCCAGGAGATGGAAACCATTCAGGAGCAGTTGGGCGAGAAGAGCGAGGATGAAATTGCAGAGTTGCGCGAAGCGGGCAAAAAGAAGAAATGGAGCGAAGCCACTGCGAAGGTGTTTAACGACGCACTGGACAAGATGTCGCACATGAGCAGCCACTCGCCCGACTATCAGACGGAATATACATACGCACAGACGATGCTGGAACTGCCTTGGGGCGAATATACGAAAGACAACCTCAACCTTTCCAATGCGGAGAAAGTGCTGAACAAGGACCACTATGGCATGGAGAAAGTGAAGGAGCGCATCGTGGAGCACTTGGCGGTGCTGAAGATGAGAGGCGACTTCAAAAGCCCCATCCTCTGTCTTTACGGCCCTCCTGGAGTGGGAAAGACCTCGTTGGGCAAGAGCATAGCGAAAGCGATGAAGAGGAAATATGTGAGGATGTCGCTCGGCGGTTTGCACGATGAAGCAGAAATTCGCGGTCATCGCCGTACATACGTGGGTGCGATGGCTGGACAAATCATCAAGAACATCAAGAAGGCGGGCAGCAGCAACCCTGTGTTCATCCTAGACGAGATTGACAAGGTGACGCAGCAGACGAATCACGGCGACCCTGCCAGCGCCCTGCTGGAAGTGCTTGACCCTGAACAAAATTCCGCCTTCCACGACAATTACCTCGACACCGACTACGACCTGTCGAAGGTGATGTTCATCGCCACCGCCAACAACATCTCGACCATCCCTGCCCCACTCCGCGACCGCATGGAGCTGATTGAGGTGAGCGGCTACCTGACGGAAGAGAAGATTGAGATTGCCAAAAGGCACCTCGTGCCGAAAGAGTTGGACAACCTCGGCATGAAGGACACGGGTGTGAAGATTTCCAAGCCCGCACTGGAGAAGATGATTGAAGACTACACCCGCGAGTCGGGGGTGCGCGACCTTGACAAGAAAATCAACAAGGTGCTCCGCAAGGTGACCCTGAAATATGCCAAAGACGGTGTGCTGCCCGAAGGGGAACTGAAGGTGGAGGACATCAAGAAGTATCTTGGCACCGAGCCTTTCAGCCGCGACAAGTATCAGGGCAACGACTACTACGGCGTGGTGACAGGTTTGGCCTGGACAAGCGTGGGCGGCGAGATTCTCTTCATCGAGACCTCCATCGACAACGGCAAGGGCGGCAAATTGGGACTGACCGGCAATCTGGGCGACGTGATGAAAGAATCGGCAACCATTGCCTTGCAGTACCTGAAAGAGCACTGCGACCTCATCGGCATTCAGCCCGACTTCTTCGAGAACCATAACATCCACATCCACGTGCCCGAAGGTGCCACTCCCAAAGACGGCCCTTCGGCAGGCATCACCATTGCCACCTCGCTGGCGAGTGCCATCACCAAGCGGAAGGTGCGCAAGAACATCGCCATGACGGGCGAAATCACCCTGCGAGGCAAGGTGCTCCCCGTGGGCGGCATCAAGGAGAAGATTCTGGCAGCCAAACGCGCCGGCATCACCGACATCCTCATCTGTCACGAGAACAGAAAGAACATCGAGGAAATTCCTGCCAAGTATGTGAAGGGAGTGACTTTCCACTACGTGGAGAACGTGAAAGATGTGCTTGATTTTGCGCTGCTAAAATAGAAAGAAGGCATAGGGAAGCCTAGGAAAACCTAGAACAGCCTAGGATAGCCTAGGAAAACCTAGGAAAACCTAAGAAGCCTAGCAACCCCCCCACAAAAAACCAGATAAACAACAAACGATGATTTTTACGCTTCAACATAACGACCCCAAGACAAATGCACGTGCAGGACTCATACACACCGACCACGGCGACATTGAGACACCTATCTTCATGCCCGTAGGCACACAAGCCTCGGTGAAGGCGGTACACCAGCACGAACTGAAGGAGGACATCAAAGCGCAAATCATCCTCGGCAACACATACCACCTCTATCTGCGCCCAGGACTGAAGGTGCTGGAGGCGGCTGGAGGCTTGCACAAGTTCAACGGTTTCGACCGTCCCATGCTGACAGACAGCGGAGGGTTTCAGGTGTTCTCGTTGGCCGGCATCCGAAAGTTAAAGGAAGAAGGTGTGGAGTTCCGCAGCCACATAGACGGCAGCAAGCACTTCTTCACCCCCGAAGGAGTGATGGACATAGAGCGTTCGATTGGTGCCGACATCATGATGGCACTCGACGAGTGCCCCCCTGGAACCAGCGATTACGAGTACTCCAAAAAATCGTTGGCGCTGACAGAACGATGGCTCGACCGGTGCATCAAGCGGTTCAACGAGACAGAGCCGAAATACGGCTACCAGCAAAGCCTCTTCCCCATCGTTCAGGGATGCACCTACAAGGACTTGCGCACTCGTGCAGCGGAGAACGTGGCTTCGAAAGAGGCGGACGGCAACGCCATCGGAGGCTTGGCGGTGGGAGAACCGACGGAGGTGATGTATGAGATGGTTGAAGTGGTGAACGCCATATTACCCAAAGACAAACCGCGCTACCTGATGGGGGTGGGCACACCCATCAACATTCTCGAGGCCATCGAGAGAGGCGTGGACATGTTTGACTGCGTGATGCCGACACGAAACGGACGCAACGCCCAAATCTTCACGAAGCACGGCACCATCAACCTGCGCAACCAAAAGTGGGACTTCGACTTCTCCCCACTCGACCCCGAAGGAACCTCCTACGTCGATACGGCATACTCGAAGGCTTACGTGCATCACCTCTTCAAAGCTCAGGAACTGCTGGCCATGCAGATTGCATCCATCCACAATTTGGCGTTCTATCTCTGGCTGGTAGGCGAAGCACGGCAACACATCATTGCCGGCGACTTCTGCATCTGGAAGGCAAAAATGGTGGCAGAACTGGGCAGAAGAATCTAAAGATGGAGAGAACGGAGAAAAAGCATCTGAGTACACATTATTATATATATAAGAGAGAATAAAAGTTGGTTACATTTGAAGAAATAGACGGAAAGCTGGTTCCTAAAGGCAACGAGGAAGACATCAAGGCCTACCTCGCATACAAGAAAGGACAAAAACAGGCTTCGCACCGCCGCTCTTTGCGAAAGAGACTGGCACAGCAGTCATCTGCTTTCCAATGGCTAAACGACCACATGCCGCTGTCGCGACTGGACCGATACATCGTCGGGAAGTTTCTTGGCACCTATTTCTTCTCCATCATCCTCATCATCAGCATTGCGGTTGTATTCGACTTCAACGAGAACATCGACAAATTCCTGCAACATGATGCACCCATCGAAGAGATTGTCTTTGACTATTACCTCAATTTCATTCCCTTCTATTCCAACCTCTTCAGCCAACTTTTTGTATTCATTGCCGTCATCTTCTTCACGACGAAACTGGCCGACAACTCAGAAATCATCGCCATGTTATCGACCGGCACCAGCTTTGCCCGACTCATCCGTCCATACATGATTGCAGCAGCCATTATCGCCCTCATCAATTACGGACTTGGGTCATACGTCATCCCTAAAGGAAACGTGAAACGTGTGCGGTTTGAGAACAAATACAAGAACCGCGGACGTCAAGACTTCACCTCGAACGTACAACTGGAAGTGGAACCAGGAGTGATTGCTTACTTTGGGCGGTATGAGGAAAGCATGAAGACGGCATTCGAGTTCACGCTGGACAAGTTTGTTGACAAGAAGTTGGTGAGCCACTTGCAATCCATGACCATCCAGTACGACACACTCTCTTACGAGCCATACCATTGGGTGCTCTCGAGCTATCAAACCCGCAATCTGCAAGGCATGCGCGAAGTCATCACGAATGGCAACAAACTGGATACCATCATCAAAGTGATGCCACAAGACCTCATGGCCTCGCGAGACATGGAAATGACACTTACGACCCCAGATTTGCGGCGGCACATAGAACGGCAGAAAGCCAGAGGATTTGCCAACATCCAACAGTTTGAAGTGGAATATTATAAGCGCGGAGCATCTGCTTTTGCCGTCTTCATCCTGACCATCATCGGTGTATCCATCTCCGCCCGTAAAAGGAAGAACGGCATGGGCATCGCGTTGGGTATCGGTTTGGCGCTGATTCTGGCCTACATCATGTTCCAGACCGTAGCCTCCAGTTTGGCCATCAACGCCAACTTTCCTGCGGGCATCGCGGTTTGGATTCCGAACTTCATCTTTGCCATCATCGCGTTCTACTACTATCGCAAGGCACCTCGATGAAAGCATGGGACACTCAAAGAAAAGCGTTTCAGGATGCAACCACACAATTAAACCTTTATATCATTTCAGATTTCTAACAGCTACATAATCATATCATCAGAACAATGTATTTTGACGAACTAAACATATCAGACGAACTTCTCGACGCACTCGATGCCATGAACTTTGAGCAATGTACCCCCATCCAAGAACAGGCCATCCCCCAGATATTGGAAGGGCACGACCTCATGGGCATCGCACAGACGGGCACAGGAAAAACTGCCGCCTATCTTCTACCCGTGCTCGACGAACTAAGTCACGGCAACTACCCCAAAGATTCGGTCAACTGCATCATCATGGCACCCACACGCGAGCTGGCGCAACAGATTGACCAGCAGGTGGAGGGCTTTGCCTACTATCTTGACGGCGTGTCGTCTGTAGCCGTCTATGGCGGCAATGACGGTATCCGCTTTGAACAAGAACGCAAAGGTCTTGAACTGGGAGCAGACATCATCATCGCTACGCCAGGAAGACTCATCAGTCACCTGAATGGCGGACATATCGACCTGAAAAAAGTCTCATTCTTCATTCTGGACGAGGCTGACCGAATGTTGGACATGGGTTTCTATGATGACATCATGAAGATAGCCTCCTATCTGTCTGAAGAACGGCAAACCATCATGTTCTCCGCCACCATGCCCGACAACATACAGAAATTGGCGCAGAACATCCTGCACAACCCGGTGGAGGTGAAAATTGCCGTGTCGAAACCAGCCGAGAAGATTCAGCAAACTGCTTATCTCTGCTATGACGGCATGAAGGACAGAATCGTGGAAAAAGTGTTGAGCCAAGATGACTTGGATCGTGTGATTCTTTTTGCATCCTCCAAGATGAAAGTGAAGGAACTCAGCATCACGCTGAAAAGGAAAGGGTTCAACGTGGGAGCCATGCACAGCGACCTCGAACAACGTGAACGTGAAGACATCATGTTGGCGTTCAAAAACCGACGCATCAGTGTGCTGATTGCCACCGACATCGTCAGCCGAGGCATTGACATTGACGACATCCAGATGGTCATCAATTATGATGTGCCACGCGACCCAGAAGACTACGTTCACCGCATCGGACGAACGGCCCGCGCCAACCGAGACGGAGAAGCCATCACGCTGGTGACTCCACGCGATTGGCAGCACCTCCTCAAGATTGAACATCTCATCGAAAAGGAAATACCCAAGCCAGACCTGCCTGAAGGATGTGGAGAAAAGCCCGAAATGAACGCATCGAGCAAATCGAGACGACATACTCCCGGCAGACATGGAGGAAAAGGCCGATACAACAGGCGAGGAAACGGAAAACACCGCGGAAAGTCAAAGAATAACGCCTCAAATAAGGGCGCACAATAGTCAATAAAGACTTCAACGCCACACTTTCAGTTTTTTTAACTCGCTTAAAAAAGGTTTTTTTTGAAGAACTCCACAAAAAGGCTTAATTTTGCACCGAAAAAATACTTTTCCTCAATAGAAAGTACAATGAAGAAGACTCTGTCAATCATCATATCCACCGTGTTCGCAACGGTTCTGCATGCCCAGAACGGCATCAACACCCCCTACTCCCGATATGGCTTCGGCATACAATCGGAGCGGGCCTTGGGATTCAACAAAGGCATGGGAGGCGTGGCACAAGGTTTCCGCAACGGTCAGCAGATAAACATCGCAAACCCTGCATCTTACTCGGCTGTAGATTCCCTCACCGCACTTTTCGACATGGGAATCTCGCTACAGAACGGGAACTACAAGATGGGGAACTTGCAGCAGAACGTACGCAACAGCAGTTTTGACTATTTTGCTTTCCAATTTCGGGCTTTCAAGCATGTGGGCGTGACGATTGGGCTGATGCCTATCACTAACATCAAGTACAACTTCTCATCTTCCAACGAAAGCCTCCAGAACAATGAGGAAATTACATCAACCTACAAATTCAACGGAGATGGAGGGCTGCATGAACTTACCCTTGGTATGGGATGGCAACCATTTAAGCCTATCAGCTTTGGCTTGAACGTCTCCTACATCTGGGGCGACTACACACACAACATGTCCATGTCGTTCAGCGAATCATCGGCTTTCAGCATGTCACGCATCTACAAGGCAGACATCAGCACCTATAGCATACAAGGAGGTCTGCAATACATCCAGCCGATTGGGAAGAAAGACCAGCTGGTTGTGGGTGGCACTTACACCTTGGGACATAAAACGGACAATGACGCTTTCCGCATCACAAGAACGATGAACAGCGCGGCTGTGGAGAACGAAACAAACGACACCATCAAGCATGCTTTTCAGCTGCCGACATGCATCACTGCAGGTTTCACTTACTATCATGCCAACAAGTTGCGTGTCGGAGTGGATTTTGAACTTCAGAAATGGTCGTTGTGTATGTTTCCAAACCAGCAGACAGGTATCGCCAGCAGTTCCTACACGGGTCATTCTGATGTCTATTCATCGACCAAAGGCCAACTGAACGACCGCATGAAAGTCGCAGCGGGAATGGACTGGACACCTAACGAGTCTTCCAGTAAATTCTTTAACAGATGCACCTACAAGTTGGGCGGCTACTATGCGCAGACATACGCCAAGGCGGACATCACAGAAACCGTCACTCAGAAACCTTCCGAAATCGGTGTATCGGCTGGCGTTTCTCTCCCTTTGTCTAACAGCAACACGTATAGAATCAGCCCTAAAATCAATGTGGCTGTGCAATGGGTACACACCAACATCCCCTATCTGAATGCCGTGACGAGTCAGAAGAGCACACTGACCGAGAACTACTTCCGCTTTTGTCTTGGAGTCACTTTCAGCGAACGCTGGTTCCAGAAGTGGAAAGTTCAATAAAAAACTCCAAATTTCTAACTCCTAAAATCATTAACAAACAAAATAATAGATTATGAAGAAGATTTTATTTGTATGTGCCCTCACTTTAGCCAGTGCAGGTGCATCAGCACAAAACCTCAGCGGCACAACCATCAACGACCGCTTGACCAACAACCCTGATAGTGCAGAGGTACTCCAGAGCATCAGCCTCTATCGCGATGCCTTCAAGACGAATGACTTCAAGGAAGCCATTGAGCCTTGGGAGTTTGTCTTCACAAAAGCCCCACTTGCACAGATTCGTGTCTATACCGATGGTGCGTGGATTTTTGAAAATCTCATTCCGAAGGAAACTGACCCAGCCAAGAAACAGGAATATTTCGACAAGCTCATGAATATTTATGATGAGCGCCTGAAGAATCTTGACGTGCTCAACTCTTTTGCCACTCCCAAAACGACTTCGACAAAGGGTAACATCATCTGCCGCAAGGCGTATGACTACTACTACTATTGCCCCAAGATGGACAACAACGTAGCCTACAAGATGTTCAAGGAAGGTATTGACGACATGGGTCCTAACACCGAGGGATTCGTCCTCTTCGGCTTCATCGAGTGTTCTTACAACCGTTTCCTCCAGAATAAGGATAACATTGATGTTCGTCAGGACTTCATCCAAGACTACATGAACACCAACGACATTTGCGACCGTCTGCTTGACCAAGCCAAGGAATACCCTTCAGAGACCATTCCAGCAGACCCTGAATCAGAGGACTCAACCAAGTGGGTGGATCAAGTTGTTCTCTCACCTGAAGCACAGAAAATCGTGGATAACTATCAGCCTGTTCAGTTCAAGGCCAACGACCTCTTCGTTGCCTCTGGTGCAGCAGACTGCGATGCCCTCGAAAAAATTTATGGCGCACAAGTAGAAGCCAACAAGACCAATCTTCAGTACCTCAACTCTGTATTGGCTATCCTCAACAATTTTGAGTGCGACAAGTCTAACATCTACTATGTAGCAGCCGACTACGCCTACCAAATCAACAAGACGCCACAGGCTGCCATCGGTAAGGCTTCAAAACTTCTGAAAGAAGGGGATGTCAATGGTGCAATCAAGTACTTCGACGAGGCACTTAGCCTTGAGACAGACAATGCAAAAAAGGCTAAGTACTCTTATATCGTGGCTGCTCTCATGTACAAGAAAGGCAACCTCGGACAGTGCCGTGCTTACTGCCGCAAGACCCTCTCCCTCAACCCATCTAATGGTGGAGCTTACCTGCTGCAAGCCAGCTGTATCGCACGTGCGGCTTCTGGCGACCACCTCGAAAGAAGTAAGTACTACTGCCTCGCCTACGACTACTGCAACAAGGCCAAGGCCGTTGACCCTGCTTCGGCAGCCAAGGCCAACCGCGCTGCTGCAGGCTATGCCGCTCACTTCTATCCCAAGTCTGAGGCATTCTTTGCAGGCATCAAGGCTGGACAGGTTGTCAGTGTAGCTGGTGAGACCACAACTCTCCGCCTTCGCTAACCAGCATATTCAGAAAGCGGCTATTGCCATCTGAGCATCAGATATTTGACTTTTCATATTTAGTATTCAAAGTTGAGAAGACACACACATATATGTAGCATAACAGCAGTCCTCGCGACTGCTGCTATGCTCTTATTTCCTTCATGTGAAGATGGCGACAAGAAAGAAGGTCCAGACATTGGAGTGCGCGACTCTGTGCCCATGCTCACAACACTTGGCGTGAGCACCCTCATCAGCGATTCAGGCATCATCCGCTATAAGATGATAGCAGAGGAATGGCTCATCTATGATAAGAAAATGCCTCCACGCTGGTCGTTTGAAAAAGGACTATTCATCGAACGATTCAATGAATCTTTCCAAGTGGATGCCTACATCTCCTGCGACACTGCCTATTTCTACAATCAGCAGAACCTTTGGGAACTGCATGGACGTGTCCTTGTCAAAAACATGAAAGGGGAAACCTTCAAGACTTCCCTGCTCTTTTGGGATCAGCGCGCCCACCGTGTCTATTCCTCTGCCTACATGGAGATAGATGGCGAAACACGCAAACTATCGGGCTATGACTTTAGTAGCAACGAGCAGATGACCGACTACATCATCCACTCTTCTAAGGGCCAATTCCCCCTCGAAGACAACACCCCAACACCACAACCCGACCCTGTCATCATGGCTCAACAAGATAGCCTTTAATTTATTTCTCCTCTATCTAAAAATATGAACTTTTAGTTTATGTGTTGAAATTCGTGTAGTACCTTGCTTGGGAAAGTGAATGGTAAACTGCCTTTTTTCGTTTGTTTTTTTCTTTTCAGTTTATAAATTCTCGTCTTTTTCTGAAATTTTCGTAACTTTGCATGATTTTTGCCAGTTCATGCGCCGGATGACTAGCCCATGTACTGAGCATGATTCAGAAAATCAATAACGAAGCAACTAAAGAACTGAATAACAAAAACAAAAAACTCGACAATATGGAAAATAGGAGCATTGTTTCGATTGCCGACTATGGGAAGGAGAAGATTCAGTATCTGCTGGACATGGCGGCTGAGTTTGAGGCACATCCGAACCGTCAGTTGCTGAAAGGGAAGGTGGTGGCCACGCTGTTCTTCGAGCCAAGCACACGGACGAGGCTGTCGTTTGAGACGGCTGCGAACCGTTTGGGTGCACGCGTGATTGGTTTCACCGACCCGAAGGTGACAAGCTCGTCGAAGGGCGAGACGCTGAAGGACACCATCAAGATGGTGAGCAACTATGCCGACGTGATTGTAATGCGTCACAAGCTGGAGGGTGCGGCGCTGTATGCGAGCGAGGTGACGGACGTGCCCATCATCAATGCAGGTGACGGTTCGAACCTGCATCCCTCGCAGACAATGCTCGACCTCTATTCCATCTACAAGACGCAGGGCACGCTGGAGAACCTGAACATCTACATGGTGGGTGACTTGAAGTACGGTCGCACGGTGCACTCGCTGCTGATGTCGATGCGGAAGTACAACCCGACGTTCCACTTCATCGCGCCAAAGGAGCTGGAGATGCCTGAGGAGTATAAGCTCTACTGCAAGCAGAACAACATCAAGTACATTGAGCAGCAGGACTTCACGGAGGACACGATTGCGGATGCGGACATCCTGTACATGACGCGTGTGCAGAGAGAGCGTTTCACGGATTTGATGGAGTATGAGCGTGTGAAGGATGCCTACATCCTGAAGGCAAACATGCTGGGCAAGGCGAAGGAGAACATGAAGATTCTGCACCCGCTGCCCCGTGTGAACGAGATTGAGTATGATGTGGATGAAAGCAGGCACGCGTACTATTTTGAGCAGGCACAGAACGGGCTGTACGCTCGCGAGGCGCTGATTTGCGATGTGCTGGGCATCACGCTTGAAGACATCAAGAATGATAAAACAATTATTGGCTAAGAAGGATGGAACAGAATAAAGAACACATGATGGTGGCAGCGCTGGAGAATGGCTCCGTCATCGACCACATACCAACAGACAAACTTTTCACGGTGGCACAACTGTTGCAGTTGAGCGAGTTCAAGGAGGAGGTGGTGATTGCCAACAACTTGAAGAGCAACGTGATGAACAAGAAAGGACTCATCAAGATTTCAGGCAAGTTCTTCTCTGAGGCTGAAATCAGTAAGTTGGCCGTGCTCTGTCCCAACATGCGACTGACGGTCATCCGTGACTACGAAGTGGCTGAGAAGCGTGAAGTGACACTGCCAGAAGAACTGACCAATATCGTGAAGTGTGCAAACCCTGTGTGCATCACCAACAACGAGCCGATGAAGACGGTCTTCTACCGCAAGGACTTGGAGACGCTGAAGTGCCGTTATTGTGGTAAGGAACAGAAACTGAAAGATATAAAACTTAAATAAACACCCCACGCGCTGGGCGATTTTTGACATTAACCAAATACATGAAGTTTACAGAACGAGCAAAGTTGAACCTCCCGGATGTGAATAAGGAGGTTCTGGAACAGTGGAACAAGGAAGATATGTTCCACAAGAGCATTGAGGAACGCGAAGGCTGTCCTCAATTCATCTTTTTTGAGGGGCCACCCTCTGCCAACGGACATCCGGGCATCCACCACGTGATGGGCAGAACCATCAAAGATACTTTCCTCCGCTACAAGACGATGCAGGGCTTCCAGGTGAAGCGCAAGGCTGGATGGGACACCCACGGCCTGCCTGTGGAGCTGAGTGTGGAGAAGTCGCTGGGCATCACCAAGGAGGACATCGGCAAGAAAATCAGCGTGGATGACTACAACGACGCTTGCCGCAAGAACGTGATGATGTACACCAACGAGTGGACAGAACTGACCGACAAGATGGGCTACTGGGTGGATTTGGAACATCCCTACATCACGTATGACAACAAATACATCGAGACGCTCTGGTATCTGCTTAAGCAGCTCTATCAGAAAGGTTTACTTTACAAAGGCTACACCATTCAGCCCTACTCACCAGCAGCAGGTACGGGTCTTTCCAGCCACGAGCTGAACCAACCCGGTTGCTATCGCGATGTGAAGGACACGACGGTGACAGCACAGTTTAGAGTTCTAGAAAATCTAGAGAATTTAGGAAATCCTAGCAAGCTTCCCACCTACATCCTCGCTTGGACCACCACCCCTTGGACACTTCCATCGAACACCGCACTTTGTGTAGGTCCCAAGATTGACTATGTGGCCATCAAGGGCAAGAACCCATACACGGATGAGGAGGCCATCTACATCATGGCTGAAGCCCGCCTGTCGGCTTACTTCGCTGCCGAGAAGGATGAGGAGGGCAACGAGAAGCCGCTTGAGATTCTGTGGAAGGGCAAGGGCACCGACCTCGTGGGCTTGCACTATGAGCAGCTGTTCCCTTGGGTGAAACCTTGTGCGCTGGAGGACAACAAGATTGTGGTGAAGGAGGACGAGGCGTTCCGCGTGATTCCTGGCGACTATGTGACGACCGAGGACGGTACGGGCATTGTACACATCGCTCCTACGTTTGGTGCGGACGACGCCAAGGTGGCAAAGGATGCCGGCATCCCATCGCTCTTCATCATCGACAAGGCTGGAGACACGCGTCCAATGGTGGACTTCACGGGTAAGTACTTCGTGAAGGAAGACATGAACGAAGAGTTCGCAAGTCTCTGTGTGAACGAGAGTTATTGGAAGCATAGCGGCGATTTCGTCAAGAATGCTTACGACCCCAAATACAATCAGGGCGGCAAGTATGACGAGAAGGCTGCCAGCAAGGATATGGACTTGAACATCATCATGTGTCTGGAGATGAAGGAGGAGGGAACTGCGTTCAAGATTGAGAAGCATGTCCACAACTATCCTCATTGCTGGCGCACCGACAAGCCTGTGCTCTACTACCCGCTCGACTCGTGGTTCATCAAATCGACGGCGAAGAAAGACCGCATGTTTGAACTGAACCAGACCATCCAATGGAAGCCAGAGTCGACTGGTACAGGCCGCTTCGGCAAGTGGCTGGAGAACCTGAACGACTGGAACCTCTCCCGTTCACGCTATTGGGGCACTCCGCTGCCTATCTGGCGCAACCGCGACACTCGCGAGGAAGTGTGCATCGGCAGCGTGGAGGAGCTCTACAACGAGATTGAGAAGGCTGTGAAGGCTGGCGTGATGGCATCGAACCCCTTGAAGGAAAAGGGCTTTGTGCCAGGCGACATGAGTCAGGAGAACTACGACAAGATTGACCTGCACCGCCCCTACGTGGACGACATCAAGCTGGTGTCGGACAAGGGCAATATGCTCACCCGCGAACTCGACCTCATCGACGTGTGGTTTGACTCGGGTGCGATGCCTTACGCTCAGGTGCACTATCCATTTGAGAATAAGGACTTGATTGACAAGGGGCTCGCCTACCCTGCCGACTTCATTGCCGAGGGTGTGGACCAGACCCGTGGCTGGTTCTTCACGCTGCATGCCATCGCCACGATGGTGTTCGACTCGGTGGCATATAAGGCTGTGATTTCCAACGGTCTTGTGCTCGACAAGAACGGCATCAAGATGTCGAAGCGTCTGGGCAACGTCATCAACCCCTTCGACTGCATCGGCCAGTTTGGCGCAGACGCTGTGCGCTGGTACATGATTACGAACTCCTCTCCTTGGGACAACCTCTCGTTCGATCCCGAAGGTGTGAAGGAAGTAACCAGCCAGTTCTTCATCAAACTGCAGCAGGCATATTCGTTCTTCACGATGTATGCGAATGTGGACGGCTTCGAATATAAGGAGGCAGATATCGCTTATGCTGACCGTCCTGACTTCGACCGCTGGTTGCTCTCAGAGCTGAACACGCTCGTGAAGAACGTGCAGACATACCTCGATGACTACGACCCGACGCCTGCCGGCCGTCTGATTCAGTCGTTCGTCATCGACAACCTCTCTAACTGGTACATCCGTCTGAACAAGCCTCGTTTCTGGGGTGGCGAGATGACAGCCGACAAGCTTTCGGCTTACCAGACGCTCTACACCTGTCTCGACACGCTGAGCCGATTGATTGCTCCTGTGGCTCCATTCTATGCCGACCAGCTCTTCCGCGACCTCAACGCTGTGACAGGCAAGGACACCGCAACGAGTGTGCACTTGGCGAAATTCCCAACCTATAACGAGGCTTATATTGACTCCGAGCTGGAGGCAGCGATGGAGGCAGCCATGAAGGTGACTTCGATGGGTCTGTCCATTCGCAAGAAGGTGAAGATTCCTGTGATTCAGGCATTGCAGTCCATTGCTGTTCCTGACACAGACACTGTGTTCAGCGGTCGCATTGAGCGTATGAAGGACATCATCATGAAGGAGTTGAACGTGAAGGAGCTCCAGCTGATGGACGGCAAGATGCTCGTGAAGAACGTGAAGTGCAACTTCCGTGTGATGGGCAAGAAGTTTGGCAAGATGATGAAGGCGGTGAGCGGTGCTGTGGCAGAGATGAGTCAGGCACAAATCGCTGAACTCGAGGCTAACGGACAGGTGACGCTACAAGCCGAAGGTCTGGATGCCGTGATTGAGTTGGCTGATGTGGACATCATGTCGCAGGACATCCCTGGATGGAGCGTGGCCAACGAAGGCACCACGACTGTTGCTCTCGACATCACCATCACGCCTGCCCTGAAGAATGAAGGCAATGCCCGTAAGGTCATCAAGCAGATTCAGGGTCTCCGCAAGTCGCAGGGATTCGAGATTACCGACCGCATCCAGGTGGTCATCACCGAAACACCTGAGACGAAGGCTGTGCTCGGCAGCTTCAAGGAGAACATCGCCGCACAAGTGCTTGCCAACTCCATCACCTTGGGCAACCCCGAAGGCGAGGCGATTGACTTCGATGACTTCAAGGCCGCCATCAGCGTACAGAAAGACTAATCACAGATGACAAGGAAGAACAAACATATCCTTTCCATCGTCCTCTTCATGGCCGTTCTTGTCATAGACCAAATCATCAAGGTCTGTGTCAAGACGGGCATGCATTTGGGTGAACGCATCGAAATCACCAGTTGGTTCAGCCTCCTGTTTGTAGAGAACAACGGCATGGCTTTCGGCTGGGAACTGTGGGGCGGAAAGCTGTTCCTCACGCTTTTTCGTGTGGTGGCCGTGTGCCTCATTGGATGGTTCATCTATAGCGAGATTCAACGCAGAAGGCCAATAGGATATATCGTTTGCCTCACCCTCATCGCAGCAGGTGCGGCAGGCAACATCATCGACTGCCTCTTCTACGGACTCATCTTCAACAACCCTCCTTATCCACAAGTGGCGGAGTTCCAGCCTTGGGGATATGGTTATGGGGAGTTCCTCTATGGCAAGGTGGTTGACATGTTCTACTTTCCTCTGATTGAATGGGACATGCCCACGTGGATGCCCGTCTACTCGGGCGAACATTGTGTGTTCTTCTCCCCCATCTTCAACTTTGCCGATGCAGCCATCTCGTGTGGCATTGTGGCTTTGTTGCTATTCTATCATAAGTTGGTCAGCAAATACCCCATCAGAAAATAGTTTTCACTTTTTCTTCCCAATGACATGAAACGGCTTTTCCCACTCATCATTCTTTTCATCCTTACTATCATGGCATGCGAAGACCGTCCCCAAAACGTGCTTTCACGCAGCGAAATGGAGGATGTACTTTATGACTATCACATGATGCAGGGGATTATCAACCAACTGCCAGGTGAGGAAAGGACGGAAAAGGCACAAGACTATATCAACGCTGTCTATGAAAAGCATGGCATCACGGAAGCACAATTCGACACCTCCATCATCTACTATAACCGCCATGCCGAAGACCTCCACAAGATTTACAAGAATCTGAAAGAACGCTACAACGCAGCCAATGAAGAAATCCAGATTGTGAATGGCAACAACGACATGATGGCGATTTACGAGACAGGTGGCGACACCACCAACCTGTGGAGTTCTGCCAGTTTATACGCTTTCCATAACAAGTCACTGCTCAACAAGGAAAGTTTCACCATCCATGCTGACAGCAGTTTCCACAAAAATGACCAACTCATTCTGACGCTGACCCCCCTCTTCATCAGAGAATCAAGAGACGATTACGATATCTCCCTCAGCGTAGGATTAAGCGTGATGTACACCGATGGAAAGCACATCGGCACCACACGCACCATCACCAACAATGGCACACAGCAACTCACGCTGAAGACAGATGCAGAGAAAGAGGTAAAGAGCGTTACAGGCTTCTTCTATTATAGGGGAAAGAAAACGATGCGCAATCTCTGCATCGTCGATAACATCTCGCTTGTGCGCATGCACGAGAAAGCCCCAGAAGTGATTATCAATACAGACAGTGTAAAAGCCGATTCCATTGTTGAAGACACCGTAGTTCGACCCATTGAACGTCGTCTCACTCCAGAGGAAATCCGACAGAAGAACAAGTCGGGCGACCACATCAACATACAAACGGCACCTTCTGTCCGAACTCCTAACTCCATGGGGCCACGGCGCAGAAAGACTTCTGCCCCAAAACGATAAATCATGCGACGAGTGGCAGCATCAAGAGTGTATATCAATGAAAAAGAGTTCCACAACAATCACGTTGTAGAACTCTTTGAACATTTAGTGGTCAATCATTATCCACTCAAAGGAGAACTCCCCATGACCGAATGGCTCGGTGGCACCATCATCATACGTGGCAGAGAAGCCTACCATACCCCACTCGTCCTATCCCCTTCGGAACTCAGCACAAACGATAGCAGTAGCAATAGCGACATTCAACGACTCTGAGGTCTTTCGGCCAGCTGGGTAGTTGGGAATGTAGAGCCTTTCCGTCACATATTCTTCAACGGCTTTAGAGATGCCATTGCCCTCGTTGCCCATAACTATCACCCCACTCTTCGACAACTTCTTCCCATACATGTTTTCTCCATCGAGAAAAGTGCCATAGACAGGTGTGTCGGCATCCAGAGAGGCAAGCGTTTCAGCTAAGTCCACATAGTGAACCTTCACTCGCACCAAACCTCCCATCGTGGCTTGCACAGTCTTGGGGTTATAGATATCAGCACATCCACTTGAACAGAAGATGTGCTCAATACCAAACCAATCAGCCAGACGGACAATAGTGCCAAGGTTTCCAGGGTTCTGCACATCGTCCAGCATCAGACAAAGCGATTTTTTCGTCACCTCATTCGCATCCACCTGATAAGTCGGTTGTCTGAACACGGCGAGCACCTGCTGAGGTGTCTCCTGAAAGCTCACCTTGCGCAGTTCCTCGTCCGTCACCTCGTCCACCTCCAACCCCTCTTGCCTCTGCAGGTCAATCCACTCGGCATGCAGTTGGAGCCAGTCAGCCGTGGCACCAATGTACCTGCAATCAAATGCTGGCAGCAAATCGCCCACCAGTTTGCGGCCTTCGGCTACAAACACACCGTTCGCCTTGCGATGCTTTTTCATCTCCAGCGAACGGATGTACTTGATTTTGTTCTTGCTAATCACAATTTATCATTGATGCAGAGGTCAAAAAACTACTGCTTATCGTTGATGCAGAAGTATAAACTACTGCTTATGGTTGATGCAGATACCTTGGAGATACCATTGGTAGAGGCGATGAATACCCTCGTCAATCTCGATGGTGTGATGCCATCCCAGACGATGCAGTTTCTCCACATCTGTCAGTTTCTTCAAGGTACCATCAGGCTTAGATGAATCCCAACGGAGTTCACCCTTGAAACCAATCTCCTTCATGATGCGCTCCGCCACCTCCTTGATGGAGATTTCCTTGCCGGTGCCCACGTTGATGTGGCAATTGCGAATTTCCTTGATGCCATCGCGGTTCACTTTGAAGTCACTCTTCTCCACCACATCCTTGAAATCGACATTCAACAGGCAATGCACAGAAGCATCCGCCATCTCTTCACTCCACAAGAACTCACGCATCGGCGCACCCGTTCCCCACAAAGTGACAGCCTCTGATGTGATGCCATAATGACGGAGCACCTGCAAGATGGTCATCTCGTCGCTCATCGACGTGGCCATGATAGTTTGTGTGGCCTTCGATGCAGCATCTTCCTGAGCACCCTGACCATCCACCATCTTCGGTACCTTCATCGACACAGGACGCAAACCGAGGTCTTTCCTTACGGCCTCCCAATCACCCTCGTTCAGGCATTTCGCCAAATGAATCTTGCGAATCATGGCAGGCAGTACATGAGAGTTTTCCAGATGGAAGTTATCGTTAGGACCATACAGGTTCGTAGGCATCACAGCGATGTAGTTGGTGCCATACTGCAAGTTGAAAGACTCACACATCTTCAGACCTGCAATCTTGGCAATGGCATAAGGTTCATTGGTATATTCCAACGGTGAGGTGAGCAGACAATCTTCCGGCATCGGTTGGGGTGCCTCGCCTGGATAAATGCAGGTGGAGCCGAGGAAGAGGAGTTTTTTCACTCCATGCTTCCAAGCCTCACCGATGACATTCTGCTGAATCTGCAAATTCTGATATATGAAGTCGGCACGATACTGCAAGTTGGCCATGATGCCACCCACATGGGCAGCCGCCAACACAACAGCATCGGGCTGTTCCTCGTCAAAGAACTTCTTCACCGCCACAGGGTCGAGCAAGTCAAGTTCGGCATGCGACTTGCCCACCAAGTTGTTGTAGCCACGTTGCTTGAGATTATTCCAGATGGCAGAACCCACCAAGCCATGATGTCCTGCCACGAAAATCTTGCTATTCTTATCCAGTGTCATATTCGTGAAAATCGTTCAAGCATCATTTTACTTCACCAAACCTTTCTCCAGATACTCAGCCAAATTCGTTCTCATGACCGAAGCCACATGGTCAGCAGCCACCTTCTCCATGTCATGCTTCACCATGATGGACACGAGTTGCTCGAACGAAGTCGTCTGCGGATTCCATCCCAACTTCTCCTTGGCTTTCGTCGGGTCACCCCAAAGGTTCACCACATCAGTGGGACGATAGAAGTCGGCACTCACCTCAACAAGAGTCTTGCCAATCAGATTGTCAGGACCTGCGATGCAGATGCCCTTTTCGTCCATGCCCTCGCCCTCGAACTTCAGTTCGATGCCTGCTGCCTTGAAAGCATAGTAGGCAAACTCACGCACTGAGTGCTGCACACCCGTCGCAATGACGAAATCTTCGGGCTTTTCCTGCTGCAGGATGAGCCACATGCACTCCACATAATCCTTTGCATACCCCCAGTCGCGAAGCGAAGAGAGGTTGCCCAAATAGAGTTTCTCCTGCTTGCCTTGAGCGATACGTGCGGCAGCCAGCGTAATCTTGCGAGTGACAAATGTTTCGCCACGACGCTCACTCTCATGATTGAAGAGGATGCCTGAGCAGCAGTACATGTTATAAGCCTCGCGATATTCTTTCACAATCCAGAAACCATACAGTTTAGCCACTGCGTAGGGAGAGTATGGGTGGAAAGGTGTTTTCTCATTCTGAGGCACTTCCTCCACCTTGCCATACAGCTCGGAAGTGGAAGCCTGATAGATGCGGCACTTGTCAGCCAAACCGCACAGACGCACAGCCTCCAGCACACGGAGAACGCCCACAGCATCCACATCGGCGGTGAACTCAGGAGAGTCGAAACTCACCTGCACATGTGACTGAGCTGCCAGATTGTAAATCTCGGTTGGCTGCACCTTGCTAACGACTTGCAGCATCGACATCGAGTCGCCCAAGTCGGCATAGTGAAGGTGGAAATTGGGAGTGCCTTCCAAATGGGCAATGCGCTCACGATAATCGACCGATGAACGGCGGATGGTGCCATGAACTTCGTAACCCTTCGCCAGAAGGAACTCAGAAAGGTATGAACCGTCTTGTCCGGTGATACCTGTAATTAATGCAACTTTTCTTTCCATATTATTTATAAAAATGTTTGTTTATTGTTAATGATTTCGTCATCCAATATCTTCGATTAAATGTTCACCTCATTCAATGTCACCAGTTTATGCACGATGGCATAGATGGTGATGGCGGCTGGAGAATGCAAGTCCAGTTTCCGTGCAATGTTGCGGCGGTGTGTGGTCACCGTGTTGACCGACAGGCACAAGGTGTCTGCTATCTCCTTGTTCGACAGTCCCTTTGCCACACACACCACAATTTCCTTCTCGCGGTCGGACAACTGCTCTTCGTTGGCAGCCATGGGAGCCACCTCTTCGTCCTCCGTCCTGGGTTGGCGCATCTTTGCCTGATGTTCCAAGCGCCTCACCGAGGGCACAAAGATGTTATCCTCCACCAGACAATGGATGCTCAAGTCCTCCTCCGCCTGATAGATGGACACAATCACGGCATTCAGTTTCTCGTTGATTTCAGTTTGCGGATAGTACTGCATGAAGAGGTTCTTCAGTTCTTTCAGTTTGCTCTCGATGGCTTCATGATGGCGCGACAGCAAGTGGCTGTTCTCAATGGAAACCATCTCGCCGTCCAGCAACTTCTGCACATAGACATACACGGTCGTTTCCTCATATTCCATGTGCTTGCGCACCTCTTCCACATATTCATCGAAGAACTTCAGCACCAGAAAGGCAATCTCGTTCTGCACCGAGCAGTCGATGGCATTGAGCAAGTGGAAGCGGATGTTGGGAAAGAGATAGCCGAGAAAGTATGCGTGTGTGCGTTTCAGATAGTCGAGCACCGAAGCCACACTCACGTTCTCTGCCCGTTGCGGACGGTTCTCTGCCCCATCCTTCACATAATTGATAATCGTCAGAAATGTCTCGGCATCCACGCCGCACTGACGACACACCTCCGTGATGGTCTTTTCGCCAAAACCCAACGAAATGCCAAAGCGACTCATCACCTGGAGCAGGCGGTAGTCGTTGGCAAGCACATAGCTCAGTTTATCTGTCGATTTATACTGACCAGCCATATATCTCTGTCTCATTGAAATCATAATCCTGATAGTTTTATAATAGGTTAATGAACTATTCAGAATTACGTAAACCATTTTTAGTGGTGCAAAGTTACGAAAAAAAATGCTTTCGCAAACATTCGTTTGGCATTATATTTATCTATAAGGTGTGAATTACCAACAAATGAGTATTGTATTGTTGCACAAAAGGCCGTAACTTTGCACTCGATTTGCGAGCATCATGGCAAATCATCGAATTCGAGCAAGCAATGAGATTATCAGAGTTAAAGACAGGCGAGACGGGTGTGATAGTTCGCGTGATGGGTCACGGCGGCTTTCGCAAGCGCATCGTAGAGATGGGATTCATCAAGGGAAAGAGCGTAAAGGTGCTGCTCAACGCCCCTCTGCGCGACCCCGTGAAATATAAAATCATGGATTACGAGGTCAGCCTTCGCCGCGCGGAAGCTGAACTCGTCGAAGTGGTGAGCGAAGAAGAGGCCAAGGAGTGGGAAGCCCTGCACCCCGAACTGAAAGGCATTCCTGCCGCTGAAGGCGAGGACGTGATGTATCAGTTGGCCAAAGTGAAGGAGCACGAACTGAACGTGGTCTTTGTGGGCAACCCCAACTGCGGCAAGACAAGTCTTTTCAACATTGCCAGCGGCGCACACGAACGTGTGGGCAACTACTCTGGCGTGACGGTCGATGCCAAAGTGGGACACTTCGACTTTGAAGGCTATCACTTCAATCTGGTCGATTTGCCTGGCACTTATTCGCTGTCCGCCTACACCCCCGAGGAACTCTATGTGCGCAAGTACATCATCGAACGGCATCCCGACATCATCATCAATGTGATTGATGCCAGCAACCTCGAACGAAACCTCTATCTCACCACCCAGATCATCGACATGGACGTGCCGATGGTCATTGCCCTCAATATGTTCGACGAGTTGCGCGAAAGCGGCAACCAGCTCGACATTGACCAACTCGGCATCTTGCTCGGAGCACCCATCGTGCCCACTGTCGGAAAGACGGGCGAGGGTGTGAAGGAGCTGTTTCATCAAATCATCGAAATAACAGAAGGTAAGCAAAAGATAGCCAGACATATACACGTGAATCATGGAGCATTGCTCGAAGAGGCTATCAGCCGAGTGGAAGCCCTCATCCGCAAGAATCCAGAACCTCATCACAACTATTCGGCGCGCTTCCTTTCCATTAAACTTCTGGAAAACGACAGGCAGGTGGAAGGCATCGTGAGGCAGCTGGAGAATGATGCCGACATCCTGGCCGAACGCGATGCTTGTCAGAAGTACATCCTGCAGGAGATTGAAGAAGACTCTGAGTCGGCCATCACCGATGCAAAATACGGCTTTGTGCAGGGTGCGATGAAAGAGACCTACCAGAAGGTGCGCCGCTACAACCGCACCACCACCAAACGAATAGACGCTTTTGTCACCCATCAAGTGTGGGGATACCCCATTTTCCTGTTGCTCATGTACCTCATGTTCTTCTGCACCTTCAACGTGGGTCAATACCCGATGGATTGGATAGATGCAGGGGTGGAATGGCTCGGCAGCGTGGTGAGCGAGTGGATGGCTGAAGGCCCGCTGAAGGACCTCATCGTCGATGGCATCATCAGCGGTGTCGGCGGTGTCATCGTGTTCCTGCCTAACATCATGATTCTCTATGCCTTCATCTCGTGGATGGAAGACTCCGGCTATATGGCGCGCGCTGCCTTCATCATGGACAAAATCATGCACCGCATGGGGTTGCACGGCAAGTCGTTCATCCCGATGATTATGGGCTTCGGATGCAACATCCCTGCCATCATGGCCACCCGAACCATCGAAGACAGAAAGTCGCGGCTCATCACCATGCTCATCATCCCCCTCATGTCGTGTTCAGCCCGATTGCCCGTCTATATCATCATCATCGGCGCCTTCTTCCCCAAGAATTCTGCCCTCATTCTCTTCTGCATCTATCTCATCGGCATCCTCTTCAGCATCCTCATGGCAAAGGTGTTCAGCCGTTTCGTCGTGAGGGGAGAAAGCACTCCGTTCGTGATGGAACTGCCCCCTTACCGTATGCCCTCCATCAAGAGCGTGAGCCGTCACACCTGGGAGAAGGGCAAACAGTATCTGAAGAAAATGGGCACCACCATCCTCGCGGCAAGCATCATCGTGTGGGCGCTCAGCTACTTTCCCCACCATGCCGAACTCTCTGAGGATCAGCAGATGGAACAAAGCTTCATCGGACAAATCGGCAAGTTCGTCGAACCCATCATCCAACCTTGCGGATTGGCATGGAAAGAAGGTGTGGCACTCATCACGGGCGTGGGAGCCAAAGAGATTGTGGCAAGCACGATGGCAGTGCTCTATCACGGCGACATCACCACCAGCGGCATGACCACTTTGGCAGCCTTCTCCTTCATGGTGTTTGTGCTGCTCTACATGCCCTGCATCCCTGCCTGCATCGGCATCAAGAACGAGTCGGGCAAGTGGGGATGGGCGCTCTTCACAGCCCTCTACACCACCCTGCTCGCCTGGATTGTCTCGACGGTTGTATTCCAGATAGGTTCCTTATTCTGATTGATTCCACATGACAGTACAAGAAATCATCGTTTATCTCATCCTTGCCTGCACCCTCTTCTTTCTGGTCAGATTCATCTACAGGCAAGCAACAGGCAAGAACCGAGGTTGCAACTGCGGTTCTTGCCAACATGGTTGTCCTCGCACCGGCGACTGCCAATGCCATTGCCACGAGGACTGAATTTCCTCATCTCTACACCACCTTGTGTAGCACTTGCTACACCGCCAGTGTAG
>CAMVIM010000005.1 GCA_947167515.1 uncultured Prevotellaceae bacterium | reverse complement strand
CTGCTACTGCTCGGACTACATGACAAAACCAACGCAATTCGGGGATGAACCTAAATTTTTGGTAAACAAATTTGATGCAGAATTATCTATTGGCACACAGAAGAGCATTTTACAATTTTTCAACTACCTATATATCAGTGGTTTACATATTTAAAAAGTGTTGACCAGAAAAACACGTTTTCTCAAGAGAAACAAAAATGCAAGTGCTTTATTATCAAGCACTTGCATTTTTAAGTGTCTCAAAAATATGAAAATTATTCACATTCAAGAGCGCCCTGCGCGGCGGCTAGACGATGCTGATTATCAGTTACTTACAGAGTTAGTGTAAAGTACTGGCATCTCTTTTTAGACTCATTCTGCCCATTTTGCCTCATTTTTCAGGGAAAAAATGGCTCAATGGCAGATTCATTCTCATTTCTTGATTTTATCTTTATTTTGTTTTACACTAGATTGCTTGACTTCAGTCTTACAATCGTTAACTGTAAATGCTTCGTTAGTCTGGAAGATTGAACTTCATGAACAAACACCACATTCTGCTTGCAAAAATACAAAATAATCTTGAATTCAGACCCATTATTCTCATTTTTCGTGCAGAATGAGTTTGATTTTAACAAAAATAAGACTAAAGCTGCATATCTATTTCATACTTTCAATAAAAAAAGAAATAGTTGCATTCCATCTTTGCTGGTTTAAGTTTAAGTTTAGATATGCTTATATATATAATAAGGTATAGTAAACTTGAAGCAGATGATTGTAGGTTTAATCTTTAAGTTTAGAGGTTCATGTATATATACATGGGTAAACGTAAACCTAAACTTGTTTGACATGAGCTTCCTGGTTCCATATTTCTCTTTTTACCGAGGAAGTACCTATTGCCATTGCTCCCTCCCCTCTCGCTCTCTTTTCCTTTGACTGATAAACCAGTCTTCGATGAAAAGAAAATGATCAAACCGTCTGTGCCGTTTCTGCTTTCGTGAGTCGATGAAATTAGGTTGCAAAGGTAACTGTTGCTCCTTCATCTACCCAAGGTGAACCAATGATGAGATTAACCATCTGCTGTGGGATAAACTCTCTATCTCATGCAGAGTATGTGAATGTAGCTGTGAGGTCTATTATGTGCATGATGAAGGCGACTTCTTCCCTGAAGAGGTAGCAGTCAGTTCCAGCGGAGAACCATTCGAGGATGCTTGTGATGACATCTACACCACCCTCAAAGATGCTATCAATGAATGGTGTGAGAAAATGAACATCGAGCAAGGTGAACGGAACTGACATTCAGGAGATAATCAACATCATTGTGAATGCACAGTGATATTTACTACGGGCAGTAGCAAAGTTCTTTTGGTCAGTTTGTTGTACTGCGATAATGCTGGGGAGTTGTGTTGGCATATTTCTTAAACAGGCGGATAAAATACGACAGGTCATCATAGCCCAAGTCATGGGCTATCTGCTTTATCGGTATCTCAGTGGAAAGCAGCAGCAGTTCGGCCCGTTCCATTTTCTTATTGGTAATATACACATTGGGAGTAAAGCCCGTCTGTTTTCGGAACAGACGGATGTAATGGTCTTTGGTAAGATATACCATAGAACTGAGTGTACCGACATCAATAGGCTCACCTATATGATGGCGAATGTATTTCAGTGTCTTTCTTATGCGGTCGTCGGTAGCATGCTCCTTTGGGCGAGCCTCCCTTATGAAGCGTGCCTCAAAGGTGTATGTGATGCCGCGTGACTCCAGACGGTCAGGAAAAGAGCGGCTCAGGTTGACCTGTATATTAGAGAAGATTGACGGCTGATTGTCGTATGAGCGTGGATTGGACTGTGGCAACCGCATCTGCGGGTTCAGGTCTATCAGACGCTGCATCAGGCGCTCATCCTCGGGCAAGGCATCCAGCTCAAACGGAAAGTCAGCCTCATCAAAGACATTCGTATCGTAGCTCGGATCTTCATATATATGCACATAATAATGTACGAAGTGTCCTGTACATATATCGGTGTGCAATGTGTTAGGTGGAATGAGATAGAGATGGTTGGGAGTAAGCTGGTGTATTCCGTCTGGCATGATAATCTGCGCCGTCCCCTCTGACACATAATATATTCGCGCAAAGGGGCTCTTCACATTCTGCCAGTTCCAGTCGCCATTATGTACGGCATATCCGGCATGAAGCATCAGCAAATGCAGGTCATTTATGGTGTAGTTTTTCATCTGTTTTAATGATTACGGCACAAAAATAGTGATTTTTCTTAAAATATCGGCATAAAAGTGGTAGAAAAATGCTTTTTGACAGTACAATATCGATATTCTTCCTGTATTTTTATTGATATTTGGAGCAAAACCAATAATTTTGCTCCCAGAATTTCAAAACACTAGAATTAAAACTATAACACTTAATTAAAACCGATGATGAAAAAAACAATGATGACAATGTTGCTGTTCTTAGCAACGATTCTCACCTATGCACAGCAGGGGGATGTAGAGGTTAAGTCTGGAGTATTCTCCAACGACTGGCAATCGCTCAGCGGATGGGAGTGTCCGGAATGGTTCAAGGATGCGAAGTTTGGCATCTGGGCACATTGGGGCCCACAGTGTCAGGCCGAAGACGGCGACTGGTACGCACGTTTCATGTATTATCCAGGTACAGGGCAGTACAACTGGCACGTGAGCCATTTCGGCAATCCTGCTGAATATGGTCTGAAAGAGCTTTGCCGCGACTGGACAGCTACAGAGTGGAATCCAAAAGAGCTTGTGGAATTGTATAAAAGTGTTGGAGCACGCTATTTCATGACTCTTGGTAACCACCACGACAATTTCGACCTGTGGGATTCTCCCTATCAGGAGTGGAACTCTGTCAATCTCGGTCCGAAGAAGGATATCGTGAAGGGATGGAGCGAAGCCTGTCAGGAGCAGGGTCTGCCCTTCGGTGTTTCTATGCACGCCAGTCACGCATGGACATGGCTGGAGCCATCACAGGCTTTCGACGGCAACCTTACCAAGGCTGACGGCGTAGGTAAATGGTGGGAAGGCTACGATCCACAGGAGCTGTACGCCCAGAACCATGCACACAGCACAGGTTGGGACAACAGTGGAACGATACACAGCCAGTGGGCTTGGGGCAACGGTGCATCACTGCCTTCTGAGGCTTATAAAAAGAAGTTCCAGAACCGCGTGCTGCAATGTATCAACGACTATCAGCCCGACATGCTGTATTTCGATGACACAGTACTGCCTTTCTATGGTTGCGATGAGACTATCGGCCTGAATATCCTACAGCATTTCTACAACACTAGCGCAGAACAGCACGACGGTCAGCAGCAGGTAGTGACAATGGGTAAGATTCTTGACGACTCCCAGAAGGAGGCTCTTCTCTGGGATGTAGAGCGCGGAATTCCTGATCGTCCGCAGGCTAAATACTGGCAGACCTGTACATGTATCGGCGACTGGCACTATAATATCAACAACACTAACTATAAGAGTGCTGAGCTGGTTATTTCCATGCTCGTGGATATCGTTTCCAAGAATGGTAACCTGCTGCTTTCAGTTCCTATTCGCGGCAACGGCACCATCGACCAGAAAGAGCGTAACGTGCTAGCAGGCATCAAGGCTTGGATGGATATCAATAGTAAAAGTATATATGGTACGCGTATGTGGAAGACCTTCGGTGAAGGACCTTTGGCAGAAGCCGTAAACCCAATGAATGCCCAGGGCTTCAATGAGGGACAGAATTACTCTTCGCAGGATGTACGCTATGTAGAGCGTAACGACAGCGTCTATGCTACCATCATGCGCTGGCCTGCTGCAGGTGACTTTACATTCAAGGCTTTCTCTATCGCAGAGAAATCATATAGCGGTGAGGTCGATAAGGTAGAGCTTCTTGGCTACGGTAGTGTACCGTTCGTACAAAACATCGAGGGGCTTACCATACAGGTACCTTCCACAAAGCCTAATGCCATAGCTCCTGTCTTCTGTGTTACCTTCAAGAAGGACGACCGCACCAGCTATGAGGTGTTTCAGTCAATGATTACTGAGATGGAGAGTGTTGTGGAGGCTCTGGCTCCACAGGCTCATCCTTATAACACCGGTAAGATAAACACAGCAAAGATTGAGACTCTCAGCGCTACTATCGAAGCAGCAAAGACAGTAGAAGCTACTGCTTCTGACGAAGAAATCAATGCAGCTCGCGAGACTTTGGCTGCAGCATATAACGCATGCATTAACGAAGGAAAAAACCGTGGTGGTGCCTTCGGAGGTGTTGTTGAGGATAATCTGACTACAAAATATCTTGTGGAGGCTTCAGCTTTCACACGTGCAGCAGGAGGCAACAACCGTTTCGGTAAGCCCCAGAATTGGGAGGTCGAAAATTTTAATATCCCCAATGGTGGAGACGGAACAAAACAGGGACTGGACAAATATAGTGGTAATGACGCTCTTATGCTTGGCGTATGGAACGATGCTGGAAGCAATACTAGCGGCAATCTGAGCAATGCCCGCATATACCGCAAGGTCACTCTCCCTGCAGGAAAGTATTTCTTTGGTGCTGCTTATAACACCACTTACAACATAAATGCTCAGGCTTATATGTTCGTCAGCAAGGAACTCTGTAACACAGCCGACATTCCCTCTCAGTCTATTGCCTACTATGGCATCAACAACTGCACAGGCGACATGAAGCTTCTGGGCCTCAATTTCCAGCTCGACGAAGAGACTGAGGTGTATATCGGCTTCCAGGCCAATCTTCTTAACGGTTCTGGCACTCAGGAATTCCGCGCCGAGCGCGTAGCTCTCTATACTCCAAAGGAAGTTGCTGACCGCCACTCTGAGGAGAAAGGATGGCAGAAAATCTCAGAGCTTCCCGCTGATGTAAGCCAGTATTTCTTTGCCTTCTACGATCACGACACCGATAATGGTCTGGTACTGGGTGCCGGCAACAATCAGGGTGCTTCCAACAAGACTATGTGGTATCAGGCTGACGTCTATCCCGAAGGCAGCAAGGATGCTCTTTGGACAATGGACGGTTTTGACAACTCCAACTATTCTGGAGCAAAAGAAGAAAATCTTAAATGGCTGGTAATCACTGGCGTAGGCGACCCTGACAACTGCCTGCATTCAAATGACGGACGTGCTTGGAACTATCGTACCGAGAACAATGGCGAGGGTTGGACTGACCGTGCTTATGTTTCTCCTGCCTATGCGCCAGAGGGTTATTGGACGCTGAAAAACAAAATTGGCGGTGATTATATTGGACATTGGGACGAGACTGACGAGATTGCAGGCAATACAACGGGCGAGCGTGTAGGTCACTACGATTTCTATGCTATCCTGCGCGGTAATTATGTTGCTGCTGCAGAGGCTATCAACAAGGCATCTGAGGAAAATCCCATAGACATCTCTTATGTTATCACTAATGCTGACGGCACACGCTATAACAATTTCCATGCAAAGCAGCCAGTCGGATGGACACTCTCTCAGGATGATGCCTTCGAGGTGGAGTATGCCAACTATCTTCCCAGCAAGGTCGGAGACAGCTATTTCAACAAATGGCAGGGTTCAGGCAATCTTACCAACCGCAGCATAAGTCAGCAGATCCTGGGTCTTCCCGCAGGCAAGTATCGTCTCAGCGTCACCACCGCCTCTTCTACCATTCATCAGGGTGCATGGCTTTTTGCCAACGACCAGGAGGCTGACATGACAAAGCTCACCAACAACAAGGCCAACATCACTCTCGACATCACTGACGGCAGTCTTGAATTTGGTGTACGTCTTAAGAACTATCAGAGCAACGACTGCAAGTTCGACCATTTCGCTCTCGAGTATCTTGGCGCCTACGAAGATCCTACAGCCATTGACAACAGACCTTATACTGTAAGCACGTCAGCTCCCGCATACTACACTCTTTCAGGCATGCGTCTGCTTTCTGCCCCTTCCAGCGGAATATATATTGAGGTAAAGGATGGTACCAGTCGTAAGGTGATACAACAATAAGGCAATATATTCCGTTATTTATTATATAAAACCCTTACATCAATGAGATATACAGAATTAGGTCATACGGGGATGAAGATTTCCAGTCTCAGTTTTGGTGCTTCTTCCTTAGGTAGCGTCTTTCGTGAGACCAATGAAAAGGAAAGTTTCGCAGCTGTTGAGACAGCCATCGAAGGTGGTATAAACTTTATCGATGTCAGTCCATACTATGGCCACTACAAGGCCGAGACGGTACTGGGCAAGGCCCTGCGCAACATTCCTCGCGAAAAATACTTCCTCAGCACTAAGGTGGGACGCTATGGTAAGGATGGAGTGAACACTTGGGACTACTCTGCCCGTCGTGTCACAGACAGTGTCTATGAGAGTATGGAACGTCTAGGCATAGACTTTATCGACCTAATCAATGTCCACGACATCGAATTTCAGGCAGCCCTTCCAGGTGGTCTCCAGAAAGTTGTCGATGAGACGTTGCCTGCTCTGTTCGAACTGCGCGACAAAGGCGTAGTAGGACACGTAGGTATCACCGACCTGCAACTGGAAAACCTGAAATGGGTCGTAGAGAGATGTGAGGGTGTGGAGAGCATTCTGAACTTCTGTCACTATACGCTCAACGATGATGCTATAACAGACTATCTCGACTTCTTTGAGCAGCATGGCGTAGGTATCGTAAACGCTTCGCCGCTTAGCATGGGACTGCTTTCTCAGCGAGGTGTACCTGCATGGCATCCTGCCCCCAAGGCTTTGGTGGAGGCATGTCAGAAGGCTGCCGAGCATTGCAAAGCCAAAGGATATCCAATTGAGAAGTTGGCAGTACAGTATTCTGTAAGCAATCCACGTATTGCCTCTACATTGTTCTCATCTGCTAATCCTGATAATGTGCGTCGCAATATCCAGTGGGCTAACGAAGAACCTGACTGGGATCTGGTAAAAGAAGTGAAGGACATCATCGGTGACCAGCAGCGTGTCACATGGGCAAATTCATAATTCATAAACTGTAAACTGGACTCCGAGCTTGCTCGCCTGAGCACCTACGGAGCGCAAGAAACTGTAAACAAAATATGAAAAAATCATTCTTGATTTCAAGCCTGCTGCTCTCTGTATTGACTATTGGAGCACAGGAGTACAGAATTCCCGTCAGCGAAGAGCATGAGAAGATGCAGACTGGAAAATACGAACCTACATGGCAGTCGCTTGAGACACACCAAACGCCAGAATGGTTCCGCAATGCTAAGTTTGGCATTTGGGCACACTGGGGTGCTCAGTGCGTAGAAGGATCCGGTGACTGGATGGCCCGAGAACTGTATATGGAAGGTCACAGCAAGGCCAACTTCCATCGTGAGCATTACGGACATCCTTCAGAGTTTGGATACAAGGACGTGCTGCCTCTCTTCAAGGCTGAGAAGTGGGACCCTGAGAAACTGGTGGAGCGTTACAAGCGTTGTGGTGCACAGTATTTCTTTGTTCTGGGCAACCACCACGACAACTATGACCTCTGGGATTCAAAGTACCAGGAGTGGAACTCCATGAACATCGGTCCGAAGCGTGACATCCTTGCAGAATGGGCTGAGGCAGCCAAGAAAGTGGGTCTGCCATTGGGTATCTCTTTCCATGCTGATCATGCCTGGACATGGTTTGAGCCATCGCAGCGCTATGACCTCGAAGGCGACAAGGCTGGCATCTACTATGATGGCAACTTGAAAAAAGAAGACGGCAAAGGCAAATGGTGGGAAGGACTGGATCCTCAGAAGCTCTATCAGCAGGACCACCCAATGAGTAAGGGCTCATGGGACAATGGTGCCATTCATGGTCAGTGGGACTGGAGTCACGGTGCTTGTCCTCCATCACAGGAATTTGTAACTAATTTCTATGACCGCACACTCGATGCAATCAACCGTTACAATCCCGACCTCATATACTTTGATGTCACAGTGCTGCCATTCTATCCTTTGAGTGACTGCGGCCTGAAGATTGCCACCCACCTGTATAACAAGAATCCGCGTGGTGTAGTGTTCGGAAAAATCCTGAACGAAGACCAGAAAAAGGCCTTGACTTGGGATGTGGAGCGTGGTGCACCTAACCAGATGATAGACCAGCCTTGGCAAACCTGTAATTGTATTGGCGACTGGCACTATAACACTGGCACCTATAACCGTGGCTACAGATCTGCAACCAACATGGTGAAGCAACTTGTAGATATCGTTTCTAAGAATGGTAACCTGCTGCTGAACATCCCACTGCGTGCTGATGGCACCTATGATGATAAGGCTGCCCGTTTCCTCGACGAACTGGAAGCATGGATGACACCTAATGGTGAGAGTATCTTTGGCACACGCCCTTGGGTTAAGTTTGGCGAGGGCCCGGTAGCTGATAAGGATATCAAGATTAATGCCCAGGGCTTCAATGAAGGTATGTACAACGGCATGGACTATCGCGACATACGTTTCAATCAGACGCCAAAGTATCTCTATGTCACCGCTATGGGATGGCCAGAAGATGGTCGCCTCGTCGTGAAGTCATTGGCTAAGGGCAATCAGGATTTCAAGAAGAAGATATCATCGGTATATCTTCTGGGCTATGGCAAACTGAAGGCGAACCAGACTGCAGAAGGTCTCGAAGTAACTCTGCCTAAACCAGTCAACCAGATTGCACCAGTACTCAGAATCAACAAGTAATCTCAGCAATGGTCATAATAGATGCTCATTCACATTTGTGGCTCCGTCAGGATACGGTAGTCGATGGCAAGCGGATATTGTCCTTGAAAAACGGACGCAGTATCTTCATGGACGAAGAAGTGCAGATGCTGCCTCCGTTCATGATTGACAGTCAGAACACAGCAGAGGTTTTTCTCTCAAACATGAACTATGCCCAAGTAGGTGCTGCCGTTGTCGTTCAGGAAGTGATTGACGGATGCCAGAATGAATACCTAACACAGGTACAAAAGCAATATCCTGAGCGCTTTTTCTGTATGGGCATGGCATGGAACAAGGATGAGGCACAGGCTGTTGCCGATGCCGGCCTGAAGGGTATCGCCTTCCCTGGTCATCGTATGCACGAGCCACTGCAGACGCTGATGCCTGTCTTCAAACTGATGGAAGAAAAAGGCATGGTGCTCTCCATGTGCCTGGCTGATGATGAGGCTCAGGTAGCACAGATGGCCGAAGTTATTCAGGAGTGTCCCCGATTGAAAGTGGCCATAGGTCACTTTGGCATGCCTACGACATCATCGTTCCGCAGTCAGGTGCTGCTTGCCCGTCAGGGTGATAACGTCATGATAGAGTCTGGTGGCATCACTTGGCTCTACAATCCGGAGTTTTACCCCTATCCTACCGCTATACGCCGCATTCGTGAGGCAGCTGAATGGGTGGGCATGGACCGCCTGATGTGGGGTTCTGACTATCCTCGTACTATTACGGCCATTACTTACCGTATGTCATACGACTTCGTTGTGAAGTCCAATGAGTTTACTGATACTGAAAAGAAGATGTTCCTCGGCGAGAATGCCAAGCGTTTCTACGGTTTTGAAAATCTGCCGGAACTTTCTTATATTAAAAATATGTCAGAATGAAAAAGAACAAACTTGCCCTTGGGCTAATCTTTTGCCTGTTTTTCCTTTGGGCCATCAGCAGCAACCTGCTGCCAACGATGATTCGTCAGTTGATGAAGACGTGTGAGCTGAACACCTTTGAGGCTTCGTTTACAGAGAGTGCCTACTGGCTTGCCTACTTCATCTGCCCCATCCCCATCGCCATCTTCATGAGGCGGTTCAGCTACCGGGTGGGTATCATTACCGGACTTTTCATCGCTGCCTGCGGTGGTTTGCTTTTCTTCCCTGCTGCTCAAATGAAAAGCTATGGTGTCTATCTCTGTATTTTCTTCATCATAGCAACAGGTATGTGCTTCCTCGAGACAGCAGCAAATCCATACGTCACCGTTTTGGGTGATGCAGAGACTGCACCGCGCCGTCTGAATCTTGCACAGTCATTCAACGGACTGGGTGCTTTCATTTCTGCCATGTTCCTGAGCAAACTGGTGCTAAGCGGACAAAATTACACCCGCGACACCATCCCCGTTGACTATCCTGGCGGATGGGAGGGATACATACAGATGGAGACTGACTCCATGAAACTGCCATATCTCATTCTGGCTCTTGTACTCATTGCTGTAGCCGTTTTGCTGATAGTTGTCAAATTGCCAAAGGTCGGCGATGAAGAAAACGATGAAGTAAAAGAAAAACTGATTGATTTCTCAACACTCAAGCGTCCGCATCTTCGCTGGGGCGTTATAGCACAGTTCTTCTATAATGGCGGACAGACTGCTATCAACAGTCTTTTCCTTGTCTATTGCTGCACCTATGCAGGCATCGACGAAGATACTGCTACGACATTCTTTGGCCTCTACATGCTGGCCTTCCTTGTTGGCCGTTGGGTTGGTACGATGATTATGGCAAGGGTCGAACCTACGAAGATGCTGACATTCTATGCTTTGGCAAATGTGATACTCTGCATAGTCATCATCGGTTTTGGAGGCTATGTAGGCATCTATGCCATGCTGGCCGTTTCTTTCTTCATGAGCATCATATACCCCACGCAGTTCTCTTTGGCACTCAACGATCTTGGCGACCAGACAAAGTCGGGTTCTGCCTTCCTCGTGATGGCTATCGTAGGTAATGCCTGCGTACCACAGTTTACAGCATATATCATGCATCGTAACGAAACATTCTATCAGGTTGCCTATATCGTGCCACTGATATGTTTCGCCGTCTGTGCCTATTATGGATATAGATATAAAAGGTTAATGGTTAAAGGTTAAAGGTTAATGGTTAAAGAAATTGTCAATTGTCAATTGTCAATTATCAATTAAATAAAGATGAAAGCAATACAGATTACACATCAGCAAGAGCTGAACATTATTGAGATGGAAAAGCCCCAGACCTCGGGTCAGGGTGAGATATTACTGAAGTTGCATTATGTAGGCTTCTGCGGAAGTGACATCAATACCTTCATGGGGCGTAATACGATGGCACTGAACCCTGTAATCCCCGGTCACGAGGTGGGAGCAACCATCGAGGCTGTAGGTGAAGGTGTTCCTGAGGGACTGAAGCCCGGAATGGTTGTCACCTGCAATCCTTATACCAACTGCGGCAAGTGCGCCTCATGTCGCAATCAACGTGTAAATGCCTGTCAGCATAATGAGACATTAGGTGTACAGCGCAATGGTGCCATGAAGGAGTATATCGTTCTTCCTTGGGAGAAAGTAATACCAGCAGGCCTGCTTACACCAAAAGTATGTGCATTGGTAGAACCTATGAGTGTAGGTTTCCATGCTGTCAGCCGCGCACAGGTTACTGACATCGATGTAGTATTAGTTATCGGATGCGGAATGGTTGGTATGGGGGCAGTTGTACGCTCTGCTATGCGTGGTGCCACTGTCGTTGCAGCTGATATTGATGACAACAAGTTGGAACTCGCTAAAAAGATGGGAGCTTCATATACCATCAACACCAAGACTGAAGATGTTCATCAGAGACTCCTTGAGATGACAAGCGGCTTCGGTCCTGATGTTGTCATTGAGGCTGTGGGTAGCACGCCGACTTATCAGATGGCTGTCGATGAGGTAGCCTTCACTGGACGTGTGGTTTGTATTGGCTATGCTAAGGCTGAGGTATCGTTCCAGACAAAGTATTTCGTACAGAAGGAACTCGACATTCGCGGTTCCCGCAATGCCCAGCCTTCAGACTTCCGGGCAGTCATACACTATCTGGAGCGCGGTACCTGTCCTACTGACAATTTTATCACCAAGGTCATAAAACCAGAAGAAGCACTCGACACTATGCGTTGGTGGAGTCAGAACCCCGGCAAGGTCTTCCGCATCCTCGTTGACTTTAACTCTTAACTCTTCACTCTTAACTCTAAATGGAAGGATACATACAGAAACTTTCTGACGGAAAGACAAAACGCTACGTGCAGTATTTGGAAATCATCGACGACCCCGAAATGATTTCCATGTACAAGAAGTGGCATTCGGAAGAGTATCATTGGAAGGAGATACGCGACGGAATTCGTGAAGTCGGCATCCTTGAAATGGAACTCTACCTTTTTGGCAATCACCTTACTATGATTGTTGACACCCCTATTGATTTCAACTGGCAGGAAGCAATGCAACGCCTCGCCACCCTACCCCGTCAGACCGAATGGGAAGCCTTCGTCTCAAAGTTTCAGGGCTGCGATGCGACCGCCCGCAGCGATGAGAAATGGCGCCCCATGGAACGCATTTTCCATTTATACGACTAAAATAAAAACAGAAAGCATGTCCGGTTTGGACATGCTTTCTGTTTAAGCGGAAGATGAGGGATTCAAACCCCCGATACCCGTAATGGGTATACCGGATTTCGAGTCCAGCGCATTCGGTCACTCTGCCAATCTTCCTTGATATAGCCCCACCCCAGCACTCCTAAAGGAGGGAGGTGGGACATTAGTCTTTATTCTTTTACTGATGCTGCTCTCTGAGCAAGTCGTTAACTGTCTTAACAGGATTGAACGTTCCCAATGGCACCTCAACAAATACTGTTGACCAGTCAGACATAGCGCCATTCCACAGTCCAGGAAGCTCAAGGGCACGCAGTTCCTTGCCGTTTTTGGACTTGCTGGATATGAAGCCCGTAGTAGGATCAACATAGTCAGGCAGATTAAATGGCTTGCCATTGTAATCCTTGACGGCGCATACGAGATCTTAATGGTATGTACATTATGCATATAAAGTACAAAAAATCAGCCGCAATAACCGCACTCAAATTTTTGGTAAACACGCCAAAATTTTGGTAAACAAATTTGATACAAACAACCAATTGGCACACAGAATGGCATTTTTCAAAATTGCAACTAATTATATATCAACGATTTATAATTTCAAGAAGTCTTTACACAAAAACACGTTATTTTAGAGGAGTAAAAAAATGCAAGTACTTACTAATCAAGTACTTGCATTTTTAGATTATTGATATTTTGTAAAATTTTTAGTCCTCCAGAGCACCCTGCGCGGCGGCTAAACGTGCGATTGGCACACGGAATGGAGAACAAGATGCGTAGTTCATGCCAATCTTGGCGCAGAACTTCACGGATGATGGTTCACCACCATGTTCACCGCAGATACCAGTGCGCATGCCTGGACGAACGGCACGACCCTTCTCTACTGCCATCTTGATGAGTTGGCCAACGCCCTTCTGGTCGAGCACCTGGAATGGGTCAACCTTCAGAATCTTCTTCTCCAGATATACTGGGAGGAATGAAGCGATGTCGTCACGAGAATATCCGAAGGTCATCTGAGTGAGGTCGTTCGTACCGAATGAGAAGTATTCAGCCTCTGTTGCAATGCGGTCTGCCGTAAGGGCTGCACGAGGAACCTCAATCATTGTTCCGATTTCGAATGGGATTTCGATGCCTTCTTCTGCAAAGACTTCCTTTGCTGTAGCCTGAATCACTTCCTTCTGCTGCTTCAACTCATAGAGGATGCCAATGAGCGGAACCATGATTTCTGGATGAGGATCGAAACCTTCCTTCTTCAGTTGGCAAGCAGCACCGAGGATGGCGCGTGTCTGCATGGCTGTGATTTCAGGGAATGTGATACCGAGACGGCAACCACGGTGACCAAGCATTGGATTGTTCTCAGCGAGAGAAGCTACACGCTGCTGGATAACCTTCACATCTACGCCCATTTCCTTAGCCATCACTTCCTGACCCTTCAGGTCATGTGGAACGAACTCGTGCAATGGTGGGTCAAGCAGACGGATGTTCACGTGGAGACCGTCCATAGCCTTGAGGATTCCGTAGAAGTCGGCCTTCTGATATGGGAGCAACTTGGCAAGGGCTTTTTCACGACCTTCAACTGTGTCGGAAAGAATCATCTCGCGCATGGCGATAATCTTCTGGTCGTCGAAGAACATGTGCTCTGTACGAGTCAAACCGATACCCTTGGCACCGAATGCACGAGCCACCTCGGCGTCGTGTGGCGTGTCGGCGTTGGTGCGAACCTGCAACTTGGTGTATTTGTCGCAGAGGTCCATAAGAGCCTTAAAATCGCCAGAGAGTTCGGCAGCCTTTGTCTTGATTTCGCCTGCATAAACCTGACCTGTAGAGCCGTTCAAAGAGATGAAGTCGCCTTCCTTGTAGGTAACGCCTTCGATTTCAACAGTCTTGGTCTTGTAGTCAACATTGATGGCACCTGCACCAGAAACGCAGCACTTACCCATACCACGAGCAACCACAGCTGCGTGAGAAGTCATACCGCCACGAGCCGTGAGGATACCTTCTGCAGAAGCCATACCTGCGAGGTCTTCAGGAGAAGTCTCGATACGAACCATAATCACCTTGTGACCGTTAGCGTGCCATTCCTGAGCATCGTCAGCGTGGAACACAATCTGACCGCAAGCTGCACCTGGAGATGCTGGCAGACCCTGAGTGATGACCTTAGCCTTCTTCAGAGCGTCCTTGTCAAATACTGGGTGGAGCAACTCGTCGAGCTTCTGAGGCTCACAACGGAGGATGGCAGTCTTCTCGTCGATGAGACCCTCGCGAACGAGATCCATCGCAATCTTCACCATAGCGGTACCAGTGCGCTTACCGTTACGAGTCTGGAGGAACCAGAGCTTGCCTTCCTGTACGGTGAACTCCATATCCTGCATGTCCTTGTAGTGCTTCTCCAGCTTGTCCTGAATGTCGTTCAGTTCAGCATAGAGAGCTGGCATAGCCTCTTCCATAGAAGGATACTTGGCTACGCGCTCCTCCTCAGAGATGCCTGCACGCTCAGCCCAACGCTGTGAACCAATCTTAGTGATCTGCTGTGGAGTGCGGATACCTGCCACCACGTCCTCACCCTGTGCGTTGATGAGGTACTCACCGTTGAAGAGGTTCTCACCGTTACCAGCGTCGCGAGAGAAGCAAACGCCTGTGGCAGAGGTGTCACCCATGTTACCGAACACCATGGCCATCACAGACACTGCAGTACCCCACTCGTCTGGAATGCCTTCCATCTTACGATAGAGAATAGCACGCTCGTTCATCCAGCTGCGGAACACAGCGCAGATAGCACCCCAAAGCTGAACGATTGGATCGGTTGGGAAGTCCTGACCGGTGCGCTCCTTGATAGCCTTCTTGAAGAGCTCAACCAACTTCTTGAGAGAATCTACAGAAAGGTCTTTGTCGAGGGTCACGCCCTGCTCTTCCTTCACCTTCTCGATGATTTCCTCGAATGGGTCGATGTCTTCCTTGTTCACTGGCTTCAGGCCCATCACCACGTCACCGTACATCTGTACGAAACGGCGGTAAGAGTCGTAAACGAAGTGTGGATTGTTGGTCTTCTTGGCCATGCCCTCAGCCACTTCGTCGTTCAAACCGAGGTTGAGGATGGTGTCCATCATACCAGGCATAGATGCACGTGCACCTGAACGCACTGATACGAGCAGAGGATTGTTGACGTCACCAAACTTGCAGTTCATGAGGTTCTCCACATGAGCCACAGCAGCGTTCACTTCGTTCTGAAGGAGTTCCTTGATTTTCTCCTCGCCCACCTCATAATACTCATTACAGCAATCTGTAGTGATGGTGAAGCCTGGAGGAACTGGTACGCCAATGAGGTTCATTTCTGCAAGGTTTGCGCCCTTGCCGCCAAGTGCCTCGCGCATCTGCGCATTACCTTCAGCCTGTCCATTACCGAAGGTGTAAACTCTTTTTTGAGCCATAACTTTTCTTTTTGTTTTGTTAATTATTTAAGGTTATTAATAAGTTTAAATGCTTTCATGAACGGAGAACAACTGCCTGTCACCAGACCGTTGCTCTTTTGCTCTTTTTGCAAATATAGGATGTTTTCGACAAATCAACAAAATTTTTGCATTTTTTTTAATAAAAAACCTATTTATTTACCTGAAAGTTTCCGAATAAAGTCTTTATTCAGCTGTGTAATGCGCTGACCTTTGCGTATGTTTTGTTGGATAAGTTCCTCTGTTTTGAAGTACATATTCCGGAAATGTTCGGTAATGAAATCCTGCACTCTCACCTCCACGGCTGGCACTCCCTCTTCGGCAGGTGACACACAAAGGAGACCATTATGCACAATCTCCACATTCACAATCTCACTCGTCTGCATGGGGTCGCCATCGAAGTGGACCACTCCTGGTTTGGAACGCCGGATGATGGCTCGCTTGCATTGGAATGTTTTGATGCGCGAGTTCTGGTCGATAGTGCCATTGAACAGCTGAATGGCAATCTGCGGAGCCTCGATAGCAGTGAAAGGCTCGATGAGAGTGACATCCATGATGCCGTCCCTAACCGATGCCGATGGGGCGATGTAGGCATTATTGCCATACTGCGAAGCATTGGCACAAGAGATGAGGAAGGCTTTGTGAACCTCATGCACTTCCTGTCCCTCCTTGTCGTTGATGATGTCGATGTCGTATGTCTCAGGGTGATAGTTCAAGCTGCTGTTCAGCACATTCTCCAGATAGGAGACAGGGCCTCGCCTGCCCGACTGAGCAAACCGCTGCGAGATGAAAGCATCGAAGCCTACGCCGCAGGTACAGAAGAAAGGACGGCTGTTCACAATACCATAGTCCATACATTGAGTACGTCCCCGATTGATGATTTTGATGGCACTCAGAGGGTCTGTCGGAATGCGCAGATGACGGGCCAAGCCATTGCCTGACCCAGAGGGAACAATCGCCAAGGCAGTCTGTGTATGAACCAATCCGCTGGCCACCTCATTCACCGTACCGTCGCCCCCGATGGCGCACACCACATCCGCCCCACCCTTTGCTGCTTCTTGTGCCAGTTCGGTGGCATGCCCCACATGTTCCGTCTTGGCCACAGCATACTCATAGAGTGTCTTGTCGAGATAGTCCTCGACCAGCTTAACGACAAAAGTCTTGCCTGATGTACCCGAGATGGGATTAACGATAAAAAGTATCTTCTTTTTTTTCGGCATAATGTTTCTTCTCTCCCAAAGATGATGCAACCGTCCACATGACTCTGTCCTCAACGTCCTCCCATGGTTTACTTTCAATATTATATATAATGTGTATTTTATCCATGGCTTACAGCATGTGACTTACTGCATAAAAGTACTGCAAAAGTACGATTTTTTATCACAAATACCCTCATTGCCATCATGTTTTTTACGAATATTTGTTTTTTTTCAGAAAAGTTGGCGGTCAAAAGTTCTTTTTTTACTACCTTTGCATCGTTTTTGTATAAAATCACAAAGAAAAAAGAAAAATATATTCACAAATAGCGTGTCTATTCCAGCATGACCCAAGTGATATATCGATGACTTCTACTGATAAGAGGATGGCCGAAATGGTGCTGGAACACACAATGTAACTATGGGTTTATTACAAGAAAGAATGCGTAAGTATAGAGAGCCGCAGAAATACATTAATGCGGGTGTCTATCCTTATTTCAGAGAAATTGACAGCCATCAGGACACAGAGGTGATGATGAGCGGTAAAAGAGTGCTCATGTTTGGTTCTAACTCGTACATGGGACTCACCTACGACAAAAGAATCTGCCAGGCAGCCATCAAAGCCATCGAGAAATACGGCACAGGATGTGCTGGTTCTCGTTTCCTGAACGGCACACTCGACCTCCACATTCAGCTGGAAAAGGAATTGGCTGAATTTGTCGGAAAAGACGAGGCACTCGTCTATTCAACAGGTTTTACAGTTAATTCTGGTGTCGTTTCCTGCTTAACAGGACGCAACGACTACATCATTGGCGATGACCGCGACCACGCATCCATCGTCGATGGACGCCGACTCTCCTTCTCGCAGTTCTTCCATTACAAGCACAACGACATGGAAGACCTTGAGCACCAGCTCATGCGATGCAACCCCGACTCTCTCAAACTCATCGTCATCGATGGTCTCTTCTCCATGGAAGGTGATCTTGCCAAGCTCCCCGAAATCATCGAGCTGAAGAAGAAGTACAACGCCACCGTCATGGTAGATGAGGCACACGGCCTCGGAGTCTTTGGCAAACAGGGACGCGGTGTGTGCAACCATTTCGGAGTGACGGAAGATGTGGACCTCATCATGGGTACATTCTCCAAATCACTCGCATCCATCGGTGGTTTCATTGCCTCCGACAGCGATACTATCAACTGGCTCCGTCACAACAGCCGCACCTACATCTTCTCAGCTTCCAACACTCCTGCTGCTACAGCGGCCGCACTTGAGGCACTCCACATCCTGCAGGCCGAGCCCGAGCGTCAGGAGAACCTATGGAAAATCACAACCTATGCCCTCAACCAGTTCAAAGAGGCTGGATTTGAAATAGGCGATACTGAAAGCCCCATCATTCCACTCTATGTGCGCGATGCCTTCAAGACTTTCCAGGTCACCAAGATGGCCTTCGACAAGGGTGTGTTCGTCAACTCCGTCGTTCCACCAGCATGTGCTCCACAAGACACACTCATCCGCGTGGCACTTATGGCAACCCACACCAAAGAACAGGTTGACCGCTGCGTAGCCATCCTCGTGGACACGTTTAAGGAACTGGGATTGCTCAAGTAAAACAAATACTTTCACATAAAAGAATTATTCAAACCGCGAATTAAACGAATTAAACGAATTTACACTCATGCTTCATGTAGCAGAGCCAAAGAGGCTCAAAAAAAAATTCGTTCAATTCGTTTAATTCGCGGTTAAAAATTAGAATATCATGTTAACATTAAAGTTAATCACCGAAGAGACCGAAAGAGTCATCAAGGGTCTCGAAAAAAAGCACTTCCAAGGTGCAAAAGAAGCTGTTGACAAGGCTATAGCCATCGACAAACAGCGTCGTGAAGCACAAACTAAGCTCGATGCCATCCTCGCTGAGAGCAAGAAATACGCTGCACAAATCGGCCAGCTCATGAAAGCAGGCAAGAAAGACGAAGCCGAAGCCGTCAAAGTAGAAGTGGCAAAGCTCAAAGCTAACGCAGCCGAACTCGAAACCGTGAAAGCAAATGCAGAGCAGGAACTCACAGTCCATCTCTGCACCATCCCCAACATCCCCTACGACGAAGTGCCCGAAGGCTCATGTGCAGAAGACAACGTGGTGGTCAAGTCCTCCCTGCGCGAATGCAAGCCAGGTGACACCGTAGGCAATTGGGACACCATTCCATCGAACGGTAACGCCAAGCTTCCCCATTGGGAACTTGCCAAGAAATACAACCTCATCGACTTCGACCTCGGTGTGAAGATTACAGGTGCAGGCTTCCCCGTCTATATCGGCAAGGGCGCACAGCTCCAGCGTGCCCTCATCAACTTCTTCCTGGCCGAAGCCAACAAGGCTGGATATACCGAAATCATGCCTCCCACGGTAGTGAATGCCGCTTCCGGCTACGGCACAGGACAGCTCCCCGACAAGGAAGGCCAGATGTACCATTGCGAAGTGGACGACCTCTACCTCATCCCAACAGCCGAGGTACCCGTCACCAACATCTACCGTGATGTTATCCTCGACGAGAAAGACCTCCCCATCAAGAACTGCGCCTACACCCAGTGCTTCCGTCGCGAGGCAGGCTCCTACGGCAAGGACGTGCGTGGCTTGAACCGTCTGCACGAATTCTCCAAGATCGAGATTGTGCGCATCGACAAGCCCGAACACTCCAAAGAGAGCCACCAAGAGATGCTCGACCACGTGGAAGGCCTCCTGAAGAAACTCGAACTCCCCTACCGCATCCTTCGTCTTTGCGGAGGCGACCAGAGCTTCACCTCAGCCATCTGCTACGACTTCGAAGTCTATTCCGAAGCCCAAGGCCGCTGGCTCGAAGTATCCTCAGTATCCAACTTCGACACCTATCAGGCCAACCGCCTCAAGTGCCGCTACCGCAATGCCGACAAGAAGGTGCAGCTCTGCCACACCCTGAACGGATCCGCCCTTGCCCTGCCCCGCATCGTGGCATCCATTCTCGAGGACAACCAGACCCCCGAAGGCATCCGCATCCCTAAGGCACTTGTCCCCTACACGGGCTTCGACATCATTGATTGACATCACAAAGAGAAGCTATAGCCGATAAGGACAACTTAATTAGCTTCACAAGAACAACGACGCTTTAACAGCATAGATAAGACAACGGATTTCATAAATTAGATGATGAGTCATTTAGATGGCTCAAAACAAAATCGTTTAATTTATGAAATCCGTTGTTTTTTTGTCGTTTTGTAATTTTTCGCGTGGAAGGTACTGACAATTCGTGGTTTTTGTGTAGATTTGTAACAAATTTCATAGAAGAGGAGTTATGACTTACGAAGAAACTACAGAATATCTGTTTACGTCGGCACCGCTGTTCCAACAAGTAGGAGGTGATGCCTACAAGGAGGGACTCTATAACACCTATCAGTTGGATGAGCATTTCGGACATCCACACAGAAAGTTCAAGACGGTACACGTGGCTGGGACGAACGGGAAAGGATCCTGCTCACATACGCTGGCTGCCATCTTACAGGCTTCAGGACTGAAGGTGGGGCTGTTCACTTCGCCACATCTGGTGGATTTCCGTGAGCGCATCCGTGTGAACGGCAAGATGGCCAGCAAGGAGTATGTGGTGCGTTTCGTGGAAAAACACCGCAATTTCTTCGAGCCGCTGCATCCTTCATTCTTCGAGCTGACCACAGCAATGGCGTTCAAGTATTTTGCAGAGCAAGAGGTTGATGTTGCCGTAGTGGAAGTGGGGTTAGGAGGACGGCTCGACTGCACCAACATCATCACGCCCGAAGTGTGTGCCATCACGAACATCAGCTTCGACCATGTGGCTCTTTTAGGCAATACGTTGGCAAAGATTGCCAGCGAGAAAGCAGGCATCATTAAGCAAGGAGTGCCAGTGGTGATTGGCGAGACAACCGACGAGACTCGCCCAGTCTTTTTGGCTAAAGCAACAGAGATGAATGCTCCAATTTACTGGGCAGAGGAAGAAAAAGAAGTAATAGAGTTTAGATTGAACCCAAATAATGGAATTAGCTATCAAACAAAGAACTATGGAAAGATAGAAGGTGAACTTAGAGGACTCTGCCAACAGAAGAACACGAACACGATTCTATGCGTAGTGGACAGGTTGAAGGAACGAGGCTTCGACATCACGACGGAACATGTGAGGAAAGGGTTTGCCAAGGTGTGCGAGATGACAGGTTTGATGGGACGGTGGCAAACCTTGCAGGAGCATCCGAAAGTGGTATGCGACACAGGACATAACAAGGGAGGCTTTGCTTGGATTGTGCAGCAGTTGGCACAAGAGGCTTCCCTTTTAAAGAAAGTGAGTGGAACAATGCGCATCGTCTTCGGCATGGTGAATGACAAGGACATCAGCGGAGTGCTGTCCGTGTTGCCGAAAGATGCCACCTACTATTTCTGCCAGGCCAGCGTAAAGCGCGCCCTGCCCCACGATGAAATCAGGCGTATGGCATCCGATTACGGTCTTTGGGGAGATAGTTTCCCCACCGTGAGCGAGGCTTATCAAGCAGCACTTGCCCATGCTGAAAAAAGCGACTTCATTTATGTGGGAGGGAGCAGTTTTGTGGTGGCAGACTTGCTTTCCAGCCCTATTTTGTGTCAAAAAAACTAAAAAGTGAAAAAATATTTGTTGAAAGTTCGTTCAGTTGAAATATTTTCGTTTAATTTGCAAAGAGAATTCTAAAACAAACCTAAAATACAATCTTTATGAGTGCGATTCAGCCTAAACTAAGCGGCCTCAAGGCCGAAGACTTTCAGAAAGTCATTAAGGGCAAGAAGACCGACCTTTACACCCTCGTCAACAAAGACGGTTACGAAGTATCAATCACCAACTATGGAGGCGCCATCGTTGCCATTATGGTACCAGACAAGGACGGCAAGGTGGCAAATGTCATCCAGGGACACGACAACATCGACGATGTCATCAACTCTCCCGAACCCTACCTCTCCACGCTGATTGGACGCTTCGGCAACCGCATCGCCAAAGGCAAGTTCACCTTAAACGGCAAAGAGTATCAGCTCGCCATCAACAACGGTCCCAATGCCCTCCACGGCGGTCCAACAGGACTTCATGCCCAGGTGTGGGAGGCCTATCAGACAGGCGAACAGAACCTGACGCTCGACATCAAACTCCCCTATGGACACGAAGGCTTCACAGGAGAAGTGAAGATTGCCGTAGAGTTCACTTGGACAGATGAGAACGAACTCATTATCGAGTACTTGGCTACCACAAACAAGAAGACCATCATCAACCTCACCCACCATGCGTTCTTCTCGCTGCAAGGCATTGCCAACCCAACGCCTGCTATCGACGACCAAATCATGGAGATGAATGCAGACTTCTACATTCCCATCGATGACACAAGCATTCCAACGGGTGAAATTCTGAAGGTGGAAGGCACTCCATTCGACTTCCGTACTCCCAAGGCTGTTGGCAAAGACATCGACGCCGACGATCAGCAAATCAAGAACGGCGCTGGATATGACCATTGCTTCGTGTTGAACAAGAAGGAAGTTGGTGAACTCTCTTTCGCAGTTCGTCTGACAGAGCCAAAGTCGGGCCGTGTACTCGAAACATACACCACAGAGCCAGGAGTGCAAGTGTATTCAGACAACTGGGCAACAGGCTATCCAGGCCAGAACGGAGCCACCTTCCCACGCCGCTCAGCCATTTGCTTCGAGTGCCAGCACTTCCCCGATTCGCCCAACCGTCCATATTTCCCATCGGTTGTGCTCAAACCAGGCGAGAAATACACCCAGAAGACCATCTACAAGTTCGGCGTAGAATAAACCACATACATTCCCTCGTCCACCGTTCTGCGTGTGGGCGAGGGCTTGTTGCTTTTGGCAATTAACTAACACATTATATTATAAATAAACACTATGTCACAAAAAAAACCTAATTATCTATTTCCATTGATTATCGTGTTCATCGTGTGCTTCCTCATCGGATTCGTCACGACCATGAACAATTCAATGATTGAGTTCTGCAAAGAAGCATTCAAACTCTCAGACACTCAGGGACAGTTGGTCAACACCTTCTTCTATGGCGCCTATTTCTTCTCTATCCCATTCGCCATGATGATGAACAAGATTGGCTACAAATCCACACTCGTACTCGGTCTGACCGTGGTGGCTTGCGGTTTCATCGCAAACTACCTCGGCGTGACGGCCGCTCTTGGCACAGCTAACGTGTACACCATCTTCCTGTGCTGCATGAGCCTCGTTGCTCTCGGCGTGGTGATGCTGCAGTTGGTGGCAAATCCCTACGTGATGGTGCTGGGTGCTCCCGAAAGCGGTGCCTTCCGCATGACCCTCTCGCAGGCATTGAACTCTGTGGCAACCACCGTTGCTCCTATGTTCATCACCTACGTCATCATCGCTGGCAAGCCCAAGCTGCCCGAGAACGTGCCTGGTCCATTCCTCGGATTGGGTATCTTCACGCTCGTCATCGCAGCCATTCTCTTCTTCATCAAACTGCCAGACCCCGACAAGGACAAGGCTGCAGAAGAAGAAGACACAACTGCCGACACGAAAAAGTATAAGAGTTCTGTGTTCAAGTATCCACACGTATGGCTCGGCGCACTCGCCATTGCCATGTACATGGGCTTGGAGATTGGTATTCCATCCATGCTTCCCGCCTACTGGAAGGCTGACCCCACTCTGCCTGGTTCTGCCACAGACTACCTCCCATTCTACTGGGGCGGCATGATGGTGGGCCGTTTCGCTGGATCAGCCATCTTGGCTAAGTTCAAGGCTCGCACGTTGCTTTCTGCATGCCTCATTCTGGGTGCCATCTGCGTGGGCATATCGTTCGTACTTCCAGGCATGTATGCCGTTTATGCCATGTTGGCTGCCGGTCTTTTCCACTCTGTCATGTGGCCACTCATCTTCAACCTCGGTCTTCAGGAGCTTGGTCCTCACACCAAGAGCGCATCGGGTATCATCAACATGGGTGTGCTCGGTGGCGCTACTCTTCCTCTCCTCATGGGTACCGTGGTTGACAACCCGTCACTCGGCGTAGGTGTAGCCATCATGATGATGTTCGTTTACTACATCTATGTATTCTGGTTCTGCAACTTCGGCTCAAAGATTGGGCTTTCAAAGTAATAAAATAATTCTAACCCATTAAAACCTAAAAAATTATGAAATTGAAAATTGATGATGTAAGAACTCGTTTCATCAAGCATCTTGGCGGTGAGCCAGGTTCAGTTTACGCTTCACCTGGCCGTATCAACCTCATTGGCGAACACACTGACTACAATGGTGGCTTCGTGTTCCCCGGCGCTGTAGAGCAAGGCATGATTGCCGAAATCCGTCCTAACGGCACTCGCACCATTCGTGCTTACTCCATCGACTTGAAGGACTATGACGAGTTCTCTATCGACGATGAGAAGGGTCCTAAGGCCAGCCACTTCCGCTACATCTTCGGTGTGGTTCGCGAAATGATGGCTCTCGGCGTTCCCGTGCAAGGCTTCGACACCGCTTTTGCAGGTGACGTTCCTAACGGAGCTGGCATGTCTTCATCTGCCGCCCTCGAAAGCTGCTACGCTTTTGCCATCAACGACCTCTTCGGCGACAACAAGATAGACAAGATGACCCTTGCCAAAGTGGGTCAGGCAACTGAACACAAGTACATCGGTGTGAACTGCGGCATCATGGACCAGTTCGCTTCCGTATTCGGCAAGAAGGGCAACCTCATGCGTCTCGACTGCCGTTCAGGCGAATTCCAATATTTCCCATGGAATCCGAAGGGCTACAAACTCGTGCTCATCAACTCCTGCGTGAAGCATGAACTCGTAGGTTCTCCCTACAACGACCGCCGCAACTCTTGCGAGAACTGCGTGAAGGCCATCAAGGAACTGCATCCAGAGAAGGAAATCACCACTCTCCGCGAGGCCACTTGGGAGGAACTGAAGGAAATCGAAGGCAAGGTGCCTGCTGAGGACATCAAGCGCGCCACCTTCGTGCTCGGTGAGAAAGACCGTGTGCTGGCTGTCTGCGACGCTCTGGAGAAGGGCGACTACGAGACTGTCGGTCAGAAGATGTACGAAACTCACTACGGACTCTCGAAGGACTATGAAGTTTCTTGCGAAGAACTCGACTTTCTCAACGACGTGGCGAAGGAATGCTCCGTGACAGGTTCACGTATCATGGGCGGTGGCTTCGGCGGCTGCACCATCAACCTTGTGGCTGAAGAACTCTACGACAACTTCGTGAAGACGGCTGTTGAGAAGTTCAACGAGAAGTACGGCAAGAAGCCTATCGTTATCGACGTAGTGATTGGCGACGGCTCACGCAAACTTTGCTAAAAAGTAACAAACAGCTGAGATGGGATAACAACTCAAGTTTTCCTCTCTCACACTAATACAAAAAGGAAGCCCCCTGCATGAGATTCATCGTGCAGGGGGCTTCTCTCTTTGTCTGTAATGAAATCTTCGCTCTATACAAAACGCCGTTCCATTTGTAATTTGTACGCCACACCATTTATAAATGGAACGGCGTACAATTTGCAATAGAAACGGCGTTACACGTAGATGAGAAACGGCATCACATCCATGAATGTGCCAAGCAGAACGGAAAATCGTCAACTGCGTCGTGCCTGTTCGATGAGTGCCTTTTGCTGTTCGGACAGATTGGCAGGGATGGTGACATCAAAGACGATGATGAGGTCTTTGAGCGTACCATCGCTCTTCACACCACCCTTTCCCTTCAAGCGAACCTTCTTGCCTGGCTGTGTGCCAGGAGCCACCTTCAGCTTAAACTTGCCGTAAGTGGTGCTGACAATCAGTTCGCCACCGAGCAGAGCCGTCCACACATCGATGGACACATGAGCTTCCACTTCGGAAGGTTCAGCCGGACGACGTGTGGTACGAGTGCGTCGAGAGCCTCCCATGCCCATGCCGCCAAAAATTTGCTGGAAGAAGTCGCTCATGCCACCTTCACCACCCATGTTGAAGGAGAATCCCTCAAACGGATTGCCTCCTCCTCCACCTGTGCCGAAGCCACCAAACTGCTCCGCCTGTTTCCAGTTCTCACCATACTGGTCGTACTTGGCACGCTTCTCAGGGTCATTCAGCACCTCATACGCCTCGTTCAGCATCTGGAACTTCGCCTTGGCCTTGGGGTCGTCGGGATGAAGATCCGGATGGAACTGCTTCGAGCGCTTGCGGTAAGCTGCCCTGATGTCCTTCTGTGGGGTGTCCTTCGGGATACCCATCACCTTGTAGTAATCAATGAATGCCATAATTTCAGTTTTCTTTTTGCCCTACATCCCTAACAAAAAAGATGCCAGCCCGCAGGCAGACCCCTGCCATGGCAGATGATGGGGGTAAAAATCATGAATTTGCGATAAAAAAGTAAGAAAATATTGCAAAAAATCCGAGTTTGTTAATTGTGTTTTATTGAAAATACCTAAATTTGCAAACCGAACTTTATAAAATCAAACAATTCTTATTAAGTATAGTTTATATGAGTATTAGTAAAGATGTTATCAAGCTATGTCTGATTAGCAAGCAGTGACCTCAACGATAAACTATGCGGATTACGCCTCTGACAGTTGGCTGATACTGCCCATGGAGAACGAGTTGGGAAAGCTGACGGAGAAGGAAATGCAGAAGAAATATTATTTTGTTGATAATGGTTTGCTAAACCTGTTCTTGATGAACTCTGAGACGTCGCTGCTGGAAAACATGGTGGCGGTGGAGCTATGCAGGCGGTTTGGCAAAAAGAATGTGTTTTTTCTGAACGCGGAGAAGGAGATTGACTTCATAGTACCTGACGAGAAGCTGGCCATACAGGTATCTTACAGCATCAGGGAGGAGACCACTTACAACAGGGAGGTACCGCCACTGGTGAAGTATGCCAAGGCGCACGAGGACTGGAAGTGCCTACTGATTACTTATGATGAAGAGGGCACGGAAGAGGGAATACCCGTGGTGCCGGTGTGGAAGTGGCTGATGGGAGGGTGACTTCAGGCAAGCAGACTATTGCCATGACAGCTGATTGTCATGCACTGACAGGAGCCACAGGCCAACGACGTTGCCACCTTGAGCCTAACGAAGAAAAGCTCACGAGCTTCACGACGGCCGGCACAAAATGGCAACGTAATAGAGGTTTTAGCCGCAACTTCTTTATCGAAAGCATGTTAAATGGTTATAAAACGCTCTTTCGTATCCACGGTTTACAGACACTCAAGAATCTCACATCTATGTTTCCCCTTTATTAAATATATAGCAACTTTTTCTTTATTTCTTTCGGCCATTCCAATTCTTTTTTCTAATTTTGCAACTGCATTCTACAAAGAATGCAAGACATATTGCTCAATAACCTCACAATCACCACCACGAGTAAAAGAGCATAACTTTCAATATTGGAGCTGCATCTTCCAAGGTGCAGCATTCCCGTATTTGAAAGTGGCTTGTGGTGAGCCGTGAGGTGTATGGCGAATGTCTGCACCTCTTTTTATAATACAAACCCAAACTCAACAACATGAAGAATATCATAATATCGCTATTGTTCACAATGGTGGCTTTATTATCGCAGGCACAAGATTATGTCATTGATAGCATCGAGTATGTCGCATCAGAAACAAATTATATCACAAATACAACAAAGGTAAAGACTCTTAGATATAGGTCTTTCACATACAACAAAGATGGACAGTGCCTAACAGAAAACTATTGGATAGAAGGCAGAAATCATCCGAGTGTGACATATGTCTACGACTATGACAGCAATGGCAATCTTGTACGCTTGTCCACAAACTTTTATGGAGAGAACCAGATGGAAGAAGTAGGGGCTACAGAATACACTTATTATGAGAATGACATGTTGAGGAGTATGGTTAAATACACATATGGAAGGCAAAACAGAAAAGAAGTGAGCGATAGTGCCTTTTACAAATATGATGATCATCAAAGATTATGTTATGAATATAAAAAATGGCCGTATGGCGAAACATATATATATGATTATGACCCACAAGGCAACGTCATAAAAAAGACCACATACCAAGGACATGAAATTACAAGGATAGAACGAATGATGTATGATGGGAATGGACATATTTTGTATAAGCAAGGAACTAATCAGACAAGCAAAGACAGCATCGATTATTCTTATAATGAGAAAGGATTACTAAAACAAGAAATACACTATGGATGGAAAAACAAGGAATATGTATATTCTTCGAGATACTATTATTATTACAATGAAAATAGCCGTTTAATTAAATTGCACGAAGACCAATATTATAGTTCATATGGGAAATTCTTCGGATTCCATGAGGAAGAGTACGAATATGATGATAATGGAAATATAATATGCAATCATTATAAGGGTTTACAAAATGGCAACATCGTAGACAAGGGGGTGATTACACTTTATGACTATGACAAGGATGGAAATACGATAAAAATCCATAGACAGACATACGAAGGAGGTACTTGGAAGGACTGTAAAATGATGGAAGATATGGATTTTTCCTATAATAATAGACAATGCATATTTGAAAACAAAGTGAGCACCGATGTCATTTCTGTTGATTCTATTTTAATATCTTATCAGAACAAGAAAAACTGGGCTACATCCGTCATTCCTATTTCACAGACCAAAATTCAATATACAATTACGGGGAACGTAATTCGTTTCAACTTGGCAGATAAAGACTTCAAATATATGTCCGTATTCACCCTTGCCGGACAATATGTACATTATGTAAAACCTGTAGCAACATTGGCAAGGGGAATGAATATTGTAAGTATCAAAACGAGTAAAGGTAATTTTACCTATAAAATATTTATTCAATAAGGTCGTATAAGCAGAACCATGTCAAGGCCAATTTCCCGATCACGTAACCACTTTGATGAGTAAGAAGGAGGAGCCTCATGTTTACAGGAAACGCACACCTATATCCACTGCCAACGCACACCTGTATCCACCACGTTCGTCCTTCCGTCATCACCTCCATCGTACACCCGTATCTTCCTTCCTCTCTCACCTGTATCAAGTTCACCCTCTCACCCGTCATTACCTCACGCTGTCAGTCGTCATTACCGTGTATATAACGATTGACAGAATGATGAAATGACGACTGACGGAACTTGGAGATGATGCCTGACTGTTGGAGGAGGTGATGAAAGAAGGAAATAGGAAGATTTTATTGTGAATTATTGAGTGTTCCCTCACTTATTTCATGAAAATCTCACGTTCGGAAAAGAAAACAAGTCCCCGTTTCCCACATTCACCGATTTTTTTGTACCTTTGCAAACGGTATGAGTGCAGCGAAGAAGCATCTGAAGATTATCTTCACGACGGATGTGCATGGGAACTACTTTCCTTATGATTTCCGCCATGGCCACTGGGGCAAGGGCAGTCTCCAGCGGGTGCATGCGTTTGTGGCCAAGGAGGTGCAGGAGAATCCAGGCAACATGTTGCTCATCGATGGCGGCGACATGCTGCAGGGAGAGCCGACGGCCTACTACTTCAACAACCACTGCGAGAACTCGCGGCATCAGGTGGCTGACATCTGCAATTATATCGGTTATGATGTGGCCGTGATAGGCAATCATGACATTGAGATGGGCAAAAGCATCTTCGACAAATATGTAGAGGAATGTAACTTCCCCATCTTGGGAGCCAATGCTGTCAACATCGAAACAGGAGAACCTTATTTCCAGCCCTACGAGGTGTTCTATCGTCAGGGACTGAAAATTGCAGTCATCGGATTCATCACTCCCGCCATTCCGCATTGGATTCCGAAGGCTGTATGGAAAGGCATCCGCTTTGAAGACATTCGAGAGAGTGCGGAAAAATGGATGAAGCATGTGCGCGAGGAAGAGAACCCCGACTTTGTCATTGGCCTCCTTCATTCAGGCATGGACGAGGGTATCGTCACACCTGAATACAAGGAGAATGCCACACGCGAGACAGCGGAGAACGTGGAAGGCTTCGACCTGATTCTCTATGGCCATGACCACGCCAGCAACATGGAGGAAGTGACCACTCGCGGAGGGCATAACGTGCCTTGCATCAACCCTGGTTGCTATGCCTACAGCGTGGCGGTGGTGGATGTGGATTTCCGCATCAACGAACAGGGAAAGGTGAGCAGCCATGAGACTCAATGCGCTCTCAACTACATCGGCACACTCCACAACCAGCATGCCAACTCCTACCGTAGACATTTCTCCTACCCCTTCCACGAGGTGAAGCGTTTTGCCTCGCAAAAGATTGGCACATTCCTAAACCGCGTGGATGTGTCTGAAGCCTATTTCGGCTCCTCGGCTTACATCGACCTGATTCAGTCGCTGCAACTCAAAGTGAGTGGTGCCGATCTCTCGTTCACTGCCCCACTCTTCTTCAATGCCTCCATCGAAGCAGGCGACATCAGAGTGAGCAACCTTTTCGACCTGTATCGTTTTGAAGACCACCTTTATACGCTGCTGCTCACTGGAGAGGAAATCAAGAACTATCTCGAAATGAGTTATGCCAGCTGGATTCAGCAGATGCACTCGCCCAACGACCCGATGCTGCTCATTAGCCCAATGAAAAGCAACCCTGAACGCATGGGCTTCAAGAACTTCATCTTCAACTTCGACTCGGCTGCAGGCATTCGCTATGAGGTGGATGTGACCAAGCCCGAAGGCGAAAAGGTGCGTATCTTGGGCATGGACAACGGAAAGCCTTTCTTGATGAACGAGACCTACACCGTTGCCATGACTGCCTATCGTGCCAACGGCGGAGGCGAATTGCTGACCAAGGGAGCCGGATTGTCGAAAGAAGAAATGGATTCACGCATCCTCAGCGTGAGCAAGTACGACATCCGCCACTATCTGATGGAATATGTGAAGGAATTGGGCACCATCAATCCGCAACCCAAGAAACATTGGCGCTTCATACCCGAAGATTGGGTGGCACAAGCCACTGAACGAGAAAGGAAAATCCTGTTCGGAAATGCGTCCGTCACTCCTGACACGACGGAAGAAAGACCTTAAATGCCTAACACATTCCGCACCACTCCCCAAACAAAGAAAAGCACGATATAAACCCTTGCAAGAATGGGATGATTCGCCATGCGCACAAACGACTCACCACGATTCATCTTTTGTAGCACGTATGCCACCATCAACGCCAAGGCATAGGGGATGCTGAAAACAAACAAGTAGTTGTAAGCCAATGCTTCGGAAGGATGCCCATTCAGCAAGGCGTGAAGCGCTCGCTGCACCCCACACGCAGGACAGTTCCATCCTGTGAGCAGACGGAACGGACACTTGGGCATCCATGCATACTGGGTTGGGTCAAGGAATAAATATACCGCGACACAACCCAGCAGTAGGATAAAGAGAAACAGATAAAGTGGTATCTTACGTTTGATAACGACCCTCCTGATTGGTAAAACAAAGATTTGATGCTGCAAACACTAAAAGTTCATGCCTGAAAGACTTCCAAGTCCGGCAGCAAAGGTGCCCGCATAAATCAATGTTGTGATGATACTAACGATGAGACCACCAACCGCACCAACGATGGACCACGTGCGGGCGCTGTTTGCTTTCGACTGTGCCCCGTAGTAGTCACCACGGCTATAGAGACTATCGACCTGCGAAGCACAAACAATGGCATAAATGCCTATGGGCAGGCAACAAAACAGCGTGGAAAGCACAGCCAGCACCATGTGGCTATTGGGTTTAGGCATCATAGGCTGTTGAGGTGCATAACCACCTGGCGCGGTCTGGATGTAAGTGACAGACTGAGGTGCCTGAGGAGCTGCCGCAACGGCTGGTGCTGCAGGAGCAACATGGGGGGCTGCGGTGGTAACGGGCGGGATGATGTTCATCAGCTCTTCCACCCGACTGGCTTGCACCCATTGTGGCATGCCTTGCGCCCACACCATCGTGGAGCCTGTCACACCATAGGCCGGCAACATACTAGCATCAACGGGACCTTTCTGCTCATTCTGAGGGGTCAGATAATAATATTGTCTCATAGATATTTTTGAGTTTGATGTGAAAACAAAAGACATCATGCTCCGATGCATGGAGATGATGTCTTTATATTCAATTGTTCAACGAGGCGATAATCATAATGATAGTGTAGAGGAAAGCACCTACTGCTCCAGCCGCAGCACCGATAATTGCCCACTTTTTTGCTTCCGCTGCTTGTTTGTTAGCTTCTTCCACATTCCCTGCATTGTAGAGTTCATCAACCTTGTTGGCACAGATAATGGCATAGATACCAATCGGAACACAACACAGGACGGTAGAGAGCACAGCCCATATCATGTTGTTCTCAGGCTTCCCATTTGGTGACGAAGTAGCTGAAGGTGATGAGGGAGATGAAGTAGGAGTACTCGGCTGAGGAGTAGCTGCTGGAGTACGCTCCACTTTGTTGTAGGCTGTTCCCATTGCGGGTGCAGCAGACTGACTTTCTGGTTGGTTGACAGGAGCAGATGAAGCGGGTTGATAAGCCTGTGTTGGAGCAGGTGTTGGTGTTGGTGCTGGAGGAGGAACCATTTCTTCCATCACAGGCACGAACATTTGCTTCAGTTCATCCACATTGCCAGCAGGAGCCCACTGTGGCATGCCTTGTGTCCACACCAAAGTGTTCTCTGTGACACCTAAACCCTTCAATTCGCCTGCTTCAGCAGGGCCTTGCTGCTCATTCTGAGCATTCAAATAATAGTATTTTCCCATGGTCTTTCTTGATTTTGTGATATTTGTATTTGCAAAAGTAGGGAAAAAAGTTAAAACAACAACAAGGAACGCCTATTTTTTTTCATTTGCTACCGCAATTTTCCTGAAGCCTTCAAGAATTTCGTGTATGCCAACCGTAATTGGCAACGGGCATTGATGAGGTTGGCGTTACATTGCTGCCATGTAGCCTGTGTCTCCAGATAGTCGCTCAATGTTTCAAATCCGACCTCATATTGCTGTTTGGAAAGACGCACATTCTCAGCAGCCTGTTCGAGAGCCACTTCGCAAAGACGCTGTTCTGTCTGGGCTTCTTCGTATATGTTTTGGCATTGAGAAAATTCAAGCATCATCTGCTCGTCAAGGTCTTGCTGCTCCAACTGTGCGATTTGATATGCCGCTTTGGCAGAACGCACTTTGTTCGTAACCCCACCAAAAAGGTCAATGGGCATCTTTACAGCCACGCCAACTGTTGGGGAACCATTGTCTAACAAACGTTTTCCTGCCAGTTCTCCCCCATTGGCATAAGTATAGGTGGCACCCATCACGACATTGGGCAGATAGTCACTTCGAGTCAGTTTGATGTTCTGACGTGCCAATTCCGTTTTGTTTTCAAGAATGACGTGTTCCGGACGCACTCCCATATCTGGGGTAAGCGTTTCTGCAGGAAGGCTGTTTTCCGTAGCAACACCCACAGGGCTATCAAGGGGCAATCCGACGAGATGGCACAGATTCATCAAAGCCAACTTGTAACCATTATCCGCCTTTTGGATGGACAATTCCGCCTCATTCTGTTTCACCTGCACTTTCATGATGTCGTTACGAGTACTCATGCCATGACGGAAGGCGCCTTCCACATTCTTCTTCAATTCGTCAAGCATTGTTTTGTAGCTGCGAGCAACCTCCCCCATCTCCTTTGCCTTCACTGCCAAGAAATAGGCTTCGTGAGTCTTCACCACCACTTCCGATTCCGTCAGACGAATGTTTTCGCTGGCCATGTTGACTCCAAGTTTCGACATCTGATAAGCAGCTGTGATTTTACCGCCAGAATAGAGAGGTTCCACCATGGAGATGCTGCCAATGACCACGTTCTTGAGTTTCCACTTCATGGACTTTGAGGGAAAATCCGCATACTGGTTGAGTGTGTAAGAGCCATCATCATTCATGGTCACGTTAGGCACAAACTTCCCCTCAGAGGCCACATAATTATATATAGGGAGATGACCACCATCAATGGTGATGTTGCCACTGGCGGTACTGTAAAAGTCAACAGCCATCAGATTGAACTGCGGAAAGAAATTAGCCTTGTAAGCCTTGGAGTCGAAGCGTGTCTTTTCCAATGTCAACTTGGCAGAAGACAGTGAACGGTTATGTTCAAGAGCCTTGTTCACACATTCTTCCAAAGTGAGTGTCTGTGCCCATGACTTTCCACACACGCCACACAGCATGAGACTGAAAATATAGATAAGAGACTTTTTCATTTGTTTCATTATTATGTCAGAAAATGACTATTTCACCTTAAAGAACATTGCATAAAGCACAGGTATGAAAATGAGCGTGATGAGCGTACCCATGAAAAGACCGCCCATGATGGTGACGGCAAGAGAACCGAACATGGAGTCGGGCACAAGAGGTATCATGCCGAGAATGGTCGTAAGACTCGCCATCATCACGGGACGCAGACGTGACTTTGAACTCTGTACGAGTGCCAAATGTGGCTCTATGCCCTGCTCTATTTCCAGATTGATTTCATCCATCAGCACAATACCGTTCTTAATCATCATGCCTATCAAGCCAAGCACACCCACTATGGCTACGAAACCAAAAGGTTTGCCAGTCAGCATGACCACAGGAATAACCCCGATAATGACCAATGGAATACAGCAGAAGATGATGGCTGGTTTCTTGTAGTCCTTGAAGAGCATGACAAGAATGAGTATCATCATGACGATACAGATAGGAAATCCGTTAAAGAGGTAGCGCATCGATTGGTCTGATGCCTTTTTCTCCCCTTCCCACGAAAGCGAATAACCTTCTGGAAGTTCCAACTGCTCTATCTTTTTGGCAATAGCTTGACGGGCTGCTTCTGTGCCAACACCTGGACACGGAGAGCATTGGAGACGCTGAGTGCGTTGACCATTGTAGCGAACAACAACAGGTTCTTCCCATTCGATGTTCAAACCATGAGAGACCTGCTTGAGAGGAGTGGTTTGAATCAAGTTTTCAATCACATCTTCACGCTTCACGGCACCAGTCATCAGTTTCCGAACAGTAGAACGAGTGAAGAATTGACCCACATTGGGAATGATTCCAAACACACGGGCATTCTCCAGATTCTCCACGTTATTACCATTTTCATCCGTACACTTCACATAGATGTTTTCTGGATTAATGCCATCGTAGAAAGTGCCGATAGGTACACCACCCGTATAAGCCATCATCGACAACGCCACATCGCTACGCGACAAGGCACTGTTGCGCGCCGAAGCCTGGTCGTAGTCAATGCTCAGCACTGGCACCCGAGGCTCCCAGTCTGAGGTGGCAAGATAAACCTTGTCTGAAGCATCGACAATAGCACGAGCAGAGTCAACCAACTGATGCAACACGGCAGGGTCAGGACCACTGAAACACGCCTCGATGGGATATTTCTTGAACATCAAATTATAGCGTTTGAACTTGATGTAAGCATCGGGATATAAACGACTGATTTCTTTCTGCAATGAGTCGATATGCTCCACCAATTCCGACGGCGAAGTGAAATCAATTATCAACTCACCATAAGCCAATGAGGGAGTGGCTATGGAACGTACCAGATTATAGCGAGAAGGAGTGCCACCCACTGACGTTGTGATATGGGTTATGTAGTCTTTCTTCATGAGCAAGTCACGAATTTCTTCCAGGTCTTGAGCCGTCTGTGTGGAATTATAGCCTTCGGGCAACTTATACTCCATGTACAGCTGATCATACTCCATATCAGGGAAGAATGCCTGATTGACGAACTTGTAGCAAAAGGCGCTCAAACCTAAAAGCACCACAGCGGATATCACGGTGGTCTTGCGATGCTTCATGCCAAAGTTCAATACAACTTCCAGAACATCATAGGCCTTACCGCGATAGAGTTCCACCTCCTCTTTGTCCGAAGACGTTTCCACTTTCTTGAACATCCGATTGCACATCACAGGCACATGCACCAATGCCAGAATCCAACTGAGCAAAAGGCTGACGGCGATGACGATGAAAAGGTCACGCACATACACACCAGCTGTGTCAGGACTCATGAAGATGGGCAAGAAGGCGAGGATGGCTATCAACGTTGCCCCCAGCAACGGCATGGCGGTTTTTTCCCCGATGGATGTCAGAGCTTCCATGCGTGGCTTTCCTTGCTTGATATCGACCAATATGCCATCAACAATCACAATCGCATTATCAACCAGCATACCCATAGCCAGAATGAAACTGGCCAGTGACACACGCTGGAGCGTACCATCAAAACCCTGCAATACGAGGAAGGAGCCAAAGACTATCACCACAAGACTGGTTCCGATGATGTAGCCGCTTCGCCACCCCATGAAGAAAATCAGCAGAAGCACAACAATGGCAACAGATTCAAGCAGGTTGACGAGGAAAGTGTTGAGAGCATTATCCACACGCTCGGGTTGGAAAAACACCTTTTCACACTCAATGCCAGCAGGAAAACGCTTCTCAATTCTTTTCAGTTCTTCGTCCACTTTCGCCCCCACTTTCAGAATGTCGTAATCAGAAGCACAAGCAATGCTGATGCCCAAGGCATGCACCCCATCTCTCGTCATCTGGTTGCGCGTTGTGGCTTCATAGGTTTTCGTCACCACCGCAATGTCCTTGATGCGTAGCTGGTCATCGTCATGTCCCTGAATAAGCATGTTGGCTATATCATCCACGTTGTTGAACTTGTCATTCACGGTCACGCGAATGCGACGAGTGCCATTGTCGTAATAACCAGCATAACTCGTCTTGTTTTGGTTGTTGAGCGTCTGAATCACCTCCATCGGCATCACACCAAGATTGGCCATCTTGTCTTCGCGGAGTTCTATATTGATGCACAGATTGCGCTTGCCGTAAATCTCCACACGGCTCACTCCATCAATATCGTTGACAGTTCGCTTGATCAGTTCAGCATAATCATTCAGTTCCTTGTCACTTTGCCCATCTCCTTTCAGTGCATAGAACATGCCATATACATCGCCAAAATCGTCGCGCACTTGAGAAGCCGAAGCACCCGAAGGTAACTTGCTCTGTGCATTAGCAACCTTGCGGCGAAGCATGTCCCACTCCTGTTCCACCTTATCATTGGGCACAGTCGTGAGCAGCTCCACTGTAATGAGGCTCAAATCTGCATAACTCGATGACTGTATGTTGTTGATGGTGGTCATTTCACCAATGCTCTTCTCCAAAGGATCCGTCACCTCTAGTTCCACCTGATGAGCTGATGCACCAGGATAAGTCGTCACCACCATTGCCTGCTTCACCTTGATGGCAGGGTCTTCCAGCTTCGACATCGAGCCATACGCCAAGATGCCGCCAATCACCAGCACAATCACCAGAAAGTTCACCAGCTTACTATTGTCCAATGCCCATTTACTGTAGTTCATTGTATTCTGTTTTCCTAATGTTACTATTTCGTAATGTTCTGTTTTCCTATAGTTAACGTTCCTCTTTTTATAAAAGCCCTCCAACGTTCGAGGCTGCAGGTTTCACCAACACGTCCACCTCTTCTCCGTCTTCGATGTGATGAACACCGGTCGCCACCACTTTCTCACCCGCTTTCAATCCCGTCTCAATCAGCACCGTTCCATCACGGTTCAGCAGACCTACATTCACCAAGCGTTTGTTCACCTTTCCAGACTTCTCGTCATATACGAACACCTGCGTCTTTCCTTCCTCTTCCAACACAGCAGACGTGGGCACTTTCACCATACCTGCCGCCTCTGTATTTGAAACTTCAGCATACACCATCGTAGTCATGCCAGGTGTAATCTTCTTATGGTCAATGTTTCCCGCAAATTTCAGCCGTACCGTGTAAAGTTGAGAGGAGTTCGCCTCTTGACTGACACGAACCACATTCAAGGGGAATGATTCATCGCCCGTCACATCAAACTTACAGAAAAAATGAGTGAATCTTTCGATGTTGGAAAAGTCGGATGCACTAATCTTTATCTCCACTTCCGTGTCTCCACTGCCAAACACGCTCACCACAGGCATCCCTGCACCAACCGTCTCGCCCGATTCGTGGAACTTTGTCTGTACATACCCGCTGATGGTACTTCTCAACTTTGTGTCATTCAGTTGATTTTTATGATTGGCCAACTTCTGCGTGATTTGCTGCAAACCATAGCGAGCCTTGTCGTTATTGCTGGCGGTCGTGTTGCCCTCTGCATAAAGAGCCATCACGCGTTCGGCATCAGCTTTCACCTGTTCGTATTCAGCTTGAGTGGCAGCCAACTGCACCTGATAGTCACGGGCATCCATCACAGCCACCACCTGTCCTTGATTCACATAGTCACCTTCCTTCACCAGAACCCGCTCGATTTGTCCAGCCACGCGAAAAGCCAGATTCACTTCTTCAGCCGACTTTGTTTTACCAGTAAAGGTGGTTGCATCCACTTCGTTCAATCCCTTAGCCACAACAACATTGACCATTGGCTTATCCTGTTGACAGCTTTCTTTTGAACCACACGAATATACACTCAAAAGACATACAAAGAGTGATATTCCACAAAATACATTTTTCATATATCAAGATTTTATTTCGATTTCTTTTGCAAATTTAGAGCATTCTTTTTGAACAAAAGTAGCAGATATGCGCCTTTTTTTATCCTTTTTGTGGCTTTTCTCCTAAAAAGTAGGTGAAAGTGTTGGAAATTTGTTCTAATTGTAGTTATTTTGTATTTAAAATCATAAAAAGATGAGAGAAGAAAACCTTTCAATTATGGAATTAACAGGCGGAGAGGTGAACATACTCAATGCCGAAAAAGAAAGCGTGAAACTCACAAAGACGGGATTATTTTTGTGCAAGGAGGGTGAGGTCGTCCTGAATATCGACGAAAAGGAATACCACCTGCACAAGAACTCCATCATTGTCTATTTCTCTTACAGCACTTTACACATCGTCAGCCATTCGTCTAATTTGCGTGGCACATTGATTGGCGCAAATTTGGAAACAATTCAACCCATGCTTTACAATGTGACAAATTTCAATGCCTTATTTGTCATCAAGCAGCTGCCTCATCAAGTGATTTCTGACAGCCAATATGAAGTGCTCTGTCAGTATATTGAACTGATTAAGAAGGTCATGCTAAAAACGCAGACAGAGAATGGAATCAACCAATTTTCGGAGAAGCCAATTTCGGAGATTGCGCGCAAGCAAGCAGAACTGCTTAGTTATGCCCTCATGCTCGAAGTGCTCCAATGCTATGCCTGCATCGACACCGACAACGCAAACTTTTCCCGAAAGGATGAAGTGCTTCAGAAGTTCGTTTCGACCCTCTATCGCAAGTATCGCCAAGAGCATGAAGTGAATTTCTATGCAGAACAACAGTTCCTCACTACACGCTATTTCAGCACCATCGTCAAGGAGAGATCCGGCAAATCGCCCAGTCAATGGATAGCAACAGCCCTGTTAGTCGATGCTCGCAACTTATTGAAGAACACAAATATGACCATTAAGGAAATATCCGACCTGTTGTGTTTTCCCAACCAAAGCTATTTCGGAAAATGGTTCAAGAATCTTACCACCCTCAGCCCTCTTGACTTCCGAAAAGGGAAACCCGACAAGGGCGATGAAGATGCACAGTTCACCGATGTCATCAAACGAGGCATCGACCACCTAAACAATGACACAGAAATTAACTGACAACCATAAACGACTAAACAAAACTAACAATGCAAGCACGAAGCCTTATACTATTCATCGTGCTTACCGCCACGACCTATGCGGTAGCGCAACCAGCTTATGCTCCAGACATTCAGAAGGAAAAACTTTCACGCGGACTTGTATGCCTGAAAGACGGTGACAGCATTGCACTTTCGTGGCGACTTCTCGAAGGGGAAGAGAAAGCATCCTTCGATGTCTATCAAGAAGGTAACCAACTGAACAATCTCAACTTATACAATGCCACATTCTTCAAAACTTTAGCACCGAAAGAAGAAACAACCTTTGCCATCAGAACCATCCGCGACAACCGTCAATTCTTCTACGAAGTGACATACAATCCCAGCCAAAAGGACTACATTTCCATTCCTCTTTCCAAGCCTGCAGGAGGCACCACACCCGACGGACGTTCCTACACCTATTCAGCAAACGATGCCAGCGTGGCCGATGTGGACGGCGATGGAGAATATGAAGTCATCTTGAAATGGGATCCATCCAACAGCCACGACAACAGCCATGAAGGATACACAGGCAATGTCATCATCGACTGTTACAAGATTCCCGGATTCGACGGAAACCGTGCTAAATATGGAACAAGCGGAAACTCCGACAAGTCCTCCACCTTGCTATGGCGAATCGATTTGGGCAAAAACATCCGCGCTGGAGCACACTACACGCAGTTCCTTGTCTATGATTTCGACGGAGACAAACGTGCAGAAATGATTGTCAAGACTGCCGACGGTACCACCGACGGACAGGGCAACGTGATTGGGGATTCCAATGCCAATTGGGTGAAGAGCGGTTCCATTGACAAATCCATCCCTGGCAAGATGAGCAAAAAACGCTCCAACATTACAGGGCGAATCCTCGATGGTCCCGAATATCTCACTGTTTTTGATGGCTTGACGGGAAAGGCACTCAAAACTGTTGACTACCAGCCACCACGAGGCAATGTGGCAAGCTGGGGCGACAATTATGGCAACCGATGCGACCGTTTTCTGGCTGCTGTAGCATATCTTGATGGCAAACATCCGTCTGCCGTCATGTGCAGAGGATACTATTCCAAGACCTATCTTGCCGCATACGATTGGAATGGCAAGGATTTGACCACCCGGTGGCTATTCGACTCTGAAAAAGCTCCCGAATATTCAGGGCAAGGCAACCATAACCTTCGTGTAGGAGATGTGGATGGCGATGGATGCGATGAAATCACCTATGGTTCGATGGCTGTTGACCACGACGGAACAGGTCTTTACAGCACCCGCATGGGGCATGGAGATGCCATTCATCAGTTTGCTTTTTACCCCGACAGCACACAACTGCAAATCTGGGATGTACATGAGAACCGAAGGGACGGCTCCGACTTCCGCGATGCACGTACAGGTCGTGTCATTTTCCAGATACCCAGCACCGACGATGTAGGTCGAGGCATGGCAGCGGACATCGACCCCACCAATCGGGGATTGGAAATGTGGTCATCCTCTCAGATGGGCTATTTCGATGTGAGAGGTCAACTTCACTCCGCCTACTCATCCATTCCGGTGAACAGCGCGGTGTGGTGGGACGGAGACCTGTTGCGCGAACTGCTCGACCACAACGCAGTCATGAAATGGAATTGGGTCAACCAGAATGTGGATGTCCTCAAAGACTTCCATGCAGAAGGTTGCTCCTTCAACAACGGCACCAAGCTGAATCCATGCCTTTCTGCCGACGTGTTTGGCGATTGGCGCGAAGAAGTCATCGTGCGTGACAAGGCAAGCACCGAGTTACGCATCTACTCCACCACCATTCCCACCAACTATCGCTTTCCGTCCTTCATGTACGACATCCCCTACCGCGTCAGTGTGGCAGCAGAGAATGTAGGTTACAACCAACCCCCTGAACAGGGCTTCTATTTCGGCAGCAACATGAAGAGATGAAACTTCCATTTTCTCTTTCTTCTTCGTGATGGATATGTCAAAGTAACATTCGTTTCACACCCCATAAACCGACGTCCCCGACATCGGTTGACCGATGTCCCCGATGTCGGTTGACCGATGTCGGGGACGTCGGTTTTGAGGTTACAGAGCCATCCATTTGGGCGTGTACATCAAGTGTCATCAGAATCCGACAAGGATTATGAGTCTTCTTCCACCATATAAAGTAGCGTTTTTTACAGTTTTGTCATGTCCTAATGCGTATTCTTTCACTTTTTCAACCTTAAAAAGGGTCGTTTTCTTTATAAATATTGTGTGCATATCGCTGAAAAGTTGTACCTTTGCAACCGTTTTATATGGTTTAGTGAAGCAAATGAACGTAGCAATCGTAAAATACAATGCAGGAAACATCGGTTCGGTGGAGAATGCAATGCGGCGGTTGGGCATTCAACCAACGGTGACAGATGACCCTGAAATCATCTGTGCAGCCGACCGTGTCATCTTTCCCGGACAAGGTGAAGCCCGCAGCGCAATGGAGTATCTGAAAGCCCATCGTCTGGACGAAGTCATTGTGGGATTGAAGCAACCTGTACTGGGTATCTGCATTGGCATGCAGTTACTGTGCCGTCACAGCGAAGAGCAGGACACCGAATGTCTGGGTGTGTTTGATGTGGACGTGAAACGGTTTGAGCCTCAGAATCATGAGGACAAAGTGCCTCAGATGGGATGGAACACCATCGAGGACACGAAATCGGTCTTGTTCACAGGTTTTGAAAAACCTGAATACGTCTATTTCATCCATAGCTTCTATGTGCCCAAGTGCGAGTGGACGATTGCCACAACCAACTACATACAGCCCTACTCTTCTGCTCTTCACAAGGATAACTTCTATGCTACGCAGTTCCATCCCGAAAAGAGCGGTTCGGTGGGCGAAAGGATATTGAAGAATTTCATAACAATGAGGAATCAAGAATGAGAAATGAGGAATTGGGCCTTTGCCATCAGCAAAACATTCAATTCCACATTCCCAATTCCACATTCCTAATGAGAAAAAGGATATGATAGATATAATTCCCGCAATAGATATTATCGACGGTAAATGCGTACGCCTGACACAAGGCGACTACGATACTAAGAAAGTGTATAACGAAGACCCCCTAGAGGTGGCGAAAATGTTTGAAGCGCATGGCATTCGCCGCTTGCACACCGTGGATTTGGATGGTGCGCGTTCGCAGCACATTGTGAACTATAAGACCATCGAACGCATAGCTGACCACACGAGCCTTGTCATCGACTTCGGAGGTGGCATCAAATCGGACGAGGACATCGACATCGCCTTTGCCAGTGGAGCCACCATGGTGACCATCGGCAGTGTGGCGGTGAAGAACCCCGAGTTGTTCGAGACATGGCTCAACAAATACAACGACAATAAAATCATCCTTGGTGCCGACGTGAAGAATGGGCTTATCAGCATCAATGGCTGGAAGGAGGAAGGTGAGGATGAACTGCTGCCCTTCTTGCACCGATACGTCAACAAGGGTGTGGACAATGTGCTCTGCACCGACATCAGCAAGGACGGTATGCTGGAAGGTCCTGCTGTGCACCTCTACGAGGAGGTGATGAAGGAGTTTCCCAACCTCTATCTCATTGCCAGCGGCGGCGTGAGTTGCATCGAGGACATCGACTTGCTGAATTCGGCAGGCATTCCTGCGGTGGTGTTCGGCAAAGCCATTTACGAGGGAAAGATAAAAATGGAGGAGTTGGAGAAGTATGTTGGCTAAGAGAATCATACCTTGCCTTGACATCAAGGACGGACAGACGGTGAAGGGGACGAACTTCTTGAACCTTCGTCAAGCAGGAGACCCGATAGAATTGGGCAAGTTATACAGCGAACAAGGTGCGGACGAGCTGGTGTATCTCGACATCACCGCTTCACACGAGGGAAGAAAGACTTTCACGGAGCTGGTGAAAAGGATTGCGCAGGAAATCAACATCCCCTTCACGGTGGGTGGCGGCATCAACGAACTCTCCGATGTGGAGAGGCTTCTGAATGCCGGTGCCGACAAAGTGAGCATCAACTCGGCGGCATTGCGTCGTCCCAAACTGATAGACGAGATAGTGAACAACTTCGGCAGCCAGGTGTGTGTGGTGGCGATTGATGCGAAATGTGAGGATGACACAATCCACGAAAATGGTGACCCACGCATAGACGGCGATTGGCGCTGTTATGTGAATGGCGGACGTGTGCCGACCGAACGCAAACTCTTCGATTGGGCAAGAGAAGTGAACGAAAGAGGTGCAGGCGAGATACTGTTCACATCGATGAATCACGATGGCGTGAAGAACGGATTTGCCGATGCGGCACTCCGAAAACTGGCTGACACGCTCACCATCCCTGTGATTGCCTCTGGCGGTGCTGGATGCAGAGAGCATTTCCGCGACACCTTTTTGAACGGACACAGCGATGCCGCCTTGGCAGCCAGCGTGTTCCACTTTGGAGAAATACCCATCCCTGAACTGAAACAGTATCTGAGAAGCGAAGGGGTGAATGTGAGAACATAGGACATCCTAAGAATGCCTAGGAATGCCTAGGAATGCCTAGGAAAACCTAAAAAACAAGAACAAACAACAAGAAAAGATAATGGAAATCGATTTCAAGAAAATGGACGGTTTGGTACCCGCCATTGTGCAGGATGCCAAGACCTTGAAAGTGCTGATGCTCGGCTTCATGAACGAGGAGGCATACAACAAGACGGTGGAAACAGGCAAAGTGACATTCTATAGCCGCACACGTCAGACGCTCTGGACAAAGGGCGAGACAAGCGGCAATTTCCTCCATGTGGTGGAGATTCTGAACGACTGCGACAAGGACACGCTGCTCATCAAGGCGAACCCAGTAGGTCCCGTGTGCCACACAGGTGCCGACACTTGCTGGGACGAGAAGAACGAGAACCCCATCATGTTCCTCGTGGAGCTGCAGCGTTTCATTGAGAAGCGTCATGAAGAAATGCCCGAAGGAAGTTACACCACATCCCTCTTCAAGGATGGCTGTCACCGCATGGCACAGAAGGTGGGCGAAGAGGCTCTCGAAGCCGTGATTGAGGCTGTGGCAAACAACAACGAGCGTTTGGTGTATGAGGCATCCGACATGCTTTACCACCTCATCGTGCTGCTCACCTCGAAGGGGCTTACCATCGAAGACCTAGCTGCAGAGCTGGCCGAACGCCACGACCCCAACTGGCATAAACACTAAACCACGATGAATCTGATTGATTATAAAGATGTCAACATCTACCAAGACTCACAACTGGTCTTGCAGAACGTCACGCTGAACATTGGTGAAGGTGAGTTTGTCTATCTGACGGGCAAGGTGGGAACCGGCAAAAGCACCTTCCTCAAGACACTCTACGGAGAGATTCCCGTGAAGGAAGGCAAGGCGCAGGTGATGAACTTCGACATGACGGAACTGAAACGCCGTCATCTGCCCGAATTGAGAAAGAAGTTGGGCATCATCTTTCAGGATTTCCAGCTGCTGACCGACCGCACCGTTGACGCCAACCTGCGTTTTGTGCTGAAGGCGACCGGATGGAAGAACAAGGTGGAAATCAACCAGCGCATCAGCGATGTGCTGGAACTGGTGGGCATGTCAACCAAAGGTTACAAGATGCCTTCGGAACTTTCAGGCGGCGAACAGCAGCGTATCGTCATCGCTCGTGCCATCCTGAACAGTCCCAAACTCATCCTCGCCGACGAGCCAACAGGCAATCTCGATGCCGAAACGAGCAGGCAGATTGTCGAGCTTTTGAAGCAGATCAGCAAAGCAGGCAGCACGGTGGTGATGATTACCCACAACCTGCATCTGCTGGAAGAATTTCCTGGACGTCAGTTCCTCTGCAAAGACCATTGCCTGACCGAAGTGGAGAACTCTCCTGCCGAAGAAAAGGCTACAGAAGGAAAGGCTACCGAAGACGAGGTGCAGGAAGACGAGTCTCTTGATTTTGACTAAAAAACAAATCGCACATATTATATATTATGAAAGTACTTAAATTTGGCGGTACATCCGTAGGCACCCCTCAGCGAATGAAGGATGTCGTGAAGCTCATCACCGACGGTGAGCAGAAAATTGTTGTGCTCTCGGCCATGTCGGGCACAACCAACTCTTTGGTGGAAATCTCCGACTACCTCTACAAGAAGAACCCCGAAGGAGCTAACGAGACCATCAACACGCTCGAAAAGAAATATAAGAAGCATGTAGAAGAACTCTACACAACCGCAGAGATGAAGCAGAAGACACTCGCCTTCCTGAAGGAAGAGTTCGACTATCTGCGCTCCTTCACCAAGGGCATCTTCACCATGTTTGAAGAGAAAATTATCGTAGCTCAAGGTGAAATCATGTCCACGAACATGGTGACCAATTACCTCATCGAGCAAGGCTACAACGCCACCCTCATCCCTGCCCTCGAATTCATGCGCACCGACAAGAACTCGGAGCCTGACCTGGAGTACATCCGCGAGAAGCTCAAGGTACAACTCGACGAGAACCCTGAAAAAGAAATCTACATCACTCAGGGCTTCATCTGCCGCAACGCCTACGGCGAGGTGGACAACCTGCAACGTGGTGGCAGTGACTACACCGCCTCCCTCATCGGTGCAGCCGTGAACGCATCCGAGATACAGATCTGGACAGACATTGACGGTATGCACAACAACGACCCACGCTTTGTCGAAAACACCTCGCCCGTCAACCACCTCCACTTTGAGGAAGCAGCAGAACTCGCCTATTTCGGTGCCAAGATTCTCCACCCCACCTGTGTGCAGCCAGCCAAGTATGCAGGCATCCCCGTGAAACTGCTCAACACAATGGACCCCACTGCTCCTGGCACCGTCATCAGCAACGAGACCGAACGCGGCAAAATCAAGGCCGTGGCAGCCAAGGACAATATCACAGCCATAAAGATCACATCCTCGCGCATGCTCCTTGCCTACGGATTCCTGCGCAAAGTGTTTGAAATCTTCGAGTCCTACAAGACCTCCATCGACATGATAGCCACCTCCGAAGTGGGCGTGAGCGTGTCCATCGACAACACCACCCATCTCGACGCCATCGTCAACGAGCTGAAGAAATTCGGTCATGTGCAGGTGGACAAGAACATGTGCATCATCTGTGTTGTGGGCGACCTCGATGCCGAAAACGTCGGATTTGAAAGCAAGGCAACCGAAGCCCTCAAGGAGATTCCTGTCCGCATGATTTCCTACGGCGGCTCCAACCACAACATCTCCTTCCTCATCTCTGCCGACGACAAGAAGAAGGCACTCCAATCACTCTCCGACCACCTGTTTAACAACTAAGAAAAAATATGGGCATAGAACTCAATGTGGAAAGGTTTGCGGGCATCCGCACACCTTTCTACTATTATGACACAAACATCCTGCGTCAGACACTTGACGCCATCAAAACCGAAATCAGCAAACACGACAATTACTTCGTCCACTACGCCGTCAAGGCAAACGCCAACCTCAAGGTGCTCAAAATTATCAACGAGGCTGGTCTCGGCATCGACTGCGTATCAGGAGGAGAAATAGAACAAGTGCTCAAAGCTGGCTTCCCCACCAGCAAGATTGTCTTTGCAGGAGTGGGCAAAAGCGACTGGGAAATAGAACTGGGACTCGACAAAGACATCTTCTGCTTCAACGTCGAAAGCATCCCCGAACTTGAAGTCATCAACCAGATAGCTGCCTCCAAGGGAAAAGTGGCCACCGTGTGCTTCCGCATCAACCCCAACGTAGGTGCCCACACCCATGCCAACATCACCACAGGACTGGCTGAAAACAAGTTCGGCATCGACATGCAGGACTTGGAAACCGTCATCCATCTGGCACAATCAATGAAGAACGTGCAGTTCAAGGGACTCCACTTCCACATCGGTTCTCAAATCCTCGAAATGGACGACTTCATCGCCCTCGCCCACCGCATCAACGAACTGCAAGATCGGCTGGAAGCACAAGGCATCCACTTGGAAATCATCAACGTAGGTGGAGGACTCGGCATCGACTACGACAATCCACTGGACAACCCCATCCCCAACTTCAAGGACTACTTCGCCGTCTATGAGCAGCATCTGAAACTGCGTCCAGGACAGACACTCCACTTCGAGCTGGGACGCGCCATCGTCGGCCAATGCGGCGCCCTCATCACCAAGACACTCTACGTCAAGGAAAACGCCATCAAGAAGTTCGTCATCGTCGATTCTGGCTTCACAGACCTCATTCGTCCAGCCCTCTATGACGCACACCACAAGATTGTCAATCTCACTGGCAGCCAAGAAAATCGCCCAGCGCATGGGCTGGTCTACGATGTAGTGGGTCCCATCTGCGAGTCTTCCGATGTGTTCGACAAGGACATCCCCCTGCCCCCAACCCAACGTGGCGACCTCCTCGCTCTCCTCTCCGCTGGAGCCTACGGCGAAATCATGGCTTCAAGCTACAACTGCCGCCGTCTGCCCGAAGGATACACGAGCGAGGAACTGAAATAGACCTTGCAACGGTTCATCCGATTGCCTTTGATTTCTCTGATTCAATCTGATTCTTTCCGATTCAATCAGAGAAATCTTTTTTGATCCGCTTAATCATCGCGGAACGGAATGGTGAAAAAGAAACCGTTTTTATGCGTCTTTATTTGTTTTTTTCGGTTTATTTTTCGTCCGCAAAAGGCGTATTCTGAAGAAAAACACATATTCTTTTTGTTTTCTGCATTCTTAATCGTACCTTTGCCCCTGAGTTGCTTGCCTCTTGGCGAAGAGCGGCAGCCCCTTATTGGAATAATCATACAGCATTAATGTTGTTGGAAATATCTGGGAACCTGAGAAATTCAAAGATATTATATAACCAAGGACAAGATTGATGTCTATGCGTAGCGTAGGCACAACTTATCAGGTTATATAGGCAATTCTCAGGGCCTCCAGATATGGGTAAGTAACGTGTTCTACGCTATTTCCATGTCTGGAGGTCTTGATGGCAAAAGCCTATATGCAATCCGATAACGTTTGCTGCCTAAAACTACGTGTATGCAATACGAACAGACTTTTAATGCCATTGACAACATCTTGCGCAACGAGGCAGGATGCAGCACTGAATTGGATTACATCGAGCAGACTTCTTGGCTTCTGTTTCTGAAGTATCTGAATGATTTGGAGCAGGAACAGGAGATGAAGGCGATGCTCAGCGGTAAGGAATACAAGCCCATCATCACGGGTTATATGCGTTGGAGCCAATGGGCTGCCCCCAAAAAGGCGGACGGCACACTCGACACCGTGAATGCGATGACGGGGCCCGACTTGACCCAATTTGTCGATACGAAACTCTTCCCCACCTTGCGCGAGTTTCAGAAGACTGCCACGAGTGCCAAGACCTTGGAATATAAGATTGGCGAGATATTTGCCGAACTGCGCAACAAAATCACCTCTGGCTACAACCTGCGCGAAGTCATCAACCTGATTGACCAACTGCATTTCCAGACAGCAGAGGACAAGCACGAAATGACGGTGCTCTACGAGAGCAAGATTGCTAAGATGGGCAATGCGGGCAGAAATGGTGGCGAATATTACACGCCTCGTCCGCTCATCCGCACCATCGTCAAGGTGGTTGACCCCAAGATAGGCGAGACGGTGTATGACCCTGCGTGTGGTTCTGCGGGTTTCTTGTGTGAGGCATTTGCCTATATGAATGAGAAGGTGAAGAGCACGGCAGATAGCAAGACCTTGCAAGAGGACACTTTCTTCGGCAAAGAGAAAAAGCCCCTGCCCTACATCATCGCCACGATGAACATGATTTTCCATGGAGTAGCAGCCCCCAACATCATCAGAGGCAACACCTTGGCAGAAAACCTCAGCCAGATACAGGAGAGTCAGCGTAAGAACGTGATTCTTGCCAACCCTCCCTTTGGTGGCAGCGAACGAGGCGAGGTGAAGCAGAACTTCGACATCAACACCAGCGAAACGGCCTATATGTTTATGCAGCACTTCATCAAGATGCTCAAGGTGGGTGGTCGTGCTGGCATCGTCATCAAGAACACCTTCCTTTCCAATGGCGATGCGGCATCACTCCGTCAGTTGCTCTTGGAGCAATGCAACCTCCACACCATCCTCGACCTCCCCAGCGGTGTGTTCCAAGGGGCTGGTGTAAAGACCGTTGTGCTCTTCTTCGACAAGGGCACTCCCACCAAGAAGATTTGGTACTACCAACTGAATCCAGGGCGCAATCTTGGCAAGACAAATGCCCTCAACGAAGACGACCTTGCCGACTTCCTCGCCCTGCAAAAGACGAAAGCCGACAGCGAAAACTCATGGACGCTCGATGTGAGCACCTTAGGTAACGACTACGACCTGAGTGTGAAGAACCCCAACAAGGTGGAAGAGGTGGATGAACGCACATCTGCCGAAATCGTTGCATCGCTGCTCGAACTACAAGAGGAATCCCAATCTTTGTTGAATGATATAAAGGAGATGATAGGATGAAAGAAGGATGGAGCTATAAGAAGTTGGGAGAGGTCTGCGACACTATTAACGGCTTGTGGAAAGGTAAGAAACCGCCCTTTGTGAATGTAGGCGTAATCCGAAACGCTAATTTCACAAAGGATTTCACACTGCGTTTCGACAATATTGAATACTTGGATGTTGAAGAACGACAATATTCAAAGCGCAAACTCCAAAAAGGAGACCTTATTGTCGAGAAATCTGGTGGAAGCGAAAAGCAACCTGTTGGTCGTGCTGTACTATTCGATAGAGAAAATGGAGAATTCTCTTTCAGTAATTTCACATCTGTTCTCAGAATCAAGGACAAAAACACGTTACTAAGTGAATTCCTTTATAAGTACCTTCTCTTTATTTATAAAAGAGGAGATACAAGCACTATGCAGAAAGCAACAACGGGAATTCACAATATAGAGATTGAGAAGTATTTGAACATAGACGTTCCATGTATACATCTTTCCGAACAGCACTCCATCGTTGCCCGTTTAGACGCAGCCTTTTCCCATATTGATGCTCTAAAAGCCAATGCAGAAAAGCAAGTCAACGAAGCCCGCAAACTCTTCCAAGCAGAACTTACGGAATGTATGAAGCCAAAAGAGGGATGGGAAGAGAAAACACTTCCAAAACTTTCAGAGAACCTTGATTCTATTCGTAAACCTGTAACAAAAAAAGATAGAACAGAAGGAATTTATCCATATTATGGAGCATCAGGAATCGTAGATTATGTTGATAATTATCTATTTGATGAGGATTTGCTTTGTATCTCAGAGGATGGAGCAAACTTGTTAATGAGGACATATCCCATAGCATTCCCCATATCAGGAAAAGCTTGGGTAAACAATCATGCTCATGTTCTACGTTTTAAGTGTATGTCTACTCAGCGGTATGTGGAATATTATTTTGCAGGGTTGAAATTAGATGAATACATTACAGGTGCTGCACAACCTAAACTAACTCAAAAGGCATTAAATAGTATTATCATCAGCATACCCTCTTCTCTTGCAGAGCAAAGTTCCATCGTCTCCCACCTCGACTCCCTTTCCTCCCATATCCGCAAGTTAGAGGAATTGCAGCAAAAGACCATCGCCGAGTGCGATGCCCTCAAACAAGCAATGTTAAAAGAAGTATTTGAGTAAGGCTTATGAAACTATCATTTACGCATAAGGCGTATAAGCCATTCCGTGTTAGAATCGGCTTTCCAATAACACTTTCCATCACCACCCAAGTTCCAAGAGTTCGTGATTTCACGAGAACGGTGCGGGAGGTTGTCGATGTTCATGGTATGCAACAACATGCTTTCGCAACGGCGAAATCTGCGGCTGGAATGTTGCTTTCCCCGCTTTTGCGACTTGCAGCAGCACCAAGTGCTGGCAGGAGTCTTTTTTCTACTTCTACTCATAATGTCTGTAATGCTTTGAGAGGTCACAGGCTATTGCTGTGCCACTCGGTTGATCATTACGAGACAAAAGGCTTTTGTGGATTCATATATTCAACATAACTGATTTGCCTGCAAAGTTATACATTTATTCTTGTATCACCAAAGAAAAAGAAAAATAATGGACGAAACAGCAACCCGACGAAAGAAGATTGACCCAGCCCTGTATGGTGTGGGATGGGAGCAAGTGCCCGAAAGTGAGATACTGACGGAGCAACGTGCCTATCAGATTGCACCTGGTCAAGTGAGTGCCTTGCCGCAGAACCGACATCCGAAGAAGGCTGACTATCTGCTGGAATACAAGAAGAGGAAGTTGGCTGTGATTGAGGCGAAGAGCGATGAGAAGGATGTGAGCGTGGGCATTCCACAGGCAAAAGAGTACGCTGAGTTGCTGCATATCCGCTTTGCCTATGCCACCAACGGAGACGAAATCTGGGGCATCGACATGGGCGTGAAGGACAACGAGGGCAACTACATCATCCCTTCCACCGAAGGACCTGTCGCGAAGTTCCCAAGTCCGCAGGAACTATGGGCGATGACCTACACGGAACACAACGAATGGCGTGACAAGTTCAACCTCTGTGCGCTGAATCGGGGTGGCGGTCGTGAACCTCGCTACTATCAGGAAATTGCCATCGACAATGTGCTGTCCGCTGTGGCAAAAGGGCAGAAACGCATCTTGCTCACGATGGCAACGGGCACGGGAAAGACCTACACGGCTTTCCAAATCTGCTGGAAACTCTACGAAACGGGGTGGAACATTCGTGGCAAGGAACAAAAGCCCCGCATCCTCTTCATCTCGGACAGAAACATCTTGGCGAACCAAGCGAAGAACGACTTTGAGCAGTTCCCTGAAGATGCGATGGAGCGTGTGACTCCTGAACTGATTCACGACAAGAAGCACAACGACCGTCTGCCTACCGCACGACACCTTTACTTCACCATCTTCCAGACGGTGATGGGCAGTGCGGAAGAAGGAGGTGAGCCTTACTATCAGCAATGGCCAAGGGATTTCTTCGACTTCATCATCATCGACGAGTGTCACCGTGGCGGTGCGAACGATGAGAGCGAATGGCGAGAACTGATGAACTGGTTTGAACCTGCCGTGCAGTTGGGTATGACCGCCACGCCTCGTCGCAAAGTGAATGCCAACACCTATGAGTATTTTGGCAGCCCTGTCTATACCTACTCGCTGAAGCAGGGCATCGAGGATGGTTTCCTGACGCCCTTCCGTGTGCAGGTGGCAACAAGCAACATTGACACCTATCAGTACAACCCTAACGACGATGTGGAGGGGGACATTGACAAGGAGAAGGTCTATACGGAGAATGACTTCTACAAAGGTGACATCCAACTGAAGGAGCGTGACGAGCACCGTGTGAAGGAATTGTTGGGCAAGATTGACCCCAACGAAAAGACGCTGGTGTTTTGTGCCACTCAGAGTCATGCCTTGCAGATTGCGGCGATGATTAACCGCTGGAAGCGAGTGCCTGACTCCAACTATTGCGAACGTGTGACAGCTGACGATGGCGACAAGGGTGAGAAGCAACTGAAACTCTTTCAGAACAACGACCTCCTGCGCCCCACCATCTTGACGACCTCGCAGAAACTCTCCACGGGTGTGGATGCCCGAAACGTGAGAAACATCGTGCTGTTGCGCCCTGTGAACAACATGGTGGAGTTCAAGCAAATTTTAGGTCGTGGCACCCGTTTGTTCGAGGGTAAGTATTTCTTCACACTGTATGACTTCGTGGGCGCTTCGGCAAACTTCAAGGACCCCGAGTGGGATGGCGACCCTTTCTGCCCGATATGTGGCAACTATCCCTGCACCTGTAGCAAGAGGCCTAAAGGCGTATGCCCTACATGCGGACAAGACCCTTGTGTGTGCCCTCCGAAGATTCCTACTCCTTGCCCCGTGTGTGGACATCTGCCTTGCACTTGTGATGGTGGACAACCCAAGAAACAAATCGTGGTGAAACTCTCGAAGCTGCGTTCGCTGACCCTGCACACCGATTGGGAAGAACGCATTCAGTTTGGCGATGAGTTGCTGACGTTGGAAGAGTATGTGAAGAGATTGTTTGGCGCATTGCCCGAATTCTTGGATGGCGAGGAAGACTTGCGTGAGCGTTGGAGCCAACCCGACACTCGTGAGCAGTTGCTGGAGTTGTTGGAGCGCTCGGGCTTCCAAGAGGACAAGTTGGAGGTGATGCGCCGATTCCTGCAAATGGAGAAGTGCGACATGCTGGATGTTTTGGCGTTCTTGGCATACAACACCACACCGATGGAGCGTGAACGAAGGGCGCAGATGGTGCGTGAGGACTTGCGGAAGAAGGTGAGCAAGCAGCAACAGGAGTTTGCCGACTTTATATTAAATATGTATGTGCGTAATGGCTTTAAGGAGTTAGGCATGGATAAGTTGCCAATGCTCATTGACATGAAGTATCACTCCACGACGGATGCCATAACGAAACTACAGATGACACCCATCGGTTTGCGTGACTTCTTCCTGACGATGCAGAAAGACTTGTATAATGGCGCAAGTGTGACTCATACCGCCAACCACTCTCTTCATCCTTCCACCAATTATCTGTATCATGAAGAAGACACGAAGAGTTTGGCTGCCGAAGAAGAATTTACCCTCAAACGCTAAAACAAACAAGGGATGCCTGTGCATCCCTTGTTTGTTTTGTGAACAACTGAAAAATGTAAGAACCGCTACCGTTATTGGGCAAGCACTTTTCTTGTTTTGACGCTACCGTCAGGTTGGGTGACGCTTTCCAGATAGATGCCGTTGGAGGGGCGAGCAGTCAGTTCTATGCCTTCGAGGGTGAAGTAGCGAACGGAGGGCTGACGGGTGAAATTCGGAGATGAGATGCCAGTGGGGAAGGATACTTCGACAGCCGTTTCTTCAATCACCCAGCGGAGACGGGTGCGGTCGGCATGAAGGGAAAAGAATTCCAGTGGACCGCCTTTGCCGTCGGCATCGGGCGCACCCACGTTGAAGAGGCGTTTACCTTCGGCGGTTGCATCCATGAAGAAGGCCATCTTGCCGTTGTCCTGCTTAGCGTATGTGGGATGAATAGTGACTGGCTGGACAGACAGTTCCCTCTCTATCTGGAGATACTGACCATCGGAGAGGTTGCGCGCTGTCACATAGTCGTTTTCGGCACTCTCGAATGCCCACAAGGCGGCAGGGTCGGTCATGTAGGCATCGGTCTTTCCCCCGTTGATGTCGTTGTCGGACAGTCCGATGCGATACACCAATCCGTCTTTTTCACTGCTCTGGTTCTTGACGGCGTAGAGATAGCGGCGCTTGATGGAGGTGGTGGCGGTGGAGGCACTGGCATTGGAGGTTTCTCCGTAACTGTAGATGCAGTATGCCACATCTGTGGAGAAGCCTTCAAAAGTGTAGATGCAGGTTTTCTTGAATTCTTCCATCGCCAGTTTGAGTTTTGTCACCTGTGTGTCGATGTCTTCCTCGGCAGTTGTCTCGTCAATGTTCTGCGAGAAGGTCTGCACTTCAGCCACCACATTCATCAGGTCGGTGATGGCTTGAGTCGGATAACCCAAAGTGACTTCAGCTTTTGCATTCTTTGCCAGTTTCTGGGCATCATCCAATGCTTTGTTGAGAAGGAACATCTTGATGAGCGAAGCGTCTATCTCGACAAAGGTGAACACCATATCGGCGCGGTCGAATGTGCCCGATCCCCAGAACCAGTCGTCGGCAAACCCACGGGCACGAATCTGGTAACCGTGATTGGAGGGGCTGTTGATGCGGTACATCGACACATTCCCCGACATTCTCGACTGCGCCGGCGTCTGGTCGCCCGTATAGTTGATGGTCAGCAGCGTCGGCGTATCGGATGTGCCTATGCGGTCGGTACTGGCAATTGAGGTATTGACAGCTGCGATGTATTTCTTGCTTCCATAGTTCTGGATGTTGACGCCGCCCTCCACTGGGGTGATGACCCAAAGCAAGGCTGCTTCGTCCCACTGGAAGGATTCTGTCGTGCCTAAAGTTCTATTGCTGTTGAAAGTGAGATACTTAGGTGTGCCGTTCAGCGTGGTGCCCGAATTGTAGGGAATGGAGGCATAGCTGATGATGCGGTAGAGCTTGTCTGCTTGAGGCACAAAGGGATTGACGCCTGCACGTGTGCCGCCGGCAGGACGCATATACTCGTCGTTAATCGACACCACGTCTGAATAATTTGATTCCTTTCCGTCCTTTCCAATCACTTTCGCACGAAAGAAGTACACCTTATCGGCTATCAGCCCATCCACTGTCGTCTGCGTGGCGGTGCTCGAAAGCCGCTTGATTTCGGTGAAGGTTCTGCCGTCTTCCGACTGCTCCACCACCACATTCTGGGCATCGTCGTTCTTTTCCAGCATCCACTTCAACTGCACCTTCGTGGCTGTGAGCAATGAAGCTTCGAGGTTGTAGGGATACATCAAGAAACTGGTCTTCTGTGCCAAGCTGTTCACGTAGTGTTCGATGTTGGTGTAGCCGCCTCCCAGCGTGTAGGCATTGGCATCGTTCACGCTCGTGTTCAGACCGTTCTCTCGTTCCCAGTCATCAGCCATTCCATCGTTGTCTGCATCGGTGGGACGAGGTCCTCCTGCCACTCTGCCGATGCCGCCCAGTTCTTCCTCATTAGCGATGAAACTGCCCTTCTTGCCTAAAGAGGTGAGTTGTTCGAGGATGCGTCTGTCGTGAACATCGCGCACACGCGAGGCTCCCACATGCTCCACCACTGTGGCGTAGGCCTGTGCAGCAGTCTCCACGTTCATGGGGTGTGTCGTCTTGAAGTTCGGATTTGTCATAGGGGTGGCACTGTTGTAGTCGGTGATGAGCGTACCGTTCAGCACTCCGTCGCAGTTGCCGTCGAAGTAGTTGCCCGTGCTGTAGAGGTGGTCAGTGGCTGTCCAGTCATCAAAGTATTTGGCAGAGCCGTTAGGTCCTGCAATGAAATAGTTGTTCATCACGTCCTGATAGTTGTCGGCTGCCGAGTGGCCGCCGATGATGCCCATGCCATAATTATACACCACATTATTATAGTATTGCAGATAGCACTTCATCTTGGGGTTTCGGCTCTTGTTGTCCGCCCAGAGGCAGTGGTGGATGGTCCAATTGCGAGTGCCATCGGTGATGGAGCCAAAGCGTTGAGGCTCAATTCCCTCGGAGTTGATGCAATACTGCCAGGTCACGTTGTTGGCATCCTTGATGTGAACATTGTCCCAAGGTCCCCACGACACTGAGCAGTGATCCATGATGAAGTTCTGACATTCATCCAGCGTGAGCGTACACTTGCTGCTGTTCACGCTCTTGCCGCCACGCATGCGGATGTAGCGCATGATGACATTTTTCGATTTCGAGGCGATGACACGTCCGCCATAGATGGTGATGCCCTCGCCTGGTGCCGTCTGTCCTGCAATGGTGATGTTGCTGGCGATGGTGATGCTCTTGCCCGTGATGTCGATGACACCACCCACATCGAACACCACAAAGCGGTTCGACTGACTCACAGCATCAGCCAACGACCCTGTGCCTGCCGCGTTCAGATTCGTCACATGCACCACTTGGCAGCCACGACCGCCCGATGCGTAGGCACCATATCCCTCGGCGCCAGGAAATGCCAACTGCTGCGCCTGCAGCGACCCAGCCAGCAACCATGCTGACAAAACAGAGTACAAGTATTTCATACGGTATCTTTTTATGATTGGTTTCGGCGTTCGCCCCTCTTTCCGCAAAGTGATGGAAAAAGAAACATTTTTGCAAAGTTATGGAAAAGGAAACAATTTTGCAAATAAAGTACACTCTTTTTCGAGATGTCCCATTTTTCCATTCCCCTTTACCGCCGAAGTGCCACTCCCCTACGGTAGTTTCCCTCACGAACGGCACCCTTTGCTACAAATGCTACATGCCCCATGTAGCAAACGTTACACGCCCCATGTAGCAACTGCTACACACCCAGTGTAGCAATTGTTACACTGGCGGTGTAGCATTCGTTACACAGACACCCTTTCGGACCTAAGAACGAAAGGGAAGAAAACGTGAAACAGGAATCTTTGCCAAATCGTTTGCCCAATACAAGAATTCTTCGTAACTTTGCAGCCGAAACAGAACTTCTCCCAAAGCATCTCCGAGAGAAAACGAGGTGCTGCACATCGGAGGAAACGCTTTGCAGCGAAAGTGACACATTGTCACCCCCATGCCAGAGTTTCATGCACTGGCATCTTTTTTGTTGATTTCAGAGAAACGAAATATTTACAGCATTATGGATAAAGACATAAAGAACGAAGAAGTTAACGAGGAAACCGTTAACGAAACGCAGGATGCGGCTGCTGATACTCAGACGGATGCTGCCGAAAAAACAGAAGAAACCGAGAAGAAGGAACTGACCCCCGAGGAAAAGATTGCCGAGTTGGAAAAGCAGGTGGAGGAACTGAAGAATCAGCAACTCTACAAGGTGGCTGAGTTCGACAACTTCCGCAAGCGCGTGATGCAGGAAAAAGCCGAACTCATCAAGAACGGCGGCTCGAAGGTCATCACCACCCTACTCCCCATCATCGACGACCTGGAGCGCGCTCAGCAGAACATGGACAAGTATGAGGACGTGGCAGCCGTGAAGGAAGGCCTGACCCTCATCATCGACAAGTTCTTCAAGCTTTTGGCACAAGAAGGACTGAAAAAGATGGACGTGGTGGGACAGCCCTTCGACAGCGACCTGCACGAGGCGATTGCCATGGTGCCAGGACAACCCGACGACATGAAGGGCAAGGTGATGGATTGCATGACAGCCGGCTACACGCTGAACGACAAAGTCATCCGCTACGCCAAAGTGGCCGTGGCTGAATGACAAGCCCATGCACCTGGCAATTCCTATACATTATTTATAAATATAGCAGAAAAGATAGACAGTGGCTAAAAGAGACTACTATGAGGTGTTGGGAGTGTCGAAGACTGCTTCTGACGACGAAATAAAGAGAGCCTACAAGAAGATGGCCATCAAGTATCACCCCGACCGAAATCCGGGTGACAAAGAGGCAGAAGAGAAGTTTAAGGAGGCGGCAGAGGCCTACGATGTGCTGCGCGACCCTCAGAAGCGTCAGCGGTACGACCAGTTTGGCCCCGATGCGTTCGGGCCTGGTGCAGGAGGCTTTGGCGGCGGACAGGGAATGTCGATGGACGACATCTTCAGCATGTTCGGCGACATCTTCGGCGGAGGCGGTTTCGGCGGCGGTGGCTTCGGAGGAGGCTTTGGCGACTTCGGCGGTTTCGGAGGCAGAGGTGGTCAACACAGAAAGCCTGTCTATAAGGGACAAGACCTGCGCATGCGCATCGAACTGGATCTGAACGACATCGTGAACGGAGTGACGAAGAAGTTCAACCTGCGCACCGACATCCAATGCCCCCACTGCAAAGGCTCAGGGTCGGAAGACGGTCAGGAGAGCACCTGCGGAACTTGTAACGGCCAGGGCGTGGTGTACAAGACGCGCCAGACGATGCTCGGCATCATGCAGACACAGACGGTGTGCGACACCTGCCACGGAGAAGGTACCGTGATTAAGAACAAGTGCAAGCACTGCAACGGCGAAGGCATCGTGAAGGGAGAGAAGCAGGTGGAAGTGGATTTGCCAGCAGGATTGGTGGAAGGCTACGCCTACAACTTCACGGGCAAAGGCGGTGCAGGTCGCAGAAACGGTGTGAACGGCGATTTGCAAATTCTTGTGCATGAAAAGCCACATCCAGAACTGGTGCGCGACGGCGTGGACCTCGTTTACAACCTCTTGCTCACCATTCCGCAGGCGGTACTCGGCACCTCGCTCGAAGTGCCCACCCACGACGGAAAAGCCAAAATCACCATCCCATCAGGCACTCAGCCAGGAACGGTGTTGCGCCTGAAGAACAAGGGCATCCCCAACATCAACGGTTATGCAGGTCAGCGAGGCGACGAAATCATCAACATCTCTGTCTATATGCCCGAAACGCTTACCAAAGACGAGCGAAAGGCCATCGAGACACTGGCAGGAAGCGACAACATCAAACCCTCCACCAGCATCAAGGAAAAGATTTTTAGCCACTTCAGAGATTACTTCAAGAAATAGGACAGACGGCAAAAACAACTTTTTTTTGAGAAAAAGCGCATTTTTTTCAAAAAATATTTGGACAGGATGAAAAATAATCCTATTTTTGCACAATAAAACTGCTGAATCGGAGTTGCAAGACCCCGAATGACGCTTAAAACAGTATGCCTATGGTTCAATCGGTACTACATATAGGAAAAGTCCTTCTATTGATGGTTTGTTTATCGATGCCCGTTTCATTGATGGCACAAGACGTGCAGCAAAGTCAGATGGAAATGGAACAGAATCAAATCACCATCAGCGTGAGCAGCAGTTGCCTGCGCGTGAAGAATGCAGAGGGATTGGTGCTGGAGGTATTCAGCTTGACAGGTGAAAAGGTCTATTCGCAACGCATCGAGGGACAATCGAAATCTTTTGAATTGGGACAGTTGCCACGCGGATATTACATCGTGAAGGTGGGCAAATTCACCCGCAAGATTTACCTGCACTAACAACGACATTCCCCTCCTTTATAAATATAATAATGTGAAAGTGTCTCATTCCCCTTTCGGAACGAACTCTTTCACATTTTTTATACACCCTATTCTTAAACCTTTGACATCCAAAGGCATCTAAAACAACAAGCGAAGAATCTTTCAACATGGCTAAAATAGACGAACACGATTTTGTGAAGAGGATTCAGAATCCGCAGACGAAACGGCGGGCCTTCGAAGAGATGGTCAACGTCTATTCGCGCCAGCTGTATTGGCAGATTCACTACATGCTTCAAAACCACGACGATACTGACGACGTACTGCAAAACACGTTCATCAAAGCGTGGAAAGGCATCGATATGTTCAAGGGAGATTCGGCACTCTCGACCTGGCTCTACCGAATTGCACAGAACGAGGCACTCACCTTCCTGAAACAACGCAGGCAGATGACCTCGATAGACGATGAGGACTTTGTGGAGCAGGCAAACTTTGTGGCGGACGAGTATTTCGACGGCGACGAAACAGAACAGATGCTGATGCAAGCCGTCTCCACCCTGCCCGCCAAACAGCGACAGGTGTTCTGCATGAAATACTTCGAGGACAAGAAGTATGAGGAAATCTCCGACTTGGTCGGCACCAGCGTGGGGGCGCTGAAAGCCTCCTACCACATCGCGGTGGAGAAAATCACCAACTTTTTCCACTCGAAAGAATAAAATTCACACCTAAGAAAAAAATCTGAAAAAATGTGGGAGCATCATTAAACCTTTGCTTCACCATTCAGTCATACAAACAACTAAAACAAAGAAGAATATGAGTACAAAGAACAACCGAATATTAAACCCCGACGGCGGAAGATACCCGTTCAAGGTGAGTGACGAATATTTCGACAATCTGACGGCTCGTATCATGAAACAGATTCCTGAAGAGAACGCCCAGAACGGAATTTCAGGAAAAGAAATTCAGGAAGAAGTTTCGGAAAGAAACAAAAAGATTATCGACCTGCGTCAACGTCGCTTTCGCAACAGATGGCTCAGCGTTGTGTCGATTGCCGCATCGCTGGTGCTCATCGCTACGGTGGCTCTCAAGTTCATCCCTACATCAACCACTCAGGATCAACCAGTCAACGAGCAGGTGGCAACCTACACGGACGAAGACTATAACGAGGACCTGATGACCTACACGATGGTGGACAACATGGATGTGTACTACTATCTGGCATCGGGCGACATGGACGAAGAATGATTCATTTAACGAACTAAATAAACACGGACATGATGAAAAAAATGATAACGCTGATGATGGTCATGCTGACGTGTGTCTGCATGGAGGCTCAGCAACACAACAACAACGGCAGACAGCAACAAGGCGGCCGCAGGGAGTTTAACCCCGAACTCTACATGAAGAAAATGAATGAGTTTGTGGCTCACGAAGCAGGATTGACGGAAGCCGAAAGCGCCAAGTTCTTCCCGCTGCTTAAAGAGATGCTGGACAAACAACACGGCCTCATGAGACAACAGCGCGAACTGATGATGAAAGGATGGAAGAACCAGAACCTGAGCGAATCTGACTATGAGCAGATGGTGACGAAGGTGGCTGCTCTCGACGTGGAAAGCAAAAAAGTGGAACAGACCTACTACAAACGATTCCACACGGTGCTGCCTTGGAAGAAAGTGTATGCCGTCAGGATTGCCCTGTCAAGATTTCAGATGGAAGCGCTCAACCACTTCCAGCCAGGCAGAGGAAACAGGGGACGAGAATCGAACAACGGTGTACACAAATAAACACGACACCGCTTTTTGTAGTGTAGTAAATTGTTGAAGCGACAGGGAGATACCATTATCAGGTGTCTCCTTGTTGCTTTTATGCCCATTTTTAGAATATTTAGAAGTATTTTTTTGACTATAAAATCTAAAAACATTAACTTTGCAAGCAATTATCGAGAATCAACAAAAAGAAAACAACTGTTATAAAACCAGAAGAAAATGAAGAAGATTTTCATGGCCCTGCTTGCAGTGGCGCTTCCAATGATGATACAGGCTCAGAGTGAGGGTCTCTTTTCGCGCAAAAAAGCTAAAACGGCAAAGGAGGACATTTCGGCTTACGCTGTCAAAGGTGCTGTGCCCGAAGTGGACGGAAAGGTGGTCTTTCAGGATGCTATTGCAGCTCCAGGCAAGACGAAGGATGACATCTTTGCGAAAGTGGCACAATGGGCAAGCCTCCGTTATGAGGCCAACAGCGTGATGGGCGATGACTACCAGCTGCCTAATTTCTTCAAGAACATTGAGTTTGCGAAGGTGAAGACTGCCAACAAGCAGAGCGGCATCATCGAATGTCAGGGTGCGGAAGAATTCATTTTCTCCCTGAAACCGCTGGCAAAGAACTACACTCAGGCTTTCTATCTGCTGGATCTGAACATCTCCGACGGAAAGGTGGAGTTTAAGCTCCACACGCTTGCCTTCAATGTAGATTTGGGCGAAGGACAGTTCACACGTGTTCCTGCCGAAGATTGGATTACAGACAAGGAGTGCCTGAACAAGAAGGGCGGGATGAAGCGCATCCCTGGCAAGTACCGCATCAAGACCATCGACCTTGTGGATGAACTGAAAAAGGAAATCTCTGCAGCCATTAACTGAGCATGAATCAGGAAGACGTAGATAAAATCATAGCAGAGGCTGTTGCTGAAAGCAAGGCGGAGAGCCGCAAGAAGTGGCACAAGGGGAAATCCTCCAATGACAGCGTGATGACAGCACGGAGAGTGCTGAATTGGACTTTCATGTTGGGATTTGCCGCCGCAATCATCATTTACTTTGTGCTTCCCGAACAGCGCACCCTCTTCTTCTGTGTAGGCTTCGGAGCCATTGCGCTCAAACTGGTTGAATTCTATTTGCGGTTCATGTTTTAGAGACGCTCCGATGAGTTCACCTACGACTTCATCAAGAAACATTTAAGATTTTGAAATCAAGATATTTATTTATACTTTTACTTCTTCTTGCATTCGTTCCTTCGACCTATGCACAACGCATCATTTCGGAGTTGGAAACAAACTCTGATTTGTCAATGGATGCGCGTCCTGATTCCGTCGATTCGAAGAAGAAGAAAAAGAAGATTGTGCCGAATGACGTGCGAGCATGGACCATCGATGAAAAGTATGGAAACATGACGGACACTAACGTGGACACCCTTCACCACATGTTCATGAACACCGACTTGCCTGAAGGTGTGGAAGGTCACTACACATCGCTCGGCAACGTGGGTTCTCCACGCATCTCGCGTATCTTCATGGAGCGTCCGCAGACACCTGATTTCATGTTCACCGCACCGTTCGACATGTTCGTCGTCGATACGGAGCATTTTCGCTTCTACAACACGAAATCACCCTTCATGAACGTGACCTACAACTGGAATGGTTCCAAAAACACGGGTTCCGACCACGTGAAGGTGACGTTCACCAACAATGCTGGCAGGAAGTTCAACTTCGGCGGCATCTTCGACTACATCTACGGACGCGGATATTACGACACACAATCCACCTCCTACATCAACGGTACGGGATGGTTCTCTTACTTGGATGACAAGTACGACATTCACTTCTACTATCAGCATAACTTCATGAAGACAGCTGAGAATGGCGGTATTGAAGACGAAAGCTACATCACGAATCCTGAAAATATGGAACGTGAATATGCCTCCAACGACATTCCCACTCTGCTCTCCAAGACTTGGAACCGTCAGGAACACGACTTCGTGTTTCTCAACCACCACTACAACATCGGTTTCTATCGGGAAGAAGATATTGATTCCGTCACGACCAAGAAAGTGTTTGTGCCTGTCAGCCGAATCTTCCATACGCTGAAGCTGAACAACATGATGCGCAACAACCGCGCCTACCGCGAGACGGAAAACTACCACTCCTACACCTATCTGCCAGGCGATTCCACCCAAGATTACACCAAGTCCTTCTACCTGAAGAACATCGTGGGACTCTCGCTGTGCGAAGGGTTCAACAAGTGGGCTTTGTTCGGATTGAACGCCTATGTGGGTTTTGAGCACAAGAGATACACCTTGCCCGACTCCACACAATATGGCGGAGTCAACACTAACACGACGGGCATCATTGGCAAGCAGCACTACAACGAGAACAACATCGTGGTTGGCGGTCAAATCATCCGTTCGCAAGGCAGTTTCGTTCATTACAATCTGGATGCCGAGTTTGTGGTGGGCGGCAAAGACATCGGAGCGTTTGACGTGCATGGCCATGCAGAAGTGAACATCCCCGTGTTGGGCGACACGGCTCAAGTAGCTCTCAATGCCTACATCAAGAACGTGATGCCCAACTTCTATTTCCGTCATTATCACGGCAAACATGCTTGGTGGGACAAGAGTCTTGACAAAGAGTTCCGTCAACGCATCGAAGGTGTGCTCGACATTCCTCACACCCACACCAAAATAACGGTTGGTGTGGAGAACATCAAAAACTTCTTCTATTTCCAGAATAATGGCATCATCTTCAATGAAGGCACTGAAACACAGGCAATCAGCAATAATGTTACGTCCAGACAATACGACGAGAACATCCAAGTGGTGAGTGCCAACCTGAAGCAGAACTTCAAGTTGGGCATCTTGCATTGGGAGAACGATGTCACCTACCAGACGTGCAGCCACTCCGACGTGCTTCCTCTTCCCACCATCTCGCTCTACACCAACCTCTATCTGCGTTTCAAGATAGCCAAAGTGTTGAAAACAGAGTTTGGAGCCGACATGAAATACTTCACAAAGTACTATGCACCCGACTATTCTCCCGTCATCGGCATGTTCATGACCCAAAATGAGTTGAAGAAGAACAAGATAGGCGACTACCCCATCTTGTCCGTCTATGCAAATTTCGACTTGAAGCGCACACGTTTCTATGTAATGTATCACCACTTCAACCAATCCGACGGTCGCTACTTCTGGGCACCAGGCTATCCCATCAATCCCAAAAGCATCCGCTTTGGCATCAGCTGGAACTTCTACGATTAACATACAAAAAAGCTGCCGCATTTGTTCGCCTCCTATCGACGCACAAATGCGGCAGCTTTTTATCGTTTCTCGTTCCTACTATTTCACCCCTCAGTACTCAACTCCAAACGCTCATAGTTCTCTCTGTCGGCAGAACATGCCGCTGAACTCCTCATCCACATTCTCCACAGGGTCGTCGAAGATGCCGAACACGCTCGAACCGCTGCCCGACATGCTGGCATAGAGAGCACCCAAGTCGTACATCTTATCCTTGATGGCTGCAATCTCTGGGTATTTGGAGAACACACTCGCTTCAAAATCGTTCACCACCGTGTCCTTCCACGTTTCAATTGGCTGAGCGAGCAACTCCGGTAACTGCTTGGCAGGATGCCCCACCTTCACTTTGGCATAAGCATCTTTCGTCGAAACAAAGATGTCGGGTTTGACCAGCACCAGCTGCTTATACTTCAAATCCAGCTGAAGCGGATGGAACACATTGCCAATGCCCGTAGCAAACACCGGCTTGTTCTGAATGAAGAATGAACAATCAGCACCCAACTGCGAGCAGTAGGCTTCCATCTGCTCAATCGTCAAGCCCAACTTGAAACGATCATTCATTGTCTTGATGGTGAAAGCCGCGTCAGCCGATCCACCACCCAAACCTGCACCTGTGGGGATGTGCTTATACAGGCCGATGCTCACGGGAGGCAGGTCGAAATCCTTCTTCAGCAACTTAAACGCTCGCACCACGAGGTTATCCTCTGGCGAGCCATCCAGCACCGTTCCTGTCACCTTCAGCCGATAGCCGCACTCTGGTGCGTTCGCCTCAATCTCCTGAATCTCCAGAATGTCTTGCAGGTTGATTGGATAAAAAACTGTTTCCAAATTATGGTAGCCGTCTGGACGCTTTTCCACCACGTTCAAACCGATGTTTATCTTCGCATTAGGATATACAATCATATTTTCTTCTTTTTTAGGTTAGTGGAACATGAATTGAAGTTAACAGGGTATTCTTTAAGTTAACAGGGCAAAGATAGATATTTTTTTCTTTACCAGCACATTTCTCCCACAAAAACTTTCAAATTTTCTCTCAGAAGCCGCCGATTGTGCCTCATTTTTCAGAATCGTTTCCTATCTCTCATCTAAAAACTTCATGAAATCATCCTTAATCTTCCGCAGGTCATTCGTCAGAATCTCGTCACATCGTTCGGCCATCCAGTCAGGAATCGGATACTTGCAGGCAGCCATCGCTCCAGCCATACATCCAATAGTGTCGGAATCGCCTCCTAAAGAGATGGCCAAACGAATCACCTCCTCGAAGTCATTCCCCTCCATGAAGGCGATGATGGCTTCAGGCACACTACCCTGACACGACACATCGAACGAATAAGACGGTCGGATGTCCTCTATCTTCCGACGCAAGCGGTAGCCAAACATCCTTTCCACATAGTACTGGATTTGTTCCTTCGAGAGGCCTTCCTTGCACAGAAATACACTCGCTGCAATCGCCTGCGCCCCCTTCACGCCCTCTGGATGATTGTGGGTGACAGCAGCCGTAACAGCTGCCAGAGCCAACACCTCGTCCATCGTCTTTGCATACAACCCTACAGGACTCACCCGCATACCAGAGCCATTTCCCCAACTGTTGTAAGGCAAAGGCTCATACGCAGCAAGCCAGCTTCTGAAGCGTCCCCCATATCCTGCGTTCGGATAACGACGTCCCAACTCCTGCATACATTCCACCAACCCCTGCATCGAATGGCACTCATCCTCCATCAGCCACTTCGCCACCGCCAAAGTCATCACCGAGTCATCCGTAAATGTCGATTCAGGAGTGAACAACTCAAAATCCACGCTCTTCGTATTATGGAACTCATACACCGATCCAACGATGTCGCCCACCAGAGCGCCCAACATTCTCACATTCGAGCAATCCGTCGTGCCAAAACGCTTCAAGGTCAACTGGCATCTTTCCCCACGATAAAACTCCTCCAGCACACGCTCAAACACATCGTGCGGTGCCACCAAGTCAAACAGCGTCATGCACGATTTCACCTTCATCGCATCGATGCCTCCAAAGATGTCGTTCATCGACCTGTCCCTCACCTCCAGCAACGCTTCCGAAATCTCCCTCAGCCGCATACCAAGCACAGGATGCCTCATGTAGGCACGAGCCTCATCCACGCTGCCGATGCCGTAGAACTCACTGTAATCGCTGAGGCCTAATCCCCTCATCTGCGGAAACACATACCATATCCAGTGTCCTCGCTTACATCCCTCCTTCACCTCCTTCAGCGCATCCGCATAACCCACATGCTGATAGCCCTGAGCACGGACAAAACGATCCAAATCAAATTGACTAACTTCAATCATACTTCTCGCTTTTTTATTGGTTTACTCTTTCTTTTTCTCTCTCATCTGCTCTGTAAAGATTCCAGAAACTCGTCATACTGTTCCCTGTAGCCGTTGAAGATGTTGACATCGACTCCCCCATGAATGCCAGCCACACGACCATCGTAGCAGAGTTGCCAGAAGAGAAGGCGGACATCTGGACGATAGACATTATAGCGGGCAATCCATACTTGGTAGTTCTGACAGAGGTCAGGCGCATGGACAAGGTGGTACTTGATGAAGTTCTGGCTGACATAGATGATGGGGCGTTTGCCGACGGCACGTTCCACGGTGGTCAACCACGCTCGCATATCGTCGAACAGATGCGCTTCCCCACCCACCTCTTCTATCTGCTCATCCGTTGGCTCCACATCGAGTACAGGAGGCATGTCGCCAGCAAGTATTTCGGTGTTTTCGAGGAAGTAACGGGCCTGTTCCTTTCCAGTAGACTTGAAAGAGAAAAAATGGTAGGCGCCACAGAGGATGCCGTGCGAACGGGCATCGCGGGAATCCTGCTGGTAGTAGGCAGAGCGGATGGTGACCCCTTGCGTAGATTTGATATAAACGAAACTGACAGGGAAGTCGATATCGCCCTCCACCTGGCGGCTGTTGCGCGAACCAAGCGAGGTGATGCGCATCGCATTCCAGTTGATGGGATAAACCTGATGGCCGGTCTCATGCTGATAGCGGCTGATGTCGATGCCATAGACGCGGTTGTCGGTATAGGTCATCTTCTCTCCCAAATACTTGTCATCGCCCCACTCTCCTGCCCTGATCAGCTGTCCGTTCGCCACTTCAAAGCCATGTCCGTGCCGCTTTCCGTCCTGCCATTCACCTTCATAGTAATGCCCATCGGCATACCACATGATGCCGTACCCCTTCGGCAGACCATCTTCTGTCATCTGACCGCGATAGGTGTTGGAAAGCGTGTCGATGGCTTCGCCCACATAGAGGGTGTCGCGCACGATATAGCGATAGAGTTCCAACGAGCGCAGAAGACCATCATCGGTAAGGAGGGATGTGTAGGTGATACCACGGAACTTCTTGTGCCATTCATCGATGCGGTCAGAGAAGTCCGTTGCCAGAAACAGCGGGGTACTGAAGGCCTTGCAACTGTCTGGCATTGAGGTGAGGGAGTCGCTGCCTAAGACGACAAAGCGCACGTTGGGATAGTCGGAATGCATCCGCAGCAACGAAGGCTTTTTCAGAATGTTCGTAACAGGCTGGAGAGTGAGAGAATCCTTGCGATAGTGTCGTTCCACTTTCACTTCGAGATGCTGTGAGTGAGCCAGAAGCGAATCGAGCAAGGCAGTCATCCTGTCAAGATACCGCTGCTGCGAGGCAAGCATGTAGGAGAAGTTGGCCACTCCGATGTATTCGTTGTCAGCGATGCTATGGCGATGCAGATAGTAATCCACCTCATCGGCGATGCCTGCCGTCCGCTGCCGTTCGCACAAAAGACGCTGTCGGTTCCGAATCAGCAGAGGGCGCAATTGGCTGTTGATGAAAGGAAGTTCGGTTTCCATATTGGCACACTCATCGACAGCCAACAGAAGCCCGAAAGCCGACGGAAACAGAGCGGTACTGTTCACCCACACGGCGGAGCCCTCGCTGCTGAGCAAGGCGGAATCACGCTGCAAGGTCAACCCCACGAAGGCGGAATCCTGTGGAGAGAAACTGGAAAAGTAAGCCACTTCCTGGTCATCAGCCACAAGCGTGAAGCACACCTGCTGCTGCACATCCACTTTGGCACGCTCCACATCCTCTTCGCTCCAAGGGCGGTTGAGGTAGCAAGCCCATGTCACGAGAAGAGCCGCAGCAACCAGCATGATAGCAATCCGATATGTCTTTTTCATCTTCGTCACGAACGTGTTTGATGGTTTCTGACCACAAAATTACAAAATTTTCCACATTCTTTTGTTTTGTAAACGAAAAAATGTGTACCTTTGTAAGTTCTTTCACGTGTGCATGCCTGTACACGGGATTTATATACATGTGAAAACACCAACAACACTTTTTATAATTGATATTTTATGGCTAACAACAAAGAAAAACTCTTCTCGGAGTTTCAGGCGCCCACCACACAGGAGTGGCTGGACAAGATTGAGGTGGACCTCAAGGGTGCTGACTTCCAGAAGAAATTGGTTTGGAGAACCAACGAAGGCTTCAACGTGCAGCCTTTCTATCGCCGCGAGGACTTGAAGGATCTCAAGGCTGTCGATTCCCTGCCAGGTGAATTCCCATTCATCCGTGGTAACAAGAAGGACAACAACCTCTGGTTCGTGCGTCAGGAGATTGACGTGGAGTGCCCGAAGGCTGCCAACGAGAAGGCTCTCGACATCCTCAACAAGGGTGTGGATTCTCTTGGTTTCAAGATTTCAGGCAAAGACCTCAGCAAGGAGTTCATCGCTACCCTGCTCGACGGCATCCTGCCTCAGTATGTGGAGCTGAACTTCAAGACTTGTCAGCGTCACTGTGTGGAACTCGCTCAGATTCTCGTGGAGTACTTCAAGGAGAAGAATTACCCACTGGCAGACCTGAAGGGTTCCATCAATTTTGACCCTATCTCAAAGATTCTTTGCAAGGGCAAGGATGTGTCTGCTGTGCTTGAGAGTGCCAAGCCTCTTATTGAAGCATTGGCTGAACTGCCAGGCTACAAGTGCATCAACGTCAACTCGGTAGCACTGAACAATGCAGGTGCTTACATCTATCAGGAACTGGGTTACGCTTTGGCTTGGGGTGCTGAATACATGAACATCCTTACCGAGGCTGGTGTGGAGGCTACAGAGGCTGCCAAGCGTATCAAGTTCAACATGGGTGTGAGCGAGAACTACTTCATGGAGATTGCCAAGTTCCGTGCTGCCCGTATGTTGTGGGCACAGATTGTGAAGCAGTATGAGCCTAAGTGCGACTGCGCTTGCCAGATGCACGTGTGCGCCTTCACTTCGGAGTACAACCAGACGTTGTTCGACTCTTATGTGAATCTGCTCCGTTCTCAGACGGAAACTATGTCGGCTGCCATTGCCAACGTGGATTCCATCGTGGTGACTCCATTCGACAAGCCCTATGAGACTCCAACAGACTTTGCCGAGCGCATTGCCCGCAACCAGCAGTTGCTGCTGAAGGAAGAGGCTCACTTCGACAAACTCGTCGATGTGGCTGGCGGTTCTTACACCATCGAGCATCTGACCGATGCCATTGCGAAGGAAGGCTGGAAACTCTTCCTCGAAGTGGAGAACGCAGGTGGTTTCTTGGCAGAGGCATTGAAGGGCAACATCGTGAATGCCGTGAACGCATCGAACGACAAGCGTCATGCTGATGCTGCCAAGCGTAAGGAGTTCATCCTCGGAACCAACCAGTTCCCGAACTTCACCGAGACAAGTGAAGGCAAGGCTCCACTCGCTCCTTGCTGTGGATGCCATGAGACTGGTGAACTGCCTGCCCTCAACAAGAACCGCTTGGCTTCTGAGTTCGAGGCCCTTCGTCTCGCTACCGAAAAGGCAAAGAAGCAGCCTATTGCTTTCATGCTCACCATCGGTAACCTCGCCATGCGTCAGGCCCGTGCACAGTTCTCTTGCAACTTCCTCGCTGCTGCTGGCTACAAGGTGATTGACAACCTCGGCTTCAAGACCGTGGAGGAAGGTGTGGATGCCGCCCTCAAGGCAAATGCCGACATCGTGGTCATCTGTTCTTCTGACGATGAATATGCAGAATACGCTATCCCTGCATTCAAGTACCTCAACGGACGTGCCATGTACGTCGTTGCCGGTGCTCCTGCATGTTCAGAAGACCTCAAGGCTGCTGGCATTGAGAACTTCATCCATGTACGTGTGAATCAACTCGAAACGCTCAAGGAGTACAATGAAAAGTTAAAAGTGAATAGTGAAAAGTGAAAAATCTAAATTACCCATCAATTCGGGATGTTAGCGTCCAGTTTGTTTAAGATACTTAGATTTTTCATTATTCACTTTTCACTATTCACTTAAAAATTTTTGTCATGAGAAAAAATTTTAACAACATAGACATTTATGCTGGCATTCAGGAGAAGAATGGTCAGCAGTGGCAGAAAGAGAATGGCATCAGCGCAAGTTGGAGAACTCCTGAGCAGATTGACATTCAGCCCGTTTATACAAAGGAAGACCTTGAAGGCATGGAGCACCTTGACTTCACTGCCGGTATTCCTCCTTATCTCCGTGGTCCTTACTCTATGATGTACCCCTTCCGTCCTTGGACCATCCGTCAGTATGCAGGTTTCTCTACGGCAGAAGAGTCTAATGCCTTCTATCGCCGCAACCTCGCTTCTGGCCAGAAGGGACTTTCAGTGGCATTCGACCTCCCGACTCACCGTGGTTACGACCCCGACAACGCTCGTGTGGTGGGCGACGTGGGTAAGGCTGGTGTGTCTATCTGCTCGCTGGAGAACATGAAGGTGCTCTTCGATGGCATCCCATTGAACAAGATGTCTGTCTCCATGACCATGAACGGTGCCGTGCTCCCTATCCTCGCCTTCTACATCAACGCAGGTCTGGAACAGGGTGCGAAACTCGAAGAAATGGCTGGTACCATCCAGAACGACATCTTGAAGGAGTTCATGGTGCGTAACACTTATATTTACCCACCAGCATTCTCCATGAAGATTATTGCCGACATCTTCGAATACACTTCGCAGAAGATGCCTAAGTTCAACAGCATCTCTATCTCTGGTTACCACATGCAGGAAGCAGGTGCCACTGCCGACATCGAATTGGCTTACACACTTGCCGACGGTATGGACTACCTCCGCACGGGTGTGAACGCTGGTATCGACGTGGATGCCTTCGCTCCTCGCCTCTCTTTCTTCTGGGCTATCGGCATGAACCACTTCATGGAGATTGCCAAGATGCGCGCAGGCCGTCTGTTGTGGGCAAAGATTGTGAAGAGTTTCGGTGCCAAAAATCCGAAGTCACTCGCACTCCGCACTCACTCTCAGACCTCTGGTTGGTCACTCACCGAGCAAGACCCCTTCAACAATGTGGGCCGTACCTGTATCGAGGCAATGGCGGCCGTTCTGGGTCACACTCAGTCACTCCACACCAATGCCCTCGACGAGGCTATCGCCCTGCCAACCGACTTCTCTGCCCGTATCGCCCGTAACACACAGATTTACATTCAGAATGAGACCAAGGTGTGCAAGCAGATTGACCCTTGGGCTGGTTCTTACTACGTGGAGACACTGACCAACGAATTGGTTCACAAGGCTTGGGAACACATTCAGGAAATCGAGAAACTGGGCGGTATGGCAAAGGCTATCGAGACAGGTCTTCCAAAGATGCGTATCGAGGAGGCTGCTGCCCGCACTCAGGCTCGTATCGACTCTGGCACTCAGACCATCGTCGGCACCAACAAGTACCGTCTTGACCACGAAGATCCGCTCGACATCCTCGAAGTGGATAACACTGCCGTCCGTCTGCAACAGGAAGCAGCCCTCAAGGAACTCAAAGCCAACCGCGACGAAGCCGCTTGTCAGGCAGCCCTTGCAGAAATCACCAAGTGTGTGCAGGAATTCAAGGACGGCAAGAAGAGCGAGAACAACCTCCTCGACCTCGCTGTAAAGGCAGCAGGTCTGCGTTGTACGCTCGGCGAGATTTCCGACGCTTGCGAAGCCGTCGTAGGTCGTTATAAAGCAATCATCAGAACCATCAGCAACGTGTATAGTTCAGAATCCAAGAGCGACAAGGCCTTCGAAGAGGCTTGCGCCGCCACAGAGAAGTTTGCCCAGGCAAATGGTCGCCGTCCTCGCATCATGATTGCGAAGATGGGTCAGGACGGCCACGATCGTGGTGCCAAGGTGTGTGCAACAGGTTATGCCGACTGCGGCATGGACGTGGATATGGGTCCCCTCTTCCAGACCCCAGCCGAGTCAGCCCGTCAGGCCGTGGAAAACGACGTCGATGTACTCGGTGTCAGCTCACTCGCCGCAGGTCACAAGACCCTCGTGCCACAGGTCATCGAAGAGCTGAAGAAACTCGGTCGTGAAGACATCCTCGTCATTGCCGGTGGTGTCATCCCTGCCCAGGACTACGACTTCCTCTACAAGGCAGGCGTGGCCGCCATCTTCGGCCCAGGCACTTCTGTTGCCAAGGCATGTTGCGAGATTATGAAGATCTTGAACGAAGAGTAAATTAAAATATACGACAAGAAAGCGGTGCACCCAATTGGATGCGCCGCTTTTTGTTTATACTTTTCGTTAAACTATCTTAATAGTGGTTGCGCCTATTTTTTATATGAAATATCATGACTATCTTTGTGGCGAGATTAGCATGAAAACAATTATCAACCTAAAAACTAATCAGCCTATGAGTAATCCACTTTTCAACATCCAATATGGATTGTTTGTCATCACGACCAAAGATGGTGACCGTGACAATGGTTGCATCAGCAACACGGTAGCACAAGTGACGGCACAGCCGAACCGCATCTCTGTCGCCCTCAACAAGAGCAATTTCACCACAGAACTTATCCAAAAGTCGGGACGCTTTACGGCTTCCATCCTTAGCGAAGCTGCCGACTTTGAACTCTTCAAGCATTTTGGTTTCCAAAGTGGACGCACCGTGAACAAGTTCGCCGACTTTACAGATTGTCGCCGTGTCAGCAATGGCACCTTCGCTATCACACGTGGCACCAACGCATTCATCTCTGCTGATGTGGAACAAGCCATTGACCTCGGCACACACATGCTGTTCATCGGGCTTGTCACCGAGATGGAAACGCTCTCCGATACACCTTCTGCCACCTACAACTATTACCAAGCCAACATCAAACCCAAGCCTCAACCAGCAGGAAAGACGGAAGATGGCAAGACTATTTGGCGTTGCAGCATCTGTGGCTACGAATATGTGGGAGAAGAATTGCCAGAAGACTTCATTTGCCCCATCTGCAAACATCCCGCTTCCGACTTTGTGAAGGTTGCCGAAGAGAAGGTTGAAGCACCTGCCTCCAACAAATTTGCCGGCACTAAGACCGAGAAGAATCTGGAAGCGGCTTTTGCTGGCGAGTCAATGGCACGAAACAAATACACCTACTTCGCCTCTGTTGCCAAGAAGAATGGCTATGAGCAGATAGCCGCCCTCTTCCTCAAGACCGCTGAGAATGAGAAAGAACATGCAAAACTGTGGTACAAACATCTGGGTGGGGTTGGCACCACTGCAGAGAATCTGCTCCATGCAGCAGAAGGCGAAAACTACGAATGGACAGACATGTACGACACCTTTGCCCGTGAAGCTGATGAAGAAGGTTTCCATGAGTTGGCAGAGCAGTTCCGAGGTGTGGCAGCCATCGAGAAGCATCACGAGGAACGCTATCGTGCCCTGTTACACAATGTTGAGGCTGCCGAAGTGTTCAAGAAGAGTGGCGTAAGTGTGTGGGAATGTCGCAACTGCGGTCACATCGTTGTCGGCACCTCTGCACCCGATGTTTGTCCAGTTTGTTTCCATCCTCAGGCATATTTCGAAATCAACGCCGAGAATTATTAGCCGTAAGTTTCATTCATCAACACAAGAAAATATGGGAAAATTTGCTTTGATGGCTCTGCCGTATGAACTGGGTGCGTTGGAGCCTGTAATTAGCAAGCAGACGCTGGAGTTTCACCATGGGAAACATCTGGCAGCTTACGTGAATAACCTCAATGCCTTGTTGGATGGGAGCGGATTTGAAGAAGCAACGCTCGAAGAGATTGTCTGCAAGGCTGAAGGAGGAATCCTGAACAACGCCGGACAGATTCTCAATCACGAACTGTACTTCGGACAGTTCTGCGGAAAGCCTGCAAAGAGTGAGCCAACAGGACCATTGGCAAATGCCTTTGTCAATACTTTTGGCTCGTTCGAAGCATTCAAGGAGGAGTTTCAGAAGAAAGGTGCCACACTCTTCGGTAGCGGCTGGGTATGGCTCTCAGCAGACAGAGCTGGGCAACTCTTCATCACACAGGAGGCAAATGCCGCCAATCCTGTACAAAAGGGGTTGACTCCCCTACTCACCTTCGATGTGTGGGAACACGCCTACTACCTCGACTATCAGAATCGCCGTCCCGACCACCTCTCCGCTCTTTGGAGCATCATCAATTGGGAAGAGGTTGAACGGAGATACGGAAAAGCAAGAATGTGATTTCCTCTATCAAAACTATTGTGCCCAACACTTCAACAGGTGTTGGGCACATTTTTTATTTAAAGACAGACTATTTCAAGCGTTTTACAGGGAAGGTGAAATAGGTGTCAGGATATGGTTCGTCCTTCAGTGTGAAATGCCACCACTCCGTGTCGATAGGTTTGAAGCCGTGACGGAGCATTGCCTGACGGAGCACCATGCGATTGTAGAACTGTTCGGGAGTGAGAGTGCGGTCGGCAGGACTTTTCTGGTTGTCAGCAGTAAAGTCAAGGAGGTCAGGATTCCCGCAGAAGTCGGGATGACTTTCGGGACCAAACCAGTCGAACGTGCCACCCATGTCCAGTTCCTTCTCCGTCTTCATGTCGAAGAGGGTCAAATCGACAGTTGAACCACGAGTGTGTCCACTCCGCTCTGCAATATAACCCTGTGGGAAAAGCACATGCTTGTCGAGGTCGGGATAGAAGTAAGGCTTCATCAGCGTATCGTTCACATCTGCACCCCATCGCATGAAATGGTCAACCGCACATTGTGGACGGTAAGCATCGTAGATTTTCAGTCGGTAGCCATGTGCCTTCAGGTCATCACTCACTGCACGAAGACTATCTGCCGCACGACGGGTGAGCAATGCGGTGGGCTCTTCATAGCCATCAATGCGGGTGCCCACGAAGTTGTAAGTACTGTAATAACGAATTTCGAGGATGGCATCAGGCACGGCATCCGTCAGATTGACAAAGGCATCAGACTGATTGGAATACTTCACCTGAGAAGAAGCCTGTGTCTCGGCCTTCACACGAGCATATTCCTGCTGCGCCTTGACCATCATGTTGAGAAAAACGGGGTCGTTGTGCAGACGAGTCATGGCACAAGCAGCCGCAAGGCGACCCGCTTGCACATCGCTGGCATAATGATAACCCAGAATCGCACGACTGCGACCATATTCATAGCCCCGTGTCAAAATGGTGTTCTGACACTCAGGCATCGCCTCCACAAGTGCCAAAGCAATGCCCCACCCTATAAGAGCGTGGGATGACGCATAACTGGACGAAGCGAGACAAGAACCCTCTTCCGAGGGGAGCGGTGTGCCCTCGCCAAACTGTACGAACGGTCGTTTGCGGAAACAGGTGGATTTCAAATCATTAGCCACCGCTTCGAGTTCTGAAAACACTTTCGACACCAGTTGGGCTGTGGCTGGCATCGTCTTGGCATCGAGCAGCACATCCACACACGGTGCAAAGCAAAGAAGAAGTGCAGAGTCGGTACACACCGCATCGCGCTGCGCTTGCCGGCCTCGTTCTGAATCTCGCTCAGTCTTTGCCAACCAATAATGAGCTGCATCGCCAAAGAAACGGATAGAGGCCGTATCAACAGGCGTGTAGAGCACCTTCTCCGCCTTCGGATACCCCACCTCAACAGGCGCATTCTTCTTGATGCCTTTGATTTTTCGGTATTCAGCACGAGCCGCCTCCAAGTCAGCCAGATATTCCGGCGATGTGTGCATGAAGGCTATGGCAGCCGACGAAGCCAGATAGGCAGCATCCACATCGCTCTGCCAGTGCGCACCCACGATGACGCGGCTCTCTCCGTACTCAATGCCCCGACGTAGAATCGTGTCCTGCAGTTCGGGTGCCATCTCAGCAAGAGCCAAGGCGGTGCCCCATCCCAAGCTTGTGTGTCCAGAAGGATAGGAACCATTAGGACGAAGTTTTTCTTCTTCGTCAAATTCGCCCCACACATGCTCATTCATGCGGTCGAACGGACGGCGACGCTTATATTTCGTCTTCGCCAAGCTCACCGAACCATTAGCCGTTTCACCGGCGCGGCGCATGAATTTCCAGATGGCCGGAGTGGTCTTCTCGCTAATCGTCATGCCCATCGCCTCGCTAAAGACGGTTTCCATCCGCTCAGTGCCATAGAGCGACTCCCAACTTGCCTGTCGTCCGCGGTCCGTGTTGCGCACCGACTTACCCCATTGCCAGCGGTTGTAGTCGTTGGCAAAGAGCGGGCTCGTCACATCGGGCGGAGCGGGCAGATAGACACGAGGGTCGGGCAGTTCGTCCTTGGTGAAATAGTGAATGCTCGATTTCTTCTCATTCGTTTGTGCATCCACCACCAACACGCCACAAAGGAAGAAAAGGATGGTGGCGAACATCCTGCATAGATACTTTTTCATCATAAACTTTTCCTGGTCATGAGTTAATACGCTATTTCAGGTTTTTCGGTGACAAAGGTAGCACATATTTCACGAAACAAAAAGAGGAAGAAGAAAAACAAGTGTGAAACCACGCTCTATACATTATTTATTTATATATTTGCATCATCAAAAAACCAAAGCATCTCAAAACGAAAACGAAACAGACTATGACAAGACATTGGAAGAACGGAATCTTGTTCGCAGTCCTCATGCTGACGGGTGTGAGCCTGAACGCCTGCCAGTCAAAGAGTGAAGGAAACGAATCTGAAGCAACAAGTGGGGCAGACTCTGTCAGTGCCCAATTCGACGATGGGCGTGTGAACTGCAACATCAAGGCCGACCTGCCAGCAAAATCGCTGCGATTGCCCGTAGGCGAATGGATGGACGAGCAACTGGGAGGTTACTACACGGGCGACATGAAAGACCTGCAGGCACTCGTCGATTTCTATGGTAAAGCGTGGGCCGACACCCTGCATCAGGAAGCCCAAGAGGTGCGCAAAGAGGCTGTGCTTGTCTATGATGCCGAAATGGAGAAAGTTTATGAAACCAACAAAATCGTGACCTACACGCTCCACACCTACATCAACTTGGGCGGCGCTCATCCCTCTACGAGCGAGACGGGTGCCACCTTCCGCAAGAGCGACGGCAAGCGACTCACATGGGACATTGTGCGCCAAGACCGCGATTACCTGTTCATGGACGTGAAGAAGGACATTCTGAAACAGTATTTTGAATGTAGCACCGACGAGGAACTGGAAAAAATCATCAGCAACATCTTCGAGATTCCCAACCCGAAAACTCCACCTTTCGTCACCGCCGAAGGCATCACGCTCATCTATCAGCAGTACGAAATTGCAGGCTATGCGGCAGGCTTGCCCAGTGGAGTCATTCCCTACAAGACGCTGGAGCCACTCATGACGGAGCAAGCCAAGCAACTACTGAAACCATAACAGCACCCCATCACCAACATAGAAGTTTTTTGTTCTGCACCGAAAGCAGGGGAAGATGCACCATCCAAGGACATCTTCCCCTGCCCTTTTTATGCCTCGAAACAGGTGTGAGTCACACCTATGGTGGCGGTCTGACTCAGACCTATGGCATAGGTGTGACTCACACCTATTTCGAGGCTGTGGAAGAGCCTTTTTTCGAGCATAGGAGAATGGCTGAATGTGGAACACGGCGTTCATATTAAAACTTCTTTCAAATAGGTGTTTTGTAGAAATATTTTCTTTTGTTTTAAGTTTTACTTGGACAGATTTTCCATTCGCCGTAACTTTGCACCAGAAATCAAAAACAAAGCAATTTATTAACAACAAAAAAACTTATACAACTATGGCAAAGAAACTTCACATTGAGACATTGGCACTTCATGTAGGACAGGAACAACCAGATCCAGCAACCGACTCACGCGCAGTGCCTATTTATCAGACCACTTCTTACGTGTTCCGTAACTCACAGCATGCAGCAGACCGTTTTGGCCTTCGCGATGCAGGTAACATCTATGGCCGTCTGACCAACACGACTCAGAGCGTGTTTGAAGAGCGTGTGGCTGCCCTCGAAGGTGGTGTGGCAGGACTTGCTGTGGCATCAGGTGCCGCTGCCATCACTTACGCTTTGCAGAACATCGCACAGAATGGTGACCACATCGTGGCAGCCGACAACCTCTATGGTGGTTCTTACAACCTCATCACGCATACACTCAGCACTCAGGGCATCACAAACACCATCATCAACGTGAATGACCTTCAGGCTCTTGAGGCAGCGATCCAACCCAACACGAAAGCGGTGTATGTGGAGACTTTCGGCAATCCGAACAGTGACGTGACCAACTTGGATGCCATCGCTGAGATTGCACACAAGCATCACGTTGCTGTCATCGTCGATAACACCTTCGCACCTATCATCTTCCGTCCTCTTGAGCATGGTGCCGACATCGTCGTTCACTCTGCCACGAAGTTCATCGGTGGTCACGGCTCATCCCTCGGTGGTGTGATTGTTGACGGTGGCAAGTTTGACTGGAAAGCCAATGCCGACAAGTATCCCACCATCGCCAAGCCAGACCCATCCTATCATGGTGCCGTATTTGCAGACGTGGCAGGTCCTGCAGCATTCGTGACTCGCATCCGTGCCGTCATCTTGCGCGACACTGGTGCCACCATCTCTCCCTTCAACGCATGGATTCTCCTGCAAGGCGTAGAGTCTCTCCCACTCCGAATCGAGCGTCACAGCTACAACGCCAAGAAAGTGGTTGAGTATCTGAATCAGCATCCAAAGGTGAAGAGCGTCAGCCATCCACTGCTGCCCTCTCATCCCGACCACAAACTCTACAAGAAGTACTTCCCCAACGGAGGTGGCAGCATCTTCACGTTCGAAATCAACGGTACACAGGAGGACACTTGGAAGTTCATCGACTCCCTGCAAATCTTCTCACTCCTTGCCAATGTGGCAGATGTGAAGTCACTCGTTATCCACCCCTACACCACAACACATTCACAACTTTCGCCCGAGGAACTGGCAGAGCAGCACATCACTCCTAACACGGTACGCCTCTCCATCGGTGTGGAACACATCGACGACATCATTGCCGACCTCGACCAGGCATTCAACCAAATCCCATAATTGGGTTACACCAAGGGTGGCGACCTACCATAAATAGGGTATTTTGCCACCCTTTTTCTCCATCTCACATACTTATATAATAGATTATTCGTAACTTTGCAAGCGAAATCAATCAAACAACAAAAAACTTCACATAACTATGGCTAAAATTGCAAAACAGCTCACCGAGCTCGTGGGCAACACCCCACTCCTTCAGCTCAATGCTTACTCAAAGAAGGAGAACCTCAACACCAACATCATTGCAAAACTGGAGTACTTCAACCCAGCAGGTTCCGTGAAAGACCGCATCGCCCTCGCCATGATTGAGGATGCCGAGAAGCGTGGTGTCATCAAGCCAGGTGCCACCATCATCGAACCAACTTCTGGTAACACAGGTGTAGGACTTGCTTTCGTAAGTGCCGTGAAGGGCTACAGGCTCATCCTCACGATGCCCGAGACGATGAGCATTGAACGTCGCAACCTCGTGAAGGCATACGGTGCAACAGTAGTCCTCACTCCTGGTTCAGCAGGCATGAAGGGTGCTATCGCCAAGGCCGAAGAACTGCGCGACGCCACTCCAGGCTCTATCATCCTCCAGCAGTTTGAGAATCCTGCCAACCCTGCCACCCACTATGCCACTACAGCTGAAGAAATCTGGCGCGACACAGACGGCAAGATTGACATCTTTGTGGCAGGTGTCGGCACAGGCGGTACAGTGAGCGGCATCGGCAAACGTCTGAAGGAACTCAATCCTAACGTGAAGATTGTGGCTGTCGAACCAGAGACTTCAGCCGTACTCAGCGGTGAAGCTCCCGGCGCACACAAGATTCAAGGCATCGGTGCAGGCTTCATCCCCAAGACCTTCGACCGCAACGCAGTCGATGAAATCTTCAAGGCTCCCAACGATGCAGCCATCCTGACCAGCCGCAAGATTGCCGCATCCGAAGGACTCCTCGTTGGCATCTCTTCCGGTGCATCTGCCTATGCAGCCACTCAACTTGCCAAAGACCCAGCCAACAAGGGCAAAGTCATCGTGGCACTCCTGCCCGACACTGGCGAACGCTACCTCTCCACAGTCCTCTACGACTTCGAGAACTATCCATTGTAAACAACTCATACCAGCATAAAAAAGGCAGCCTCCCAATCTCTGAGGGGCTGCCTTTCTTTTATTGGTTACAGACTTTCCTTCAATATCTCCGTCACATCTTCTTTTGTCAGATTCAGATATAAAGAAGTTATAGTTTCACCGTTGTCCGTTTGTCAGGTTCCACTACCACTCGTCTGTCACCGATGAAGAGTGTTCCCGTACCGCAGCCTGTGGCCTCAATGATTACCTGCTTGCGGTTCATCTCGATGTGGATGTTGCCACCAGGTGTGGGCACATCGCCACGCATCCACTTCAAGTCCCCCAAGCACGGCTTACATTCCCACTCGGCATATCCGGGTTTTGTGGGTCGCACACCGAGGTAGTATTTGCCCAACAGATAGATGGGCGATGCTCCCCAAGCGTGGCACAGGCTCTTACCGTAGGGATGACCGTACATAGCCAGTCGCTGCGGATACTTTTCCTTGGGGTCGTAGGTTTCCCAGAAGGTTGTGGCTCCCTCACGCAACATACCGCCCCAATAGGCGCGCATCTCCTGCATCACCTGGTCGTGACGGCCTAAGGCGCAAAGAGCCTCCAACTCATAGAAACGCATATAGGGCGTGGTGATGGGCATGATAGCGTCGTTGAGCAGCACTTCTGAGAGGATGCTGGCGCGCTGACTGTCGTCGGCATAACCATAGAGCACAGCAAAAATGTTGGCGTAACGGGTGATAACATCGCTCTGCCGGCCTTGCTCTACGTTATGCACGTATGCCTTACCATTCCAGAATGTTGGCGTAAGTTGTGCTTTCAATGCTTGTTCACGCTCGGTATATTTCTTTGCATCAGCTTGATTCCCGACAATGTCCGCACAAAGACGCATGGCCTCAAGCGAACGCAGATACACCATCTGCTCGAACGCCAGTTCTCCGCTTTTCGACATCTCGTCCGGACTCCAATCCACGAACACCCAGTCGCCTTGTTTGCCTTCAACCATTCCTCGACCGTTCAGGCGTCCCTCCACCCATTGCATCAGGCTCTGCATACGCGGATAGATACGTCGTACAAATCCGCTGTCGCCTGTATAGAGATAATAGTCGTAAACGGAGTTGAACCAGTAGAACGTGTAATCGAGAATGGTGTTGATATGCTGGCGCACAGGGTCTTTGCCTCGCAACGCCCAGATGGTACGTTGCACTACGGGGGCATCGAACAGCGAATAGTAATTCATCAGATACGACTGAATGGCATCTCCGCTCCACATCCATCGGTCACGCTTGATGCCCTCTATCATCACCTCGCGGTCGGTCAGGTGCAAGGTGTATGCCGAAGTCTGCCAGATGTGGTTCAGCAACGTGTCGCTACATTCAAAACTGCCTCGCTGCGCCACCTCCTTCATTTCAGACTGCAGGATGATGTCGTCCACGCTGACACCATCCTCACACTCCACGGTGACGTAACGCATGGCACGACTGGAAGGTAATTGATAATTGTTCAGACGGGGCTTCGTGCTGAGCGTGGCGAGATCTGTTATTGAGTCTGCCGTCACCATCACTTTGTCGCAGAGGTAGCTGCGTCCCTTGTCACGAGCCTCGGCAGGACTCTCACCATAGTATATGTTTATCTGTCCGTTGCCTTTCAACCCGTTCAGTTGCAGGTAGCCGATACCTTCGCGCTCAAATTCCGCAAAAAGGTCATTACCACTTCTCTCCGTCTTGATGGGATGTGTGGCTGAAACAGGTAGATGATAGCAGGACGGACGTTTGTCAACAGAGGCGAACATGGGCTTTCCGTCCACGCCCCACCAAGTGTCGGCACGCTGTTGGTCGGCAAAGTTGCTGACCATCCAGGTCGTATCGCTTTTCACCGTCAGTCCGCTAACCCAGATGGCGGGCGGCGATGTCATGTTGTGCACGTTGATGCGGATGGTGTGGCGACCTTTGGGGATATTCACCACAACGGGCTGGCCAAACAGAAACCCCTGACCGTCGAGCTTCACGCCATAACGTCCTTCTACTGCTATCTGGACGGTCTCAGGAGCCTCGAGCGTGAAATTCTTTGAGAACTCCACCGTCTGATAGTGGTAGTCGTTGCGCCAGAAAGCAGGCCAATACGCCCCGTTTTCCGTACGCAGATCATTGATACGGTTGCCTGTCCAGATATCCATATCTCCTGGATACCATATCCATGTCTGGGCCTGAATTCCCAGCCCAAACGTTAGCAGCAGCAATAGTGTAGTTAGTAGTCTGTTCATTATTGATTGATATGTTCTTTCATGAGTTTTTCCAACTCCGAATCTGGTTTGTCAAGCAGCTCATCAACTTTGTAAAATTTGGTGAGCATAGTGGCAAAAACCTTGTTGCCGTAGATGAAAACAAAGTCGTAATAGCCAGGTTCCACTTCCTCGGGATGAAGGTAGAACGACCCCCAATGGTCGGTTTCTTCCGCATCGGGATCTTTGTTCAGGTCACATTCCTGGATATAACCAGGAGTCTCGTTGTTCAAAGCGTTCTTCTGGTAAAAGCTTTGATCAGCCTGGTGCTTGAAGACCATCACCTTGATGCCCGCCCCAGCGTTGGCTTCTAGATAACACTCTATCCATTCATCGAGTTCAAAAACAGAGCGGATTCCTTCGGTAGCGAATGGCTTATGATTGAAATCATTACTGCCGCAGCGGTTGCCAAACAGGCTCAAGCCAGTCATGATGGGTTGTTCCCCCTCTTTCAAATTCACGAAATAGAGTTTGCCCAACTCCATTGGGTCTTCCGCAGCATTTGCGGCAGAGCCATGATTGGCGGTTAGGAACAGGGCAAGTACCGCCGTCAGAAATAAAAAATTTTTCATAAAAAGGTAAAGATTAGAGATTAAAAATCCCAAAAGCGACATCGGTTCGCCTTGGGATTTTTGGTTGTTACTTCGCCAGTTCCTTCTCGATGCTCTCTTCCAAGCCTTGTGGCTCGGTGGTAGGCTCGAAGCGGCTGACCACCCTGCCCTCCTTGTTGATGAGGAACTTGGTGAAGTTCCATTTAATGTCGGGCTTCGATGCATAGTCAGGGTCAGCCTTGGTGAACATCTCGTCAAGAAGCTTTGTGAGCGGATGCGCTGGGTCGAAGCCAGCAAAGCCAGCCTGACTCTTCAGCCACTGGTAGATGGGATGAGCACCCTCGCCATTCACCTCAATCTTCGACATCAAAGGGAAGGTGACACCGTGGTTGATGCGGCAGAACTCCTCAATCTGCTCGTCCGTGCCTGGTTCCTGATGACCAAACTGGTCACAAGGGAAGCCGATGATGACGAGTCCTTGGTCTTTATACTTCTGGTAGAGGGCCTCCAGACCATCATACTGAGGGGTGAAACCGCACTTCGAGGCGGTGTTGACGATGAGCAGAACCTTGCCCTGATAGTCGGCGAAGTTCACTTCCTTACCCTTGTTCGAAAGGGCTGTAAAATCATAAATGGTATTCATGTCGCTTGCGTTGGTTTTGCATGACAGCAGACAAAGAACGGCTGCTGTCATAATGGTTAATAAATTTTTCATGTAAGTCGCAATATATATGATAGTTTAGTTAGCGTTTGCTACAGTCCAATCATCCCATCACCACATCGAGCACCATCATCAGGACGAAACCGATGGCAAAGCCGATGGTGCTGAGATTGGAGTGCTGCCCCTCGGAGGCCTCGGGGATGAGTTCCTCGACCACGACGTAGAACATAGCGCCAGCGGCAAAGGCAAGCATATACGGAAGAACGGGCATGAGCAGTGAGGCGAGCAACATCACGGCAACGGCTCCAACGGGTTCCACTGCCCCACTCAGCGAACCAAGCAGGAACGACCGCCAACGGCTGTTTCCTGCTGCCCGCATCGGCATGGAGATGATGGCTCCCTCGGGAACGTTCTGGATGGCGATACCCACAGCGACAGCCAGGGCACTGGCCAACGAAAGGTTCGTCGCCCCGCTGTCTGCCCCAGCAAACACGACACCGACAGCCATACCTTCAGGCAGATTATGTATGGTGACTGCAAGGGCAAGCATGGCGGTCTTAGACAGATGCGAGCGCATGCCTTCGGGCTTGTCTGTACCAATATGCAAGTGAGGTGTCAGTTCGTCAATGAGCAACAAGAAGCCCATACCAAGCAGAAAACCAACAGCCGCAGGAAGTACCGACCACGCGTTAGTCTCATTATGCATTATGCATTGTGAATTATGAATTGAAGCTATCTCCATCGCTGGAATCAGCAGCGACCACACAGAAGCCGCGACCATCACGCCCGATGCGAAGCCCAGCAATGCTTTCTGCAAGCGCGGAGGCATCTCATCCTTCATCAAAAAGACGAAGGCTGAGCCGAGCATCGTGCCCAGCAGCGGGATGAGCAGTCCTATAATCAATGTCGTTGTCATCAGTACAAAGGTAGTGAAAGCCGAATACAATACAAAATATATCAGCACTTATTTTATTTGTTGAAGCACATCCTCAACAAAATCCTTGAATGCTGTGATGTCATCGGCATTAGGATGTCCCGACTTGACAAGTCCCATAGAACCTGGACAAGTGAACTCCATATCACTCACCTTGACACCCCGTAACTCAAGAGCCTTGCGCATTTGTGGCACAGGCGACTTGATGATGGCGCAGGAACCGAAGCAAACCACGCACTTCACCATGTCGGGCGTGAGTGTTTTGATGAAATCGTTGACTTGGCTGTTCACCTTACCCATAAAGACGCCTGCGCCGAGGAAAAGCACATCTACGGGTTCGCCGAGCGGAATGGCGACGGTCTGAGGTTCTGCACCTACAATGTCCTTCACGGCCTCCACCATTTTTGCGGTGTGGCCGAACTTGCTGTAATAACGAATTGCTGTTTTCATTGTCTATTCTTTTTGTTGAGTTAATGCTTCTATTTCTTCGCGATGCTCGAAAAGTGTGCAACCACCTGTGTGCTCCCAACCCAAGGCACGCGCATCGCGGATGCGGCGGAACAGAGGAGACTTCAGGGCACCAAGCACACCCATCTTTGCCACGTTGCTGTCGCTGTAGGGCGAGAAAGGGCATGGCTCCGCCGCTCCGTCTGGTCCTATGTGGAAGAATCCTCGTCCGGAGGCCAGACAGCCCCCGAGGGCTTTCTCATCACCCGGGAAGGAGAGGAAGATTAAATCTTCGTATTGCTCCCGACGGATGTTCATCGTCTGCTCCATCTGCTCCACATGCTCATCACCGAAAGCAAGGTGCTCCGTACCCTCGTCCAATGGTACATACTCCACATAGAAGATTATCTTGCAGCCATAAGAGCGCAAATGGTCGATGAAGTCGGTGGAGGTGACAAAGGTCATGTTCTCGGTGGTGACGGTGATGCTGGTGCCGAAGAACAGTTTTCGCTGGCTGAGGTCTTCCATCGCCTGCATCGTTTTCTTGAACACCCCCTGTCCACGCCGCTGGTCGGTGCTCGTCTGCAATCCCTCCAGACTAATGATGGGCACCATATTGAGGTGCTTCTCGAAAAATTCGAGATAGGTGGGGCCAATGAGTGTTCCGTTTGTGAAAATGGGGAATATCATGTCTTCCACGTTGCTGATGGATTCAAGCAAATCCTTCCGCATCAGAGGTTCGCCACCTGCCAAAAGGGAAAAGTTGATGCCCAGACTTGCTGCTTCGGTGAAGATGCGACGCCACTCTTCGGGTTGCAATGTGTGCTTGCCGTCTTTGCCTGGGTCGTCAGCAATACCGTTCTTGCGGGCATAACATCCCTTGCATTGCAGGTTGCACGTGGTCGATATACTGCTGATGAGAAACGGAGGAATGTCCATCTCCTCACGTTCGCTCACCTCGCGACGGCGCTTTTCCGACTTCTCAAACAGTCGCTGCATCCTGTAGGCGAACTTCGCCTCGCGTGGATTTCGGAGCACGTTCTTATAAGCCTTCGCCATAATGTTGCGAATGCTCTCGCTCATGTATTCGTCCAGTTTCATCTCGTCTTCAGTGTTTCAATCATGCTGTCCAGCTGTTCCTTCATCTGGACATAGTCGTCCATGCCCAACGGACATGTGCTGAGACTTTGCATCATGCCTTGTGGAACGCAGAGCGCCTGTTCTTGCATGTCGCGCCCCTTCTGTGTCAAGCTCACAATATGCTGACGCTTGTCTTCCTTGGCTGTGCGGCGTTTCAATAGCCCCAGTTTCTCCATGCGCTGAAGCAAGGGAGTGACGGTGTTCGTCTCCAAATACAGCCGGTGGGCAATGTCGTTCACAGGTTGTGAATCCTGCTCCCAAAGCACCATCAGCACCAGATATTGTGGATAGGTGATGCCCAGCTGGTTGAGCAGCGGTGTATAAGCTTGTGTGATCAGCCTGCTGATGGTGTATAAGCGGAAGCAAAGCTGGTTGTCAAGTTTCAGTTCTTCGTGCATGATAAACTCAGTTGTATCCAATGTTATTTATATCGTTTGCGATTTTTCTGCCGCAAAGGTAAGAAGAATAATTTATATCGCAATCGATTTATCATAAAATTTAAGAGAGTTTAACAATATATCGTTAACGACATAACAGAAGGAATATAAATCCCAAAGCGACATATATCGCCTTGGGATTTAAAATAATAAAAAAGAATTTATGCAGGGTTGAACTTCGACTTCGGCTGCTTGCAACGAGGACACTTCCAGTCGTCGGGCAGGTCTTCGAAGGCGACGCCGTCGTGCTCTGCAGGGTCATAGACGTAGCTGCAGATGGAGCAGACGTACTTGCCAGACGCTTCCTGTTTGGAGAAATCGACTTCAGCCAGAACGGTCGGCACGGGATTATCCAGGTCCATCACGCGCTTGGCCTCCAGGTTCTCATAACCCTGTGGGGTGTGGGTGCCGCAATATACGGTGGGATGATTGCGGATGAACTCGCGCACGCGGTTCTGCGTCTCACGTGCAGCTGGCAGGTCGTCAAAGACTACCGACAGCTTGTCCTCGTAGAGCGCTTCGTCCACGTAGGTGATGTCGCCGTGAATCATGTAGAACAGGCCGTCCATCTCCACCACGATGATGCTGTTGCCCTTGGTGTGACCCTTGGCCTTGATGTAGTAGATGCCGTCGGCTATCTTCTGGCTTTCGGGGAAGTTGTAGTAGGCTCCGTCGGTATAGCTGACGGGGACGATGTTCGTCAGTCCCTGCAACTCGGCGGCATCCACCTCTTCTTTGTTCACATAAATCTTCGCATTGGGGAAGCTCTTCAGCTCACCAGTGTGGTCAACATGCTTGTGGGTAACAAGTATCTTCGTCACCTGTTCAGGCTTGTAGCCGAGGGCCTTGAAAGCATCCATATAGCTACTGATGTCCTTGCCTGTATAGATGAGTGAATCTTCATTGGGAACTTCCTCGGGGAAGCCTGCGGGCAGGCCGGTATCCACCAGAATCACCTCGCTGCCTGTGTCAATCAGATAGTTCTGAAGACTGCCGCGATAGCGCACGTTCTTGTCAAACTTGTCTGGTCCTTCCTCGCCTCCGAATACGAAGGGCTGGGTATAGAATCCGTCTTTACGGAATTTTACTGCTTTGATTTCCATAATATAGAATATTGTTAGTTAGGTTATTCTTCTACAGGTAAAAAAGGGAGAGCCGAGGCCCTCCCCTTGGCAAAAAATGTGTATGCTCGCGGTGCGGATGCACACGTCGATGCCGTAGAGATCATCAAGCGGGTTGCCACTTGCAACGTACGGGAGACACAATCGCGCCCTCTTTCTTCAACTCAGCGAAAGCCTTATCCACTTCCTTGCGGTCGATACCTGTGATCTCCGCAATCTTGCCAGCGTTGACGGGAGCGCCGAACTCACGCATGGCCTGTAATACCTTCTCCTTCATAATTTTCAATTATCAATTGTCAACTGTCAACTGTCAATTGTCAATTATCAATTAACTTACATCTGCATGAGCAGCCAGTTCTGTGCGCCAATCTTCTCAATCATTTCAAGAGCACCCTGACTCCAGTAGAGGTCTTCCTCTTCGTCAGCCAGATAGGCCTTCAGGATGTCGAACGTGAGATAGTCCTCACATACCGAACCCATGCACTTGCGCAGCAATTCCACGCCTGGCTCCTGAATCTTCAGGTCTTCCTTGATGTACTCCACAGGATCGTAGCAGAGCGCACGTGCCTCGTGCTTCTCCACCTTCACCTCACCGCCCAGGTCGAGGATGCGGTCGATGAACTTCTCCACCCATTCCATCTCCTCCGTGTAGTGGCCGATGTACTTCTCGCCCAGCTTCGTAAAGCCCTGAGCCTTGAAAATCTGTCCCTGTACCTTGTGTACGAATGCGCCTTCAGAAAGGCCTGTCACGAAAAACTGCAATGCTTCGATTGATTTCTGCTTGTCCATAGTTTAAATGTTTTTAAAGTTAATACTCATGTTGATTGTTATCTGAGTGCAAAGGTACACCGTTTTTCATATAAAAATACAAACTCAAACGAAACAAAAACCGACTGAAACGAAACAAATTCATTTTTTTATTATATCTTTGCAGCGCGACAGCATAAATAGTAAATAGTATATAGTCAAATTGTAAATTATCAAGGTGTACAACTTAAAGGAATTTTGGCAACTGAGAGACCTGCCTGTGCCCAAGGGAACATGGGACGGGAATGTCATCTGCTTAGAGACCAACGTAGAATGGACATTTGGCACGAACGAGACGAACGGCTTCTTGTCGTGCTACACCTTTACGATTGTCACGAAAGGTTGGGTTACTATATTATATAATGAACGCGAACTGACGCTTCGCGAGGGCGACCTCTATACCTATTCGCCCGGCTTCGAGGTCACCGTCCTCTCGTCTTCCAGCGACTACAGCGGCATCTGCCTATTAGCGGACGAGCATTTCACACTCAGCCAGCCATCGGTACGCGACGCCATTCGTACCGCTTATTTCATGGTGGTGGAACTCACCTCGCCCGTACTCTCGCTGAAGACCGACGACTTACGCCGTCTGCGCGAGCTGATGCAGATGATGATTCAGTATCAACAGATGGGGCTACCCCAAGCCAATGACAGCCTGAAGATGCTTTATAACCTCTTCCTGCTCGACCTCTCTGCCATTCAGGAGCACAGCATCCAGGAGCACCGCTTCCCCAAGCGCATTGAGGAAATTTTCATCGGATTCCTCGGCCTGCTGCCCCAACACTTCGCCGAGCACCACGACATCGGCTTCTACGCCTCCGAACTCTGCATCACCACCACCTACCTCTCACGCATTGTCCGTCAGGTGTCAGGAGGACGTACTGTTGTCGATTACATCAATCAGTTGTTGCTGATGGAAGCCACTTTCCTACTGCGCCAAACCTCACTCAGCATCGCTCAAATAGGCGACCGCCTCCACTTTGCCGATTCCACCACCTTCGCCCGCTTCTTCCAGCGCATGAAGGGGATGAACCCACGGAAATACAGAACCGAAAATTATCCTCTCTAACACCCCCGATATCGACGTCGACGATATCGACCAACCGACGTCGACGACGTCGGCAAAAAGGCTTCGACAGCATCGCATTTGCCCTTATTACAGCGAAGCCTCCACTTTTATATGTGTGGAGGAAAGACAATCAAGTCAACGAGGCATCCACTTCTTAGCGTGTGGCGTATCAACTGCTTGGTCTGTGGCATATCCACTTCAATTTGAAAGTTTGAGTTACAAAACTCAAAGTTGCAGTTTTACAACTCAAACTTTGGTTTTTACAACTCAAACTTTAAAAATTATGTGGATGCGCTTGTCGCGTTGAAGTTGATATGCCATCTTTGTAGTGGTGGAGATGAAAGTGTGTGTGTGATGGATACGAAAGATGCGATGTGGAGGAGAGGGAAGGAAAGAACGAAAGAAGGGTAAAGAATATCAGCATAAAAAAAGGCAGCCTCTCTATCTCTGAGGGGCTGCCTTTCTTTTATTGGTTACATACTTTCCTTTAGTATCTCCGTCACATCCTCTTTCGTCAGATTTAGATAACCGGCAGGATAGACGACGGTAGTTTCGGTGATGCCGGGAATCATCTCGTTGGTAGCACCGAGTTCGCTGATGGTGAGTGGCAGACCTATCTCCAGCATCCAGTCCTTCAGGGCTTGCAGACCCTTTTCGGCTATCTGCTCATCTGTTAGGCCGTCACCGTTGATGTTCCATACGTTTTTGGCGAAGCGCACAAACTTGGGCAGTCCGTTCTTCATCGCACGACGATAATAAGCCATTGAAACCGCAGCCAGCGCATAGCCGTGAGGGGCGTGTGTCCAGGCGCCCACGCTGTGACCAATCATGTGTACCATCCAGTCTTGCTTCTTCCCCTTTCCAATAAGTGTGTTCAGCGCCCACGTTGCCGTCCACATGATGTTCGAACGTGCTTCATAGTCCTGCGGATTCTTCACGGCGATGCGACTACTTGTGATGACGGAACGCATCAAGCCTTCCGCGAGGTAATCACTTGTATTATCATCAAAATTAGAAAAATACTGTTCCATAATATGATTCATGATGTCGTAGATGCCAGCCTTCATCTGGTTCTCTGGCACGGTCATCGTGAACTTCGGATTCAGGATGGAAAACTTCGGCATCAAACGGCTGTCGAACACATGACCCATCTTCAGCGTGTGCTCTGCATCGGTAATCACCGTGCCGGCATTCATCTCCGAACCCGTCCCTGCCATTGTCAGCACGCAGCCCACGGGCAACAGCTTCTGGTCGGCATCGGGATTCTGCTGCTTCAGCCAAAACTTATCCCAGTAGTCGCCCTCGTAATACACCGATGCCGCCACCGCCTTTGAGTAGTCGCACACGCTGCCACCACCAAGGGCGAGAATCAGATCCGCCTCATTCTCACGGGCAATCTTCACACCCTCGTTCAGTTTCTCCAACGTCGGATTGGTCATCACGCCTGGGTTCTCCACGATAGTCTTTCCCGCCTCCTTCAGGATGGCCACCACCTGGTCGTAGATACCGTTGCGTTTCACACTTCCGCTGCCGTAGTTCAGCAGCACTACGGGGCCGTAGTTCTTCAGTTCGTCCTTGAGAAAGTTCAAAGACTCATCACCAAAATACAATTTAGTGGGATTGTAGTAAGAAAAGTTTCCTAACATAGGTTGTAATTGTTTTGTGTTAAAGTTCCTTCATCGTAATATTCAATATTCTGTTCACGACTTACGTTGAAATCATTTAAAATCCAAAGAACTCCTTCAGACCTTTCTTCTCTTTCAGATCATCAGGTGTAAAGCCATAATGTCTCGCAGAGGCAAGCGTGATGACGCGTTCAAGGAATTCGTCGTAGGAGAGGTCAAACCATTCCTTGGGGATAGCCACATTGATGGTGCCTCCGCCGTAGTGACTGCCTTCGTCCCAGGCTTCGTCAAGCTCGGCCTCATAAGTCCCATTCTCCTTCTTGTTGAAGCAGTAATGACTGGCCCATTCTTCCATTCCCTCGACATAGTGGCCTTCGAAATGTGGGGCAGAATGGGATTTCGGAGAATAGGCAGAAGAGCCTTTCCTCGCCATCCTGTCATAGACCATGAACTTCACCGCTTTATGAGTTTCTATTTTGGGCTTCATTTTATTTCCTCCCAATAACGTATGTGTTGAACGAGTGTGGTGCAGCAGATACGTTCAGGAACTTGCCTTTCACCTTGACACTCAAACTGGCATCTGTATCGGTGAAGTTGCCGACTGTGACGATGATTTGCCGTCCGTTGCGGAATACGACAATAGGAGTCTTGCTGTAGTCACGGCCAGCGTAGGCAATCATCTCGGTGCCTGGCGCGACAAACTGACAGAAATGCTTGTAGGCGTAGTACTCGGCGGTGTAGCGCTTCTGACGTGTCTTGCTGTCCACCTGAATGAGGGCGTTCTGTGTCCAGCCCCATGTGGATTGCCCGTTGTCGGTGAGGATGAAGTTCCAGTTGTAGTATTCGTCACAACCGTTGCCGAGATTGTCCGAGAGCAGGAAGAAGGTGTGCTCTCCTGCTTTCCAGTCCATCGAGCCGTTGCCGCACTCACTCTCGCTCTGCATCAGGCGCAACTGGGGATAGCGAGCCTTGAGCTGCGGCAGATTCTCGCGGCATTCCCACTGGGTGGCGATGCCCTTGATGTTCGCTTGCATCGTCTTGTCGTCAATAATCTTCTGCACGTAGTCCAGACGGTTGGTGTTGAATGTGCCTATCCACAGTTCCACCTCTGGGTGCTGCTTGCGAAGCGTAGGTGCCAAGTATTCGTTGTTGAATCGCAGCGTACCTTCAGCAGTCCAAGCGCAGCCTGGATAGGGTGTGTAGCTGTAGGCTTCGTTCTGATACATGACCTTTGTGATGGGCAGACCTTGCTCGGCATAGAGGTCGATGAAGCGGCAGAACATGTCGGCATAGCTCTGCAAATAGCGTGGATCCTGAATGAAGTAGTCCTGCGTGGCAAGGCGACGAGGGAACACGCCAGTACGATCGCCCATGAGTTTCATCTCGTCAGGATCAACAGAACCGCCGTCGTAGAGCAGATAGTCCTTCTCCTTGGGCTGTGTGTTGTACGGACTGCTCAGCACGCAGTAGTCCTGATTGATTTTCATCCATGCTGGAGGACTCCACGGACTCATAAACAGCTGCAACTGCGGACAATACTTTTGCGCAGCACGAGCCAGCGGGATGATGTTCCGCTTGTCGCGCTCGATGTTGAAGTACTTCAGGCCGAGGTCGCCCACCACATCGTCACATTGGTACCATGAGCGGGCATAGTCGTTGGCATTCATCGACACACGTCCATGTGTGAACCGCAGGTCTCCGTCTTTGGCAAACAGGTTGCGCATCACCTCGTCCTGTTCGTCACGGCTCAGCAGGTTGAAGGCATCCCAGTCCAGTTCGTTGAACGTCGTGCCCCAGGCACGGAACATTGTACCCTTCTCTGTGCCGTCAACCGACACCACTACCCTTCCATCGGCCTTCGTGGCGAGTGCAGCCTTTGACATCACCCACGGAGTTTTCTCTGTGGTGGTGTACTTTGTCACTTTCTGCGCTTGCATCGTCAGGGAAAGTCCCAACAAAGTTAGTAAGATTGTCCGTTTCATTGTTTTCATCTCATCAAAGTTATTGCACCCCACTTACACTTTCCCTGCCAGTGCAATCACTTTCTGCTTGGTCTCCTCCGTCTTCTGCTCATCATTCTTGGCAGAAACAAAACCCATGTTCTCAACTTGCCAGTAGTTGCAGATGTCACGGAACTCGGCTGTGGCTCCGTCATAAACATTGGGCGAATAGGATGACATCAGCAGCGCCATCTTCTTGACGTTGGCGGGCTTGTTCACGCAGTACATGCGCTGGACGGGGGCCTGAATCTGGGCGCAGAGGGTGAAATAGTAGATGGGCGCAGCCAGCACCAGCACCTCTGCCTCGTTCATCAGCGGATAGAGTTCCTGCATGTCATCCTTCTGGATGCAGGCGCCATTGCCATTCCCACGACAATACCCACAAGCCATACAGCCTGCAATCTTCTTGCGCGACACGTTCACCAGCGTCACCTCATGACCTGCTGCCTCAGCAGCCTTCTTGTACTCTTCCGCCATCCAAGCGGTGTTTCCATTGGCTCTCGGAGAGCCTTGTAAAATCAGAATCTTACTCATAATTAATAGTATTTGTTTTTATTGATACTCACTGCCATCCGTACAGTTACGGGGCAAAGATACAACTTTTTTTTATATAACAAAACCCAAACGAAACAAAAAACGAAAGCAACGAATCATTTTGGGCTTCCATCTGGACGGATGGTCATACTTTCTGGTCAGTTGAGTGTCGTTTTGGGGGTGTTTTCCTCCATTTTCCCCCTTTTCGTTCCAACTGGGCACTCTGGAGGAACACTCCTTTGGGTGAAAAACAATAACATTTGAGTACGGAAGGTGAAATTGGGGTGTGAAAAGGTCAAAAAAGAGGGATTCGTTTTTTTATTTTGTTCTTCGCTCGGTTTTCACCACCGTTGACTACGCCGAAGGTGCGTTGCACCACTCATTATCCATGTTGCGTTCGGAAAAACTCAAATAAAATTTGGTTGTTCCCTCACTTATTAGATAAAATTCTCACGTTCGAAAAAGAAAACAAGCATTCTTTTCGCTTACTTAATCGATTTTTTCGTACCTTTGCACCCGATTTAAATAATCAGGGCTGCGCCTCAGCATAGCTTAAGCAAGCTTAGCTCTGCATTCGGCTTGCACCCGATTTACATATTGAAGTAATGGAAATTATCAATTCAGTAAAGGAACTCAAGGCCAAGGTTTCTGCCCTGAGAAGTGATAACAAGACCGTTGGACTCGTGCCAACGATGGGCGCGCTCCATGCAGGACACGCATCTCTGGTGAGCAGAAGTGTGAAGGAGAATGATGCCACGGTAGTGAGCGTGTTCGTCAATCCCACCCAATTCAACGACAAGAAAGATTTGCAGGCATACCCCCGCACGTTGGAGGCCGACTGCGCCTTGCTGGAAAGCATCGGTGCTGATTACGTATTTGCTCCAAGTGTGGAAGAAGTATACCCTGAGCCAGATACACGCACATTCTCCTACCCTCCTACGGATACGGTGATGGAAGGTGCGTTCCGTCCTGGTCACTTCAATGGGGTGTGCCAGATTGTGAGCAAACTGTTCATGTTTGTGGAGCCAGACAGAGCTTATTTCGGCGAGAAGGACTTCCAGCAGATTGCTGTCATCAAGGCGATGGTGGCTGACTATGTGGCACAGGATGCTGAATGGGCAAAGCGACTTGATATTTGCCCCTGCCCCATCGTCAGAGAGGAAGACGGCTTGGCACTCTCCAGCCGCAACACCTTGCTGGCTGACAACGAAAGAGCCATTGCCCCGAACATCTACAAGGCGCTGAAAGCCAGTGTGGAATACAGCAAGACACACACGGTGGAGGAGACCAAGCAATTTGCCATTGAGGAAATCAATGCCGTAGAGGGTCTTGAGGTGCAGTATTACGACATCGTCAATGCCCTCACGCTCGAAAGCGTCGCCTCATGGGACGATGCCGAGCATATCCAGGGTTGTATCACCGTCTTCTGCGGTGCCACTCCTATCCGACTCATCGACAACATCAACTATAAATAACAGAGGGACATGCAGATTGAAGTACTGAAATCGAAGTTGCATTGCGTCAAGGTGACAGAAGCCAACCTCAACTACATGGGCAGCATCACCATCGACGAAGACCTGATGGATGCCGTTGGTCTCATTGCTGGCGAACGTGTCTATGTCGTCAACAACAACAACGGCGAACGCTTTGACACCTATGTCATCAAGGGCGAACGTGGCAGTGGCTGCGTATGCCTCAATGGTGCTGCAGCTCGCAAAGTGCAGGTAGGTGACATCGTCATCATCATGTCCTATGCCCTCATGGACTTCGAGGAAGCCAAGACCTTCACTCCCAAAGTTGCCTTCCCCGACCAGAACACCAACAAAATTCTGTGAAAAGAACGTAATGATGACAGCATTGATGCAGACACTGCTTATAGCACTCCTGGCAAAAGCGGCAGTGTTGATCTATAACATTCCCCCTGTCATTCACACCCCCTCCCCAACCACTGTCACAATCAGTCAGCAGGAACCTCCTTTTCATGATGAAGAGGAGGTTCTCAGCACCGTCAGCATCACACAAAATGCAAGCGGAAGGCTTGGGACACTGGATGCCGCAGATGAGAAAGCCTACAGACGAGCAAAGGAAACGCTCAGGAATCCCGATTCAACCCCGAAGCAACTCCGAAAAGCGGGGAAGACCCTGAAGAAGATTTACAACAAGAGAAATGCCGAAATGCGGCGCATCTTGAAAGAAGTCACCAAGAAGACCGGAGCCACCTTCTCCCTGGAAGAAGCAGGAGGAGCCTGGTTGGGAGGCGAGGAGTACAGTTTCAAGGTGAGCGTGCAAGCCCCCACGCAAGATGCCTACAACAGAGCGCTTTTGGCCATCAGCTATGTGGCAGAGGCAGCCAGACAAGACGCCTTCATTGAGAATCTGGGAGAGATGGACGCATCCGAGGTGACAGATGAGAAGTTGCTTCACAATGAATGCACCCTATTCATTCATATCCCTTTTAGCAGAACACTCACACAACAAGAGATGGCTATCGTGCAGGACGTCTTCAACAGAGAAAGTACAGAAGACCTGCCTCTTGATGCCACCATCACAGAAAATGAGATATACTTCTCCATGCCCACCTGGAAATTGGGCAATCAAGCAACCGTAGAGGAGTTCAAGACATTAGCAGATAACTGGACCCGTAAAATAATCAGCGTATTCACCCATGGAAAAGAAGGAAAGCTTAAAGGACTGGTTGGACAATCTTGTCGACCAACGTATGAAAGAAGCCGGTTTCACAGTGCAGACAACGCCTACTCAGAAGACCCCACAAGAAGCTACGCCAGTCAAAGGGACCATTACCTTTCTGACAGACACATTAGCCAAGAAAGTGGAGGCGCACTTTCAGCATCAGAAGGACAAGAAATAAAATCCCATGTCGAAAAGACACTACTAAGGAAGTGATAACAAACAGATTTTTAAAATCTTTCTCATAGTCTCATAGTTTTTAAACTTCCTTTCCTAAGCCGTTTTCTATAATATATTCTCCTGTGTAGTCTGGTATATCTCAGCTAATTGCGCTTGCATCAGCCACACATTCTCATCAGCAAAGCGAGTGTTCACACTCACCTTGCCACTCTCGCCCTCTGAATCTTTTACATATCCACGCTACTTCCCTTAACTCTCCTAATGATTCCTTGCAAACTCTTCCTTCCTTAGATTCTCCATCATGCGGAAAAAGAAATGGTGGCTTCTGAGCATCGTGTCGAATGTTGTCTGCAAATACTGGTCAGAATCGGGTATCTGCGGCAACCAAATGATGTCTCGTAAAATATGAAGTCCAATCTCTCGTTCTTCCTTATTATATGTATAGACAATCTTGTTCACATCGCGAATGTTACACTCATTCACAGCACGATGAAGTAACGCCAAATTGTCGATGTCATCCAATGATTCCCGATACCACCAACAATCTTGTATATGTATCCATGCATGTTCATTCTCCGCTATTATCCGGAAACATTCGCCTTGGTAAGTAACTAGAAATTGCTGATCTTCGTCAAAATCATACTGCAAATTTAGCTTGCGCAATGCCACCATCAACGACGTGCGAGTGGTCGTATCAGGCAATGTGATGTTCATCTGTTCCATATCTTCTTCAATTATTTGTTCGGACGTGCTCGTTTCATTAGACAATTCAACCGCCTTATCCTCTACTTCATCAATCTGAGGTTCCTTCTTTTTTCGAGGTGGAACCAATGGCTCGGTCCAGGAACGAATAAGCCACCATATTGCAAATGCCATAATGATGACAATTAAAATGATTGAAACGACCTTTTCCATATCAATCTTTAATTTAAAAGTGACCTTCCAATAGTTCGTTCTATCTCACTTCCTTCATGTACCTCACCTTAATCACCTTCTGCTGGTTGTCAATCTCAATCTTTCCAATGCGAGAAAGCACCGTCTGTCCCAACAAGAGGGGGGCTTTCTGATTCCTCACCACACTTGCCTTCACGTTGTCCAACTCCACATCACCAAACTGCACCTTGCGCAGATTGATGACCGTTCCTTCACTCACATTGCCGATTGCATCGGAGTACTTTGCACTACCAATGACATCCTTGTCCGACAGATACCCATTCTTCATCATGAACGAAGCCTCCACCATCGAGAGGGAAACATCCGAAGCGCCAGTATCAAAAACAAACCGCATCGGCAAGTCATTGATTTGACACTTCACATAGCAGTTACCACCCTCCACCGTGAAAGGAATCTCACTCGTCACTTCTTCTCGCTTCACAGGCACACCTTCCTCCCCTCTCTTCCCCCTCAACTCCTCTTCATACTTCTTCTCATATTCTTGCAACAATGCCTTAAAGCCGTCCATCTCACGAATGGAATCCAAGTCATCATCCTTTTCGATGTGGGCAAAACGCCTGTAACCCATTTCGAAAGATCTCTTCAGAAAATCAAGAGAAGCCTCCTTCTCCCCCATTCGTGCGTACAAACAAGCTGCATCATATAGATTGCCCGAACTTGAAGATTTCGCCAAAATGGAATCAACCATCTCTTTCGCCTTCTCATATTCTCCCAATCCCACATATGCATACTGCGCACAATTATTCTCCGATATCACCGTGTCAAGCTTCACCACCATCCTGTAATCATTCATCGCAGCCTCTTTGTCACCCTTCAACATATACATATCGGCCCGTCCCAGATAAGAATACGCATAACTAGGATCCAGAGCAATCGCTATCGAATAATCATCTATGGCACCATCCACATCGCCTACATTATCTTTCATGAATGCACGGCGATAATAGCCCCCACAAAATTCAGGAACCAGTCGGATATATTCACCGTATGCAGCTATAGCCTCATCAAACCGTCCCATGTCATACAGCAAGTCCGCTTTTTGAGCCAGATAATCTTCATCCTCTGGGTCAAGTTCTATTGCCTTACCGACACTCTCCAAAGCCAATTCAAAATACCCCAATTCATCGTAACACCTCGCAATCTGTCCATACGGGACATCATTTTGATTGATCTTCAGGGACTCCTTGTAGGCATCTATCGCTTTCATGTGTTTTCCAGACCCTTCAAGCACTATTCCCACATAATATGGCCAAACCGCCTCATTGGGTTGCTTGTTCTGTTGAATCTTCAATTTTGCCAACAGCGTGTTGATGGCGGGTCCCTCAATCTTACACATCAGCGCATACGCCTTGTCATTCATATCCATATCAAGTGCCTTAATGATGTCATCTATGCAATCCTTCATCATGCCTTGCTTCATGTAAGCTTCCGCACGGAAAGCGTATGACTGCGAGGAAGAAGAATCCAACTTGATGCCATAAGAAAACAAATCCTGTGCCTCCTTATATTTCCCGCCATACAAGGCATTGCGCCCTTTGCCCATATATCCATACGAATTATTCGGGTCATACGTACAAATCTTGTCATAGTCAGCATCAGACTCCGCATACATTCCCTTCCGGTAATAATATTCAGCCCTGTCACTGAACGTCTGCGTGTCTTTCGGATTTGCCTTCAGCGAAAGTGCCCAGTCCTTCAACGCCTCCTGTTCCTCTTCCAAAGCCTGATGAATCCTTGCCCGCCTCCGATAAGCATACGAAATCCACGCCTTATCTTTCTGCAGCAAAGGAATCGCCTTGTTCGTCACTTCCAACGCCTCTCCATATCTGCAATCTTCCTCATACACACTCCCCATCCAATAATACGCATACCCATTCTTCGGATGCTCCGCCACCTCCTTTTGCAAGAAGTCCATTGCCTCCTGCTTGTCGCCATCATTCTCCAAGAGTTCCTTCGCCCTCTTGTAGTTATAACTTTCCTTGTACTGATTGGGCTTTTGTGCCAACAGAGTGGTTGACAAACAAATGCTCAACATAAGCGTTAGTAAAATATTCTTTTTCATCTTTTTTCTTTTTATCGTTCTTAATACACTTGAAACACTTGAGATTCTCCCTTTTCGATTCTTTCCTTGATTTTCTCAGCCAGTTCTTTGTGGAAATCATCCTTCATCTCCGCAGCCTCCAAGATAGACCTCGCCTTATCCATTTCTCCTATTTCACGATAAAACTCAGCCTTTAACACTTCATCTTCTGCATAATGGTCAACCAACCACAATCCACATTCCACAAACAGGGCACGGTCTTCTGAAAGAATTTCTTGAGATTTATCCTCGTATCGCAAATATTTGTCGTTATAGGTCTGGAAGAACAGCAATCTAACCATTGCTTCTTCCTTCATACTCTCAAATCCATCCTTTGTGAGTTGTTCAAGAGCCTCTTTGGCCTCTTGCAAAGAGAGTCCACCAAGATCAGAAGACATCGTGCTGTCCGAACGCACATACTCCTGCCTCGACGGGAAATAGTACTTACCACATTGAGGGCATTTCTGCACCCATGACACCTCGGGGCACATCGGTGCCCATTCCTTCTTGTCTGACCACAAACGGGCACCAAAAGTGTTTCCTGACATCAATGACATCACATCTTTCTTTGTGCCACAAAACGGGCAGGTTAACACCCGTGAAAATCCTATCATCATAATAAGTTCTCCTTTCTATTACTTTATTTACCACCAAGGAAATAATCTATGCCTCTTCTTTTCTGGTTGCGGATGAGTTCTTTTGAATTCCTCGTCTTTGACCAATGCCTCTTTATAATAGGTTGGGATGAAGTCTTTTTGCAACAAATCTTCCCTGTTACCTTTCTCCATCAAGGCTGGGTCAAAAGCCTTATCATAAGAAAAACTAAATCCGTCATACAACAAATCCAATTTCCCTTGGATTTCTCCCATTACATACTCTTTCAAATACAAAGCCTTATTATTTATCTCATGAGAAAACAAAAACAAAAAACTGATTGCCGCATCTAATTGGACACCCCCTTTTTCCTTCCTTACATCATAAACAAATGTAGGGGAACACTTGGTACCCTCACTTTCAAAGAGAACGGCAATCCACTCCTTCACTCTTGTGTTCGTTGAAAGCACATTAGCTGAAATCCGCAGCAAATCCGTTTCCTCATCTTCTAACACAACATGGAACCTATAACCAAGATAAGAGAATTCCACATGGTCTGTTCGATATTCTGCAGCACTATCCAGTGTGCTTACTTCCTGAATAAAAGACTGATATATCGGTTTCATAATATACTACCTTTAAACTTTTAATAAATCTGACATCAATTCACTATAACTTTGGTCCACCTGGTATAAAACATTTGACTCCATAAAGCTTCTGACATTCTGCACAGCCTCTACAAACCGGTCAAACTCTCTTTTAAAAATTGCATCTCTACGAGGAGAATAGGCTGGGATTAAAACATCATGGAAGACAGCACAATAACGAGCAGCAAATTGACAACTTGAAAACCTTGCCTTACAGATGTTGTTCATCATCACGGCTTCACTACTAAGATCATCTTCATACATTTCTGGCATAGTCAATTCATATCTCACATAGACCATATCATACTTGTCAACATCGTCATACCACATTTTCACATCCCCCAGTGAGGGATAGCTAAATTCTATATGGTCATTATCTACATCATGATACCGTCCTACAATTGTGTCCAACATTTCATGGACAATTGCTTTTCCGCTTTTTGTTGTTTGATTCTCCATATCTCTAAAATGATTATGTTGTAAGAAAATTCGCTCATCCTTATCTCAAAGGCTATTACATCGCATCCTGATGATCACTCAGATACTGAATCTCAAGATTTCTATCTTCCCGAATGACGGAAAGCCGTTTGATTGTATTATTGTCGGCCCATGTTTCCAACTCAAAACGATAGTCAGGATCATCTCCTCTATAATAGAGGACATTCCCTGTATCTCTGTACAAAGTTGCAGGCTTTGGTGACAAGGTCGGAATAATACTAATCACAACCCTTCTTCCTGTAAAATCATACTGAAGACTCGCCATTCTTGGAACGAAATCATGTGAAACCACTCTGCCATTTTCAATACGCTTATGGCTATTAAATACATGTGTTATTAACGACATAGTTTTTCTCTTTTTTTATGATTAATACTCAATATATACGTCCACGAAGTCCGAAGCACCAGACTCCATTGAAATAGAAGTAATGTGCATACCAAATGCCATCATAGAAGAACGCATAGCGTTATAATGACCTTGCAAGTTTGATCCATAAACTGCAAACGATTCAATCTTGCCATCAAGAGTCGGATAGAACAAAAACAAATTCACGATTCTACCATCACGACTGATTCTCAGAGCATGTATTCCAGCCCTCCAATCAAAGGTATATGATTCGATTTGATACGCTGCATAGGCAGGATAGTTACGAAAGCCATTCTCAATATTAGCGATTCGCTGAAGGCTATCTTTATTCAATGAATTGTACAACATAATTGTATCTCCTGTTTTAGACCGGTATTCACATGTTTCGGTGACCACATGAAATCCCGTGATTGTTATTACTATTATGAAAGAATTGCTTTAATGATGAATCCACCGACATTTCCTACGATAGCATACACGAGTGCTTGCCACTTGAAAGACTCAATCTTAAACATTTTTACAATCGCCTGACAGATAACGATGTAAACGATACAACAAATAATAAATCCCATAACTTTTAGTTTTTTTAATTGTTAATACTATGTTGTTTTTTGTCTCTTGACACTCATATATACCGCGAGAGAGGAAAAGGTAACACGGAAAAGTGTTAAAAAACATTACATTTCATCATTTTCTTTCATAAAGAAGGAAAAGCCACCCTATGGAATGTCGCCAGAGTGGCTTTTCCCGTTACTCATCATTGAATCTTATCCACAATCTCTTCTATCATCTCATCCATCGTTATGCCCTGAATGAAGACACGCTTCGGAATGCTTGCCGTATAATCGCCATCCAGTTTGATTTCCTTGTCTTCGATATCCTCATCAGCTTTCAGTACTGGGGTCACCAATGGCAACAGTAGTTCGCCAATGTCATTCTTAAATCTCGTATGAGGCAACACCTCTTCGACTTGAGGATTGTTGATGTCACAGCATTGTGCATTACTCAAATCCACACAACAGAGAGCATACTTGTCTGCATGCATGCAAGCTTTCCGAATCTGGTTCTTGCTCATGTACGCAGGAGTGTTGAAGTTGCGTTTTGACTTCACCTCAATGTAATACACATCCTGTCCGTTGTAACTAACAATGATGTCTTGCCCATACTGCATATCATCAACCCACAAGTTGCCTTTATCACCATTGGAAGTCTTAATCTGCAATTTCTCTCCCAGTTCGGAAGCAATTTTCTCTCGAATCATATCTTCAATATGCTTCCCGATGCTGTGCATCAGCTCAAAGTCAGCCTTCTTCTGCTTCTCCATTTCGATGATTCGCTGAGCATGATTCAGGATTTTTTCCATATCATCTTGCTCCGCCAAATCCGCAAGAATCGCCAATGTTTCATCATTACTCTTCATCAATCGATACACATCGTTCTTCTTTGAGCCACAGACAGCATTCTTAAAGAAGATGTTCTGCTTATTATCCCGGATGTTTTTGAACAATTTGCCCCAGCCTTCTTCATCCTCATCAATCTTCTCAATGATTTCTATAGTCGTCTGGCTGGAATAATCATCCTCTGCAAGCTTATCTTCTATCTCTTTGCAGATATCCTCCGCTTTTAACTCCTCAAAAGTCCAACAATTCTCAAAATCCTGATGCACGAGTTCTTCTCTAAGGTCTTTATCGAACTCCTCTTTATAGATTCTCAGCAAGTCTTCACACTTATCCTCATCCAGCATATTCTTGCGAAGCTCCTCAGCCAAATGCAACACATAATACTGATTGGGGATGATTCCATATTGAGTCATTTGCTTCTTAAATGTCTCCACACTGGTCACCTCTCTCACAAAATCTGCAAGCAAATTCAAATTGTCTTTCACCCATTCTGATTCTTCGCAAGAAAGTTTATACATCATGTATTCAACCAGGAAACGGAAGGCATTTTCATAGATGTCTGGCTCATCATCCTTCAGACGTGGGATGAAGGTCTCTTCATAATTCACGCCCTGATATTGGCAGATAATCGGCACCAACCTGTTCCTGATACTATTTCCATTCTGAACAGGGAACGCTGAACAATAGTCAATCACCATTTGTTCTGTTTCCTCATCCATACAAGAGTTAATGCCATCATAATTGGAAATATCATCTCGGAGATTGTCTATGGCAGTCTTTACGTCATCGCGCAAATCATTTCTGTCATATACATCAAGCTCGCAGATGTCCACAAAAGATTCATCAACAAACCTTTCGGATTCTTCCTCTATCATAGGACGGACAATCTTGTATAAATCCGGTGTAATGCTTCCAGCATTTCTCAATTCGTTAGCCTTACAAAGCGCTCCTTCTCTATTTGGAATCAAAGCATACGAAGTAAACAAGCAATCTTGTTTGCAAGCCTTTACAAACAGAAGGAAGTCGTGCAAGTCACCAGACAGTCCATCCACATTTTCCACAATGTCTTTCACTCCTATAAATGGATCCACATCCAATTGTCCCCACTCGTCCACAATCTTTGACCACTCCATACACTCTTCTGTACATGGAAGTATGTATTGATTGCCTATCTGGGCATATTTACAGATGGTAGATAAGTATTTACAGTTCTCATCCTTTTCAAGACATTTGATAATTTCAGGATTCAACATATAAACAGGCGCGTCAGTCAAAGCCATCCTCCCTTCAGTTGTAGGAATCATCGGCTTTTCCACATAGCAGCTTGTCCACTCCTTTCTCATACTTTCAATGAAATCAGCCGTCTCTTTATTTTCGTATCTATCAGGATTGAAACAAAGCCGAGCCAAAGCTTTGGTATTCTCTATCTCCGAGATGTGCTCAGACAGCCATCCGAATAGCATATCCTTCATTCTATTCAGCACTTCAATATTCTGTTCGGTCTCTTTCTGGTTGTTTTCATTCCCATCAGGCAAATACAATCCATCTCGCTTCTCTTTTGGCTTAAACTTGCAAGAATGGAAGATGAATTCAAAGCCAAAGTCTTCTGTCCCCAACAAAGGGAAGTGCATGAACAATTTGGAGATGCCATCCAATCTACGAGCTTTGGTGGAACTTTCCAGTGGAAGCACAATTCGGTCTTCTCCATTCTCTGACTCCAGATAATAGATGTCTATAGGTACATACGCCTTATTGAATACCATATCTATGCGCATCACCTTCATCCCATTTTCATCTGGTTTTGCCGATTTTGCAAAACTCACGTGTACATTATTAATATAATCATCAATCTTGCATTTCGTGATTTCGTCATTGAACAGCATCACGTATGGCATCTGTTTGATGGCAGCTGACAGTCCTGCAACAGCACCATCTCTGTGATGTTCAGGGAGGTCATATACAAACGTAGTCCATTCTTTGCGTTCCGATGAATAAGGCTTGTTCAGCAATTCATCAGTTTTTGTCAACTGATGAGTGATTTTCCCAATCAGTTCGTCAATAGTCTCATGAGAACGATCTATTTCAAAACCGTCCAGGTCAATGTACATGTTCTCATCTATCTGGTAAGAGCCATACAACGAGAACTTCATACCATAATAATGAGTCGTCAGGAAGCCTGTGCCGTATTGACCAACCGTCTCATCGGTCTCTTTGCCTTGACCGCTTACTTGCTTAATCAAAGAACTGAGAGCCTCCATGTCAAAAGGCTTGCCATTGTGAGAGAATTTGAAATTGTTCTCGGACAATTCAATCCGGATGTGGCAGTCCTCTGCAAAATCTCGTGCATTCTGGCAAAGTTCCCAAATGGCTCTTGCTGGTCCTGTTTGCGAATCCACACTACGCAACCCCTGGTCAATCTTGGTTGCATGTTGTTTGTTGTCTTGACGACGCTCTTTCTTTTGCTTTTGTACCAGCAACTGCGTAAGTCGCTCTGAACTTAAATTACTCATAACTGTATTGATTAAATAAATTGAATAAAAAGCCTTTCTAAGTTGTTATACTCGAAAAAAGGAAAATGTAATTCGAACTGCACTTGTTTTAAACTTTTTTAATAAATCAAAGTAAAAACAGCCTCAAGTGCCTTAAAAACCCTTTTCCAGCTTTTAGGACACTTTTTCGAGGTTAGCGTTACCAAAGATTACGTTTTGGCACGTAGGTCTTGTTGCCATTAGAATTGTTGTAGTACTGACCACCACGAGGACCTGTGTGGATGATGTGCCCTGCACCATAGTTGTTAGCACCGCTTGAATAGTCTCTTGCTCGGCTACCCGACGTTCCCGTATAAGGATTCACATTGCCTTTAGTCGAATAATTGTCCCAATTTGTGTTGTTGGGCATTGTGCGCACATGGCTCTGAACGTAAGTGCCATTGCTCTTTGTGTACCCACTTACACTTGTCGTGTTCAGATTCACTATGCTTGGCGCATTGTAGGAAACCCTTGGAGCACTATAGGAAGTGCTTGGTATGCTGATTGGAGCACTGTTTGAGATTGAAGGAGCGTTGTAAGAACTTCTTGATGTGATAGAACTTAAGTTCAGAGGAGTGTACGAAACAAACTTGACATACTGAGCAAAACTTGCTGTTGCTACTGCCACGAGGGCGATAATTGTAAGAACTAACTTTTTCATAATCTTTTAAGTTTTAATTGTTAATGAATTTTGTTTGTTTTTTGTCTCTTGACACTCATATATACCATAAAGAAGAAAAAGGTAAACAAGAAAATGAAAGTTTTTTCGAAAAGAATTTGATACATTATGAAATTGAACTATATTTGTGACCTAAATGACTAAACTATGAGGATCATTTTAACTGTGATATTTTCTTTTTTTCTCTTGAATGCTTCCGCAAATGATAGCATTCAGGTTTGGCTTGAGCAATTTAATAAATCTTTTTCAGCACAACAATTTAGCGATGCGGATTTATATTTAGGCAAAGTGGTTAATCAATGTGAAAAAGAAAACATTGAGATTGATCGTGACTATACTTTGATACTATATTATAAATTCATGCTATCTTGTATTAATGAAAAATATGAGGAAGCGGACAAACTACTAGGAAAAATTGAAGACAATTGGGATTTATTAGGGATTTCCAAAGAATCCACTGTATACTCAACATTTTTAAGATACAAGGCAGATGTTCTTGAAAATAAAGGAGTAAAAACAGATTCCATCATAAATATTCTTTTAGAATCTTTGGCAATAAATCAAAAAATCAATAATGGATCATCAGAAGAAGATATTCCCTGTTTAACGGATATCGCAAATTTTTATTGGCAAAATGGATATTACTTATCAGCTTTAAAATATCGAGAAGAATCCGTCTCTTTAAGCAGAGGACACATTACCTCAGATGACATAAACTTGGCTATAAACCTTAGTCTTCTTTCAGAGAATTATTCTGTTGTTGGTGAATATGAAAAAGCATTGAAAGTTGCGTTAGAAGCCAGTTCTATTTTAAAGAACAAACAAGACAGAATGTTATATGCACGTTCGTTGGTGCAGGTAGCACGCTGTTATTCGGATTTATGCGACTTCGATAAAGCATTAGATATAGGAATAAACGCAATCAAAATATGTGGAGAAGACAGCATAAATACAGTGCTTCAATTTTCACACCATACGGTTGCGAATATATTTCTTAACAAAGGTGATTATTCAAAGGCTTTGGAATTTGCTGATAAAGCACTCGAAATGGCAGAAAGAATGGGAGATAATAACACGCATTCTTATATTTATACATTGGAGACCCTTGGTGTATTATACAATAATCTTGCAGATTTTGAAAAAGCCATAGCAATACAAAAGAAAATAATCCTTCTTCATCAGAAATTAAACAGGACTTCTCATTTTGATTATGCTCGAGCTATAGCAAATCTTTCAACGACCTATTTAGCTATTGGTGAGACCAATCAAGCTCTGGAGTTGATGAAAAAAGCGTTAAGTATTAGAGATAGCATTAAAGACCATGTTGGTTGTATTTATTCTTTAAGAAGTTTGGCACAAATTTATGATGAATTAGGGCATTATCAAGAAGCAATTAAATATTGCAGGGATGCAAAAAACATATGTAAGATGGTAATTGGTGAGAATCATCCCGAATATGCCCGTTGCCTTTCAGTTCTATCAGGAATATATACTTCTTGTGGTAATTTCGAACGGGCAATTGATAACGAAAAAGAAGCTCTTAATATTATAAGTGTTTACTTAGGTAAAAAACATCCTGAATATGCCAATTCATTAGACAATTTGGCTACTTTATATTATTATTTAAAGATGTATGACATGTCACGCTTCTATAGAGAACAAGCTATTAGCATAATTGAAAGCGTTTATGGAAGTAATCACCCAACATATGCAATTTCTTTGGGGAATTATGCAGAACTTATGGCATGTACTGGAAATATAGAAGAAGCCATTTCTTATAGAGAAAAAGCGATGTCAATAAATCGTCAATATTATGGAGAGCAAAGCATAAAATATGCTTTAGATCTTGGAAATATGGCCAACTATCTTTCTTTACATGGAAAAAACGAACAGGCAATCGATTTTTATCTGAAGGCTCTAAACAACGTACAAAATATTGCAGGTGAGCATAATCCTTATTATATACAAACATTAGACAATTTGTCTATGAGTTTGGCATCGCAGGCAAAATATCAGGAGGCCTTAATATATGGTAATGAAGCCATACTGATTAGAAGCAAAGAAGCCTCTAGAGTATTGTCCGACCTAACCACAGAAGGTCGTGAAAAGTATTGGAACACCATTAAAGACAAGTACAATGTCTTTTACCCTCGCCTATATTACAATAGTAATAATCAAGATTGTTCAAAACTATATAATGCCGTCCTTTTTTCTAAAGGACTCCTTTTAAACTCAAATATTGAACTGGCAAAGTTGGTAATAGAGAGTAATGATAGTTCAATTATTAGAAATTATTATAAATTGAGAAATGATAAGATTCTGATAAACAAAATATATGAGGGTGGGGGCTTTGAAAAAGTTCTTGTAGATTCTTTATACAAAGATATTGAAGCACTAGAGGAGAGTATAATTAGTACAATCAAAGAGTATGGTGATTTCACTAATAGGCTGAACATCAAATGGACAGAAATCCAGAATCATTTAAACAAAGATGAAATTGCCATTGAGTTCCTACGAATACCATTAGCCAATGATAGTATTGTATACGCAGCTTTAGCAGTTCGGACGGACTCGGATTTTCCACATTTGATTAGATTGTTTAATGAAAGCCAAATTAAAATGATTTCGGATACACTATCATATTATTGCAAGGAAATGTCAGAACTAATATGGAAACCTCTACAATCCGAACTCCAAGGCATTAAAAACATATATTTTTCCCCATCTGGCGTATTACATAAGATAGGAATAGAATATTTACCAGAAATGGGAAATTATAACATTTACCGATTGTCGTCCACACGTGAATTAGTAACAAAGAATAAAGAAAAAAATGGTAACAATGCGGTACTATATGGAGGTTTAGACTATTACGCCAAGACTGACTCGACAAACACAACAAAAAGTATTGCACGTATAAATGAAACATTTAAAGAACGAGCCAATTTGCGAAGCATGAAGTTGCGTGGCAGCAAAGAACCTCTTCCACACACACAAGTCGAAGTAGATACAATCGGGGATTATCTTGAAAAAGCCAATTGGACATGCTTGTTAGATACAGCATCATTAGGAACGGAAGAATCCTTCAAAGCATTATCAGGAAAGGGCATCAGTAATTTACACATTGCAACCCACGGATTCTATTATACTTTAGATGAGGCGACAACACAAAACTACGACTTCTTGCTATTGAATAATCATTTAGCATCTGCCGAAGACAAATCTTTAACCCGCTCAGGATTACTGATGTCAGGAGCCAACCACATCTTGGAAGGTGATTCAATACCTGATAATGTGGAGGATGGTATCTTAACCGCCAAAGAAATCGCAGACCTTGATTTACGCGGTCTTGACCTTGTTGTCCTATCTGCCTGCCAAACCGGGCTGGGTGACATATCACAAGGTGAAGGCGTGTTCGGTCTGCAACGTGGTTTCAAAAAGGCAGGAGCAAATACAATCCTAATGAGTTTGTGGGAAGTTGACGATACCGCCACCCAAATCTTAATGACACAATTCTATAAAAACTATCTGTCTGGACAAAGTAAACGCGAATCTTTACTTTCAGCACAAAAGTACCTGAGAGAATATAATAACGGAAATTATAATAACCCAAAGTATTGGGCAGCATTCATTATGTTGGATGGATTAGAGTAAATTTCTCTAATACATAAGGATTAAATGCATCCCACTTCTTGTTTCAAGTCATCCAACACATACATGGTACCTTGGTTCATATACATGTCATTTTCTACCAGTCTGTGATAGGTGTCTGATGCCAAAACCAACTGGAGAGCATCAGCATAAGAATACTGGCACTCTCTAATCAAATAATTCAGCATGGAATTCATCTGAATTTTCATCAAAGTCTCTTTGCTACTTTCCTTTGGCATATTCCAACAATTTAATGGCGGCTTCTGTCTTGAAGCAAAACTGTAAAGCCTTAAATTTTATCAACTTCAATTGTGGGGCAATTTCTTCAAATGACGCTTCTTTACGGTCTATCTTATCAAACAACTTATTCAATCCATTATCAGCAATTGGACCAATAACAATGTCGGAAGAATCGCCTTTCTTTATTTTCCCCTTCCTATTGTTATATACAAACCTTGCCCATTGCTCATCTGCTTCATAACGTTTGATACGGATTTTACATGTAGGTATCTCCTCCAATGTCAGTTCGTAAGTATTGACGTTTTGTACTTCTCGCCCTCTCACCCAGTCTTGAGCTGCACTTTCATTTTCTGTCAAATAGAAACCTTTTCCAAAATCCGTATTTGCCCGTGCCACATTCAAATCTGGCACTGTAAAGGTTTTATCTGTTCCATGAAACAACTTCATACTCCTCCTATTTCCGAACTGATTTCTTTTACGATGGAAGAACTACTTACACTTTTTCTTTTTCGATAAGAGTTGTTCAATGTTCTCATCCCTCCATTCCTCACCATCTTGTCAATAGCTTCATCCAATGGGATTTCCAGTTTCTTTGCAACAGAAAACACCATGTCCGTATTGTATCTGATTTGATTCACAGACATGGGTTTGCCACCCTTCTGGGGTTGCAAAGCCGGGATGGATGCTCTTTTTGTCCGCAAAACTTTTTCTATCTTACACATGACTTTCTTTGTTTGGGTACAAAGATACCCACTTCTTTGTAATTATACAACCTTTTTCTACTTTTATTCTAATTCTTTCAATAATTCCTTTACTTTTTGTCCAAATTCAGATTCATCATCATCTACATGAATAGCATGAAGGATACGACTTGCCTTTTCTATATCATGAACTTTGATATATCCTAAAGCCAAATACCAACTAATATCATCTGCATATAAACTGTATTCATATTCAGAATCTATTTTATCATAAATGGATTGCAGTTTCTGGAGAGTTGGAGCAACATCCTCTTCTGTTTCTATTTGATTAAACAAATTGGCAAGTTCCTTCTCCACATCATCATCTCCACCTCGTGACATTCCCTGCGATTCATAAGGTGAATAATACTCGTTGAAAAGATTATCCATTTGCTTGATTTGGTAGAAACGAACAGAGCCAAAGATGAGTATGAACATTGCGGCAATAGAACCCACCCAATAAATAATTCTTTTGGGGTTTTTAGAAGATTTAGCCATTCTGATTTCTTGGGCTATCTCCTGCTCTTGTTTTGAACGTTCCTCTTTCAATTCTTGGATGAGTAAAGCTGTAATTTGTGCTTCTTCTCGTAATTCCTTGTCATTTTTCAAATCTTCCAAGAAGGTATTCCTTTCCTCCAAACTCATTTGTTCTCTGAAGAAACGGTCTATTCTTTCGCTATTATCTATTTTATCCATAAATGCTTTTAATTTGGGTGTATTTTTCTTTAAATGTCTGACGGCATCTGGATGCCGCAGTCTTTGCAGAATTCGCATTCTTCAAGCCATATAATCCAGCAATGGTTGACCAACTTAGTTCATCGGCGTAGTAACTCCAAAGTAGTTCTTTGCATCTCGTTGCCATCTTATCAAGTGTCCGATGAACCAGTTCCTTTTTCTCTGCAGTATCGCTTTCGTTCTCTTCTGTAGCACGAATGACAGTGGTTATTTGAGTTTCTGTAACGAAATTTTGTTTTTGTTCTTCGTCATCAAGTTCGAAAACAGATTCATCATATCGCAAGACAGGATGTGTTCTCTGTTCGTTTATAGCTTTCAAAGAAAAGTTCTTACATGTCTTCAGGAAATAAGGATAGTAATCCTCTATTATTTCCCAGTTTTTTATACTCATATATAACACATCATACGATTTCTGAATAATACCCTCAATCTTTTCTTCTGATAAAACAGAATACTTATATTTAAGCCAACTTACAGTCTTTCTTTCGTTGTCTTTTTTGAACTTACTGAATGCGCTTTCCCTTGTTCTATCCATATTTCTGTTATCTTTCTATTACTAATGTTTGAGTACGAGGCCAACGCCCTTTCTCTTTTGTCGAGGCTTCAATCTTGTTCTTAAACAATAGAGAATCCTTATTGCCAAAAGATTCCATATTTCTAAGAGCTTGATATATATTGTATGACAACGCACCATATTCTTTTCCACCTATTCGAACCTCTGTATTACGTTCACGAGATTGGCATGCCTCAATAAACATCGCAGGCGACAATTCTGGAGATTTTTTCAAAGGATAATGCTTCACATTACTGATAGGAGGATTATATTTGATCCCATTTTTTGTAAAACCTTCATTTGTACCACGTATTGTTTCCAACCCCTTACGAGATATTTCCCCTGCATGACAGGCATCCATCGCCACATAAAGCATCCCCTTTGCCCCTATTTTCTTACGGAGCCTCTCCATATAGATGTTAAGGGTATCATCTGTAATATGGTTTTCACCTTGATAGTCATTAACGCCATACGCTTTCCCCGCATCAATCGGAACTAATGCCTCGTCCCATCCATCCTTTTCATCTTTCGAATAACCATTCAACCCATCTTCGATAGGTTGGCCATGACAAGAGAAATGGATATAAACCAAATCATTTTTGTGTGTCGTTTTGATGAATTCATCTAAAGACGAGAGGATATTATGACAAGTGGCTTGTTCATTCAAAATGGTCACGATGTCAGAAGCCTTGAATCCCTTCTTTTTCAGTTCTGGAGTCAACAAGGCAATGTCTTCTGCCCCATGTATATTACCCCAAACCTTATACCCATGAGTCTTATAGGTTGAAATACCCACCAGAAAAGCACGTTTTCGTTGAGCATTACCCAGAATGGGAAATGCCAACACGAAAGCTAATATGAGAAAGAATCTATTCATCTCACATCTATTTTATGACAAAAGTAGTAAATATTTGGTTGAAAGAATGAAAAACAATTTGTTTTTTCACTATCAGAACCTTATTATGCTGTTGCAAGGGGCTGGATTTGTAAAATCGAGTTTGTTGTTAGACTACTTTCATGTCCTATATGGTACTTATGACAATAAGCACATTTATAAACACTAACAGCCTTTTCGCACCAAGGATTGTCTTTCACAAGTTGAATAGCCTGTGCCTTTGCCTCTTCCACCGTATTATAACCGTGTTTCTTCTTAAACACGACTCTCCCCGTGTTTGGATCATGTCTACGTTTCCAATGAGTAGAATCCCCACGACTTTGTTGATGCACATTCTCCACCTGTCCCATAATAAACAACTCGTAAGACACTGCTCGTTTCATGTTGTGTCGACTTTTATTACCACAATTATGAAAGGCCGTCCTGTGCTGTTTATGATAGGTCTGGCACATTCGCTTTTCTACGATTCGACGAACCTTTCTGACTAATTTAGGAACAGCCATTGTAATGTCAATGTTGCGCAACCATGTGTTGCATGCACCCTTCAATCTTTCATGGAAGATTGATTTCGTCACAGCATGATACCGTTCTTGCTGCCCGAAGGTCTTTGCCCTTCTTTTCTTTGTCACATTTCTTGTTTCCATACATTTAAGAATTAGATGAATACTCACTTATATATACCTCTAAAAGCAAAAATGTAAACAAGAAGTACTCATCATTCTTAATAAACAAAGAAACCTTTGTACGATCACAAGAGTCATTTGAGATTATAATAAGAACATGATATTCGTATCAAACTGTAGGATACAAGGATGTCAATCACAACAAATACGGCATACAGACAACTAAGTTCACGGCACATTCACAACAGGGTGTGTGGAAGCTGCACTTCAAATCTAAAGTTTGAGTTGCAGAAATCAAGGTTTGAGTTTTAGAACTCAAAGTTTGAATTTTGTAACTCAAAGTTTAGAATTTTAGTTGATATGCTTGCAAGAGTGAAGTGGATGCGCTATCTTTGCAGCGGTGGAGATGGAAGAGGCCCGACTTTCGCTTTGCTTGCCATTAGCCATATCTGTAAGCGAGATGTAATCTTTGCCATGATGTGAAACAACAGCTATCTCTGTATTTTCCAATTTTTATTGCAAGGCTAAATAGTTCAGAAGAGACGAGTAAGATGATAAGGAGGTACGAGTACGAGGATCAAGAAACGACGAGTGAGACAATTTGGGCAATAACAAACAAGGCATCCTTTGTGCATTATCACAAAAGATGCCTTGTTAGCCAAGAAACAAAAACCTATTCTAAATTGTCTCGTCTATAGTGAGTGTTTTACCTTTTTCGTTTGCAATCTATTCTGCCATTACTTCAGGTCGGTGACCTTGATGACATCTTTGTCGTTGTAGTCGAGGTTTTCGCCTGCCATACCCCAGATGAAAGTGTAGTAGTAGGTGGCAGATGCAGCGTGGATGGACCACTCGGGCGACATGATGGCTTGCTCGTTGTGCAACCAAACGATGCGGCTTTCCTGTGGCTCGCCCATCACGTGGCTGATGGTCTGACCTTCGGGCAGATTGAAGTAGTAGTAAGCCTCGATGCGACGACCATGGGTGTGGGGAGGCATTGTGTTCCACACGCTTCCTTCCTGCAACTGAGTCAAGCCCATCTGGAGCTGACACGGACCTTCTTCGAGTGAAGTGTTGACGATAAGCTGGTTGATGGTGCGAAGGTTTGACTCTGCCTTGGTGCCGAGAGGCTTTTCCTTAGTGCCGATGATGGTGGCCTTGAGGCTTTGAACCTTGCCGTTCTTGCGACCATCAAGCGTCACCCACTGGGTCTTGTAGTGCTTGTGGGCAGTGGCGGAGTTGAGGTAGAACTTGGCTGGTTTCTGCGGGTCTTTGGAACGGAAGATGACTTCCTTGTTGGTGTCGCTGTCCTTGCCCTGCTTGTCTTTGCCGAGCCAACCACGACCCACGTAGAGTGCTTCGCTATAACCAAGAGGATACTCTTGTCCGTCAACGATTACGACACCATCACCACCAGTGTTGATGATTCCAAGCTCGCGGTTGCGCATGAAGTACTCGGCACGAAGTTCCGGGAAGGTTTCCAACTTCAAATCTTTGGTAACAGGCATGGCACCGCCGAAAATGAAGCGGTCGTACATCGAATACGTGAGGTTGATTTCATCGGGAGCCATCACTTTCTCCATCACGAAGCGGTCACGGATGGTTTGTGTGTCGTAGTGCTTCACATCTTCAGGATGGCAAGCCTTCTGAAAGTTCACATGCATCTGAGCAGACATGCTCAATGCGCCCATCATGAGGGCAAAACTTAAAACAGTCTTCTTCATAGATAATGATGTTTATTTTTGAGTTTCCTTTTCTTCTTTCACGATGCGCATGCGGTTCCACACCACCATGACCACCGTGATGAGGGTCAGCACACCCATGCCTATCCACTGGAGGCTCTCCACGGCTTTGTAGATGGTCCAGCCAAAGAGTGAAGAGGCAAAGTCGAGGGCACCAGCCTGGAAGCCGTCGGGAATCTTGGCCGACTTGTCGCCTGTCTGTTCAAACACAGTGTTGGCTGCTTGTGTGAACCAACCAGCCATGTCGGTGACGAAATAAAGGCCGATGGTGAGTGCCACGAGGCCAACGATGAAGGTTTTCACCACATTACCCTTCGTATAAGGCAACACCATCACGAATACGTAGAACATGCCGGCCAACGATGCGAGGGGCAGGAACTGGTTGCCAGGCAGCACAATGGCCACGATGAGTGTCACAGGAATAAGCAACAGCGATACAACCAGCGTGGTGGGATGACCAATGACCAGAGCGGGCGACATGCCGATATACACTTTCTTGCCCTTGAACTTCTTCTTCACCACCTCCTGTGTCTTCTCCGAGATGGGCATGAGGCCGTCGATGAAAAGTTTCGTGATGCGGGGGATGAGTTCCATCACGGCACCCATCGTCACGCCGAGGAAGAGCACTGACTTCACGATGCTCATCACGGCATCGGTCGTAGTGTCGAATCCCGCTGCGTATGCACTGAAGTTGGAGAAATGGTCGAAGTGGGCAAACGCTCCAATCAGCGCACCCACAATCACACCCAGCACAATGGGTTCGCCCAACACACCAAACTTCTTCTTCATGCCTTCTGCATCAATGTCCAGCTTGGAGAAGCCTGGAATGCGGTCGAGCAACCAGTTGATGCCGATGGCGAAGGGAGTGAAGCTCTGCACGAAGGGTTGCGGAATAGAAATGCCATCCATCTTCTCATAATATCCCTGGAACTTTTTGGCTGTGAGGTCGGCCATGACCAGTGTGATGATGTAGCACACGATGGCGGCGAAATAGCCCCATAACATGCTCTGATCCATCACGAAATATGCCACCGCACCGATAAAGGCGAAATGCCAATAGTTCCAGAGGTCGATGTTCACGGTGCGTGTGCACTTGGTGACGAGCAACAAGAAATTGATGCCCAGACAGATGGGAATAATCAGCGCACCCACCGCCGTGTTGTAGGCCACAGCAGCGGCTGCTGGCCATCCCATATCGAAGACCTTCAAGTCGAGGTCGAAAATCTTGGAGATGTCGTCAAGCGGCGTGTTGAAGTTGGTGGTGAGCAGTGCAGTCACGATGCCAAGGCCTACAAAGCCGACACCTACATAGAGACCGCTCTTGAGCGATTTGCCAAACTTCATGCCAATGCACAAACCAATGATGGTGAAGAGAATCGGCATCATGACCGATGCACCCAGTTGGATGATGTAAGTAAAAACTTGTTCCATATATTAGTTAGTAAATTAGAGAAATTTTCACAAAGGTATGTGTTTTTTCATAATTAAAGAGAAAAGATTCAGAAATATCTTCCTTCGAACATGAAAAAAGAGCAAAAAGAAGAAAAAAGAGGCCACAAATTGAATGAACCTTCAACTTGTGGCCTCTTTTTTTCCTTCCATCAATGATTACGGAAATTCCATTTGGAATTGTCGCTATGGAAATCGTATTCAGCCAATGTTGGGGTACTGTCACCAGCCGAATAGATCACATAATGTTTGTTAAGGCCTTCTTGACCCGGAATCTGCTTGGGCATGATACGGAAAGTGCCATCGGTGAGCTGTTCGATGCGCCAAAGCTGCTCTGGAGCACCTGTGAATTGAGGCACGGAGGTCAGCTCCAGTTCTTTTGTGGCTGCAAGGGCGCGCTCTGTCCCCGCGATGGTGATTTTGAAGTAAGGATTGCTCAGATAGCCTCCTGCTTCAGGCACTGCGGTGATGGCCCAACGCTGATGAGGACGGAACATGTAATCACCTGTGCGCACACCAATGCAATCCTTTGGCCATGTGTCCATCACCTCTTCCAACGTCTGATTGGGAATAGGGGTCACAGGCTTCGTCAAATCCATATCCCAGAAGCGTTCACGCTGTTGCGCCATACGCACAAAGTCAACAGCCAGCTCTAAGGCATAGCCACGACGTTCTGATTCAATCTCATAGACCCCTTCTTTGAAGCGGTCGCCTGCCACGGGCCAATCATTCTTCCAAAGCAAAGGACGAATGCCCAACACACTGCGTCCGCTCCAATCGAAATCGGCTTCATAGTGGCAAGACATCACTTCCACGCCTTCGTCGATGATGGTGCGTCCGAAGTGGCCAGGGCCACACACACGATCGCCAGCAGCAATCACCATCTTGCCACCACCATGGAACATGTCACGCCCCACATTGTCCACGTATGGGCCTGTCACTTGACGTGAACGCCCCACCACTATATTATAGGTGGAGTTCACCCCATCGCAGCAGGTGCCATGTGTGCCTAACAAGTAATACCAGCCATTGCGTTCAATGAGGTCGGTTGCCTCGCAGTCGATGGCAATGTCGAGCGGCTCATTGCCTTTCACACGCTCTCCTGTCTTGGGGTCGAGTTCGATGAGGCGGATGTTGCCGAAATAAGTGCCATAACTCACCCACAAACGACCAGTTGCCGGGTCGAGCAGCAACCCTGGGTCAATGGCATCATTATCTTCCAATCCATCGGAGGCTGCCACCTCAATGGCTTCTGAATACTTGAAGTCGGGAGAATTGGGGTCAAGTGTCTTGTTCCACATGGTGAGAATGCGGCCATTGTGTCCGCCACCCAAGCCACCACCCGTGGCTCCATAGATGACCAGATAACGGTCACCCAGTTTCAGCACATCGGGAGCTGCACCGCCACCAGGACGCACTGCTCCACCCTTCCAACTCCAGCCGTCCTCTGAAATCAGGCCACCACTGCCTGTGCCAAAGGTGTAGTATTTTCCATCACACTCGGCCAAGGTTGAGGGGTCGTGGATGTAAGGTTGACCCGTTTGTGCCGATGTGGTTGCAGCCATCATCAGTGTGCTGACTGCCAGTATGTTGCGTAGATGTTTCATGTGTCTATATTCTTATTTGTTGTTAATGATTGTGTAGTTGGTCACAGGATTGCCCTTCTCGTCGAGCAGGCGCACACAGAAGTCGCTCATGCCAGGGCCGTTGATGATGGCACCACGCAGAACGTTGCGTCCCTTCTTCAGCGTGAGACGTGGCGACATGCCATCGTCCTTCACCATGCGACGGTCGCCCGACAGGAGGAGGGCTTCCTCTCCGTTGAGCCACCACATCGAGGCGGAGTTGGATCCGACAGCCAGACGCACATTCGGCATCTCCTCTGGACAATCAATTGTGGTCACCACCCAGAAGAGCACACCATACACCTGCTTCTTCTGTTCCTCGGCAAAACGGAACAGCTTCACGTTGTAAGCCATGCTTTCCAGCGCATGCCAAGTGAGCGTCTGCTTTTCCACCTTCACTTTCTGTCCATTCTTCGGTAGAACGCTGAACTGCTGGGGGAAATATTCCTTGTTGAAATGCTCGCGCAGATAGGTGTCAGTAAAGACGGTGTTGCTGCGGTTGGGCTTGTCAATAGGCTCCAATACCGTCCATCGGCGAATGAAGCCATCGGCATCGGGCGTTGAAGGCTGAGCACCCACAGGCTTGAAGTAAGTCTGACGGTTTTTCACCTGAATCCAATCGATGGAGGCGCCTTCGCCCTCGCACGTGATGCAGAGGTCGGTCACCCCTTGTGGCACATACTGCAGCGGAGCCGTCACATGCAACCATTGTCCACGTTGGTCGCGGCGATACTGCCCCTCGCTGATGCACACAATCTTGATTTTGGCCAACACTTTTCCCTTGGCATCTTTCTCACGTACCCATAATTCCGTGTTGGCATTTGCTTTTACATTAGCAATTAAATAAGCGTCCTTCACTCCGCTGAAATCCACATCATTATAACGGACAAAACTCCCCTTCGATGGAAGTGTGGCGAACCATCCTCTGAACGTGTTGAGCGTGTCGTGATGCGCAATCGTCACATCGTCGCTTGCCGAACTGTATCTGTCCACTTCGAGGCACTCCGTAGCCCTGTTCACGCCCACTCCTCTCAGGGTTGGCCTCACCTCCTCAATGGTGCCATCGGCGCGAAAATTGAGACGGTCTATGCACACCGAACGACGTTTGTCCATGCTGGGCGAGTAGTCATTGTGGTGATAAAACAAATACCACATACCCTTATACTCGGTGATGCTGTGGTGGTTCGTCCAGCATCCATTCGCATGCTCCGCCATGATGATGCCCTTGAAATCCCAAGGCCCCAGCGGATTCTTCGACATCGCATAAGCCAATGTCTCCGTTCCCCCTTCCTTTCTCACCCAGGGAAACGTGAGATAGTACCATCCGCCACGCTTGAAAGCGAAAGGTCCCTCCTTGAAACCTTCAGGAAGACCTTCCATCTGCAGAGCGTCACCCTCCAGTTCCTTCATGTTCGCGGCGAGACGTGCCCCCCGAATGCCCATGCCCGACCAGTAGAGAAAACTTTGGCCGTCATCGTCAATGAGCACACAGGGGTCGATGCCCACCACGCCCTCGATGGGTTCTGGTTCGCAAGTGAACGGCCCCTCAGGCTTGTCGGCTGTAGCCACACCCACCGCAAACCCTCTGCCCTCCTTAGGTGCAGCAGGAAAAAAGAAAAAATACCTGTTCCCCTTGCACACACAGTCGGGTGCCCACATCGCATAGGAGTCTGGCTTCACCCACGGCACCCTGTTTTGAGTGACAATCACTCCATGGTCTTCCCATTCGGTCAGGTTTTCCGACGAATAGACATGATAGTCCTCCATGCAGAACCAGTCCTGCCGCTGTCCTTCAGGAGCAGGAATGTCGTGCGAAGGATAGACATACACCCTGTTGTTAAAAACCCGAGCCGTCGGGTCGGCCGCAAACTGATGGCGAATGACAGGATTCTGAGCCATCAGAGCCAGCGGCGCACACAGTAGTAAAATAGAAATTGACTTCTTCATAGGTCAGTTGTCGATTGTAAATCGATGCAAAAGTAGGCAAAAAAGCCCGTTCCAGCCCACTCGCTTTGATACATCTTTTCCTGCTCATGTTACACGAAAGCCACTTTTTCCCGGAACACAGAGGCCGTCTTTCCCCATAACCCAACCAAGAGTGTCCAAAATATGGACACAAAAGTGTCTAAAAATTAGACACTCTCGATTTTTTCACACATTTCTTTTCCGCAACCTTGTCAAGACCGACTAACTTTGACGACGAAACAAAAAGCCACGAAGGGGAAACCTCTTCCCCCCCTTGGTGAAAAGTTGCAGAAAAAGAAGTGAAACCCCTTCGTTAAGCCCTCTTTCTCACACATTTGCACCCGCTCCTATCTAAAAGTTCAGATTAACTTAGCAAAAAAACAACAGACAAACATAAAGACCAATGAAAAAGATTTTAATGACAACAATGACCTTGGTGCTGACGATAGCAGCGCAGGCACAAAGAGACACAATCGGCGTGTCGAAGTTAGCGGCAATCTACCGCTATGAGTGCAAAACTTTAGATGTAGATGGGCTATCAGTAACAGACTCTATGCTTATTGCCGTGCAAATGTCAGACGGCATCACAAAGAGTTTCCCTTACGAAGAGTATGAAAGACAGAAGAAAGGAGGCTCTCGTATAGCAGACGGCTATCAGGCTGCCCAGATGCACATGAGTACAGTCTTCATGAACTATCCCGAAGGCCGGATAACAACACATGAGATGCTTTACCCATACCGTTACCAGACAGACGAGGTTCTGGAAAAGCAGAAGTGGGAACTGACGGATGCGCAAGACAGCATCTGCGGCTATGCTTGTCAGTCGGCCACGACAGAATATCATGGTCTGACATGGAACGCCTTCTATACAGAAGAAATTCCTTCCAGCATCGGGCCGTGGAAGTTAGGAGGGCTGCCCGGTCTCATAACGAAAGCCACCGATACCAAAGGCATACACACTTTTACGCTTTGCGGATTACTAAAAGAGGAACAGCCGATGGTCTTTACCGAGTATGTCACTTGGTTTGTGCCTGATGGTCATGGCAAATTTGCAGGTCAGCGTGTGGATTATCAGAAGATGAAAGCATCTGCATTTCTTGCATATAAGAAAAATATACTGGGCAATAGTCGTTATGTAAAGAATCCCACCTACTATGCTCCAGACCCAATGACGGCCTTCGGCTATGTGGAGAACAGTTTTAACTCTGCTGGCGATAATGTAAGGAGTGTCGCCGGAGTTGTCATAATATCTAATCCCCGACAATATCAACCTTTAGAACAGAAATAAAAAGCAGCATGAAAAAGATTTTAGTGACCATGATGGCCTTGGTGCTGACGATAGCAGCACGGGCACAGAACGACAGTATAGACCAAGCACAGTTCGTGGTGGCCTATGACTTCATGACAAACACGACGGACAGGGAAGGTGACGCAGTGACGGACTCTGTGCGGCTGGCCGTGGTGGTAGGCAACCACACGGCGATGTGCAAGGAGTATAACCGCACAATGATGGAAAACTTTAGTGAAGGTATGAACAAGGACTATCAGTTAGGCGAGTGGGTGGCGAGGAAGTATAATCTGTTCGTCCTCTACATGGGTTATCCCGAGGGCGAAGTGAGTGTGTTCGACAAGATTACACCCAACCGCTACTTCTACACGGAGCCGATGCCCGACTTCCAATGGGAACTGACGGACGATACGCTGACAGTGGGCGGCTACCTGTGTCAGAAGGCCGTTGGCAAATATGGCGGCAGGACATGGACGGTATGGTACTCGGAGGAAGTGTCGGCACCCTACGGCCCGTGGAAGTTGCGCGGACTGCCCGGCATGATTCTGAAGGCTGAAGACAAGGACGGCATTTTCCGTTTCGACTTCGCAGGGCTGATGCAGCAGACGGCCAAGATGGGCTATATGGGCAAGAACGGCTACACGACGATGGAGCGCAACAAGTTCATAACCCGCCGCAACAAGACCTTCTGCTCGAAGCAGTACGTGCAGAATCCACGCTACTACATCCCCGACGGCACCTACGACCACCTGAACATCATCGAAATGTGGGCTGGCGGGCCGGAGCCTCCTGCCGAAGATAAAATCTCAGTCGTTGCCACCGACATGATTATCCCCAAGAAAGTGAATAAGTACCAGCCGTTGGAATTGAAGTAACCCCATAAACATTCATCAACATGAAAAAGATTTTAGTGACCATGATGGCCCTCGCGCTGACGATAGGAGCGCAGGCCGAGAAGATTGATTCAACACAGTTTGTAGCCTTCTACAACTACACCATTCAGACGCAGGACGACGAGGGGCGGAACGTCACGGACTCGATACGGCTGGCTCTGCTGGTGGGCACACGTGCCACGTATTGCACTACCGTACTTTCCTACAACAAGGACGGACGGGCAAGTCAGGAAATGTTGGATGCATTCTCCATGCACTTCCAGAACGTGCTGACCGATGTGGAAAAGTCGTCGGTCGTAGCCGTCGAACCCATTTATCCCTATCGCTACGAGACCCATGAACCAATGGCCAAGGTGGACTGGACGCTGACGGAGGACACGCTGACCATCAGCGGACTGCCCTGCCATCGGGCCACGGGCAAACTCTACGGCAAGCGGTGGACGGCGTGGTACACCGAGGAAATGCCCTCGTCGGCTGGCCCGTGGAAACTGCGCGGACTGCCGGGACTGATTATCAAAGCCGAAGACAGCGAGGGAATTCACTGCTTCACGCTCTATGAAACAAAGAACGAGGTGCGCGACATCAATATGATTGGCAATCCTGAGTACCAGAAACTGAGCCGCAAGAAACTGATGGCGTTCAAGAAAAAGACATTGGGCAATCCCCGCTACCCCAAGGAGCCAACATACTATGTGCCCGAAGGAGCTGACGAGGTGCTGGAAGTCAATGTAAATGGAACTTTCTATTCTGTCGGCTATAACTCCCACATGATGATTCTACAGAAGAGCCATGTGTATAAGCCCCTTGAATTAGAATAAGACAACGATGAAACGACTCCTACACATTATATTATATGTGATGCTGGCTGCGTCGGCATCGGCACAAGAAGTGATTGACTCAATTCAGTTCGTGGCTGTGTACGACTATGAGTGTAGAACACTGAACGACGAGGCAACACCTGTCACGGACAGGATGCAGGTCGTGGTGCAGGTAGGACGGAGGGTGACGAAGTCGATGCCGTTCTCTGCCTATCCGTTTACTGACGAGGCTTCAAAGACTGATGTGGCAGCAGGGTTCCAAGAGGCTCTTATGCACATGCCGACGATATGGGTTGGCCTACCTAATGGACAAACCACCATACGCGAGTTCATTTTTCCACACGAGTATGAGGGCTATGAGCCAACACCTGACATAATATGGACACTATCGGAGGACACCATCACCATAAGCGGCTATCTCTGTCAGCAAGCCACGGCAACATTCCGAGGCGTGGAGTGGCAAGTTTATTACACCGAGGAGGTTCCATCGTCGGCAGGACCGTGGCGTTTGCGTGGTTTGCCGGGGCTAATTGTTAAGGCTGAGAGTAAGGCGCACACGTTCAGCCTTGCGGTGTTGAGACGTGAGACATCGCCCATCACTGCACCAGAGCAGGGGCCTGATGTGCAACGCATGAAGTACGCCAAACTGTTGAAGCATAAGAATGAGATTTATGGCAACCGTCTGTATGCAAAGAATCCCACATACTATGTGCCTAACCTCCAGGGAAGCCTCACGGATGTGTCCGTCCTCAACCACAACAGCCAGCAACTCATACTCGCCAATGGCGGTCATCCGCTGCTGACGAAGGCACATGTGTATCAACCACTGGAATTGAAATAAAATATGAAACGACAAATCATTACCATCATCCTCGCCCTCGCCGCCGTATGCAGCACATGGGCGCAGACGCAGAGAGAAATAGAACTATCTGGCTCTGTGGAGGACGGATTCCTGAAGATTCCGCTGAGCCACGCAAAGGTAACAATATGCAGGGCCGACAGCACCGTGCTCGACACGGCAAAGATGACCATCTACAAACGCAGCGACCAACCGTTGTATGCCGTTTTTTCGTCGAAGGTGAAGACGGATGCAAACGCCGTGCTCGTCCATGCCTGGCTGCAGGACTACGACGATGTGTGGCAGCGGGTGAACATCACGGGGCAGACGGAGGTGGAAGTGCCGACGATAGAGATGCGCAAGATGCGGGAGAAGGAACTGAAGGAGGTGGTGGTGAAGGCCACTCGCGTAAAAATGTTCTATCGCGGCGATACGCTGGTCTATGATGCCACGGCGTTCAAACTGCCCGACGGCTCGATGCTCGACGCACTGATACGGCAGATGCCGGGTGTGACGATGAACGACGGGGGCGAGATTTTTGTCAACGGGCGCAAGGTGGACGAACTGATGCTCGGCTCGCGCTCGTTCTTCAAGGGCAACCGGAAGGTGCTGCTGGAAAACCTGCCGTACTACACGGTGCAGAACATCAAGGTCTATGACAAGCAGTCGGACATGAGCAAGGCGCTGGGCTACGACGTGGATGCCAAGTCGTTTGTGATGGACGTGAACCTGAAGCAGGAGTACCAGCGCGGCTACATCGCCAACGCGGAGGCGGCGGCAGGAACAAACGACCGCTGGCTTGCCCGTGCGTTTGCCCTCGGCTTCAGCGACCATTACCGTTTCACGCTGTTGGGCAACGTGAACAATGTGAACGAGACGCGCCACATCGGGCAGTCGGGCAACTGGACACCCGCCACGATGCCGAAGAATATGCTCACGACCAGAAGCGTCGCGGGAGAAATAGACTACCATGCCAAAGAAGACAAGGTGAAGAACAACCTGACGGCCTCCTACACCTCAACAACCGACGTCAGCGAGTCAAGAAGCCGCTATGAGCAATTCCTGCAAGGGCTTACGCCTACGTCGCTGACTGAGAGTTTCAGCCGGGCCAGCAACCGCCAATGGAATGCGCGGAATGCGTTCACGCTGACCAAGCCCTTCTATCTCTATGCGGTTGCCGATTTCAGCTATTCCAAGAACCACGGCGCGTTCAGTTCCATGTTCGACCAGTGGAACGACACGCTGACGGCATCGCAGCGCAACCGTGGCTTCAACGAGGGGAAGGCATGGAGCGGAGGCATGGAGGCGCAGGGCGCATTCAACGTGGGCAAGAACCAGCAGCATATCAACTTCTACGTTAGGGCACAGCATAGTGAGAACGAGTCGGAATCGGCCATGAGATACAGCACACGGCAATACGTGAACCCGCAGCAGAGCGTTCAGCATAATGTGGATGACATCAGCAATCGCACGACATGGGGTGCTGCAACCTTGAACTACAACATGAAGCTGTTCAAGGGCGTGGAAATGCAGGTGGGCGAAAGCGTCAATCTGGTTCGCATCGACGCCCACGACTACCTGTACCATCCTGACACGTTGCTGCTGGCCTCGCAGATAGACGCGCTGACGGCCATCACGGACTTCAACAACTCATACGACAGCCGGACGAACGCTGTGGAGAACACGGTCGGCCTCTCGTTCTCGGGCAAGGGGAAATACAAGATGAATCCCAACGCTCCGTTCACCATCGACTATCAGCGCTGGAACGTGGGCATCAGCGTCCCCATACGCCACGAGTCGCTCGACTATCAGCGGGGGCGTCTCGACACGCTGGCACGGCAGAACACGATGTTCGTGAATACCTCGGCATCGTTCAGACATGCCTCGGAAGACGGCAAGCAGGATTTCAGAATACACGCCAGTCACAAGCGCAGTGCTGCCAACCTCTCCGACCGCATCACCTATCGCGACGACAGCCAGCCGCTCGTCGTCAAGCTGGGCAATCCCGACCTCAAGAGCTTCGTCACCTCCAACTTCGGCATAGACTATTCGAACAAGGCAGGGCGCAACCAGCAGCAATGGCACGTGGGCACATCGGCCGACATCTACCACCGGCAGACGGCGCAGTCGGCGAGCTACGACCCCGTGAGCGGCGTCTATACCTATCAGCCCATGAACGTCAGCGGAGCCTATCGTCTGAATGCGAAGTTTGACTTCAGCCGCACCATCGACAAGAACCGCTACTGGTCGTGGCAGACCAACGCCGATGCAGGCTATCATCACTCCATCGACCACGCCATGCTCACGGGCATGACGGCGAGCGAGGAGAACATTGTCAACACCCTGACGCTGCACGACGGCGCCTACATACAATATAATAAAGGTACGCTGAACATCCGCGCCACAGGCGACATCCGCTGGCGGCACTCGGAGGGCAAAATGCAGGACTTTGAGACGCTGAACGCCACCGACTTCCAGTACGGCCTCTCCGCCCGCTACACCCTGCCGCGCATCAACACCACGCTTTCAGCCGACGGCAACATGTACTCGCGTCGCGGCTATGGCAGCAGCGAACTGAACACCGACGACTTCGTGCTGAACGCCTCCATCAGCCAGCCGTTCTTCAAGGGCAAGCTCATCGCCCGCATTGAAGCCTTCGACCTGCTGCACCAACTCAGCAACACCCAATACTCCGTGAACGCCCAGGGTCGCACCGAGACATGGTACCGCTCCCTCCCGCACTACGTCATGGCGCATCTGGTGTATCACTGGAACAAGAACCCGAAGAAGAAGTAAATAACCCCATAAAAACATTTATCAACATGCAAAAGACTTTAGTGATGATGATGACCTTCGCGCTGACAATAGCAGCGCAGGCCGAGAAGATTGATTCAACACAGTTTGTAGCCTTCTACAATTACACCATCCAGACGCAGGACGACGAGGGGCGGAACGTCACGGACTCGCTGCGGTTGGCTCTGCTGGTGGGCACCCATGCCACGTACTGCACTACTGTATTGGCTTATAACCGTGACGGCCGGGCAAGTTCTGAAATGATGAATGCTTTCATCATGCATCATCAGAATGTGTTGACCGACGTGGAGAAATCGGAGGTCACTGCTCTCGAACCAATATATCCTTACCGCTACCTGACTAAAGAACCGTTGGCAAAAATAGCCTGGATGCTGGAGGACGACACGCTGGCCATCGGCGGACTACTCTGCCATCGGGCCACGGGCAAACTCTATGGCAAGCAGTGGACGGTATGGTACACGGAGGAAATGCCCTCGTCGGCTGGTCCGTGGAAACTACGCGGACTGCCGGGACTGATAGTGAAGGCCGACGACAGCGAGGGTATTCACTGCTTCGAACTGTACGGAACAAAGAACGAGGTGAGGGGCATCGGGACTTTAGACCATCCCGAATTACAAAAGTTGAGCCGCAAGAAACTGATGGAATTCAAGAAAAAGACGCTGGGCAATCAACGCTATACGAAAGAACCAACCTACTATGTAGCGGAAGAACCGGACGATTTTGGCGAAATGAGAGTCAATGGTGTTGTCTACTATTCTGCCAACCATATGCTTATCCCTCAGAAAAGCCACGTATATCAACCATTAGAATTAGAATAAGACAGCGATGAAACGACTCCTACACATTATATTATATGTGATGCTGGCAGCGTCGGCATCGGCACAGGTGAGAGTGACGGGGCGGGTGATTGACCTGCAAAATAAGCCCGTGAGTGATGTCATCGTGAAAGTGGTCAGCGGCACGAAGACACTGGCGTTCAGCAGCAGCAACGCGAAGGGTGAATATACGCTGGAGGTCAAGAATGCGCCAAGCGGGGAGGTGATGCTACAGTTCAACCACATCAGTTATGAGAAGGAGTCGGAAAGGTTGTCGCTGAAAGAGAAGGTGAAGAAGGTGGACATGGTTCTCACTCCTAAAAGCATCAGCCTGAAGGAGGTGACGGTGAAGCCCGACCTGCTGCGGCAGAGGGGCGACACGCTGACGCATCACCTCGCATCGTTTCTCGGCAAGGGCGACGTGACACTGGAGGACGGATTGAAGCGGTTACCGGGAGTCGATGTGGCGAAAAGCGGTGCCATCAGTTACATGGGCAAGCCTATCTCACAGTTCAACATTGAGGGGATGGACCTGTTGGGCGGCAAGTACAATCTGGCTACGCGGAACATCCCGGCAGACTATGTGACGCAGGTGGAGATTGTGCGCAACCACCACAGCCGACGGGTGGAGAAGGATGTGCCGAGCAACGAGGTGTCGATGAACATCAAGTTGGCGAAGAAAGCGAAGTTTAAGCCGTTCGGACAGGAAGAGGTGGGAATAAGCCCCCTCCCAACCTCCCCCAAGGGGGAGGAGTCTTTTACCTCCCCATCCCTCCCAACCTCCCCATCCCTCCCAACCTCCTCTACGGGGGAGGGGCATGACCGCTGGCAGGGATTGTTGGGCGTGACCGGCATGATGTTCACCGACAAGTTCCAAACCATCTGTTCGTTGAAGGGCGGCAACTACAAGGACTTCGCCAGAGCCGACATGCATGACCACTTCGGCGGCTCGAACGTGACGACACCTGCCACGAGCCTGTTTGGCGGATTCGATGGCGGTGCGCCTCCGCAGGGCGAATACCTCTACCAGCGCAACGGCATGGCGACGCTCAACGGCATTTATAAACTCGATTCGGTCACGACCGTGAAGGTGAACGCCGACTACAGTTACCACCGAGCCACGCACGACATCAGCCAGAGCAGCACGTATCTGGCAGGGGATGGCAATTACATGACCGTGAACGAAGAGACCTCTCCGCTCACGAAGGTGCATCAGCCCAAACTGACGGTGAATTATCTGAAGAATGCTGACCGTGTGTATCTGGCTGAGACGTTTGTGCTGAAAGGTATGTTTGAGCAGAATGAAGGCAATGTGGTGGCGAATGGACAAGAGATTGGGCAACACCGACGCACGTCATCGTTTGGATTAGAAAACAGTTTTTATTGGTCGGACAGAACCCCAAAAGGCACCCTCCGATATGTCAGTGTGCCCATATCGTTCAAGCGAACGCCGACATTGAGGCTGAACTTCAATCAAGACGGCAATGGCTATGTCCAGACGGCACAATCTTCAACGCTTGCGATGAATGTCCATTCGTCCTTCACAATCCCCATCGGCAGGGTCTTCCGACTGAGGCTTCCTGTTGCACTTGATGCTCAATATGATGATGTAAGAACCTGCCGCGAGGCAACTGGCGACGTAAATGAGGTGCGTGGCTGGGCATTCACTCCAACCCTGAATCCGGGCTTTGAGATACATTCGCGCAACCGCCGCTTCTACCTCAGTGCAGGACTGGGAGCCGCACTGAAGGGGTTGTATTACAACAAACTGAAGTACACGAAGCCTGTGCTCAATCCATCGGTGAGCATCCACTACACCTTCTCGGCCAACAGCAAACTGCAGTTCTCGACGGGCTACACGACCTCAATAGGCGACATGATGACGCTGCTGACGGAACCAATGCAGGTGGATTACCGCACGGTGCGCACCTCGTCGGGCATCATTGGCGAGTCGAACACGTGGCACACATCGGGCGAATGGAAGTGGCAACTGCCCATGCAGTACTTTACGCTGAGCCTCGCTGCCAGCCACAGCGAGGGCAAGCGCAACACGCTCTATTCGCAGAGCGTCAGCGGCATCGACATCAGCAGTAACGCTCTGCTACGCGACACCCATTCACGCTCCAGCAACTTTTCCATCTCCACCACGAAGAACATCCCATCGCTCTTTGCCAAACTGGGTGCAGATGCCTCTTATGGCTTCGGCAACAGCGAGCAGGCGATTTCCTCTTCGGAAGAGGCTGCTGACATCATCAAGATTCGCTCCAACAACTACAACCTTCACGGCAACGCCTCCATCTCGCCTTTCCAATGGTTGGAACTGCGCTACGACATCCGCTACAGTTGGTCACGTTCCCGCTATTCAGAAGAAAGCAACACCGTGACCTCCCTCACCCATAGCGGTGCCCTACACTTCTTCCCCATCGCCGCCCTCGACCTCTCCATGAATTATGACCATGTGCGCCGACAAATTGCCTCCCCTCTTGGGGGAGGTCAGGAGGGGGCACAATACAAGCACATGTCACTTTTCAACGCCTCGGTTCAATACAAACTCAAGCGTCTCGTCCTCCGTCTGGAACTCGACAATCTGCTGAATCAGCGCAACTACGCCTATACCGTTTTCGACGGCATCAACACCTACACCTACGACTATGGTTTGTGTGGCCGCACTTCCCTCATCAAGGCCACCTTCAAACTCTGATGGGTCAGCACGACAAATGAGCAATGAACAATGAACAACCGCATAACCGCATGAACCGCACAACCGCATGAACCGTTTTTCCCACAAAAACGAGAGGCCCAATGTGGCCATTGCCGCACACTCAGTGTAACACTTGTAACAGTGCCAGTGTTACATTTGTAACAGTGGAAGTGTTACAAGTGTTACAGTGGCGGTGGCCCCAATGGCGCTGTGTCATGTCTGCAGGTGTCCGTTCCCCTCATTCATTTGCCCCCTTCTCTCGTCTTCCGTCCTCCCCATTCGGCAATAAAAATGAAAAAAAGGACTTTTCATTTTGTATTATGCGCACTTAATCGTAACTTTGCACCGTTTTATGACTTCTTTTTTACGAAATATTTGTTTATGGGTTCTGACTGCTATGGTTTGTCTGGCGGCTCAGGCTCAGGATTCTACTGCTGCGGTGGCTCCCGAAGGGATGTTGGATGCGAGGCTGGATTCGGTGGAGGTGTCGGTGCTGACCTGCACTCCTGGCTCTGATCTCTATGCGAAGTTTGGACATACGGCTCTGAGGGTGAAGGATTTCTCGCGAGGCGCGGATGTGGTGTTCAACTATGGGTGCTTTGACGGGTCGGCCAACGATTTCGTGTTCAAGTTCCTGCTCGGACAGACGGACTATCTGCTGCAGGACGAGCCTTTTGACTATCTCGTGGCCCGCTACGGCTACATGGGCAACGGGGTGAAGGAACAGGTGCTGAACCTCTCGCAGGTGGAGGCTAACCGTTTGCTGTTTCTGCTGGCGGAGAATGCGAGGCCGGAGAATCAGGAATACCGCTATGTGTGGCTGTATGATAATTGTACGGAACGCGCACGCGATATGGTGGAGAAGGCTGTGGAGGGCAAGGTGGTGTATGGCCGCAGGGTGTCGGAACAGACGATTCGGCAGATGCTGCACGAGTGTCTGAAGAACGACCCTTGGGTGGCTTTTGGCATCGACCTGATTTTGGGCGCGGAGATTGACGAGCAGGCCGACCGCCGCATCCAGATGTTCCTGCCGGACTTCTTCAGCGGCGAGGCCGACGAGGCCTGCATTGTGCGAGAGGACGGCAGCAAGGCGCCTTACATCACAGAAACGAGGATGGTGATTCCTGAGACGCTGGTGAGGAAGGAGGCTTCTGCCCTCACTTCGCCCATCACGCTCTTCGCGCTGGTGCTGATGGGTGCGGTGCTGCTGTTTGCGCAGGAATGGAGAAGGGGGCGATACAGCCTTTGGTGGGATGTGGTGCTACACGCGCTGCAGGGGTTGGCGGGCCTGCTGGTGGGCTTCCTGTTCTTCTTCTCGTCGCATCCGGCGGTGGATAGCAACTGGCTGGTGATACTCTTCAATCCCCTGCCCCTCGTCTATGCCGCATGGCTCGTTTTCAGCCAGAAGACAGGCAGGCGCAATGTGCTCTCATACGTCAATCTGGCGGTCACGGCTGGTTTCATTGTGGTCATGCTGACATGTCCGCAATCGTTCCACCCCGCCATGTATCTGTTGGTGCTTGTCTTGCTGGTCAGGGCAATGGCTCAGGCTCACTTTGCCTATCATGGGCAATGAACAATGAATAATTAACAATGAACAATTAACAACCGCATAACCACATAACCGTATAACCACATAACCGCATAACTGCATTGAGATGAAAAGACAGATGCTTACCACTTTTTTTGCCTCCATTGCAATGGCTGGCGCGATGGCACAGACGGGTTCTGTGCCTCGATTGGTTGTAGGCATCACGATTGACCAACTGCGTTCGGACTATCTCAATGCCTTCATGCCGCTCTATGGCGACGGGGGCTTCAAACTGCTGCTGGAGCGGGGGCAGGTCTATTCGAACGTGCAGTATCAGCACTCTCCCATCGACCGTGCCTCGGCCATCGCCTCGATTGTGACGGGCACGGTGCCTTACAACCACGGCATCATTGCCGAGGAATGGATGAACCGCACGGAGTTGCACACCAACTACTGTGTGGATGACCGTTCCTGCAAGGGAGTGGAGACCATGGAGGGGTCTTCGCCCAAGAACCTGCTGGTGAGCACCATCGGCGACGAACTGAAGGCGGCCACCAGGGGGAAGGCATTGGTCTATAGCGTGGCCCCCTACCGCGAGGCGGCTGTGTTGGCGGCTGGTCATGCTGCCGACTGGGCCATGTGGATTGACAACCAGAACGGCCACTGGGCAGGCACCACTTACTATGGGGAGACTCCTGCGTGGTTCCGCTATCTGGGCACGGGTGGCCTTGCCGACCGACTCTCCTCGCTGACGTGGAAGCCTGTGAACGATGCTGTTGGAGCCTACAACTATTATCTGACCACCACACAAAAGCCGTTCGCCCATCGCTTCACTGGCGGAAGCCGTTTTCGCCAGTTCAAGAGTTCCGGCCTGGTGAACGAGGAGGTGACGAAGGCGGCCCGCTGCTGCTTGGAGAATGGGCAGGCAGGAGTGGATGAGGTGACGGACTTTCTGGCCGTGTGCTACTATGCAGGCGACTTCCATGCCGACTACGCCACCAGCACCACAACAACAGAACTGCAAGACACCTACAAACGTCTGGACGACGAACTGGCCACCCTGCTCAAGCGCATCGACCAGTTGGTGGGTCTGGACAAAACGCTGATATTCATCACTTCGACTGGATATGACGAAGTGGAAAATGCCGACGAACTGACCCAGTATCGCATCCCCACGGGCGACTTCAACATCAACCGCTGCGCCACACTGCTCAACATGTACCTCTGTGCCATGTATGGCAACGAACGGTATGTGGAAAGTTATTTCGGCAACCAACTCTATCTCAACCATAAACTGCTGGAGAAGAAGCAACTGAAACTGGCCGAAGTGCTGGAACATTGCGAGGATTTCCTCTTCCAGTTCAGCGGTGTGAGGGATGTCTTCACCTCCCACCGCATCACGCAAGGAGCATGGACACCGGGCATCAGCACCATCCGCAATGGGTTCAACCCCAAATGCTCGGGCGACATCATCGTGCAAGTGTCGCCCGGATGGAATCTCGTGAACGAAGACCGTGCCACCAAAAAACTGCAACGCGACTCGTTCTTTGAGTTCCCGCTCATCTTCTTTGGCTACACCATCAAACCCGAAAAAGTGGCCACCCCCGTCACGGTGGATTGCATCGCTCCCACTGTGGCACACCACATCCGCATCAGAGCGCCGAATGCCTGCTCCACCGCCCCCCTCTTCTGAAGAATGGAGATGCTGGAAAGACTGGATTTTCTGGATATTCTAGATAGGCTAGATATACTAGAAGGGATAGAAAGGATAGAAGGGCTAGAAAAACTATAGAAACTAAAAAAACAACCAACCAAAAGAAACAAAACAACACACATATATGGGATTTTCATTAAATAAACTGCTCAGCACATTGTTTGGCAACAAGGCTGCCCGCGACATCAAGGAGATTCGCCCCATCGTGGAACAGATTCTTGCTGTGGAACCTGAGATTCAGAAACTCAGCAACGACGAACTGCGTGCCAAAGTGGATGAGATTAAGGCGCAACTGCAAGATAAAGTAAAGGAAAAGCGCAACGAGATTGCAGAACTGAAGAATAAGATTCAAGAGACTGAAATAGACAAGCGTCAACCTATCTTTGAGGCTATCGACAAGAAGGAAACGGAAGTGCTTGACCTCTTTGAGGAAGGACTGACCGAGGTGCTTCCTACGGTATATGCCATCGTGAAGGACACGGCCCGCCGTTTTGCTGAAGCGGAGAATGGCGACATCATCGTGACTGCCACTGACTTCGACCGCGACCTCTCCATCGAACACGACTTTGTCGATATTGAGGGCGACAAGGCCATCTGGCACAACCACTGGGTGGCCGGCGGCAACGAGATGACATGGAACATGATTCACTACAACGTGCAGTTGTTTGGTGGCATCGTGCTGCATCAAGGCAAGATTGCCGAGATGGCAACGGGTGAAGGTAAAACCCTTGTGGCTACTTTGCCGGTGTTCCTCAACGCCCTGTCGCGCAATGGTGTCCACGTGGTCACCGTCAACGACTATCTGGCCAAGCGTGACTCCGAGTGGATGGGTCCGCTCTATATGTTCCACGGACTCAGCGTCGATTGCATCGACAAGCACCAACCCAACTCTGAGGCTCGTCGCAAGGCTTATCAGGCGGACATCACTTTCGGTACTAACAACGAGTTCGGCTTCGACTATCTGCGTGACAACATGGCGATGGCACCGAAAGACCTCGTGCAGCGCATCCACAACTATGCCATTGTCGATGAGGTCGATTCCGTGCTGATTGACGATGCCCGTACCCCGCTCATCATCTCTGGCCCCATCCCGAAGGGCGATGTGCAGATGTTTGAGGAGTACTGCCCCATTGTGGAGCAACTTGTTGAGGCACAGCGTCGTTTGGCCCAGAACTATCTCAGCGAGGCCAAGAAACTCATCGAGTCGGACAACAAGGACGACGTGACCGCTGGCTTCCTGTCGCTCTTCCGTGCCTACAAAGGTCTTCCGAAGAACAATGCACTCATCAAATATCTCTCTCAACCTGGCATTAAGACGGGACTCTTGCAGACAGAGGAAATCTACATGGAGAACAACAACCGCCGAATGCCTGAGGCGATTGAACCCTTGTTCTTCGTGGTGGATGAGAAGTTGAAGTCGGTGGAAATGACGGATAAGGGTAACCAACTGATAGCCAACATCGTGAGAGACGACAAGTTCTTCGTGCTGCCCGACATCACCACTCAGTTGGCCGAACTGGAGAACGAGAAGTTTGAAAGCGAAGACGAGAAACTGGCCAAGAAGGATGCCCTCATGCAGGATTACGCTCTCAAGGCTGAGCGTGTACACACCATCCAGCAGTTGCTGAAGGCTTACACCATGTTTGTGAAGGACGACGACTACGTCATCATGGACGGTGAGGTGAAGATTGTCGATGAACAAACAGGTCGTATCATGGAGGGCCGCCGCTGGAGCGACGGACTCCATCAGGCTGTAGAAGCCAAGGAGCGTGTGAAGGTGGAGGCCGCCACTCAGACCTTCGCCACCATCACCCTGCAGAACTACTTCCGCATGTACCACAAACTGGCAGGCATGACGGGTACTGCCATCACGGAGGCTGGCGAGTTCTGGGACATCTACAAACTCGATGTGGTGGAGATTCCCACCAACCGTCCCATCGCCCGCATCGACATGAACGACCGTGTGTATAAGACCAACCGCGAAAAGTACAACGCTGTGATTGAGGAAATTGTGAAGATGCGCAACAGTGGTCGCCCTGTGCTGGTCGGCACCACATCGGTCGAGATTTCCGAGTTGCTCTCCCGCATGCTCTCCATGCGCAAGATACCCCACCAGGTGCTCAACGCCAAACTCCACCAAAAGGAGGCCGACATTGTGGCACTGGCAGGTCAGAGCACCCTCGGCGAGGTCGTCAACCCCGATGGCACCAAGGAGGAAAAGATGCTGGGAGCCGTCACCATTGCCACCAACATGGCAGGTCGTGGTACCGACATCAAACTCTCCGATGAGGTGAAAGCCGCCGGAGGTCTGGCCATCATCGGTACAGAGCGGCATGAGAGCCGCCGCGTGGATAGACAGTTGCGTGGACGTTCTGGCCGTCAGGGCGACCCTGGCTCTTCGGTCTTCTATGTGTCATTGGAAGACAAACTCATGCGCCTCTTTGCCAGCGACCGCATCTCGAAAGTGATGGACCGTCTCGGCTTTGAGGAAGGCGAAATGATTGAGCACAAGATGATTAACCAGAGCATCGAACGTGCCCAGAAGAAGGTGGAAGAGAACAACTTCGGCATCCGAAAGCGTCTGCTCGAATATGACGATGTGATGAACAAGCAGCGTAAGGTCATCTATGAGCGTCGCCGCCACGCCCTCATGGGAGAGCGCATCGGCATGGACATCAGCAACATGATATGGGATCGCGTGGTGCACATTCTCAGCAACGGCGACTACGAAAGTTGCAAGGAAGACTTCCTGCGCATCTTCGCCATGGAGATTCCGTTCGACATGGAGAAGTTCGAGGCTGAAAGTCGAGAGAAACTGGAGGACGAGGCTTTCGACATCGTCATTGATTCCTTCAAGAAGCGCAGCGCACGTCTTGCATCCGTAGCCTTCCCTGTCATCAAGGAGGTTTACGAAACCAAGGGACACATGTATGAGAATATTCTTGTGCCCATCACCGATGGCCGCCACGTTTATCAAATCAGCATTCCTCTCAAAGAGGCATACGAGACTCAGGGCAACTCCATCCTTGTAGCCTTTGAGAAAGCCATCCTGCTCCACACCATCGACGATGCGTGGAAAGAGAATCTCCGTGCTCTCGACGAACTGAAGCAGTCGGTGCAGAATGCTTCTTACGAGCAGAAAGACCCGCTCCTCATCTTCAAACTGGAGTCTGTCAACCTGTTCGACACCATGGTGAACGAAATCAACGATGGCACCATTTCTGTCCTCATGCGCTGCTCTATCCCTATTGCTGAGCAACGTGACGTGCAACAGGCACCAGCAGCCAGCATGGAGGAACCAAGCCACCAGCACCTGACCGAGAGTCATCAGAACCTCGACGAACCATCTGAAACTCAACGTCAGCAGGCACAAGCAGCACAGACTGACACCCGTGCCCGCCAGCCCATTGCACCCATCGTGAACAATGGCCCGAAGATTGGACGCAATGACCCATGTCCTTGTGGCTCAGGAAAGAAATACAAGAATTGCCACGGTCGCGGATTATAAATACCGTAACTACAGAAACATACAGCATCAAAGAAAGGCGTGGAAAACCCAATGGTCTTCCACGCCTTTCTTTGTTTCATGATAGCCTCACACACTCTCTGACTGAGGACGATGCTCTTCATCGGATAAAGAGCAACTCCCGATATTTCGGCAGTGGCCAAGCCTCGTCATCCACGATGGTTTCGAGTTTATCGACATGATAGCGAATCTCCTCCAGAAGAGGTGCCACCGTGTCATGATAAGCAATGGCCTTTTCACGCTCAGATTCAATGCGATTGGCCACCTTCCGTGCATCCACCATCTTCTCCACATTCTCGATGATGAAGGATTCGTGGTCGGAAATCTTTTCGATGAGGTGAAGGTTCTCTCCCGAAATCTTCTGCGCCTTTTCTGCAGGGAAGATGTCTTGCACTTTATGCACATTGTCGATGAGAATGGACTGATACTTCGTGACCACGGGAATGATGTGATTGAGACAAAGGTCACCAAAGATGCGCGACTCTATCTGTATTTTCTTTGTGTATGTTTCCCACTTAATCTCATTGCGAGCCTCCAACTCCAAACGTGTCATCACATGAGTCTTTTCAAACATCTTGACAGAAGACTCTTTCAGATAGTTGTCGAAAACGATGGGTGCAGAAGTCTCGCAGTCAAGTCCACGCTTGGCAGCCTCGGCCTTCCATTCGTCGCTATAGCCATTGCCGTTGAAAACGATAGGCTTGATGTGCTTGATGTCTTCACGCACCACTTTCAGGATGGCCGTTTCCTTTTCCATGCCTTTTGTGATGAGAGCATCGACGCGCTCCTTGAAGTCCATCAATGCCTCTGCCATCGCCGCATTAAGCAACAACATGGCTGATGCACAGTTGGCTTCGCTACCGACAGCACGGAACTCAAAACGATTACCCGTGAAAGCAAATGGCGAGGTGCGGTTGCGGTCGGTATTGTCAATCAGCAACTCCGGGATGGAAGGCAAATCGAGTTTGAAGGCTTTCTTTCCAGCCACTGCGAAGTTGTCGTCATCGGCTTTCTCCACATGTTCCAAGAGGTCAGTAACCGTCTTGCCGAGAAAAGAAGAGATGATGGCAGGCGGTGCTTCATTGGCTCCCAGGCGATGAGCGTTAGTGGCACTCATGATGGAAGCCTTGAGCAAACCATTATGGTCATAAACTGCTTTCAGCGTTTCCACAATGAAGGTGACAAAACGAAGATTGTCCATCGCCGTCTTTCCTGGTGCATGTAGCAGGATGCCCGTGTCGGTGGCCAGTGACCAGTTGTTATGCTTGCCCGAGCCATTCACTCCCTTGAAAGGTTTCTCGTGCAAGAGACAACGGAACCCATGCTTACGAGCCACACGCTTCATGATAGACATCATCAGCATGTTGTGGTCAACAGCCAAATTCGTCTCTTCAAAGATAGGGGCCAACTCAAACTGATTCGGTGCCACCTCGTTGTGGCGAGTCTTGCATGGAATGCCCAACTCAAGAGCCTGAATCTCGATGTCTTTCATAAATTCCTCCACACGCTGCGGGATGGAACCAAAATAGTGGTCATCCATCTGCTGGTTTTTGGCAGAGTCGTGTCCCATCAGGGTGCGGCCCGTCATCACAAGGTCGGGACGAGCGGCAAACAAGGATTCATCAACAAGAAAATACTCTTGTTCCCAACCGAGATTGGAGATGACCTTCTTCACATCTGGATAGAAGTATTGAGCCACAGCCGTAGCAGCCTTATCGACAGCATGGAGTGCTTTTTTCAGAGGCACTTTGTAGTCAAGGGCTTCTCCCGTATAAGAGATGAAAATGGTTGGAATCATCAGCGTGTCGCCAATGATGAAGACGGGTGACGTCGGATCCCATGCCGAATAGCCACGAGCCTCAAACGTGGAGCGGATGCCACCCGAGGGAAAAGAAGAAGCGTCAGGTTCTTGCTGCACCAGCAGTTTTCCCTCAAACTCCTCTACCATACCGCCTTTCCAGTCGTGCTCCACAAAACCATCATGCTTTTGAGCCGTACCTTCGGTCAAGGGCTGGAACCAGTGAGTATAGTGAGTCACGCCATTCTCAATGGCCCAAGTCTTGATTCCCTGAGCCACTGCGTCGGCAATGGCGCGGTCGAAAGGAGCACCATTGTCAATGACATCACACATCTTGCTATAGACTTTTGCCGGCAGATACTTGTACATCTTCTGCTTGTTGAAGACATACTTGCCGAAATACTCACTCGGACGTTCTTTCGGTTGCTCCACATAGACAGGAGCACGCTTGAACGCCTCATCTACAACCTTGAATCTTAGTCGTGCAGCCATAATTTTTCTTCATTTTTTACTTTTCTGCTGCAAAGGTAAGCATTTTTTCATTATGAATTGGGAAATAGAGATTAGGAAATGCCATTTTTCAACAGAAAAAACATCGTGTGAAGCAAATAATTCCTTATTCCTAATTTTCAATTCCCAATTATTTCTTATCTTTGCCCACATAAAAAGCAATCCATGGAAAATCTGAATGAGAACATATTTACCGAAGAGGAGATAAAGGACGACCTCCGATATTTGCAGTTACTGGCACAGAACTACCCGAATGTGGCCGAAGCCAGTTGCGAAATCATCAACCTGGAGGCCATTCTCAACCTGCCCAAGCCTACGGAACACTTTATCAGCGACCCACATGGCGAGAGCGAGGCTTTCAATCACGTACTGCGCAATGCATCGGGCTATGTGAAGCGGAAAGTGGAAGAAATCTTCGGCCCCACCCTGCGCCAGTCGGAGAAGCAGGAACTATGCACCCTCATCTACTATCCCGAAGCCAAGTTGCAGCGCATCAAGGCGGCTGAGACCGACATGGAGGACTTCTACATCATCACGCTCAACCAACTCATCAAGGTATTGCGTGAGGTCAGTTCAAAATATACGCGCAGCAAAATCCGCAAAGAACTTCCAGAGGAGTTTGGCTACATCATCGAGGAACTGCTCCACGAGAGCCACAGCGGTGTGGGCGAGAAACGGCATCAGTACTACAACGTCATCGTGCAGACCATCATCGACACGCAGCGTGCCGACCATTTCATCGTGTCCATCTGCAACCTCATCCAGCGGCTCGCCATCGACCGCCTCCACCTGTTGGGCGACATTTTCGACCGTGGCCCCGGGGCACACCTCATCATGGACACGCTGATGAACTACCACCACTTCGACATCGTGTGGGGCAACCACGACATCGAGTGGTTCGGTGCTGCAGCAGGCAACCGCGCCTGCATCGCCAACGTGCTGCGCCTTTCCCTGCGCTATGGCAATCTCGCCACCCTCGAAGATGGCTACGGCATCAACCTGCTGCCGCTGGCCACTTTTGCGATGGAGACCTACAAGGACGACCCCTGCAAGCAGTTCGCCGCCAACGAACTGACTAAGGAGAGCCAGCATGACAAGAAGACCAACCGCCTCATCGCCCAAATGCACAAGGCCATCACCATCATACAGTTCAAGGAAGAGGCCCACATCATCGACCGCCGTCCCGAGTTCGACATGTCAGGCCGCAAGATGTTGGAACACATTTACTTTGCCAATGGCACCTGCTTCATCGACGGACAGGAATATGAAATGCTCGACACCTTCCTTCCCACCATCAACAAGGAGAACCCCAATGCGCTCTCGGAAGAGGAAGAGTCGCTCATGGCCAAACTGGAACATTCCTTCCGCACCAGTGACAAGTTGCAACGCCACATCCAGTGCCTGCTGGCACACGGCGGCATGTACTCCATTGCCAACAGCAACCTGATGTACCATGCCACCGTTCCGCTTAATGCCGACGGCTCGCTGAAGGAGGTGGACATTGACGGCAAGAAATACAAAGGTTTGGCACTGATGAAGAAGACAGGCCACATCGTCCGCGAGGCTTTCAACAACGACACTCCCAAGGAAAGAAAGAGTTTTGCCAAAGACTACATCTGGTATCTCTGGTGCGGAAAGAACTCTCCCCTCTTCGACAAGGATAAGATGACAACCTTCGAACGATACTTCATCAAAGACAAGGCAACACACACGGAAACAAAAGGTTACTACTATCAATATAACAACGATGAAAAGACCGTCGATATGATTCTCGACGACTTTGGTGTGGAAGGAAAGCATCGCCACATCATCAACGGCCACACCCCCGTGAAGGTGCTGAAAGGCGAGACTCCCATCAAGGCGAACGGCAAACTCCTCGTCATCGACGGAGGCTTCTCCCGTGCCTATCAGCCCGAAACTGGCATAGCGGGCTACACGCTCACCTTCCACAGTCGAGGACTTGAACTGGTTCAGCATCAGCCCTTCCGCTCGGCCGAAGATGCCATTCAGAACGGCGACGACATCAAGAGTTCCACCCAAATCGTGGAGTTGAGTTCACAGCGCATGTATGTGAAGGACACCGACAAGGGAAAGGTGCTTCTTGCCAAGGTTGAGAACTTAAAGAAACTGCTGTTTGCTTACCGCAACGGCTTCATCAAAGAGGTAAAATAACCAACCAAAATAAACTATTGTTACACATTATTTATTATTAAGCGTATGAAGAAACTATTACTCATGGCCGCTTTTGCACTCAGTTGCATCGGCACATCGGCTCAGCAGACACTGACTCTGAGCACTTACAAAGGCACAGACATCAAGAAGTATGCAGGAAAGAAGATGAACGTGACGCTCAACCGCTACATCTTCAAGGGTTGGAACACCATCTCCCTGCCCATCTCCATGAGCGAGGCCGAGGTAAACGCCACCTTCGGCAGCGACTGCAAGTTGGAGAAGTTGGTGGGCGTGGAGAACAATGGAACAGGAGTGGTTCTGAACTTCCAGAACTGCAAGGCTGAAGGCATCAAGGCCAACACACCCTACATTCTGCACTATGCAGGCGAGAGTGGCAGCAAGAAGATTCAGGCCGAGAACGCCGAAGTGCAGGAAGGCGAGTCTGCCATCACCTTCACCGCCGCTGGCACAGGCGAGACCGTGACGATGGCTGCCGCACAAATGCAGACCGAGGCACAGGGGCTTTATGGCATCTTGGCCAAGGACAATGCCGAAGCCGCATTTGTCAATGTCGATAACACCACCAACGGCTTCTACGCCACCCGTTGCTACGTGAAACTTTCGGGCGGCAACTCCACCCTGCTCACCACCAACCATCTTGCCGAAGGTGAGGTGACAAGCATCAATGCCATCGCCAAGCAGGGCGAACAGGTGGAAGTCTATAACCTCTCGGGCGTAAAAGTGGCCGACTCTGTACAAGGTCTGCAGAAGGGCATCTACGTGGTGAAAGGCAAAAAAGTGATGGTGAAATAGCATGAAACCATTGTTCGTCATTTTTCTGTGCCTGTGTGCTTTCTGTGGCACACAGGCACAGAATCGTAAAGATTTCCGTTTCGAGGCCGCACTGGGTCAACCTACTGAAGACGGATGTTTCGGCAGTGTCATCGTGAGGGGATTCGTCGGCAACAATAAAGCCCCAGCCTTTGAGCAGGAGCACGAACTGGTGGGGGTGACGGAGGCTGAACTCATCAAGGACATCCAGAGGGTGAACGACACAGAGGACATCAACTTCGACGGCATTCCCGACTTGCAGATTTTCCTCGGCTACCTCACCAACGGGCGTGTGGAGGCATCCTATGCAGCCTATGTGTGGGACGCCAAAGGCAAGTGTTTCGAAGAGGTGGAAGCATACAAAGACATCTTCAACCCCGAGGTGGACCCCAAAACCAAGACCATCACCAGCACCACTCGCTACAGTTTCAACGATTTGCTGGTCCAGACCTATGCTTGGAAGAAGGGCAAACTGCGGCTCATCAAAGAGAAGCATGAAACCCCCTTTGAAGATGAAGAGGAATGAACAAAATCGAAAAGCACCACTTTTTTCACACAAAGTCGTGCTTTTTTGACACCGCTAACACTTTTTGCGGAATTTTTGTATTTTTCTTACATTTTTATTTGGCAGTTTGCAGAGAAATATGTTACTTTGCACTCGATATGAGACAAAACAGCAACACATATTGGTGGTGGCGTAACTTGGGATTCAAAAAATCGTAAGTCTAATGGTTGCGCCCCTATGCAAAGTTGCAAACATAAAGCATAGAAAAAAGAGCCTGTCGAACTTACGACAGGCTCTTTTTTTTTGCCCCCTGTCCCCAAAGGGGGAGACCTTACGGAGGGAGGCAAAGAAAAAGTTCAGCCAAACAATGTGCTTCATCGCAAAATAAGACAAAAGACAAACGATAAAATCATAAAAACGACAATAAACATGACGACTTATCAAGTAGATGAGAACGGCTTCTACGGACAGTTCGGTGGAGCCTACATCCCAGAGATTCTCTACAAGACGGTGGAGGACCTGAAGAAAGCCTACCTCCCCATCCTGGAGAGCGAGGAGTTCAAACGCGAGTACCACGCCCTGCTGAAGGACTATGTGGGTCGCCCTTCCCCACTCTACTATGCCAAGCGCATGAGCGAGAAGTACGGCTGCCAACTCTATCTGAAGCGCGAAGACCTCAACCACACGGGTGCCCACAAAATCAACAATGCGCTCGGTCAGATTCTCCTCGCCAAGAAGATGGGCAAGAAGCGTATCATTGCCGAAACTGGAGCCGGACAGCACGGTGTGGCCACCGCCACCGCCTGTGCACTCATGGACATGCCTTGCACGGTGTATCAGGGTGCGCTCGACGTGCAGCGTCAACACGTCAACGTGGAGCGCATGAAGATGTTGGGTGCAACCGTTGTACCTGTGGAGAGCGGCAACAAGACCCTGAAAGATGCCACCAACGAAGCCATCCGCGACTGGTGCTGTCACCCTGCCGACACATTCTATATCATAGGCTCGACCGTCGGTCCACATCCCTATCCTGACATGGTGGCACGGCTCCAGTCGGTCATCTCGGAGGAAATCAAATGGCAACTTGAAGAGAAGATTGGCCGCGACTATCCCGACGTGCTGATGGCTTGTGTGGGTGGAGGCTCCAACGCCGCCGGCACCATCTATCACTACATCGACGATGAGCGCGTGAAGATTATTCTCGGCGAGGCAGGTGGTCTGGGCATCGATTCAGGTCAGACAGCAGCCAGCATGCAGGTGGGCACCATCGGCATCTTGCACGGCAGCCGCATCAAGTTGATGCAGACGGAGGATGGCCAAATCATCGAGCCTTACTCCATCTCGGCCGGACTCGACTATCCCGGCACAGGCCCCATCCACTGCAACCTCTACGAAACAGGCCGCGCACAGGTGCTCCCAGCCAACGACGACGAGGCACTCCGTGCCGCCTTCGAACTGACACGCATGGAGGGCATCATCCCCGCCCTCGAGAGTGCTCATGCTTTGGCTTTGCTGCCCAAGGTGAAGGACCAGTTCACCAAAGACACCGTTGTGGTGCTCACCGTGAGCGGCAGAGGCGACAAGGACTTAGACACGTATCTGAAACATCAAAATGAGGTGAAAGATTTCTAAACAGGAACAGGCAGAAATGGAGCGTACCCCTCGGGTACGGCATGGTGTACCCCTCGACTACGGCACACCGTACCCCTCGGGTACGATTCCAGACACTCCCCATAGCCACACACAAACACACGACACAAAACAAGTATCACACAACCCAACACACAAAAACAACATGAAATACAACTATCACACCGCCTCCAAGAAGATTCTGGGCGACCTCAACACACCCGTGAGCGTCTATCTGCGAGTGCGCGATGCCTATCCGCAAAGCGCACTGATGGAATGCTCCGACTATCACGACAGCAAAAACTCCCGTTCTTTCATCTGCCTCCACCCCATCGGCAGCGTGTCGGTGGCTCATGGCGTGGGCGTGATGCAATTCCCCAATGGCGAGGAGCAGAGATGCCCCATCAGCAATGGCGATGACACCGCACGGCTCATCAACCAGTTTCTCCAGAGTTTCCACATCGAGGGAGCCGACAAGGCTGACTGCGGACTCTATGGCTACACCACCTTCAACTCCGTGCGCTACTTCGAGCACATCGACGTGAAGGACGAGACGCAGACCGAAAACGATGCACCCGACTTGCTCTACATCCTCTACAAGGACTACATCATCTTCGACCATTTCAAAAACGAGGTGACCCTTATCGAACTCTTGCAAGATGGCGAAGAGGACGACCTCGACCAACTGGAACACGATGTGAACAGCCGCCCCTATCAGCAGTACAGTTTCCGCCCCGTGGGCGACTGCACCTCCACGCTGACCGACGACGAACACCGCGAGAACATCCGCCGAGGCATCCAGCATTGTCTTCGTGGCGACGTGTTCCAAATCGTGCTTTCACGCCGCTTCAAGCAACAATTCGAGGGCGATGACTTCAAACTCTATCGTGCCCTCCGCAGCATCAACCCCTCCCCCTATCTCTTCTACCTCGACTTCGGCGGTTTCCGCATCTTCGGCTCCTCACCCGAAACCCACTGCCGCATCGAGCCAGCGTCCAGCGGTTCACCCGCCGACTCCGCTCCCCTTGCGTCCAGCGGTTCACCCGCTGGAGTCCCCACCCTCCGTGCCTACATCGACCCCATTGCCGGCACCACCAAGCGCACCGGCAACCCCGAGCAGGACCGCCAGAATGCCCTCTATCTGAAGAACGACCCCAAGGAGAATGCCGAACACGTCATGCTGGTTGACCTGGCCCGCAACGACCTCTCCCGCAACTGCCACGATGTGAAGGTGGACTTCTACAAAGACATGCAGTTCTACAGCCACGTCATTCACCTTGTCTCTCGCGTGAGTGGCGAACTCAACGAGGGCGCAGACCCTGTGAAAGCCTTCATCGACACCTTCCCTGCCGGCACCCTCTCTGGTGCGCCGAAGGTTCGTGCCATGCAACTCATCTCCGAATATGAGCCACACAATCGTGGTGCCTACGGAGGTTGTGTGGGCAGCATCGGTTTTGACGGCAGCCTCAACCAAGCCATCACCATCCGCACCTTTGTCTCACGCAACAGCGAACTCTGGTTCCAAGCAGGTGGTGGCATCGTAGCCAAGAGCGATGTGGAGTACGAGCTCCAAGAAGTGAACAACAAACTGGGCGCGCTCCGCAAGGCCATCAGCATTGCCGAAAAACTCTAAGCCCATCCCTTCCCATTCAACCCATCAAACCCATCAACCCATGAACATAGTAATCATCGATAACTACGACTCTTTCACCTACAATCTGAGTCATCTCGTCAAGGCTTTGGGAGCCGAAGTGACCGTCTATCGCAACGACCAGTTCCAGATGGAGCAGCTCGAGGCTTTCGACAAAATCATCCTCTCTCCTGGTCCTGGCATCCCCTCCGAAGCAGGTCTTCTGCTCGATGTCATCAAACACTATGCTGGCAAGAAGCCCATCCTCGGTGTGTGCCTCGGACATCAAGCCATTGGCGAAAGCTTTGGCGCACAACTCATCAACCTCTCCGAAGTCTATCATGGTGTGGCAACCCCGGCCACCATCACCGTTCAGGATTACCTCTTCGAAAGACTTCCCCAACGCATCGAGGTGGGACGCTACCACTCCTGGGTGGTTGATGCCAAGAGCCTGCCTGATTGCCTCGAAGTGACCAGCGTCTCTGACGAAGGTTACATCATGTCCATGAGACATAAAGAGTACGACATCCGAGGCATTCAGTACCACCCCGAAAGCGTACTCACATCCGAAGGTAAAACAATCATTAACAACTGGTTAAAACACTAAACACAATATGAAAAAGTATCTTTTACAACTCATCGAGGGCAACACCCTCACACAAGCTGACACCCACGAGATCATGCTCAACATCGTTGAGGAAAAATATAACGTGCAGCAGATTGCCGCTCTGCTGATGGCCATGCAGACACGCGGCGTCACAGTGGATGAACTGCTCGGTTTCCGTCAAGGACTGCTCGAAACGGGCAAGTATCTGGATTTCTCCGAATACAACACCCTCGACATCGTGGGTACTGGCGGCGATGGAAAGAACACGTTCAACATCTCCACCTGCTCAGCCTTCGTCATTGCCGGAGCAGGCTACAAAGTGACCAAACACGGCAACGGTGGTTCTTCCTCTGTCAGCGGTGCCAGCAATGTGCTTCAAGGCCACGGCGTGAAATTCACCGACGACATCGACCACCTGAAACGCTCTTTGGAAGAGACGGGCATCTGCTACTTCCACGCTCCCCTCTTCGCCTACGGCATGAAGTTCGTCGGCCCCACTCGCAAGGCCCTCACCATCCCCACTTGCTTCAATCTGCTCGGTCCCCTCGTCAATCCTTGCCACCCCAAGAACTCGCTGCACGGTGCCGCCAACCAGTCGCAACTGCGCCTCTACACCAATCTGCACCAGCGCATCGGCGACAACTTCGGTGTCATCACCTCCTACGACGGCTACGATGAAATCTCCCTCACGAGTGGTTTCAAAATCTGCACCAACGACTTCGAGAAAGTGCTCACACCTGTTGACCTCGGTTTGAAGTATGTCAAGCAGAGTGACATCTACGGAGGTGAGACAGCAGAGGAAGCCCAAAAGATTTTTGACTCTGTCTTGGAAGGCACCTCTACCGAGGCACAGAAGAATGTGATCATCGCCAATGCTGCCTGTGGCATCAGCATCATGGACAAAAACATGTCGATGGCTGACTCTGTGGCAATGGCTCGCGAGTCTTTGGATAGCGGCAAAGCCCTCCAGACCTTCCAAAAGTTCGTCGAACTGAACTCATAAACCCCATTCACCCCATTAAGCCCATAAAACCCATGCAAGATATCTTACAAGAAATCGTCGCCCACAAGCGCATCGAGCTCCAACAGCAGAAGGCTATCATTCCTCCTGCCACCCTATATGCCAATGTGGAGCAACTGCTGGCAGACAACCCACAGCCTCGTCGCTCCATGCGAGAGAGCCTTGCTGCATCTGCCTCAGGCATCATTGCAGAGTTCAAGCGCAAAAGTCCTTCGAAGGGATGGATCAAGGAAGAGGGCAAACCCGATGTCATTCCTGCCTCCTACAGCGAGAATGGTGCCAGTGCCGTCTCTATCTTGACTGACGAGAAATACTTCGGTGGCATCCTGCGGTATATACGCATTGCCCGTCCTACCGTCTCCTGCCCTATCCTGCGCAAAGACTTCATCGTGGATGAGTACCAGCTCTATCAAGCCAAGATGGTGGGTGCCGATGCTGTCCTGCTCATCGCTGCTGACCTCACCCAAGAGGAATGCAGCACATTGGCAAAGAAAGCCCACGAACTGGGACTTGAGACCCTGCTCGAAGTGCATTCTGAGCCAGAACTGGAATATGTGAGGGAGAACATCGACATGGTGGGCGTAAACAATCGCAACCTCGGCACCTTCCATACGGATGTGGCGAACTCCTATCGCCTTGCCTCCCTGCTGCCCAAGGACTATGTGCTTGTTTCTGAAAGCGGCATCAGCAACCCACAAACCGTGCGTGAACTCCGCGAGGCAGGCTTCCGAGGCTTCCTCATCGGCGAGACCTTCATGAAGACTCCCGACCCAGGCAAAGCCCTCGCTGACTTCATTGCCCAAGTGACCCAATAACCCCCACTCACCCCATTAAACCCATTAAGCCCATGATAGTGAAAGTTTGCGGAATGCGCGACCCCGACAACATCCGTCAAGTGGATGCCCTCCCAAGTGTCGATTGGATGGGATTCATCTTCTGGCAAAAGTCCAAGCGCTATGTCTGCGAGCCTCCCAAAGACATGCCCATCAACAAGAAGCGTGTGGGTGTGTTCGTGGATGAAGACATGGAACAGGTCAAGCGCATGGCCAAGGAGTATGCCCTCGACATCATTCAACTTCATGGTCACGAATCACCCGACTATTGCCAACAACTCCGTGAATGGAAAGTGATCAAGGCTTTCAACATCGCGACACCCTCCGATTTGGAAAGCACCAAACCTTACGAAGACATCGCCGACTACTTTCTCTTCGACACGAAAGGAAAGTCCGTAGGTGGCAATGGTGAGAAATTCGATTGGAGCGTGCTCAACAACTACGAAGGCAAGACACCCTTCCTGCTGAGTGGCGGCATTGGTTCTGATGACGCCGAACGCATCAACGCCTTCCATCATCCTCAACTTGCAGGCATCGACCTCAACTCAGGCTTCGAGACCTCCCCTGCGCTAAAAGACCCATCCCTCCTCCGCACCTTCCTCTCCCAACTCACCCATTAACCCCACTCAACCCATCAAACCCATCAAACCCATCAAACCCATCAAAGAACAATGAATAGAATCAATCAACTCTTCGCCAACAAGCGCGAAAATATCCTGTCCATCTACTTCTGTGCAGGACACCCCACATTAGAAGGCACTGCCAACACCATCCGCACCCTCGAGCAGAAAGGTGTCGATATGATTGAAGTCGGCATCCCCTTCTCCGACCCTATGGCTGATGGTCCCGTCATCCAAGACGCTGCCACCAAAGCCCTCCGCAACGGCATGAGTCTCAAGAAACTCTTCTCCCAACTCGAAGACCTGAACAGGAGCCCCCTCCAAACCTCCCCCAAGGGGGAGAAACACCGTCCGGATGGAAACTCCTCCACCCTGGGGGAGGCTGGGAAGGGGCTGCCCTTGGTATTGATGGGCTACCTCAACCCCATCATGCAGTTCGGTTTCGAGAAGTTCTGCCAACGTTGCACAGAAGTGGGCATCGATGGTGTCATCATCCCCGACCTTCCTTTCAAGGATTATCTGGAAGAATACAAGCCCATTGCTGACAAATACGACATCCGCATCATCATGCTCATCACTCCCGAAACCAGCGACGAGCGCATCCGCTTCATCGACGAGCACACCGATGGCTTCATCTACATGGTATCTTCCGCAGCCACCACTGGTGCACAGAAGGAATTCGGTGACCAAAAACAAGCCTACTTCTCGCGCATCAAAGGCATGAATCTGAATCACCCCTGCATGATTGGCTTCGGCATCAGCAACAAGCAGACCCTCGAAACCGCCCAAGCCAATGCCGCAGGTGCCATCATCGGCAGCAAGTTCGTCAAGCTCTATGAAGAGACCCAAGACGCCGGCAAGGCAATGGATGCTTTGCTTGAAGCGCTGAAACAATAAAGTATGCCTTTCATCCTGTATTGGGCTCTCAAAACATCCGCCCCGACACTTGCAAAAATATTTCGTACCTTTGTAGCAAGGAGATGCTGCAAAGGTACTTTTTTTCAAGCTTTAAACTTTATACTGGCCGCATGGTCTTTAAACTTTAAACCATAAACTTTCAACTTTACATTATCATCGTCATCTCCTTCTTAGTTTCCATCACACCATTCTTAGTTCTCATCACATCCTTCTTTGTTTTTATCACACCTTTCTTAGTTTCGAAAGGGGAATTGGAGTACACATACACGAATAAGCGGCATGTCTATTGAAGAGTACACGGCGTACGTATGGGAGTGCATACGACAGTCATCTGATACCAGCTACGGCGTTCACTCCAACCCTGCACTGACGTAGAGTCATTCGAGGCAGTGGAAGTGCCTATACGGAGAGTATAAAAATGATGCTTTTTTGTGCCTTGGCTTGATTTTTCCTCCAAATCCTTTGTATTCTCAAAAAATCATTGTACTTTTGCAACTGTTCTCTTGCCGAAGTCCCGCTCACGAGTGGGATAGAGGCAGGGAACCTATATATAGAAAAGGCGTACTTGACGCTTTGTGCTTGACGTTCAAGAATCTGGCAGTTCGAGACAACAAGTCAAACATCAAAGCAACAAAGACGTCCTTGCAGGTGTATATAATCGGGCACATGTATTGCATGACAGCCATCATTGGCTTCTCACGCAATTAAGTGTTGTTTATATACTCATGCGTGGGCTTCGGCGTTGTTTCGTTTCGACTTGTTGGGCGATGCCAGAGCCTTTGAACGTGAGACGAGCAACAGGTGACTCTCACGCATTTTTTGTATATATGAACCAACCGTTTTATGTCAGCCAAGCATGGGAGTCGCGTGGCATAAAAATCTATTATCAATATGGAAGAAAAATTGAAGTTAGTGATTAAAGGGGCTGTAAATGGTCAAGAAATCACAAAATGGGTGAAGAACTATCGCCCGGACATTCCAGAAAAACGAGAAACAGCATTACGAAACTTTTGGGAAAGAGTTGAACTGATGGGCGGTAATGCCTAATCTGTAGAAATGAGTGAAGAAATTTTAGGTGATAACGAATCTATTTAATACATGATATTATTATGAAACACTTTAACTTTGTATTTGTATTTATATTAACGTGAGTTCGATGAAAATTTCTTATAAAATAATTGTTTAATTATTAGCAC
>CAMVIM010000004.1 GCA_947167515.1 uncultured Prevotellaceae bacterium | reverse complement strand
AAACCGAATATCAGAATTTATGTAAAACTGCCACTTTTTAAAGTGGGCTCAGTAAATTAATTATGCTAATGGGTTGTTTATATTCATTTTTTATATACCTTTGTATTTGAAAGATAAACATTATAACGTTATGGATAAGGAAGATATTATTAAGAAACTTCAAAATGAGGCTGCGCATTTTCTCACCGAATCAAAGTTAATGGTGAGCGGATTAGCTATTCTACCTAAGGAGATAGAGGTATATTATTATAAAGAAGGGGATTTTGAAGACAGTTCCGTTCATAGAAACATTTTACAACAGAACAATCAGAATCATTTTTATATACATCGATGGGGCATAAAAAAGGAAGACCCATACAAAGGTGGCAACTATCCAGGGCTAGACTTTGTGCTCAGTAATGAAAAAGATATTTATTATTCCTATCTTATAAGAAGCGCAGTTGTTGATAACGACACTCCTGTAATAGGACCTCACAAAGTGTTGGAAACAATCATTGATAGGACTGGTTTCACAACAAAGGAATTAGAGAGTTCTCCTGTAGAAATACTCCCTAATAGCATTTCTTGCGATGTTTTATTTTCCAGCAGAATCAATCTTGGCAAAAATGCCAAAGAGTTTTCTGACTATAAGTTAAGAGCGGTACTATTTGATAAATGGTTTGGAAGGAATAAATATCCAGCCAAAGAGAAAATGGTCGTTGATTTTTTAACAGAGAAAGTACGCCTACAAAATATGACTCCCCAGCAAGCTATGGAATATGCAAATAAGCAATTGGGATATATTCCATCTTCCATCAGAGCATTGTAATCACAAAACACTTCATCACAAGTGTTTTCCTTGTATTAGTTCATACTATAATATAGACCCCTTATGTTTAATTGCAGGGTATATCTTGACAACAGCCCAGAGACCCGGAAATGTCTGATCAATATCCATAATTATTCTTGTCGGAATCTTCTAACATAATATCAAGTCTGGTCTTAGAGAATGATATTTCTTGCTCAAATCCTTAAGAAAGCGCTCAGAAGTATCCGATATGCTATCGTTAGATTGTTTAATCAATTGATTACAAGGGGGCTTGTCCGAATATGAAGTAATGATGTGCAAGCCAATTCGAATAACCCCCTTAGTTGCTTCTTGATACTGCTTTAAATCTATTCCAAGACTTTGCAACTGTTCATTCATCTTCAGTCAAGGCTTTATAACTTTCCTCTCTCGGGTAGAATTAGTGGTAAAGCAATCAAAACTCTGCTTCAATTCTATTGCAAAACTATAATCCTTATAGATACACCAATAATCAATTCTTCCAGAAGACTCGTCAACCTTAAACCTTCTGTTTGAGCACTGTCTAATTGCGGGAATTTCCACTAATACCTTAGTTTTGCAAAGTTTTGAAAGAGCTGGTAATAAAACACTATCAAGCCTACGCTCACTATAAGTGTATGGCAAATCACAAAATGTTTCGTTGTCATACTTAGTGCTTAATTTTGCCATGTGGACGAATAGATTTTCAACCAAGTCTTTGGCAACGTCATTACTATCGTTTTTAGGAACTATGTCCAATTTTACGAATGATAGACCATGCTTTTTGTAATTATCCATATCAACCATTGTGTTTCTCTATTATGATTTCATTCTATTTTTTTTCTTGGGGCAAGAAAATACTCCCCCAATAGTTATTCACGCCATCTCAAGTTCTTCTTGGAGAATAGAAATGTTCAGACAATCCTCAATTTTTGACATGGTTTCGAGAGAAAGATTTTCTTGACCTTTCAGAACCTTTGAAACGTATTGCTGGCTACATCCCATCAGTTCAGCCAACTGTTTCTGAGTTAAGTCAAGTTCATCCATCTTCTCCAGCATTTTCACAGCAATGCGCTGGGAGTGGCGCAGCCACGATTTGTTCTGCTGTCTCCACTCTGCCTTCTCCCTCCATTTTGAAGGAGTCGGTGACTGATGTTCCTTCAGTCGTGCAATGACCTCTTTCATATATACCTCCTTTTCTATATCAGATTAATTCATTCATATAATCATCAAAAGAATCCTTATCAACGATATTGTTGGTCAACAGGTGGGAGCGCACTTTCTCCATCTTGGCCAACTCTTGGAGCGTATGTTCACGCTCTTGCATGGTACGAGTGAGTTTAATGGCACCACCCGTTATGACATAGATTCCTGGCTCCAACTTAATAGCATAGATTCTAAGCCATGAAGCATGTCTATAAACATCTTTCAGCCGAGCCTTTTCTTTGCCAAGCAGTACATCGGTGAAACGACTATTCTCCAATGGCCTGAATAGTTTGTCCAAGTCCGCCTCTGGTGAGATGTCCATAATCAGACATTGTAATCGTTCACTGTCCTCTATCGTATCGTAAATGGCTTCGTTGACATCTGTTATCTTGAAGTACGATATCAAGTCTGCCATATTCTCCTTAAAGAACCGGTAAAGCCACGTCACGTCGTTCCACTGTTCAAAAAGCATGTAGAGCGCATTGTCAGTGCTTTCGTCATACCTGACTGCCCAAAGCCTACCATCCTCAGTTATGCTATCATAAGTCATAATTCACTTTCTTTTGGGTGCAAAGTAAAGCAATTTATTTGAATAAAACAACTTTTAGGTTGTATTTCTTTGTTGTTTTTTTGTTTTTTTCGGATTATAAATACTTATTTGTCCCTATTCCTTGCCAATTGCCTTATGCTTCCATGTTTTCTCTGTCACCAGACCCTTCCACTACCTTTCCATCGCATTCACCCCCTGTTCCTCTTCCCCCTATCTTCCACAACTACCACTTTGCATTACCCACAACTACTAAACAATTTAGCCTTGGAATAAAATATAATTTAGCTTTGGGATAAGATTCAATTTAGCGTTGGAATAAAAATCAGTTTAGCGTTGGGACACCGAGTTGTTCCAATGCTAAATCACTTTGTGTCCCAACGCTAAACTAAATTTTATAATAAAGCTAAAATAATTTTTGTATTAAGGCTAAAATGATTACCTTTGTGCCGTGATACATGATGATAAACCTAATAATTAGTAATAAAGAAAGGAGAAAGGACTATGGCACTACAGTACAGAGTGAAGAGGATGCAGATGAATTACAAGGAAGGGAAGCCTGAGGGCTTTCAGGCACAGATGGTGAAACAGCCTATCGTTCGGGAGGATAACTTGGTGGAGTACATTGCGAACTCAACGAATCTGCCTCGGAGCACCGTGTTGGCGTGCACGATGGCGATTGCTGATGCCATCAAGCTGTATGTCATTCACGGACACAGGGTGTCGTTCAAGCATTTCGGAAAGTTTCATCTGAAGGTGCAGAACACCTGTGTTGACACGCTGGAGGAATGTCAGGCTGACACGGTGAAGCGGATTCAACTCTGCTTCACACCGAATGAGGACATCAAAAGGGTGCTGAACAAGACGGGGCTGGTTAATTATGCTTCATTGAATGATTCGAATAACGACTAATACGCTCAGGTTATGAAAAAGACAACTCATACATCGGGACCTCTGGGTTCCATCATCATGTATCCCGAGAAAGTGAAACTAAGTTATCTGGAAGGGAAACCAGAGAAGTATCGTCTGCACTGGAAGAGGGCGACGCCCATGGCTGATGAGGACATTACGGCATATGCGGCGCAGATGACGCATGTGCCGGAGAGTGCCATCACGCTGGCACAGGAGGCTCTGTTCGATGCCATCACCTTTTTTTGTGTTAATGGGCAGTCGGTGCAGGTGCCTAATCTCGGCACGTTCAGCATACAGATGGACAGCAGCGTGGTCGCTACGGCCAAGGAGGTGGGTGCAGACACGGTGAAACGGCGCCGTCTGCGTTTCTATCCGAAGGCGAAACTTCGTGCGGCTTGCCGTCTGGAAAACATCCGCATAGATATCGATGACTTGCTGAGGCTGAAAAAAGAAAATGGGCAATGAGCCACCATTATTAAGCCACCATTATAAAATGGCGAGCAGTGCTTGGCAGCCCTCTGAGACGTCGCGCCAGGTGGCTTCGAAGTTGCCGGTGTACCAAGGGTCGGCCACATCGCCGGAGCGTTGTGTGTAGTCGAGCAGGCGGTGAATCTTGTGCTGCGGGTCGCCTCCGCTGATGCGTTCCATGTTGCGGATGTTCCATGTGTCCATGCCGATGAGCAGGTCGCAGGCGTCGTAGTCACGCCGTGTCATCTGACGGGCTGTCTTGCCCTTGCACGAAAGGCCATGTTCGGCCAGCTTCTGACGGGCAGGTGGATAGACGGGGTTGCCCAGTTCTTCTGTTGACGTGGCTGCCGACTCGATGTGGAACTCCTGTTCACGTCCGGCTTTCCTCACCAGGTCTTTCATCACGAACTCTGCCATGGGACTGCGACAGATGTTGCCGTGGCAGACAAAAAGGATGCGTTTCATTGTGTAGCTTGATATTTGTTGCTTGCAAAGGTACTGAATAATCCGCAAAAAGTGTTGATTTTCGGCAAAAAAGAGAAACGAGGAGACCTTGGGGGCTCCTCGTTTGGGTGTGATGCCATGTCGGGTGATTAATGGCGATGGTGTCTGAAAGGTCTGATGGTGCGATGGCTGCTTGAGACTTTTTCCATGTTCCGTCCAATCTGGTAGTCCACATTTTGGGGAGCGGAGACGATGACATCGACGGTTCCTCTGGAACGCTCGAGTGCTTTGAGGTCGCGGGCAGAGATGTTGAGCACACCGTTCTTAATGCTCCATGAGACGGCGGAGGCGAGTCCGGATTCGCGTGAGATGATGTTCACGGAGTATTCTCGGCTAGGAACGATGACCAGATGAACGGGCGCGTTAATCTCTACTGAATTGAACACTGAGGTGTGAACCTTCTTTGCGTTTGCGCTGATGGCGATGACTGCTGCAAGAGCGAGGGTGATGAACTTTTTCATAATTGTCATGTTTTAGTTGTGATTAATAATTGTTTTTATTGTATTTATGAATTGTCATTCCTTTTGGTTGACGATGCAAAGTTATGGACATTTGAGAGGGGTTTCAAACTGAAAATCCCCAAACAGTAGGGGATTTCCTATAAGAGATATAGGGATGTGGAATTAAACCTTTTTGCAAGAGGTTGATTTTTAGAAGGTAAGATAGTGTGAGGAGTCCGTCGTGCTTCGTCCGAAGGTAGGTTGCATCTCGGAAAAAAATCAAATAAATTTGTTTCTTCACTCAATTTAGATAAAATTCTCTCGCTCAAAAAAGAAAATACATTCTCTTTTTGTTCGCTTACTCGAATTTTTGCACTACCTTTGCACCATGAAAATGACGACAAGGAGGCATATTTTTGCGGCGGTGCTGTTGGCAGTGTTCCTGCCAATGTTTTTGTTGTCGTCTTTTCACGTGCATCCAGAGGCGCATGGGGAAGGTGAGAGTTGTGAGGAGTGTGTGCATCATTTGCCACATGCAGGACACATCGGCAATTTGACGGTTTGCTCGTTCGATTGTGTGTTGTGCCAGTTCCTTACGTTGCCGTTCTTGTTGGCACCGTTGGTTGTTTTTACAGCAAAGAGATGGATTCATATAGCCCCTCAATGTCAGACGAAACAAGGTGTTGTTGCTGGCGTGTGGGGCGTTGTCTTCGGGCGTGCTCCTCCTGTTTTTGTGTATTCATAGGAGAGAAATAAAGCACAAACAATTTTTATCAAAAGAAATTTTAATGAAGACAATATATGTGATGCTGTCATTGTTGTGCTCTGCCACGGTGATGACAGCACAGGAAAAGAAGAGCACACGGGATGTGCAGTACGAAAAAGACTCGACCGATGTGTTCTACCGTCACTTGCAGTTGAACGAGGTGATGGTGACAGGGGTGACGGGCAACACGAAGTTGAAACACTCCACCGTCCCCATCTCGGTGGTGACGGGCAAGGAATTGAGGCAGCTGACCTCGACCAACATCATCGACGCGGTGGCCAAAGAACCAGGTATGGCACAAATTACGACGGGTGGTGGCATCTCAAAGCCCATCATTCGCGGTTTGGGTTATAACCGCATTATCGTGATGAACGAAGGAGTGCGGCAGGAAGGGCAGCAATGGGGTGATGAGCATGGCATCGAAATAGATGGAAATGGTGTTGGTTCAGTGGAAATTCTGAAGGGTCCAGCCTCGCTGATGTATGGTTCGGACGCGATGGCGGGTGTGCTGATTCTGCACCCAGCTCCTGTGCCGCTGGACGGCGAGGTGCGGGTCAATGTCGGCTCAGAATACCAGACCAACAACGGCTTGTTTGCCTATTCGCTGAACGGTGCGGGCAATCACGGAGGTTTCGTGTGGGACGCACGTTTCTCGGACAAGATGGCGCATGCCTATAAGAATAAGTACGATGGCTATGTGCCAGGCACGCAGTTCCGCGAACGTGCAGGACGTTTGATGGTGGGACTCGACAAGTCCTGGGGACACTCCCACCTGACATGGACAGCCTACCATCTTACCCCCAGCATTGCGGAAGGGGAACGTGACGAGGAGACGGGAGAACTGGAGCGCGATGAGGCTTTTAGCATTAAGACCTATCACAAGACCCTCCCTTTCCAGCAGGTGAAGCACTACAAGGCCGTGTGGGACAACTCGCTCAACTTGAAGAGCGGTTACCTGAAGGCCACAGTGGGCTATCAGCAGAATCGTCGTCAGGAGTTTGAGGAGAGTGAGGATGAATATGAGTTGTTCTTCAAGCTCCACACGGTGACTTACGATGTGCGTTACCTCACCCATGAGTTTGACGGGTGGAAAGTGGCGGTTGGTGTGAACGGAATGTGGCAACGCTCGCGCAACTTGGGCGAGGAGTCGCTCATTCCTGAGTATCGCCTCTTCGACATCGGTGGCTATGGTACGGTGAGCAAGACGATGAACCGCCTGACGCTGAATGGCGGTCTCCGCTACGACCATCGTCACTTGGACTTCCACTCACGCAATTTCAGTTGTGTGACGGGTAGTGTGGGTGCTGTATGGAACGCTACTGACCACTTGAATGTGAGGCTGAATATGGCGCGCGGTTTCCGTGCGCCCAACATGAGCGAACTGGGTTCCTTTGGTGTACACGAAGGCACGTTGCGTTTTGAGTATGGTAATGATGAACTGGAGGCAGAATATAGTTGGCAGGCCGACCTTGGAGTGGATTTCACCTCGCGTTATGTGTCGGCACAGGTGGCGATGTTTGCCAACCGCATCCAGAACTACATCTTTGCCAAGCGCATTGATGCTGTGGTGGAAGAGGGTTACCGCACCTACGAATACACGAAGGGGGAGGCCTTGCTGATGGGTTTTGAGGCGGGAGTGGACTTTCATCCTATCCACAGCCTCCACTTCGGCAACACCTTCTCGCTGGTGAATACGCGACAACTGTTCGAACCGCGCTACACGCGCTATCTCCCTTTCACGCCTGCTCCGCGTTGGACTTCGGAACTGAAGTATGAGCTGACTCACCACGGACGAGTGCTGAACAATGCCTATGTGGCATTGAGGTTGGAGTGCTTCCTGGCTCAGAACAATTACTATATGGCTGACCTGACAGAAACTGCCACCCCCAGCTACACGCTAGTGAACCTCTCGGCAGGGACAGACCTTCTCTTCGGAGGCAAGAAATTTGCCGAACTGTACGTGACCGCTGAGAACTTGTTTGACCGCGCCTATCAGAGCCACTTGAGCCGACTGAAATATACGGACTTCAATGTGGCGACGGGACGTATGGGTGTGTACAACATGGGACGCAACGTGGTGATGAAGGTGGTGGTGCCGCTGGTGTTTGAGAAAAAAATGAAAAACTAAAAACGAAAAATAGCGATGGCAAACTTTATTGAAAAGACGCTCGAACCGGGCGAGCAGGTGGTCTTCAAGGGACGTCTGCATTGGTCGTACAACTTCCGCTACACGGCATGGGGCATCCTGCTCATTGTGCTGAGTGTAGCAGGCATGGCGGTGATCGCCTACACACACTACAACGACTTCAACAACAACATGCTGGCACTTTTCTGCGCGTGTGTGGTGGTGTGTCTTGTGGGTATCGGACTGATTGGCTTCGGCTACTTCATCCGTAGCCGCACGGAGTTTGCCATCACAACGAGCCGCTTCATCCAGAAGGACGGTATCTTCGACATCAAGATGACGGAGATACCGCTCTTCAAGGTGGAGACGGTGAACTTCTACCAGACATTTTTCGAGCGGATGCTGGGTACGGGTGCCATCGAACTGGTGGGTAGCGGCGGCACGAACCACAAGGTGGAGTTTGTGCAGCAGCCCTATGAGGTGAGGAACATTGTCGCCACCTACATGAAGTCGCACAGACCGGCTGAAGCTGGCGTTCAACAGCCCCAGGCTTTCCAGAATGTCTCAAGCTTCCAGAATACCCAGAACCCCCAATCTCCCACCAACGCATGACCCGCATAGGACTCCTGTCTGACACCCATGGGTGCTGGGACGACCGCTACGAGAAATACTTTAAGGAGTGTGACGAAATCTGGCATGCGGGCGACATCGGTTCGATGGAGGTGGCAGACCGCTTGGCGGAGATTGCTCCGCTTCGTGCGGTGTTTGGCAACATCGACAGTGGTGACGTGCGCATCAAGTTTCCAGAGGTGTATCGCTGGAAGTGTGAAGGGGTGGATGTGCTGATGAAGCATATTGGTGGCTATCCAGGCAAGTATGATGCCAGCATCCGCCGCCAGATATATGCCAAACCTCCTCAGCTCTTCATTTCGGGACACTCCCATCTACTTCGTGTGATGAATGACCCCACCATCAACTGCCTGCACATCAATCCAGGTGCGGCTGGACGGTATGGATTTCACGAGGTGCGCACCTTGGTACGTTTCGTCATTGACGGCAAGGAAATCAAGGATTTGGAAGTTGTTGAATTGAATGACGAAGTTTTTCCCACACCAGTTCTTGGGTGATGAGGGCATATTGTTCTTCGCGACTCATTTTTGCCAGTTCTTTTGTGGGGGCGAGGTCGGTGGGGGAGATGCCTTCGGCTGGCACACTGTTCTGGGGCAGCCAGACATTCTTGCTGTTGCCAGGGGCGCAGATGACGAACGAGGGGCATCCGGCAGCATGCATGATGTGGCGCGCACCGCCTTCGTTGCCGAAGAAAAGGGTCATGAAATAGCCCATCGCCACGAGTTGGCGCGAGGAACGGGCTTGCACATTGATGAAGACCTGTTGGGGGCTGCCCAACTTCTCATACACCCGTCGAGCATTCTCCTCTTCGGTGCCCGGGGCGTAATTGAAGATGATTTGGTAGTCGGGATAGGTCTGCATGAACTGGCTGAGCACCCACACCATGCGGTCTTCGTCCCACACCTTCGAGGCGAGTTTGGCAGTGACGTTGGTAAGCATGATGGGCTTGCTGAGGTCAAGACCTTGCTCTTGCAGGTAGGTGCCAAAGGTCTGCTTTTCCTCTTCGGTAATGTGGAGAGTGAACTCCTTGACTGGCTCGATGGGCTTGATGGCGTTGAGCGGTGAGGCAAAGCTGACATCGTGCTCCACCATCGACTTGCTTCCGCAGGGGGGAATCATGTGGTTGAAGGCCAAGCGGGTGTAGCTCTTCTTCACGCCAATGCGATAGGGCGTGTGGGGCGAGAATCGCGCAAAGAGCATGGTGTTGGCGGTGCTGCGCATGTCGATGATGATGTCATAGTGGGTGTGGTGTACAATCTCCCACACTCGCTTCAGGTAGTGAACAAAGTGGTGGCGTTCCTCATCGTCGAAGGTGATGATGCGGTCGATGGAGGGATGCCCCTGAAAGAGCGGGGCAATCTTTTCGTTGAGCACGAAGTGTATCTGCGCCTCCGGAAAGTTGTGGCGCAGGGTGTTGAGCAACGAGGTGGCCAGAATGGCATCGCCCATCTGGCGAAAGCGGATGACGAGTATGTTCATGGGGGCAAAGGTAGGGAAAAGTTGACAGTTGACAATTGACAGTTGACAGTTTTTTGCTATTCGGGATGTTTTTTAGGTTGGAAAAGCGACAAATTTAGCTCCTAACTAAAAATAACTGTCAATTGTCAACTGTCAACTGTCAACTAATTTGTATCTTTGCCACATGGAAAAGAAAACGGTCTTACTGGATTTGTGCGACATAGGCAATCCGACCAGTGGATTTGGACAGATAGCGAAGAACTATGCAGAGTGGTACTCGAAGATGGATGATGAGTCTTTGAAGTTCCATTTCCTGCTGCCGATGGGTCATGAGAAAGATTATGGTCCACGGGTAGCCTTGAGCTACAACAGGAGGAAGTACCACAAGTATTTCCGCAAAGGTCTTCCCACGGTCGATTTGTGGCACTCCACCACCCAGCAGCAGTTGAAGCGGAGGAGGGGAAAGTGTGGCAGGTTTGTGCTGACCATCCACGACCTGAACTACCTGACCGAAAAGAACTGGATTCGTCAGCAGAAGCATCATTTCATCTTGCAGCGGGCTATCAATCAGGCAGATGCCATCACTTGCATCTCCAAGTATGTGGGGAAGCAGGTGGAGGAGCAGTTCAACCTGAAGGGGAAGCCGGTGAGGGTCATCTACAATGGGGTGGAGGACATCACGGGAAAGCCCGAAGAGAAACCTGCTTTTGCCACTGGCAGACCCTTCTTCTTTGCCATCGGGCAGATTCGTCCGAAGAAGAACTTCCACCTGCTGGTTGATATGATGAAGCATTTCCCCGACCACGACTTGTATGTGGCGGGCGATGACCACTTTGCCTTTGCGCAGGTGGTGCGTGAGCACATAGAGGGACTTGAAACGAAGAATGCCTATCTGGTGGGGAAAATCACGGATGCTGAGCGGGTGTGGCTGTATCATTACTGCGAGGCTTTTCTCTTCCCCAGCATTGGTGAGGGCTTCGGATTGCCAGCCATTGAGGCGATGCAGTTTGGGAAGCCAGTGTTCATCTCGTCGGCAACGTGTCTGCCAGAGATATGTGGCGACTGTGCCACCATCTGGAACAGCCTGCAACCTGACGTGATGGCGGAGAGGGTGAAGGAGAAACTCCCTGCGTTCCTTGCCGATGCAGCACAGGGGGAGAAGGCGAAGCAGCATGCCAAAGAGTTCAGTTACGAGAAGCATATAACCGCCTATCTGAAACTATACAAAGAACTGCTGGGTGTGTCTCAATGAGGGGATACCTTGCAAATAATCGAGAGGGAGGAAGAAGATGAAAATGCCCGTTTCGCTGGTCATCACGACCTATAACAACACGGTGCCGCTGAATCGTTGTCTGAAGAGTGTGGCAGCCCAGACGGTCATGCCTGATGAGGTTGTGATAGGTGATGATGGCTCGACGGAGGAGACGAAGCGGCTGATAGACGAGTGGAGAGGAAAGCTGCCTGTGCCCATCGTGCATGTGTGGCAGGAGGATGAGGGATTCCGTGCAGCGCGTATCAGGAACATGGCTTTTGCAAGGGCGAAGTGCGACTATATCATCATCATCGATGGTGACATCGTGCTGGAAGAGCATTTTGTGGAAGACCATCTTCGTCTGGCTCGGCGTGGGTGTTTCATCTGCGGAAGCCGAATCAGGATGAGGGAACCGTTGACACGCCGATATATGGAGAGCAACCGTGCCACCGTGCCTGTCAGCTGGCTGCCGAAAGACCGCTTTCTGAATGCCGTCCGTTGTGTGCCGCTCAGTGTGATGGTGGCTGACATTTACGGACAGCGTCCGATAGATAAGGGGAGGAGTTGCAACATGTCGTTCTGGAAAGAGGATGTGGCGAGGGTGAATGGCTTCAACGAGGACTTTGTGGGTTGGGGGCTGGAAGACAGCGACTTCATTGCCCGCATGAGAAAGGCTGGGGTGAAGAAGCGTTTCCTGAAGTTTGGAGGCATCCAGTACCACCTCTGGCATCGGGAGCGGCAGATGACCAACCGTGAGGAGCGCGAACGACTGGTGGAGGGAGTGATTGAGGGAAAGGTACCGTTCTTCTGCCCCAACGGGTATAATCAGCATGTAGAACAGAATCAAACAGATAAGAATGGAAATCGTTTATCTTGACTACGGCAACCATGTGGGCTATCAGATGCAGACCTACTTCTCAATTCTGTCGCTGATGGCACACTCCGAGGAGGTTCCTGCCATCCATGTCGTGACCGACCACGTTGTGGCATACACTCGTCTGGAGAAGTATGTCCATGTGGTGGAAGTGGGGCAAGAGACGTTGAAGGAATGGCGGGGCGAGAACGATTATCCTTTCCGCATCAAGATCAAGGCGATGGAGCATGTGGCGAAACTGCTGAAGGAGCAGGGGAAGGACAAGGAGGCGTTGATGTACATTGACTGCGACACTTTTGCCGTGTGTGATTTGAAGCCTCTGTTTGAAGGTGCGACTCAAGGGCTTGCCTATATGCAGAAGAATGAAGGCATGCCTTACCTGACGCATGGCCCCTCCAAGCGGTTGTGGGATGATGTGAAGGGGAAGACCTATTGCGGCATAGTGATAGACGAGCATTCAGAGATGTGGAATTCTGGACTGATTGCAGCCCCTGTGTCAGTGATGGAGAAAGTGTGCGGGTTGACGCTTCGGCTTTGCGACGAGATGCTGGCTCAGGGCATCAAGAGTTTCAACGTGGAGCAGTTCTGTTTCGCCTTGGCTCTCCGTCATGAGTGTCAGCAGATTCATACTGCCGAGCCCTTCTTCTGCCATTATTGGGGCAACAAGGAGGGTTGGAACCAGGTGCAGACAGAGTTTTTCGTGAGGTCATACATGGAGCAGCTCACGGTAGAGCAGGAAGTGCAGCTCTTCAAGGCGATGGACTTCACCGTTGTTCCGTACTACGTGAAGTCGCCCATCTGGCGCGACCGATTCCTACGATGGACTGACCGTATTGCTCCTCTCAAGGGGCAGCGCTATCTGGACAAAGAGAAAATGAAGAATTAAAGACAGAGAGTTCTGTAAAGATGACATATATAAGTGGATTATGAGAATAAAGAGTAACGCAGTAACCTACGACATCAAGACCTTGCATGGCAGGCTTGTCCCTGTGCTTGAAAGTCTGGACAAGGTGTGCCGCGAGCACCATCTTCGCTACTACTTATGGGCAGGCACCATGCTTGGAGCGGTCAGACACAAGGGGTTCATTCCTTGGGACGACGACATGGACATCTGCATGCCGCGTCCCGACTATGAGACCCTGCTGGCACATTGCCACGAATGGATGCCAGCGCCTTTTGAGGTGATAGGGCCACACAACCGTCCCGATTACCCTTATCCGTTTGCCAAGGTGGAAGATGGCAGCACCACCGTGATAGAGCGTCCCGACTTCAATTTTCCCGAAGGCATCTATGTGGACATCTTTCCGTTGGATGGCATCCCCTCCGACCCCGACCTCGTCAAGAGCCATCTGAAGACCTACAAGTTCTATCGTCACCTCCTCTTCTTCCGTGGGAGAGACCCCTTCAAGCATGGCAAGGGACCCCGTTCCTGGTGGCCGCTGCTCATTCATAAGGTTTTCTCCATGAAGTGGCTGCAGAACAAGGTGCATAGCCTGATGACGAAGTATAGTTTTGACGACTACGACGAGGTGATAGACTACGACTCCTGCGAATGTGGCATCATCAGGAAGGAATGGCTGTCAGAGCCGAAGCCCTATGAGTTTGAGGGGAAGACATTCATGGGCTTGTCCGATGCCGACAAGTACCTGACCCACATGTATGGCGACTACATGACTCCCCCTCCGAAGGAAAAACAGATACAGCATGAGTTTTTGTTGTTAGATTTCGATATGCCCTACAGAGAATACATCAAGAAGAACAATATAAAAATAGGTTTATGAAGTACAAGTATATTATCAATCCCGACTACGAGTACTTGAGAAAGTTTATAGAAAAGGTACCAGAAGCGTTTGATCATGAAGGAGTGTTGGTCTATGACCAGCGCAACCAAGTAAGAATCTTCAAGGAAAAAGGTGAGAAGATAGTGGTGAAACGCTTTCATCGCTCCCTTTTCCCCCAGCGGTTTGACTACACCTTTGTCCGTCCCAGCAAGGCCAAGCGAGCCTACACCTACGGACTCCAGCTGCTCGAGCTGGGCATCAGCACCCCCACCCCCATAGCCTGCATCGAAGAGTACAGTTGGGGACTCTTCCGTCGGGGCTTTCTCATTTCCGACTTTTGTGGCGACCCCGATGCCAGAGTGCTGCGCGAAGAATGGGAGACGCGTGACGACCTCATCAATGCCCTTGCCCATTTCCTGCTGGAGATGCACCAAAAGGGCTTCCTGCATGGCGACACCAATCTCTCCAATTTCCTCTATCGCACAGACCCCTCCTCACCCACAGGTTTTCACATCACCACCATCGACATCAATCGTTCACGCTTCGTGGAGAATCCCACCAAGGAGCAGTGTCTGCACAATCTCATGCGGCTCACCCATGTGCGTCCAGCCCTGCAGAAGATAGTGATGTGCTATGCCGAACTGCGTGGATGGAACGGTCAAGAGTGCTACAACCACATCGTGCAGGAGTTGGAAGCCTTTGAAAGCCGAAGGGAGAAGAAGAAGAAAGTCAAGTCAGCCTTCAAGTGAGGCGGGACACCCTGCCCTGTTTCTGAATACGTTAGGCGCATGCCTTCCCTCATTGCTCTATGGTTTGGAAGATGAGTGGCATGCGCTTTTCCCACGGAGCATACTCCAGCGCCACGGCACGGTTGCGGTCAACCAGTTCCTGATAGTCCTCCAGATGTTCCAGCATGTGTCGGATTTGGCTGCATGGGTCAACGAAGTCGGCCTCAATCACGGGGTTGTAGCCAATCAGGTTAATCAGTTCCTGCGGACAGTGGCCGAGGATGATGCACCTCGACAGCATCCCTTCCCAGAAACGCATGGTCAGCGTGTCGATGTCGCCATCCTCACGAGTGTTGCGCATGCTGAGGGGGAAGGAGATGACGATTTTCGAGTCCGCCACCTTCTGCGTGAAGGTGTTCCAGTCCTCAAACATCATCAAAGCGCCCTTGTCGGGATTTTGGGGGTTGTAGATGAACTTGCAGCAGTCCTCCAGCCTGCCGTCCATCAGCTTCTTGTGGAAGTATCTGTGCTTCTGTCCCAGTTCATAGACGTCGATGCCCCTCTCCACCAGGGGCTTTCCCTCCCGATAGTCCGTGACATCCACCCCTTCAGGCACATGTACGAACTTCACGTCGGGAAATCGTTCGGAGAACATCCTGCCCACGTCCGAAGCCGTGATGAAGCACAGCTTGCAGCGCAGCAGCCTCAGGTCACGCTCCAGCCTTTTCCAGGTGTAGGGCCAGCAGTCCCATAGCATGGGGATAATGTCGCCTTGAAACAGGTAAGGAAGGGATGACCTCAGAAGATGTCCTCCCCGTGAACAGACCACGAAAGCTTTCTCCTTTCTTCGGATGGGCAGACGAGCAAGTGCCAGTCCCTTCAGCAAGTGCCGCATGAGTCGGTGCTTTATCCATTGGCTTTGTTCCACCACCTTTCCACCTTGGGCTATCCAAGCCTCGCAGAAGCTCTGCATATACACTTGCTTGTCGTGCTTGGAACGTGGATGGTTGACTATGTAAACATCTTTTTTTGTCATGTCCTTTCTCGATAGGGAGTGTCCAAGTCCAGCAGGTGGAAGTTGTGTTGTCGCTGCTTCTCTCCTGGCGGAATGGTCATGTAGTCGCCATATTTCTGTTTCAGATAGGCATCGGGATGTTCCGCTCCCATCACCGTTTTCCCTTCAAAGACGATGGGGGTGGGGGTGCCGAGCGTTTCCCGTGGCATGATGCCCTTCCTTCCGTCATCGTGGTCAACGACCAATTCTGAAGCATCAAAGTCGTAGGCCTTCTGCATGCGCTTCATCTTCTCCTGCACCTCTTCCAAGGTGTAGAACTTGCGGCACAACAGTGGAATCCACGATGAGGGGCCATGTCCGTGCCGATAGGGGTCACGATAAAGGAAATACTGCACCTTCTTCAGGTAGAAGTAGCGGGCGAAGTGCCACCGCTGCACCAGAGGGTTGGCAGTCATGCCGTCCAGCGGAAACACGTCGATGTAGATGCCTCCCAGATACTTCAGGTGTATGCGTTCGATGAGTGTGGTGCTGGCATCCTGAATTTTGGCAAAGGGGAGAGGATAAGTCTTGTCTGTCTCATAGCTGACCACCTCAAAGGGGGTAGGCAACCACTCTTTGGCATGTGCCATCAGCTGGTCGTAGTCCTTGCGTGGCATGCCGATGTCGAGGTCATCGTCCCACGGGATGAAGCCCTTGTGTCGCACCGCTCCCAACAGCGTTCCTGCAATGATGTAATAGCGCAGTTCGTGTTCCTTGCACACCTGATGGATAGCCAACAGGATGCGAAGGATGCGCAGTTGCAGGGGACGTATGTCGTATGAGGCCATGAGAGTTGACAGTTGAGAATTAGGAGTTGAGGAGTGCTTGGGGGATGCGGTTCTGTGCATCGTTGAAGTCCTCCACCGTGTCCAATTCTGTCGAGAAGAGGTCGGTGGTGTCCTCAATCCAGAACGTGTGGCCTTGTGGAATCAGCCGCTCAAACGCTTTTTCGTAGAAGACATTCTCCAGTCCCTCCTCCTCCATCATGGGACGGAGTTCCTTGTAGAGAGCCTTCGTGTAGGAAGCCGACATCCTTTCGATGCCGATTGACTCACCCGCTGCATCTTCTATGCGGCAGGTCTTGCTGATTTCCTTCACCCTTCCCTCGCCGTCGGGCACCACCTTCATCTCCTCCTCACCCAGTGGGTGATTGTTGAGGGCGAGGATGTCCTGATGCTCAGAAGCCAAGAGACGTGCCACAATTTGGGGGTCGAAGACAATATCGCTGTCCAACAATAGCATTTCCTTTCCCTCCACTTCTGGACGTGCCAGCCAAAGGGAATAGATGTTATTGGTGGAGGCATACTGCTCATTATAAATAGATGTGATGGAAACCTCCTTATATCGGTTGTTGAGGAACGCCTCTATCTGCTCATGCAGGTAGCCCGTCACCACCACAAACTCCTTGATGCCGTTCCTGATGAGTCCATCCATCGACCGCTGCAGGAGGCACTTGCCCCCGATTTCCAACAGGCACTTGGGACGGTCGTTGGTGAGTGGTCTCAGACGCGAGGCGATGCCTGCTGCCAGAATCACTGCTTTCATGTTGAGAGTTGAGGGTTTAGGGTTGAGAGTTGAGGAATACCTGTTTGATGGTGTCGCACACCACCTGAGTTTGTTCGGGTCTTCCGAGTGTGATGCGCAGGCACGACTCCAAGCCTGGGTCGCCCATAAACTTGATTTTGTAGTCCTGAGCAGCCAATGCCTTTTGCAGCGGCTCCTTGATGGCGATGGGATACTTGATGAGGATGAAGTTCGCCACACTCTTGTACACCTTGAAGCCCTCCAAGCCGCCCAATTCCTTCTTGTAGAGCTGGCGCCCCCAATCCATCTGTTCTGCCACCTTTCGGTAGTGCTCGTCGCTGTCGAGGGCAGCTAGCGCCACCGCCTCGCTGAAGCGGTTATAGCCCAGATACTTGTTCACATAGCTCAAGAACTGATCGTGCCCCTTGCCGATGAAGCCAAAGCCGCAACGGAGTCCAGGCAAGCCATAGAACTTCGACAGGGTGCGGGAGATGATGAGGTTGGCATATTTGTTCACCAAGGGGGCGATATAGTCCACATCGCTGGTGATGAACGACGCATACGCCTCGTCCACCAGCACCATCGTGTCGTTGGGGATGCTCTCCATGATGCGTCCGATTTCCTCACTGCTCAGGCTGTTGCCCGTGGGGTTGTTGGGCGAAGCCAGCAGCAGCATGCGCGGATGCACACGGTTCGTGTATTCGATGATTTCGTCCACATCGTAGGCAAACGTGTCCTCCTTCTCGTGTAGGGGATACATCTCAAACACCCCGTCACATTCGCTCGCCACCCTGTTGTAGTACCACCACGAAAACTCTGGAATCAGAATCTTTTTGTTCTCCCCCTTCATCAGGAAATAGTGGATGGAATTCTTCAAGATGTCCTCACCGCCGTATGCCAGCAGCACCTGTTCCTCTGGCACTCCATACAATTCACTCACACGCACACTGATCACACTCTTCTTCCCTTGGTCATAAATGCGAGTGTAGAAGCACAAATCCTTAGGGTCAAACTCCCTGATGGCATCCTTCACCTTCTGCGAAGGCTCAAAGTTAAATTCGTTTCTGTCAAGAAAATTCATTCTGTATATTTTCAATGATTAATTTCTAACTCTCTCATACACCCCCATCAGCTGTCTTGCCAGCCTCTTGGGGTCGAACGTCTCGGCAGCATATTTTCTGCCGCCCTCGATGGTCTTCTGCCGCAAATCCGAGTCGGTCAGCAACTTCACCATCTTCTCGCAGATGTCCTCCGCACTGTTCGGGTCAGCCAGTTGCGCCCACGGCCCTCCAGCCTCAGGCAGGCTGCTCACGTTGCTCGTCACCACAGGACAGCCACACAGCTGCGCCTCCACCACCGGCAGACCGAACCCCTCGTAGAACGATGGGTAGATGAACAGCTGCGCATTCGTGTAGAGCCGCCTTAGCCCCGCCGTGTCCACCATGTCAGGCCACACAAACCACTCCTCCATGCCCTTCTCGGCTATGTACTCCTTCACCCTCCGCTTGTACGAGCCGCCACCGCCAGCCACCACCAGTTTCATCCGCAAATCCTTCGGCATCAGCTCCATCGCCTTCACCACACCCAGCAGATTCTTCCGCGAATTGATGCTCCCCACATACAGCATGAAGGGCGGCATCTCATCCTTCTCCATCACAGGCTCATAGTAGATGGGATTCACAGGCTGATACACCACCTCCACCTTCCGTTCCGGCACATTATAAAACTCCAGCACATCCCTCTTCGTACACTCGCTGATGCAGACAATCCTGTCCGCATGATTGCAGGCGTACTGCCATTTCATGTCATAAATCTTGCGGTCGTGCCAGTGATACATGTCTGGAAAAGTCCTGAACGCCACGTCGTGAATGGTCACCACCGAAGCGATGCCCGAATGGAATAGGCCAACAGGCATCTCGTTGCTTAGGCCATGAAAAACCTCAATGCCGTCCCTCTTCATGTCCGCCACCAGCCCGTATGTCCTCCATGCGCTGCCCCTCACCATGCCCGTCGGCTTCACCAGTCGGCAGTGCTTCTTCCCCACGTAGGGTATCGTTACTCCGTTCAACCTCACCTTCGGCGTGTAGAGCCAATACTCATGCTCAGGAAACTCAGCCGTCAGGATGTCAATCGTCGTTCGGCTGTGGTTTCCCAAACCCGTGAAGTTGTTGAAGAGACGCTTGGCGTCGAACCCAATTCTCATTTGACTAGTCCTAATTCTCCTTACAAGGCAAAACTGAGTAAACTCGCTTTGTGCTTGTTTCGTTCGTCATTTCTTCCTATACAGCACAGGATTCGTGTCCACATCATTATACATCTTCATCTGCTTGTACACCTTCATGTACTTCCTCCCCGCCTCGATGTCCTCCAGCAGCTGGTCAATTGCTGTCGAGAGATCCTTCCGCTGCTCCAGCAGCACGTCCAGCTTCTTCTGGCACGTTGCCTTGTGTTCAGCCGAGGCATCCCCACGCTCCACCTGCTCCTTCATGTGGTAAATCTTCAGAGCCAGAATCGACAATCTATCCACCGCCCATGCAGGACTCTCCGTGTTGATGGTCGCTCCCTCCTTCACCTCCACATCCTTATATTTCGTCCAGAACCACGAATCAATCCTCTCCACCAAGTCTGTCCTGTCCTGATTACTCCTGTCGATGCGCCGTTTCAGTGTCAGCGCCTCCTTCGGGTCGATGTCGGGGTCACGCACGATGTCCTCCAGATGCCACTGCACCGTGTCAATCCAGTTCTTCGTGTAGAGGTCATGCTCAATCGTTCCCTGCTCGTATGGATTCGCCATCGGTTCATCCACGTTATCATGCACATGATAGTCACCGATAGCTTGTTCGAAAATGGGGTAAGCCCGTTGTGTAAAACTCATAAAAACTTTATTTAATGTTAAATTCGGCCACAAAATTAAATATTTTTCGCAAAACATACAACAAAATACTCCAAAAACACTAACTTTGCCCCCACATTAGACAAAAAAAGCCCCAACCTTCCCCAAGCGCATCGCAGGTTGATTCCGAAGTTCGATGCCCAAGTTGGAAGCGCAGGGGCTTCTTTTTTACTTTTCACGTTTATTTTTTTCCTCAATAATTTCATGATTTTGGGGATTGGGGAATTCGTTAATTGGTGATTTTTGTGTTTTCAGGTAACGCCAACAAAAGTATGTGTTTCAATGGCGGTGTCGTGAAATGAAAAAAATGAGTACCTTTGCATGAGGGTTTTTGAGTTTTCTCTTGTGCCTGTTTTTTTATTCACCTAAATATATATTACTATTTTATCATGAAGAGGTTTTCTTTTTTTCTGCTGCTGTTCGTTGTTGTAGCATCTGCTGTCTGGGCAGACAACATCACGGTCGATGGTATCAACCGGTCGTATAATATCATTGTGCCTAACAATCTGGGCGAGGGACGTCCGCTGCTCATCTTCTGTCACGGCTACAGTCAGGATGCTGGATGGATGCAGAACAACGAGTTCAAGAATGACAATGTGAGCATGGAGGCTGTGTGTGACACCGCCAAGTTTGTCTGTGTCTTTCCCAACGGCATCAACAATGCATGGGAACTGAGCGGCAACCGCGACGTGAACTTCATCAAGGCCATCATCGAGAAGATGGCGACGCAGCACAAGATTGACCGCAACCGCATCTATCTGGGCGGCTTCTCCATGGGCGGCATGCTGACCTACAACGCCATCAACAAGTTGGCCGATATCGTGGCGGCATTCGTCTCTTGTAGTGGTCCGTCGGTGGTGACTCCCAGCGCATCCACTCGTCCTGTGCCTATCCTGCACATTCAGGGTACAGCCGACAACTGGGGTGGGGTGCAGCCTGCACTGAACCCTTGGATTCAGCACAACGGATGTGGCGCCGAGACGGTGGTGAGCAACTACAACGGTTTCAGCGGTGCCAAGATGCACACTTGGGGCGGTGGCAAAGATGGGGTGGAGGTGAAGCTGCTGGAGCTGAAGGATAAGGGTCACTGGATTTGCAAGGAGCCGCAGGTCTATACGGGCAAGGAAATCTGGAATTTCTGCCGCCGTTACTCGCTCAAGAAGACTGCGCCCAGCGTGAAAATCACCTCGCCTGCTACGGGAAAGAAGTACATCTGCTTTGCGCCTAGGGGCGAGGCGGTGTTTCCTGACATTACCCTTACCGCCACGGCAAATGACCCCAACGGCACCATCGAGAAGGTGGAGTTCTACGATGGCGTCAAAAAGATTGCCACCTGCACGGAGAAGCCCTACACGGTCACCCTTTCAGGAATCAGTGCCGCCAAGCACACGCTGAAGGCTGTGGCCACCGACAACGACGGCGAGACGGGCTCTGCCTCCATCGAGGTGACGCTGCAGGCTCCTATAGGGTCGCTCACCCTGTCAACCGATTTCAAGGAGGGTAACGCACTGCCTGCGGGATGGACTACCTACGACAGCAGCGAGCGGCGCACGGGCTACAGCAGTGGCTACACGTCGGGTTGCAGGGTGCTGCAGTTCACGGGCTCCCAGCGTGGGTTCAACTATGGTCTCTACATCCGCAACATCAACGGTAATGCAAAGCAGGGATGGGCAAAGTATGGACTCAGTGATGGCGGCACGACGTTGAGTTTGGCTCCCGGACACTACACGCTGAAGTACAAGATTTGCAACTGGAACATGTCGAACTTCGGGGCGGTGGAACTGAACATAGAGAAGCGCACGGGCGGCACAAGTGTGGCCAAACAGACCTATACGCCCAACATCAACATTGGCAATGTGGCCTCGAACAATTTCAGCAGTCCGACCCAGCAGTTGTTTGAGTTCGACATTGAGGAAGATGGTTACTATGTCATCGCTGCCTACTCGGCCAACTCGTCGTGGAGCGACTGCATCATAGGCCAGCTCGTGCTGGTCAACGACAGCTATGTGAGCACGGGCATTGATGTCCGAACCCTGCGTGAGGTGCAGGCGGACGGCAGATGGAGAGACTTGACGGGGCGGCTGGTGGACAGCCCGACTCAACCGGGTGTCTATATCCGTAACGGCAAGAAGGTGTTGAAGAAATAAAAAGGAGGCTGCTGAAGAAATAAAGATGACGGAGGGGAGAGTTTTCCCCTCTTTTTTTGTGCTTCATCGGTACAAATGTGTGGTTTTTAACATTTTCAAATACTGGAAAAGATGTGTGTGTAAAAAAAATGATGTATCTTTGTCCCCAAAATCTGGAAGGATATGAAGATTCTGATTCTGAATGGGCCTAACTTGAACTTGTTGGGCAAGCGTGAGCCTGGCATCTATGGGAGCCGTGGCTTTGAGGACTACTTTGAGGAACTGAAGAAAGGGTTTCCTGAGGTGGAACTGCACTATTTCCAGTCGAACGTGGAGGGTGTGCTGATTGACAAGATTCATGAGGTGGGTTTTTCGTGGGACGGCATCGTGCTGAATGCCGGGGCTTACACGCACACGAGTATCGCTTTGCAGGATGCCATCCGTGGGGTGAAAGCACCTGTGGTGGAGGTACACATTTCGAACGTGCATCAGAGGGAGGAGTTCCGTCATCGGTCGATGATTAGCTGCGCCTGTGTGGGTGTGATTTGTGGGTTTGGACTGGACAGTTACCGTCTGGCTGTTGAGGCGTTGATGGGAAGATGACCGAGACAGAGAGGATAGACGAGTATATCCTTGGACATATCGACAAGGAGAGTGACTACATGCACCGTCTGTGGAGGGCGACGCAGCTGCATCTGCTGTATGGACGCATGGCGAGCGGACACCTGCAGGGGCGGTTGCTGAAGATGCTGGTGGGGATGGTGAGGCCGAAGCTGGTGCTGGAGATTGGCACGTACAGCGGTTATTCGGGCTTGTGCATGGCGGAGGGACTGCCAGAGGGCGGACATCTGCACACGGTGGAGGTGAACGATGAGCAGGAGGACTTCACGCTGCCTTGGTTTGAGAACTCGCCCTGGAAGGACAGAATCACGATGCACATGGGCGATGCGCTGGAGGTGGTGCCGAAGTTGGGACTGAGGTTTGACATGGCGTTCATCGATGGCGACAAGCGGCGGTATGTGGAGTATTATGAGATGGTGATGGCGCACCTGAACGTGGGGGGCTACATTTTGGCGGACAACACGCTGTGGGACGGACATGTGGTGGAGGAGGATGCGAGGGATGCGCAGACGGAGGGCATCAGGCGGTTTAACGACCGTGTGGCGGAGGATGAGCGGGTGGAGAAGGTGATTTTGCCGCTGAGGGATGGATTGAGTATTATAAAAAAATTGAAAAGTTAAAAAATTGAAGATTTGAAGTTGCCATGCGGTACGTGAACTAAAATACTTCAATTTTTCAATCTTTCAATTCTTTAATTCTTATATAGATGGAGACAACAAGACAGAATAAGATTGCACGGCTGATTCAGAAAGATTTGGCGGGCATTTTTCAGGCACAGACACGTCAGACGAGAAATCTGCTGGTGAGTGTGAGTGTGGTGAGGGTAAGCCCTGACCTGAGTGTGGCAAAGGCATACCTGAGCATCTTCCCTTCGGAGAAGGCGAAGGAGGTGTTGCAGAACATCAACGACCATGCGGCAGAGGTGCGCTATGAGCTGGGCAAACTGGAACGGCATCAGTTGCGCATCATCCCCGAGCTGAAATTCTTTCTGGACGACTCGCTGGACTATGTGGAGCATATTGATGAATTGCTGAACAAGTGATGTTTTCGTGGTTTCTGAAGAATGGGAGTTTCGTTCTACATAGCCAGGCGTTACCTGCTGTCGAAGAAGTCGCATAGCGCCATCAACATCATTTCGGGGGTGTCGGTGTGTGGGGTGGCTATTGCCACGGCAGCACTGGTGTGCATCCTGTCGGTGTTCAATGGTTTTCAGGACATGGTGGCAGGGTTGTTCACGGCGATGGATCCGCAGCTGAAGGTGGTGCCAGCGGAGGGGAAGTTTATGATGGCTGATGCCAAGGGGCTGGAAGCTCTGAGGGATGACCCAGATGTGGCGGTGCTGACCGAGACGCTGGAGGATCAGGCGTTGCTGATGATTAACAATCGGCAGGTGATGGCGATGGTGAAAGGTGTGGAGGACAGTTTTGAGGACTTGACGGAGATAGACCGCATACTGGTGGGCGACGGGGTGTTTGAACTGCATGCCGATGTGATTGACTATGGCATCTTGGGTTCTAACCTGCTGATGCAGTTGGGCTTGCCAGCCGATTTTCAGCAGCCCATTCAGGTGTATGCCCCTCGGAAGGGTGAGCGCATCGACCTGAACGACCCTCGCGAGAGTCTGAACGAGGACGAGCTATACTCGCCGAGGGTGGGTTTCATGGTGAAGCAGAACAAGTATGACTCGCACTACGTGATTACGAACATAGGCTTTGCCCGACGGATTTTTGAGCGGCAGGGCGAGGTGTCGGCGGTGGAGATGAAGTTGAGGGAGGGTGCCGATGTGGCGAAGGTGAAGGCGAGGATGAAGGCGGCATTGGGCGAGGAGTATGAGGTGCTGGACCGCTATGAACAGCAGGAAGACACCTTCAAGATTATGCAGATAGAGAAGCTCATCTCCTACATCTTCCTGACGTTCATTCTGATGATAGCCTGTTTCAACATCATCGGCTCGCTCTCCATGCTCATCATCGACAAGAAGCAGGATGCGCTGACGTTGCGGAATTTGGGAGCCAACGAGCATCAAATCAGCAGCATCTTCATGATGGAGGGCAGGATGATATGTCTGCTTGGGGCGTTGATTGGCATCGTGTTGGGACTTGTGGTGTGCCTCTTGCAGCAGCAGTATGGGCTGGTGCGCTTTGGCGACAGCGAGGGAAGCTACATCATCAATGCCTACCCCGTCAGTGTGCATGCTATGGACATTGTGCTCATCTTCCTCACGGTGGTGGTCATTGGGTTCCTCTCGGTGTGGTATCCCGTGCGGCATTTGAGCAAGAAATATACAAAACAAATAAGAAACTAAACAAAAACAAAAAACAATATGAAGAAGATTATTTGGTTGTCAGCAGCAGGAACGATGGTGCTGCTGGCAAGTTGCGGAAAGCAGAAAGTGTTTACGTCGGAGAACTTTGCAGTGTCGCCCACGCCCCTGGAATACATGGCAGGAGAGGTGCCAGCTGCCATCAGCGTGAATGTGCCGGCTAAGTGGATGAACAAGAAGACGGTGGTGGCGTGTACGCCTGTCCTGAAGTGGGATGGGGGTGCGACTGCGGGCGACCCTCTCATCCTGCAGGGCGAGAAGGTGGAAGCCAACCACACCATCATCTCCTTTAGGAATGGTGGTCATGCCACGTTGCGCTTCTCGGTGCCCTTCGTCGATGGCATGGAGAAGAGCGACCTGATGATGCAGTTCGATGCCCGCATGGGGAAGAAGAAGGTGAAGATGCCGACCGTGAAGATAGGCTACGGCACTCAGTGCACGGCTGCCCTCATCACCAAAACTGCCAAGACCGCCAACTTCGGTGTGGCTCCCGACAATTTCCAACGAGTCATCAGCCAGAAGCAGGAAGCTGCCATCAAGTTCCTCATCGGACAGGCGAACCTGAGAGGTAGCGAACTGAACAGCCAGACGGTGCAGGACTTCATCGCTACGCTGAAGAACATCAAGAGTGACGAGCAGAGTCTGGTGCTCAACAACATCGAGGTGAGTGCCTACGCCTCGCCTGACGGTGCCTATGCCATCAACGAACGGCTGGCGGCTAAGCGTGGGGAAGTGTCGGAGGGATATGTGAACCAGCAGCTGAACAGGACGAAACTGACCACTAACGTCGATACGAAATATACGGCTGAGGACTGGGAGGGCTTTCAGGCACTGGTGTCGCAGTCGAACCTGCCCGACAAGGACATCATCCTGCGTGTGCTCGCCATGTATGAAGACCCCGAGCAGCGCGAACGGGAGATTCGCAATGTGGCATTGGTCTATAAGGAACTGGCTGAGGCGGTGCTGCCCGAGCTGCGCCGTGCCCGCATGGTCATCAACTATGATGTCATTGGCCGTAGTGACGAGGCCATCTTGGCACTTGTCGACTCCGACGCCCAGCAGCTGAGTCTGGAGGAGATGATTTATGCCGCCAACACGCTGGCTACCAGCGATGCCCAGAAGAGAACCATCCTGCAGAAGGTGGAGAAGCTCTTCCCCAACGATTACCGTGCCTACAACAACTTGGGCGAACTGGCCATGAGGAACGGCGACAGCGAAACGGCACAGTCGTATCTGCGTCGGGCGCTCAGCATCAACCCCAATGCCCCCGAACCTAATGTGAACTTAGGCATGCTCGCCATTCAGAACGGGCAGTTCAAGGATGCCGAGATGTACATCTCAAAGGGGGTGGGAGCGAACAACTTCGACGAGGCTCTGGGACACCTCTATGTGGCTCAGGGCAAGTATAACCAGGCATCGGTCAAGTTCCAGAAGTCGGCCAACAACAGTGCCGCCCTCTCCAACATCCTGTCGCAAGACTATGGCGATGCCCTCAAGGTGCTTGGCAACATCAAGAACCCCGATGGCATGACCTACTATCTGCAGGCCATCCTTGCCGAACGCATGGAGAATCATGCCGAAGTGAAGGACTATCTGGACAAGGCCATCGCCCTCGACCCCTCGCTGGCCAAGAGGGCTGCTGACGATGTCGAGTTTTCTGACCACAACAAATGATGCGCCGCACTCTTCATATATGGTTGGCAGGGGCTTTCCTGCTGACCTTCCTCGCATGTGGCCCAGGAGGCGAATCCTTCCGCATTCAGGGACGATTCCGCGACATGCAGGCAGGTGAAATCTACATCTATAACCTGTCGGAAGGCTACGAACGGCTCGACACGGTCTCCATTCGTGAGGGCAAGTTCCTCTATCGGGGGCAGGCATCTGAGCACACCCCCTACATCCTTGTTTTCCCTAACGGCATGGAGCAGGTGGTCTTTGTGGGACCCAACGAGGACTTGGAGTATGAGGCTACCGCCAACGACATGAAGAACTATGTGGTCAATGGCAACGAGGAAAACAAGCTCATGAACAAGTTCCGACAGGAGACCTACACCATGAACCCCACCGCCACTCGTGGAGCCGCCCGCACTTACATGACCGACAATCCACAGTCGCCAGTGGCCATCTATCTGCTCGACCGCTACTTTGTGCAGGACGACGACGCCAGCCCCGACGAACTCTCTGCCTTGCTTGCGAAGCTGAAGACCCACCACCCCCACAACCACTACCTGCTAGAGATAGAAAAGAAGATAGCCACTCGCCAGAGTCGGCAGCAAGGCAAGACACTCCCCAACGTCACCCTCACACGGAAGGACTTCACTACCACCCATCTCTGGCCACAGGACAGAGACTACACCCTGCTCGCCTTCTGGTCACTCTGGCATCCGCAGGGCTACGACTTCCTGTGGCGTCTGCGCCGTCTGGCCGACAAGAACAGGGACAGCGGACGTCTGCGCATCGTGGCGGTGTCGCTCGACCTCGAACGCCATCGTTGGGAAGATGTGGCTCGACAGGACAGCCTCTCCTCCGTCATTCAGCACTATTGCGATGGTCGTGCATTCGAGTCGGATGTCGTCAAGACCCTTGGCATCGAACAACTACCCTTCTACATCTTAGCCGATAAAGACCACAAAGTGGTGGACAGCGGCGACGACATGAACGGCCTGGACGAACTGCTGAAGAAACATCTCCAATAGACCCCCAACTCCCAACTCCTGACTTTTCCCATGCTCGCAAAGATTCATAGTGCTGCACTTCTGGGACTGGATGCCCAACCTGTTGTAGTCGAGGTGGACAACTTCGATGCAGGACAGGTGTCCAAGTTCACCATCGTTGGTCTGCCCGACAGTGCCGTGAAGGAGAGTCAGGAGCGTGTGCAGTCAGCCTTGCGAGTGAACGGCTACAAGGCTCCCTTCAAGTCGGTGGTGGTCAATCTTTCCCCAGCCGATATGCGCAAGGAAGGCTCGGGATTCGACCTCCCTATGGCCATCGGAGTGCTTTGTTCCTATGAATTTCTGAAGATAGAGCGCCCTGAACGCTACCTGTTTGTAGGCGAATTGGGACTTGATGGCGACATCCTGCCCGTCAAGGGAGTTCTGCCCATCTCCATCAAGGCGCGTGAACGGGGCTACGAAGCCCTCTTTGTGCCCGAAGCCAATGCCCGCGAAGCCGCTGTGGTCAACCGCCTGAAAGTATATGGAGTCAGTCATCTCAACGACATCGTGGGCTTCTTCGATGGGACGAAAGACCTTCAGCCCACCGAGGTGAACACGCGCCAAGAGTTCTATTCCCAGCTCTACACCTTCCCCTACGATTTCGATGAAGTGAAGGGGCAGGAGAACGTCAAACGTGCCTTTGAAGTCGCCGCCGCTGGAGGTCACAACCTTATCCTTGTAGGCAGTCCTGGCTGCGGCAAGTCCATGATGGCCAAACGTCTTCCCTCCATCCTCCCACCCCTCACCCTCAGCGAAAGCCTCGAAACCACCCAGATACACTCCATTGCAGGAAAACTGCAGAAGGAAGCCTCGCTCATCAGCCAGCGTCCCTTCCGCTCGCCCCACCACACCGTGTCCGACGTAGCCCTTGTCGGTGGCGGCAACGTCTTCATGCCTGGGGAAATCTGTCTGGCGCACAACGGAGTGCTCTTTCTCGACGAACTGCCTGAGTTCAACCGATCCGTGCTGGAAACTCTGCGTCAGCCCCTCGAAGACCGCGTCATCACCGTTTCCCGTGCCCGCTACAACCTCACTCTCCCTTGTTCTTTCATGCTCGTGGCATCCATGAATCCCTGTCCCTGTGGCTACCATCATCATCCCACCCGCCAGTGTGTCTGCACTCCTGCACAGATTCAACGCTACATGAACAAGATTTCGGGTCCTCTCATGGATCGCTTCGACCTGCAGGTGGAGGTGGAGAGTGTACCCTTCGAAGACATGGCTAAAGCTCCCAAGGGTGAGTCCTCGGCTGCCATCCGTGAGCGGGTGCTGAAAGCCCGTCAGATACAGGGGGAACGCTATAAGGGGGAGCAGGGAATCCACTGCAATGCCCAGATGACCACCGCTCTGCTGCAGAAGTATGTGCAGCTGGACGAGTCGGCTCTTACCCTCCTGCGCACCGCCATGAAGAAGTTCAACCTTTCCGCCCGTGCCTACGACCGCATACTCAAGGTCAGCCGCACCATCGCAGATTTGGAGGGAGCGGCTCAGGTGCAGGGAGGGCACATCGCTGAAGCCATCGGTTATCGCAACCTCGACCGTGCCGATTGGGGATGTTGAAAAAAATGTACTATTCACCTATTATTCATATTCACCTATTTCTAAAAAACAATCTTATGAAAGTAAAAAGTTTTCTTTGTTCAGCAGTCGTTTGGACAGCTGTGATGGCCACCGGAGCCATCAGCATGAGTTTCACAATGGCCGAAGGCGAAGCTGCCTCGCGAGTTGTCGAGGAAGGTGGCACAGGGCCTTACAAGGCTATCATGAAAGAAGAATCCACCCTTGATGCCCACACGATTTTCGTGCCGCAGGATTTATCCACTTTCAGCAAGAAAAATCCTCTTCCTGTTCTTGTGTGGGGTAACGGAGCCTGCAACAATTCACCTTTCGAGCACTACAAGTTCCTCAACGAGATAGCCTCCCACGGATACCTTGTGGTGGCCACCGGCTACATGCCCCAGGAGGGTCAGCACTATCAGGGTCCCATGTCCACCACCCAGCAGCAGATTGAGGCCATGGACTGGGTCGAAGCCCAAAATGTTGACAAGAATTCCCCTTATTATGGAAAGATAGACGTGAAGAACATCTGTGTGGCAGGCATGTCGTGCGGTGGCCTACAATCTCTCTTCAACTGTGCTGACAAGCGCATCAAGACCCTGATGATATGCAACAGCGGACTCTTCAATCAGCAGAATGCAGGCAGTGCCGTAGGGGGTATGCCCATGCCACCCAAGTCGAAACTTAAGGAAATTCACTCTCCGATTATGTATATGCTGGGTGGCCCGCAGGACATCGCCTACGGCAATGGCATGGACGACTTCCACCGCATTGATCACGTGCCAGCCTGTGCCACCAACTTCCCCGTTGGTCATGGCGGCACCTATGGCCAACCCCATGGCGGAGAGTTCTCCGTGGTGGCTCTTGCATGGCTCGACTGGCAACTCAAAGGTGACGAACAGGCTGCCAAGATGTTCAAGGGAGCCGATTGCGGAATCTCCAAGCGCGAAGGCTGGACGATTGAGAAAAACGCCAAGATGGGGGAATAACGCAGCAAACATCAAAATGCGAAAAGCGGTGATGACGCTGTATCACATCGCAAAGCCATCAGCTGGCGCAACCTTGACCATGCAGGGTGGGGGAGAGTGACACTTTTTTGTGCAATCTTTTGGCAGAATGGTGGGAATGCCGTACCTTTGTGCGTGAATTAAGGATTATGATTGTCAGAAAAGAAGATAACCAGAAAGGGAAAAGCTTGATGTTTAACAGACTCATTTTTATTTTTACGTGCTTGTTGTGGAGCCTATCCACCAGTTGGGTTCGTGCCCAAGTGCCCGACTCCTTGGGGCGCATGCGCTATAAGTATGACTTCATCGTGCCCACTAACGGCTCTTTTGTCGATGCCATTCATGCAGCCAATCGCCGTGCAGACAAGAAGAAGCGATTCCGTATCTTCATCAAGTCGAGCATGTACCGCATCAAGGGGGAGGGAAACCCCATCAAGATTGTGGAGAACGGGAAGGAACTGACCATTCCCAGCCCCATGACCATCCTGACAGCACCGAACACCAGCATCTGCGGTGAGGGAATGCAGGGCACCCAAATTGAGTCCATGCCTATGCATGAGGGCATCGGCTGCACATCAACGCTCTTCCTGAACGGTGCCGATAGCACCTACATGCAGGACTTGGAGCTGTGGTCGAACTACCGCGATGACATGACAGCCTTTGCCAATCGGGCCGTGGCACTGAACGAGAAGAACTGCAAGGGCAACATCTTCAAGCGGCTTTCGCTCATGAGCAATCAGGACACCTACTACACCAACGACGGTGGCACCACCTATCTGGAGGACTGTGCCATCCGAGGCACCGTCGATTTCATCTGTGGCGGTGGCACCATCTATTTCAATCGCTGCGACATCGAACTGCGCACCCGTGGCGGCAAGCGCGACATCATCTGCGCACCTGCCACCGAGGCGCACCGCGAATATGGCTACGTGTTCAACGGCTGCCGCATTTTTGGAGCCAAGGAGCAGGCTGGACAATACATGCTCGGCCGCCCGTGGAAGAATGCGCCCCGTGCGGTCTTCATCAGCACCCTCATGGAACTGCAGCCCGACTCTCTCGGATGGACAGAGATGCACGGCACCCTGCCACGTCTCTTCTCCGAATACGAGAGCATGGACAGCGAGTATCAGCTGGTGCCCACAGCCCAGCGGCGCACCCAGTTCAAGGACAAGAACGACATCACCACCACCATGCGCTATCCCACCAGCCTGTCCGACCAGGAGGCTGACCGTTATGACATCACCCATGTGTTCCCCGGATGGCGTCCTGACCATAAGGCGGCACAGGTGGAACCTCCCGTCCTTCAGATTCGCAATCGAGGTGAAATCTTTTGGGAAGACGTGCCAGAAGCCTGTCTCTATGCTGTGTGCAAGAACCGCGACGTGGTGGCTTTCACCACCGAACCCCGCTACACCGTTCCGAAGGGAACTGCCGAGGGTGCATGCTACTCCGTGCGTTGCGCCAACTTCTATGGTGGTTTGGGCGAGCGAAGCAATGAAGTGGTCTATCCCAACCGATAACCAGCCCATGCGCTGCCAGCCTACGCGCTGGGCGATTCTACCCCCAGAACCCTAAACTCTAAACCTTCAACCCTCAACCCTCAACCCTCAACCCTCAACATTCTTCCCTCCCTTCCCCCCTTAAGGACAACGCCGTTGCATTTGTAAATTGACTGCCGTGCAATTTGTAAATGCAACGGCGTTTCTATTGTAATTTGTACGGCGTTGCATGTGGAGAGGCAAACGCACTTCTTGTTTTCCCCTTACGTTCTTCCCATTGTGGGGGTGAAAGTGGCGGTGTTTTAGAGGGGGAAGAAAGAAAAATGAAGTGGATGCGAAAAAAAATGTGAGAAAAGTTTTGCGAAAATGTTCTTTTTGCTCTATCTTTGCAAAACTTCGGCTATCCTCCCTTCAGATGGGGGTGTGCCGTATGGTTTGCGAATAGGAAAAAGAAATTACTAACCCTAAAAAACTCTAACATTTATGGCAAAAAAATGGGTGTGCCCCGTGTGTGGGTACGTGTATGAGGGCGAGAACCCTCCAGAGAAATGTCCACAGTGCAAGGTTCCTGGCTCAAAGTTCAAGGAGAAGGAAGAAACTGAAGGACTGAATTTCGCTTGTGAACATGAACTCGGTGTGGCAAAGGCTATTCCCGAAGGTGAAGAGGGGGCTTTCGTGCTTCAGGGCTTGAAGGACCACTTCATGGGTGAATGTACCGAAGTGGGCATGTATTTAGCGATGGCTCGTCAGGCCGATCGCGAGGGTTATCCCGAGGTGTCGGAGGCGTTCCGTCGCTATGCTTACGAGGAGGCTGACCATGCTTCTCGCTTTGCCGAACTGCTCGGCGATGTGGTTTGGGATACCAAGACCAACCTGAAGAAGCGCATGGAGGCTGAGGAAGGTGCTTGTGCTGGCAAACTGGAGATTGCGAAGGTGGCCAAGAAACTGAACCTCGACGCTATCCACGACACGGTTCATGAGATGGCGAAGGACGAAGCACGTCATGGTGCTGGTTTCCAGGGATTGTACAACAGATTTTTTAAGTAACCAGCCCATGCGCTGGGCGCATTTTATTAACTTCTAAAGAAAGGAAAAAAGAATGGCAAAATATGTTTGTGACGCCTGCGGATGGGAGTACGACCCCGAAGTAGGTTATCCAGAAGGTGGCATTGCTCCTGGCACTGCCTTTGAAGACCTCCCCGAAGATTTTGAGTGCCCGCTTTGTGGTGTAGGCAAGGATCAGTTCTCGGAGGCTTAAATCTTTTTAGAGTGAAAAGTGAAGAGTGAAGAATCTAAATTACCCTTACGAATGAGCGACGAACAAGCCAAACGGCGGTAACTCAGATTTTTCACTCTTCACTTTTCACTTTTCATCTTATGAGAATCAGAGACATCAACCTTGGCAATGAGCCTGTTCTGTTGGCGCCCATGGAGGACGTGACAGATCAGGCTTTTCGCCTTTTGTGCAAAGAGTTCGGAGCCAGCATGGTCTATTCCGAATTTGTCAGCGCCGATGCCCTCATCCGCAACGTGAACCGCTCACTGGCCAAGATTCGCGTCGATGACCGCGAACGGCCCGTGGCCATCCAAATCTATGGCCGCGACGTGGAGAGCATGGTCGAAGCCGCCCGCATAGTGGAGAGCGAGGCCCACCCCGACCTGCTCGACATCAACTTCGGCTGCCCCGTCAAGAAGGTGGCAGGCAAAGGAGCTGGTGCGGGCATGTTGCGCACCCCTGAGTTGATGCTCGACATCACTCGTGAGGTGGTCAAGGCCGTCAAGATTCCCGTCACCGTGAAGACACGACTCGGCTGGGACGTGCCTTCACTCTATGACATACCTGCCGAATGGCTTCCTGTTCAGGAGGGTAAGCCCTTCATTCTCGAACTGGCAGAACGGCTTCAGGACTGCGGCATCGAGGCACTCACTATTCATGGCCGCACACGCAGTCAGATGTATCAAGGCGAAGCCGACTGGACGCTCATCGGAGCCGTGAAGCAAAATCCCCGCATGCACATCCCCATCATTGGCAATGGCGACATCTGTACGGCAGAACAGGTGCAGGATGCCTTCGACCGCTACGGTGTGGATGCCGTGATGATAGGTCGTGCCACCTTCGGTCAGCCTTGGCTCTTCAAGGATGTGTGCACCTATCTCGACACGGGCTGTCACGACGGCACCATGACGCTTGACTGGAAATTCGATGTGCTCAAACGTCAAGTGCGCACCAGCGTGGCATATTCCCTCAGCGAACATAACGCACAGAAGGAAAGCAAGCGCACCGAACTCGGCGGCATCATCCATGTGCGCCGCCACCTCGCCAACTGCCCTCTCTTCAAGGGCATCCCTGACTTCCGACAAACTCGCATCCGCATTCTCCAAGCCACCACGCAGGAAGAACTCTTCGCGCTGCTTGACGAGGCAAAGGAGAAGATTGAAAGAAACAATTAACAATTCACTGTCCTCTGAATCATGGAGATTGTTAATTGTTAATTGAAACTGCTTTGTCTGAACTGCTGAGGCGACATGCCCACATAGCGATGGAAGTAGGTGCCAAAGTGCGACTGATTGGCAAAGTTGAGGCGGTCGGCAATCTGCTTGATGCCAAGGGTGTTGTCGCGCAGCAGGAGTTTGGCCTGCTTGATGATTTCATCGCGGATGATTTCGCCTGCAGTCTTTCCTGAGAGCCGTTTGCACACAGAAGAGAAGTACTTAGGAGTGACGTGAAGCATGGTGGCATAGTCGTTCACACTGACGAAAGGCTGCCGAGGGTCTTCGAGCAGACGAACGAACTGCCGGAAAATGTTTTCGCCTGATGAATAGTTGACAGGCGCCAACGATTCGTCCTCACTTTCCCGTTCCCGAAGGTCGTAAAACTCATACACCAATGCCTTGAAAAGAGCATCCAGTGCAGGTTGCTTGCTCTGCGAAGCAGGTGTGTTCAGTTTGTCGTTCAAAAGGTCGTAGTACATACAGAGCCTCCTCACCTCCTCTTCCTCCGCATGCAGCACCTCATGGTTTGATGCTGTGATGCGGAAGTTCCACCGCATGCCCGTCTCGTGCAGCAAGTCCTCCACTTTTTCCTCCGAAACCACAAAAGCCCTTATCTCCAAGTCCATGCTAATCATCGACTTCTCCAGAATGCTGTTGGGACGGCACATAAAGATGTCGCCAGCACAGAGACGCATCTCACATTCTTCCATATAGATGGTGGCTGTTCCCTTCAGCATGATAACCACCACAAAACTCTCCATGACGAGAGGCTCACGCGCCACCTCTCTCACCCTGACGGCATCGCGCACCAGGGCAATGGCATTGTCCTGATAGTCGGCTATAGCCTTTTTCCTGAGAGTGTCCAATCCTGCTTTTTCCATTGGTTGTTCCATTTTTCGTTTCCTGCTGCAAAAGTACGGCTTTTTCGTGGAACACACTTGTTCTATTTCTCCTTTTCTTTCTTTAATTACACTCCCCCGCTTGTCCAATGCGACAATCAGAACAAATGAGAGGTGATTTGTTTGTTCTCATTTTCTCTTTTTTCTCGTTACTTTGCACAAAATTTGAAACAAAAAGTGTAACAGAACATGAAAATGAGAGATTTTCTTTCAGCCGTGATACTGACCACGACACTGGCAGCATGCAGCGGCAACAAGCAGGAGCAGGATGTGGCTCCAGTGAGGGTAATGACCGAAGTGGTCGGCTCGCAGACCGAAGGGAACGCACGAACTTATGTGGGTGAGGTAGAGGCCGAGTCGAGCACGTCGGTGAGTTTCACAGGCAGCGGCACGGTGCTCCGTGTGGCTGTGGAGGAAGGACAACATGTGCAGAAGGGGCAGTTCATCGCCGAGATGGATGCCACTCAGGCTCGCAACATGCTGGCCAACTGTGAGGCACAGATGCGTCAGGCCAACGATGCTTTGGAGCGCATGAAACAGTTGCACGACCAGAATGCCCTGCCCGAAGTGAAGTGGGTGGAAACCCAGAGTCAGGTGGCTCAGGCCAAGGCGCAACTGGACATGGCACGGAAGTCGCTGGCCGACTGCCGCATCTACGCTCCCGTGAGCGGTGTCATTGGCCAAAAGATGATGAGTTCCGGTGAGACGGCTCTGCCCAGCCAGCCCGTGTGTACCATCCTTAATATAAATAATGTGAAGGTGAAAGTGGCTGTGCCAGAGAAGGAGATTGGAAGGTTCTCGGCATCGACTCCTACGGAGATTCGTGTGGAGGCACTGGGCGAGACGTTCATGGGTGGAGCCATTGAGAAGGGGGTGCAGGCCGACCCTGTGAGCAGGACATACGAGGTGAGAATCAATGTGAAGAACCCGAGGGAGAAATTGCTGGCAGGAATGGTGTGTGAGGTGAAAGTGAGAGACGGTGACACCGTCGCTGCATACGAGACGGGGAACACGACGGTGATGGTGCCTATCACGGCGGTGCAGCGTTCGGCCGATGGGAGCATGTTTGTGTGGAAGACTGAAGGCGGCAAGGCGCACAGGGCAAAGGTGACGCTGGGCGAGGCTTCGGGCAACCGCATTGAGGTGACGAGCGGTGTGAAGAAGGGAGAGAAAGTGATAGTGAAAGGGTATCAGAAAGTGAGCGAAGGAAGTGAAGTGGAGGAAATTTGAAAAAGATTGCAAAAGATTGAAGTTATGAGCAAGAAAAATTGGGTGGGTTGGCTGATGCGCAACTACCGCATCACCTTCCTGTTGATTGTGCTGCTGTTCGTGTTCGGACTGATAGGGTTCGACCGAATGGGCAAGGCAGAGTTTCCCGACTTCGTGATACGTCAGGGTGTGGTGGTGGCAGTCTATCCAGGTGCCACAGCCGAAGAAGTGGAGGAGCAGGTGGCCAAGCCGTTGGAGCGGTATCTGTTCACTTTCGACGAGGTGAAACGCTCGAAGACCACCACGACGAGCAGCAATGGCATGTGTGTGTGTCTGGTGGAACTGCAAGACCACGTGAACAACAAGGACGAGGTGTGGTCAAAAATCAAGCACGGACTCAACTCGTTCAAGGGTCAGAGTCTGCCGAGCGGTGTGCTGGCTCTGGCTGTGAACGACGACTTTGGCAGTGCCTCGGCCCTGCTCATCGCCATCGAGAGCGAAGACAGGAGTCCGAGGGAACTGAAGAAGTACAGCGATGACTTGGCCGACCGTTTGCGCCGCATTCCCTCTGTGAGCAACGTGGTGCTGTATGGCGACCTGAAGGAACAAATCACCATCTATGTGGACCAGCAGCGACTGGCAGCCTACGGCATCGGACGCATGGCAGTGATGCAAGCTCTGCAGTCGGCTGGCATGACCACCATGTCGGGCAGCATCAGCGGCACGGAGAAGGATGTGCCCATCCATGTGAAGCCCACCGTGGCGAGCGAGCAAGAGATTGAGAACCAAATTATCTACACCGATGCGCAGAACCATACGGTGAGGGTGAAGGATGTGGCCACCGTGAAGCGTGAGTATGACCGCACAGAGAGTTACATCGAGTACAACGGCCATCCCTGTGTGCTCCTCTCGCTGGAGATGATGGAGGGCAACAACATCGTGCAGTATGGCGAGGACGTGCAGCAGGTGCTGGACGACTATATGGCCAGCGAACTGCCCAAGGATGTGACCGTGAGCCGCATAGCCGACCAGTGCCAGGTGGTGGGCGATAGCGTGAACGACTTCATGGTCAACCTGTTGGAGTCGATGGCCATCATCGTCATCGTGATGCTGGTGCTCTTCCCTTGGCGCACGGCTGTGGTGGCAGGTCTGACCGTGCCACTCAGCACGTTCATTTCGGTGGGAGTGATGTACATGGTGGGCATTCCGCTCAACACCGTCACGCTGGCAGGTCTCATCATCGTGCTCGGCATGGTGGTCGATAATGCCATTGTGGTGCTCGACGGCTACTTGGAGTATCTGAACAAGGGCATGTCGCGCTGGCATGCGGCAGCCGAGTCGGCACAGCACTACTTCATGCCCATGATGCTCGCCACCCTGTGCATCTCGGTCATCTTCTTCCCCTTCCTCTATGTGCTGACGGGGCAGACGGGCGACTTTGTGCATTGGTTGCCGTGGACCATTCTCATCAACCTGATGGTGTCGTTGGTGCTGGCGGTGGTGGTCATCCCCATCTTGGAGTTCTTCATCATCAAGAAGCGGAAGACGACGAGGAACAAGCATGTGGAGATGTCGAAACCCACCAGCCGTGTGGGCGATGTGACGGAGGAGGACTTCAGGGACAGGCCGCAGAAGAAGAGTCTGACCGACCATGTGCAGGAGGTGTATGAAAAGGTGTTGGGCTGGACGTTTCGCCATCCGTGGCTGACGATGGGTGGAGCCGTGGGACTGATTGTGCTGAGTCTGCTGCTGGCTTCCACGCTGAAAGTGCGCATGATGCCCACCGCCGAGCGCAACCAGTTTGCGGTGGAGATTATGCTGCCCGAGGGAACAGGCCTGGCCGAGACCGAGGCCATTGCCGACTCGGTGTATGAAGTGCTGATGCTGGACGAGCGCACGGTCAGCGTGACCCGCTTTGTCGGCTGCTCGTCGCCACGTTTCCACACGGTGTATGCGCCGAAAGTGGCGGGGAGGAACTTTGCCCAATTCATTGTGAACACCGTCTCGCAAGAGGCCACCGTGGAGATGCTGGACCAGTTTGAGCCGCTCTACTCCGACCGTTTCCCCAATGCCTTCGTGAAGTTCAAGCAGTTGGACTTCCAGAACTTCGACCCTGTGGAGTACCGTTTCTATGGCGAAGACGAGGACAGCCTGCGTGCTGTGGCGGAGCAGATGGCAGCCGAGATGCGCCGGATGCCCGACCTGCTGAACGTACACACCGACTGGCAAGAGCCTCGTCCACTCATCGAGGTGACGCTCGACCCTGTGGCAACGAGCCAGTTGGGGCTGAACCGCACCATGACCGAACTGCAATTGAGCATGAGTACTGGCTCCACGAAGGTGGGGCAAGTGTGGGAGGACGACTATGAAGTGCCCATCATGCTGAAGGACATTGGCAAAGAAAGCCTCGACTGCGACGGGGTGAACGACCTCTATCTTTCATCAGCAGGTGCGTCGGTGCCGCTGCGGCAGGTGGGCGAAGCACACCCCACATGGGGAGCCACCCACATCCTGCACCGTGGGGGCGAAAGGTGCATCACGGTGACGTGTGACCTGAGACGGAATGTGCTGCCAGCACCGATACACAAGCAGTTGGCCGAGATTGCTGCCACTCGGTTGCACGTGCCGCAGGGTGTGCGTGTGGAAGTGGGCGGCGAACCCGAAAACGATGTGGAGAAGATGGATCCCATCAAGATAGGACTCTCCATCGCCATCCTCATCATCTTCTTCTTCCTGCTCTTCAACTTCAAGAACTACAAAATCACCCTCACCTGCATCTTTGCCATCGCCCTCTGTCTGCCAGGAGCCATTCTGGGCTTGGCACTGATGAACCGTGCCATCGGCATCACGGCAGTGTTTGGCTTCATCACGCTGATGGGCATGATTATGAGGAACGAAATCCTCATCTTCGAGCATGCCAACGGACTGGTGCGGCAGGGGTGGTCGGTGCGCGATGCCGCCTACGATGCAGGGCGGCGGCGCATGGTGCCCATCTTCCTCACCACCGCCACGACCGCCGTGGGTGTGGTGCCCATGATTATCGCCGCCACCTCGTTCTGGATGCCAGTGGGCGTGAGCATCTTTGCCGGAGGCATCGGCTCGCTCATCATGGTGGTGACGGTCCTGCCTGTGGTGTATTGGAAATTGTTTGACAAAAAGAAAACAACAAACTGAACAAGAAACGGATCTTTCCATAAAGACAAAGACAATGAAAAAGATTCTCTTCATAGTATCAATGGTGGTGTCCTGCGGCATGAACGCTCAGGAGTACACCTTGCAACAGTTGCAGGAAATGGCTGTGCAGAACAATCGGGTGCTGAAAAACGCACGTCTCGACGTGGAGGCCGCCAAGGAGGACAAGGCCAAAGCGCGCACCAACTACTTCCCCAAGGTGAGCGGCACGGCAGTGGAATTCCGTGGTTTCGACGACCTTGTGCAGGGCAGCATGCCGGCTGGCGAGGCTGTGATGCCCATCGGCATGGTGAAGAAGGGCTTTGTGGGCAGCGTGATGGCTGTGCAGCCTCTCTTCCAGGGTGGACAAATCATCAATGGCAACAAACTGGCCGACCTACAGGAGGAGGTGAAACGTCTGCAACTGCAGATGACCGAGAAGGACACAGAACTGCAAGTGGCACAATACTACTGGCAACTCGTCTCCCTGCAAGCCAATGTGGCCACGCTCGACTCAGTGAAGGTGCAACTCGACGAGGTGCACCGCCTCACCCAGCAGTATGTGGATGCTGGCATGACCACCCACAACGACCTCTTGCGTGTGGAACTGAAACAGCAGGAGGTGGCCTCCAGACGTCTGGAACTGGAGAACGGCATCAGCATCGTGAAACTCCTGCTGGCACAACTGGCAGGGACAGGCGAAAGCGACATCAACATCGTGAGTCCTGCTTCCCTTCTGTCACCTTCACTCCCGGCCACCTTGCTGAAAGACAAGGAGACAGCCGTGCAGAACCGTGAGGAGTTGGCGCTGGCCCAAAAGAATGAGGAGGCACAACGCCTGAACGTCAGGATGGAGCGCGGCAAGTTGCTCCCCTCGCTGGCTGTGGGGGTGAACGGACACTATCAGACCATCGACAGCAACGACCACACCAACGGACTCGTCTTTGCCACACTCTCCGTGCCCATCAGCGACTGGTGGGGCGGCAGCCATGCCATCAAGAAGGCCAAACTGCAACGCATGCAGGCTGAAAACGACCGCATGGAGGCTCGCGAGAAACTGGCCATCGACATCCAGTCGGCCTGGAACAACCTCAACGAGGCTTATCAGCAGATAGACATCGCCAAGGCTTCGGTGGCATCGGCTCAGGAGAACCTGCGCATGCACCGCATCTTTTACCGTGCCGGCACCACCACGCTGACCGACCTGCTCGATGCCGTCACGCTCTACACCCAGGCCCAGAGCCAACTGGTCACTGCCCAGGCCACCTATCAGATTCGAGTGGCAGAGTATCGGCGCAAGTGCTGACTCGCATAGAGGGGTCTCTCTCCCTTTTTCCCCTCTTCGACAGGATTTTTTCAGTCATTTCACACCAAAAACTGAAGTTTTTTGAGCAAAGAGGCTTGCAACTCAAGGTTTTTATGTAAATTTGCAAGACAAATGAGCCTACACACCCAACGTTTCTACAGGCTCATCTGACAACCTCAAAAAACTGATCAACCCAAATACTAATCAACTAAACAACTAAAATCATTATGGCTGATTTATCTATGTTTTCTCTCGAAGGTAAGAACGCCTGGATTACAGGTGCTTCTTACGGCATCGGCTTCAACATTGCCAAGGCTTTTGTGAAGGCTGGTGTGAAGAACATCGTGTTCAACGACATCAACGAGGCTGCCCTGCAGCGCGGTCTCGACAACTACAAGGAGGCTGGCATCACCAACGTGAAGGGCTACGTGTGCGACGTGACCGACGAGAAGGGTGTGAAGGCTCTCGTTGAGACCATCCATAAGGAGGTGGGCCAGATTGACATCTTGGTGAACAACGCCGGCATCATCAAGCGCATCCCCATGCACGAGATGGCTCGTGCCGAGTTCCAGCAGGTCATCGACATCGACCTCGTGGCTCCTTTCATCTGCGCCAGTGCCGTGCTGCCCGAGATGATGGAGCGTAAGGAAGGCAAGATTATCAACATCTGCTCCATGATGAGTGAACTGGGTCGTGAGACTGTGTCTGCCTACGCTGCAGCCAAGGGTGGCCTGAAGATGCTTACCCGCAACATCTGCTCAGAGTATGGCGAGTACAACATCCAGTGCAACGGCATCGGCCCCGGCTACATCGCCACTCCTCAGACGGCTCCGCTGCGCGAGCGTCAGCCCGACGGCTCTCGCCATCCGTTCGACTCTTTCATCTGCGCCAAGACTCCTGCCGGACGCTGGCTCGACCCATCCGAACTCGGCGGCCCTGCTGTCTTCCTCGCCTCTCACGCCTCCGATGCCGTGAACGGCCATATCCTCTATGTGGATGGCGGCATCCTGGCCTACATTGGCAAGCAGCCGAAATAAAAAGGATAAGTGAAAAATGATAAGTGAAAAATTTGCTATCGCAGCAGATGGTCATTTTGTTGACTTACATGTGCGGTAGCAAATTTTTCACTCTTCACTTTTACCTTATATATGCTATTACCTTATTATAAAGAAGGCCTGATTGAGGCGGGATGCGATGAGGCTGGGCGAGGGTGTCTGGCAGGGAGTGTGTATGCAGCGGCGGTCATCTTGCCGCCCGACTACCACAACGACCTGCTGAACGACTCGAAGCAACTCACGGCCAGACAGCGGTACAGGCTCAGAGAGGAGATTGAACGTGATGCCGTGGCCTGGGCGTTGGGCATCGTCACGCCACAAGAGATTGACGAGATGAACATCCTCCGTGCCAGCATCACGGCCATGCACCGTGCGATTGATGGGCTGAAGGTGCGACCAGAGTACCTCATCATCGATGGCAACAGGTTTATGCCGTATGGTTCCTCAGCCCCCAAGGGGGAGGGAAACCGTCCGGATGGTTCTTCCCCCCTTGGGGGGATAAGAGGGGGGCTGATTCCTCACGCCACCATCGTGAAGGGCGATGGCAAATACCTCTCCATCGCTGCAGCCTCCATCCTGGCCAAGACCTATCGCGACGACTACATGAAAGAACTGCACAAGGAGTTCCCCTTCTACGGATGGGACCACAATGCCGGCTATCCCACCAAGGAACACCGCCAAGGCATCCTGAATCACGGCACCACACCCTATCACCGCATGACTTTCAACCTGCTGGGGTCGGCACAACTCGAACTTCCCTTTGCCAATTAGCCAGCCTCAGACCCTCCCCTCACCCTCCCTACAGGGAGGGAGTGGTATCTCTGTCAATGAGTAAACAAACGAACAAGGTAACCACCCCCTCCCTGTAGGGAGGGTGAGGGGAGGGTCTGCAGGCTCTTCCCTTTGCCAATTAGGGAAAAACCCCTCGCAAATAGGAAAAAGTAATTTGCGAGGGGTTTTCTTTTGTCTTAACTTTGCATCGTCAACCAAAAGAAGAGCCAGTTCTGGTACTGGAAGAGGTGACAGAAACATCTATCTTTAACAACAAAAAAACATCCATCATTAACCACTAAAAAAGATACGACTATGAAGGCTTTAAGAACTCTCCTCACCGCAATCGTACTCCTGGCAGGAGCACTGACGATGAACGCACAGCGCATGAGCATTGCTGCCATGCAGAGCAATGCACGGTTCTTGACCGACCGCATGGCATATACGCTGGGCATCAGCGACCCCTTCCTGATTGATGAAATCTATCGCATCAACTACGACTACATCTGGGGTGTGAACGACTACCTCGACGATGTGGCTCTGGGCTACTACTACGACGACTACCTGGCCGTGTGCGCCGCCCGCGATGCCGCCCTGCGCAACCTGTTGGGCTACACCGTCTGGAACCGCCTTATCGGCTATACTTACTTCCACCGTCCCATCGTGTTCGTCAACCGTGGCTGGCACTTCTCCATCTACGACTATGACCGCTATGGCATGAACCGCTACTACTACCACGCTCCTCGCCCCATTGCCCGTGGCTATGCTGGCGGACACTTCTTCCGCCCCATGGCACCCCGAGGCTACAGACGCGGTGCTCCGGCACACGTGGTGGTGCCTCGCAGAGACTACCATGCCCCTCAAGTGCATCGTGGCGGCAGCCACAGCGCACCCGCTCCACGCTCTCATCAGGGCGGTGGCAACTACAACGACCGTGGCTCGCACTTCAACGGAAATGGCGACATGAACCGTGGCGGCAACAACACACCTGCCCCCGACATGAACCGTGGCGGTGGCAACAGCACACCTGCTCCACGCACCAACAGCAATGCCAACAGTTCTTCTCGTCAGTTCATCCCACGCACATCATCCACGCCTTCTCTCACCAATGCCTCCATGACAACTCCCTCGCGCACCAGCAGCGTCAGAACCGACATGGGACGCAGCAGTGCCCGCATGAGCAGCGGCAACATGAACGGTGGCACTCGCATGAGCAGCCCCAGCCGCATGGGTGGCGGCGAAGGTTCTCGTGGTGCAGGCAATGTGGGCGGCGCTCGCCGTGGCGGCCGCAGGTAATGAAATGTACAATTTACCATGTACCATGTACAATTTGCCATGCGGCGAGTTGTTTCAATGACACAATGCAAATGGTACATGGTACATGAAAAGACTCTCTTTCTACTATATATTTGACACTCAATTTTAGGTGTTTAGGACTGTTTTTCGTGAGAAAAGCAGTCCTTTTTCACTCTTCACTCTTCACGATTCAGCGAAAATTCCTACCTTTGCATCCAAAAATCAAAACGTTATGACAATAGAAGAAAAACTGATAGCCGGTGTGCAGTCTGCTGTGAAGGCACTCTACGGCATGGAGGCAACGCCCGAGCAGGTGCAGTTGCAAAAGACGCGCGAAGAATTTGAAGGCCACCTCACCGTGGTGGTGTTCCCCTTTGTGAAAGCCGCTCGCAAGAGTCCCGAGATGGTGTGCAACGAGATTGGGCAGTACCTCGTGGAGCATGCAAGCGATGTGGTCGCCCGGTTCAACGTGGTCAAAGGGTTCCTCAACCTCGTCATCAGCGATGCCCAGTGGGTGGAACTGCTGGCACAAATCAACGCCGACCCCAAGTATGGCTTCCAGCCTGTCACCGAGGAGAGTCCGCTGGTGATGATTGAGTACTCATCGCCCAACACCAACAAGCCCCTCCACCTCGGCCACGTGAGGAACAACCTCCTCGGCTCGGCCCTGGCACGCATCGTCGAGGCCAACGGCAACAAGGTGGTGAAGACCAACATTGTGAACGACCGTGGCATCCACATCTGTAAGAGCATGCTTGCATGGCTCAAGTGGGGCAATGGCGAGACACCCGAATCGTCGGGCAAGAAGGGCGACCACCTCATTGGCGACTACTACGTGGCCTTCGACAAGCACTACCGCGAGGAGGTGAGGAAACTGGTGGCACAAGGCATGGACGAGGAGACGGCCAAGCAGGAGGCACCCCTCATCAAGGAAGCCCACGAGATGCTCGTCAAGTGGGAACAAGGCGATGCTGAGGTGCGCGCGCTCTGGAAGAAGATGAACGAGTGGGTCTATGCCGGATTCGACGAGACCTACAAGATGATGGGGGTGAGTTTCGACAAAATCTATTATGAGTCAGACACTTACCTCGAAGGCAAGGAGAAGGTGATGGAAGGCTTGGAGAAAGGCTTCTTCTATCGTCGCGACGACGGCTCCGTGTGGGCCGACCTCACAGCCGAGGGACTGGACGAAAAACTCCTCCTCCGCTCCGATGGTACCTCCGTCTATATGACCCAAGACATCGGCACCGCCAAACTCCGTTTTCAGGATTTCCCCATCGACAAGATGATTTATGTGGTGGGCAACGAGCAGAACTACCACTTCCAGGTGCTTTCCATCCTCTTGGACAAACTCGGTTTCAAATGGGGCAAAGACCTTGTCCATTTCTCCTATGGCATGGTGGAACTGCCCAACGGCAAGATGAAGAGCCGCGAAGGCACCGTGGTGGATGCCGACGACCTCATGGCTGCCATGATAGACGATGCCTACGAGGCCAGCAAGGAGCGCACCAAGCAGACCGACATGAATGAGGACGAAGCCCGCGAGGTGGCCCGCAAGGTAGGACTTGGTGCCCTCAAGTACTTCATCCTCAAGGTCGATGCCCGTAAGAACATGCTCTTCAATCCCGAAGAGTCCATCGACTTCAACGGCAACACAGGCCCCTTCATCCAGTACACCTATGCCCGCATCGCCTCCATCCTGAGGCGCGCCAAAGAGCAGGGCATCGATGTGTCAGATGAGAAAGTGGAAAATCGCCCAGTGCGTGGGCTGGCCACTAAGGAGACCGAACTCATTCAGAAACTCAGCCAGTTCCCCACCGTTGTGCGTCAGGCAGGCACCGACTACAGCCCCTCCGGCATCTGCAACTACTGCTACGAACTGACCAAGTCGTTCAACCAGTTCTACCACGACTACAGCATCCTCGGCGAACCCAACGAAGACCTAAAGTATTTCCGTCTCTCCCTCGCCAAGGCCGTGGCCAAAGTCATCAGTCTCGGCATGGGCTTGTTGGGCATCGAGATGCCCGAACGCATGTAACACGGCTCCCGCAACCTCACGACACTCATCTGCCTCCCCCATCGTTTGTCGTCCCGTCAGGACTATCCAGACAGACTCGGTAAGGCTCATCTTCAGGCACAAAGTCACCCACGGCTTTGTGCCTTTTTTGTTGCTTTTTTTCACACTCATCTTCAAAAAGTTCCGCAAAAGTTTGGCGATTTCACAGATATTCACTTGCTTTACCGTCAGTTCGGTTTTAAGGTTACTTTTCATAGGGGCTTCGTCGTTATCTCTTGTGACTCTACTCCACAGAGTCACGTGACTCTCTTCCACTGCCCCTCATGACTCTGTGGAAGAGACTCATCGGCGAGTCTGGAAGAGCCACCCCGGAAGGTGTGGAAGATGGGGCCTCGTTCATTATTAAGTAACCACACAAAATTATCTTATACAATGATGTCTCTTCTTTTCGCCGCAAGCGGCTTGTTTTTTCTTGAAACTAATTAGAATAATTGGAATAATTCAGTTCACTAATTTCTATAATTATAATTTGTGGATAAAATTATTCTAATTATGCTAATTTGTTTCTTATAATCCATCGCCGAGGGCGATTCTCTTTTAGGTGTTGCCGCAAGCGGCTTGTTTTTCTTTGGACGATAATTTCCAATAATTGACGATAATTTTATCCAATAATTATTATTGGAACCAATTATTGGAAATTATTGGTAATTATTGTCCGAGAAAAATGCGGCTTGCCGCATCATCTAAACTATTTTTGTTCACCTACTTAATTGTTCATTGTTACCCCTTTCACCTCTACACGGAACACACACCTGCATCCACCTCCATCTCTCACCCGTATCAACCTTCCCCTCTCACTCGCATCAACCCCAGCCTCGCACTCGTATCAACCTCGCTCTCTCACTCGTCATCTCCCTTGTAATAACGACTGACAGAACCGTGAGATAACGACTGGCAGAACCGTGAGATAACGACTGGCAGAACCGTGAGATAACGACTGACAGAAGCGTGAAGACATGGAAGGGGAATGGGGAGGATGCGGAAGGGGCCTGAGGAAAGATATGTATCATGGATGTTCGGACTGTTTGGTGTCCTTTTGTTGCCTTTTTCACACTCATCTTCAAAAAGTTTGGGAAAAGTTTGGTGGTTTCCCGCATTTTTATTTACTTTGCCACCGAATGGCGGCATGACCTCCGTTCACTGCGGTGCCTTGGTGCCGTGGCTTATTGGTAAAATAGAAGCGTTATGCTCTTTGGGGTAAGGTGGATGCCTTGCTTTTTCTGATTCAACGTTTTTTGTAGCATGAAATATGACATAGCCTCGGAACTTGCACGACTCCACCATTTAAGTGGAGCCGATTTTGTACGCCAATTAAAGTTCTTGGCTGGTCTTAGCGATTTCAAGCCAGTTGGTGGCGAGACAAACATCTATTCTGCCATAGGTGAAGAAGGGGAAGATTATTCAGCCTTGCTATCTGCTGCTCGAAGAGCCGTGGAACATGGCTATAAAGTATTTCTGCTGCCCAATCCTCAAGGCATTCGTACCGCAGACTTCATCTTCGAGCGGAAAGGAGTGTACAAGATGTACGACCTAAAAACGATAAAGGGACAAGGGTCCGTTGACAACAGGCTTTCAGAGTCTGTTGGCCAGACGAATCGTGTCCTGCTGTATATGCATGCCGACTACAATCCGGGAACCTTGGCTCGTAGCATCAAAAAATATTTCGAACTAAATCCTTACGCCAGAGAAGTCCTTGTTTTCAAAGGCAAGAAACAAATCTCTGTTACACGTCAGAGCCTTGATGACACCAACTTCTTCCGTACATTCATCAGGCGCTATGGAAAATGAAAAGAGCCACTAATTAGCGGCTCTTTAAGAAATGGAGTAGTGTCGATAAAGTCTTGCTCCCTCGCGGAAACTTACCGGATAGTCAAAACTTTTTGTCTTGACATTGCAAAGATAGCGTGTTTTTCTGTTACAAGCAAATCTTTTTGTGTTTTTTTGCTTTTCCTTGCTAAAAAAATCTCTTCTTCAGATTTTTTCCCGTCTAAAAGTTTGTGAGTTTCATTCTTTTTCCGTTACTTTGCCCCCGAATGGCGGCATGACCTCCGTTCACTGCGGTGCTTCTGCATCGTGGCTTATTGGTAAAATAGAAGCGTTATGCTCTTTCTTGCAAGCTGAAAACGTAGGAAATTTTCAATCTTTGCAAAAAAGTTTTGAGAGGCTCGTGTGCCACTGAGCATTCTCGAAATAGTTGAAGTTGGACATAGCGGCTTCACGCGTTGTGCGTGGAACTGCTAAAAAAAACATCTTAACTATTTCGGGTATTTCCTACGACCCTCAGCTTGGAGATGCGGAAATACAGTTCCACGCTTCTTGTGTGTATATAATAATGTATGCCTTTGTTTGGGACTGGCAGAGAAAGTCAAAAGAACGATGGCAAAGTTGTGGCAATTCATCGTGATTAGTATGTTCCTTTATGCAGACATTCCTGTAATGTCTGCCCAAAATTACATTGTCACGTCTTTTGAGCGTCACTTGAATCTTATTCCTATTCATTCGATAGACAGCATTAACGTCCAGCCTTTTGGCCGTTTTGACATTTGTGTTGCTGACACGATGCTGTTTGCAGACTCAGTATTTTTCGACCGCCATATCCCTGATACACTTGTCATCAATTACGAGGATGAACAAGTCTATATACAAAATCCAAAATTCTTGCAACTACAGACGAACGTTCTACAATCCGACGTGACGGTAAAGGGGCAAGGTGCTGAGCCTTTTGTGTGTCTAATAAAAGGGTACAGCAATGACGGCAGGCTTGTGATAGACTGTGACACAACCTGTACCCTCATTCTCGACAATCTTAACTTAGCATCAAGACATAGTAGTGCCATTTGTGTCAAACAAAAACAGAAGGTGAAGTTGGTCTTACCTGACAAAAGTAACAGTAGATTGGCTGACGCATCTATCTATCAGCCAGATAGCACGGACACTTCAAATGGTTGCCTCTACACAAAAGGCTCGCTCACAATCGAAGGAGGAGGAACTCTTTCCGTAGTGGGCAATTATCGACATGGAATCTCTTCTGGAAAGAACGTCACTATGACAGATGGCCACATTATTATACATGAAGCACAAAAAGATGGTCTGCATTGTGACAAGTTGCAGATGAGAGGGGGCCTACTGTCGGTCTATCTAAAGAGTGACGCTTCGAAGGGAGTCAAATGCAAAGAGGATTTCATCATGAAAGGTGGAACGATTGAAGGAGAGGCACACGGTTCTGTCGTTATCGAGAGCGGTGAGACCTCTTATTGCTCTTTGTTGAAGTGTGGCGGCAACATGACGATAGAGGATGGCATCGTGTCTCTCACTCACTATGGGCAAGGCGGACGTTGCATTTCTGTTGATGGCAACTTGAGCATCTTGGGTGGCACTTTCAATATAGAGAATCATGGGCATGGTGGAGACTACTTGACAGCCGAACAAGATTGCGATTATTATACGCCAAAATGTATCACAACGAATGGTGCCGTCCACATTGAACGTGGACAATTCCATCTTTTGGCCACAGGCAATGGAGGAAAAGGCATTGACTGTTCCGGCACGCTTTTCATCGGGCGAAAAGAAGATGACTTTATTCCAGAGGATTCGCTCTTTATTGACGTAGAAACGCAAGGCACAGCACTTGTAGATAATGTGGAAGAAGATTTTCGTGAGGGGTGTCCCAAGGCCATCAAGGCCGATAAGGATGTGGAATTGTACTCGGGCAATCTGAATATATTGACCAAAGGACAAGGAGGGGAAGGCATAGAAAGCAAGGAAACCCTAAATGCTCATCATGCGTCAATTATAGCAGACACATACGATGATTGCTTCAATACTGGTGTATGCTGCCACATCAATGGGGCGCATATCTACTGCCTTTCTCGTAACAACGATGGAATAGATTCAAATGGAAGCATTATCATTTCAGACGGAATTGTGGCTTCAGTCAATCAGAAGAAACCAAATGAGTGCTTTGATACAGAAGACGGACAACTATATTTGTTAGGGGGAACAGTCTTTGGAATAGGTAGTGGGCCTGTTGAAGTAAAACAAGCCCTATGTCCTTATTATTCCACGCCTTATGGTGATGAAGATGCGTGGATTAGAAGTAATGGACTCATACTTAACACAGGCAAATATGTGTATGTTCGCAAGGGTGAGACTGCGTACATGGCATTACGAAATGACAATGAGGCTTTTCGTTCTTTCATTACTGTAGCATCACCCGCTTTCGGAGAAGGGAGAGCCTTTACCATCAGTGAGGGAGACCGCCCGATAGATGCGCAAGAAAATCACTTTGGAGAACGTCTTTTCTTTGATTGTTCTCCACTGAACACTCGTGACGTGATAGACGAATCTTTCGAAGTCAAATAAAACATAATCATTATGACAAAATTATCTTTTAGTCCCATGAATTTGAGGAGGCTTCTATTGGGAGTCGCTCTCGGATGCTGTAGTCTCTCTGCTTTAGCAGATGACTACTGCGACTTTACGGTCAACAACATTCACTATAAGTTTATCCCCAACACAACCAATGAGGTTGCGGTATCATACGAAGAGTATGAAAGTGGACGGTATGGAGGGTATTACAGTAGCTATTCGGGAAGTGTCACCATTCCTGCTGCTGTGACCTATAACTCCGTAACCTATAAAGTGACGGCGGTAGGAAATGGTGCTTTTGCTGAACATAGTGTTACATCTGTCAATCTCCCCAACACGATTACATCTATAGGACGTTATGCTTTTGGAGATTGCAGCCAACTATACATAGTCAATTTACCCCAAAGCATAAAGAGCATCGGAGCAAGCGCCTTTAGTGGTTGTATTGCTCTCAATTCAATCACCATCCCTAATGGCGTACAATCTATAGAAAATAACACCTTTGCCAATTGTCAGTCCCTGAGTTCTATAAGTATCCCAAATGGAGTTACGACCATCGGTTCTTCAGCATTCTCTAACTGTAGCAATTTGAGAAATGTCTCTTTCCCTTCAACAATAGAAAGTGTTGGTAATAACGCTTTCTATGGAACGGCGTGGTTAAGCAACCTACCAGCAGGCTTAACTTATGTGGGGAAAGTCGCATTCAAATATAGTGGGACTATGCCTTCCGATACAGATGTCACATTGAAAGAAGGAACCACTTCTATTGCGTCCGCCGCCTTTTCAGGTTGTAGTGGACTGCGGTCTATCGACATCCCTAATAGTGTTTTTTCCATCGGTTCCGGTGCTTTTACTAACTGTACATCATTGCAATCCATCACATTGCCAGAAAGCATCAGGGAAATAGGGGAAGGAACTAGTACTTCTGTCTTTAATGGGTGTAGCAGTCTGAAAGATGTGACTGTTTTATGTCCCAATGTTGGTGCATGGTGGTTCCGACAAATTTCTTCAATTGATAATGTAACGTTTGGAAATCAGGTGAAAAGTATCGGAAACAACGCCTTCTATTCCTGCAAAGGATTGACCGCTGTTATCATCCCCAAAGGTATAGAATCCATAGGGAATGAGGCATTTGCATATTGCTCAGCTTTGGAGTCTGTTTCTATTCAGAACGATCAGCCATCCATAGCCTCATCTGCTTTTTACGGAACACCTTGGTTTGAGAATCAAGGTGATGGCATGATGTATATAGGAAAAGTGGCTTACAGATACATGGGAGCAATGCCAGAAGGTGGAAGACTTGTAATTAGAGATGGGACGACAAAGATTGCTGATTATGCTCTGTATTGCTGTGATGATATGGTTTCTGTTAGCATACCCCAGAGTGTGAGGAGCATAGGTAACTATGCATTTCAGAATTGTACAGGTTTAACCTCCATTGAATTACCTTCAAATATGGTGAGCATTGGTTCTAATGCTTTCGAAGGTTGTAAAAACATAACTTCTTTGGTCCTCCCTAATGGTGTGACCTCTATCGGCTCTAATGCGTTTTCGGGCTGTTCTAAACTTGCTTCTGTAGATATTCCGTCAAGTGTGACAAGCATCGAAAATTCTGTTTTCTCTGGCTGTACAGGACTCACTTCCATCAACATCCCAGCAGGTGTAACAAGCATCGGCTCTTCTGCCTTTAGAAACTGTACAGGACTCACTTCCATCAACATCCCTGCAAGTGTAAAAACTATCGGCTCATCGGCCTTTTATGGTTGCACTGGGCTTACATCAGTTTCCCTTCCATACGGAGTAAGTAGCCTTGGGCAGAGTTGCTTTCAGGGTTGTGCGGGGTTAACCTCAGTTGCAATCCCTAATAGTCTAAAAAACATAGATTATAATACCTTTGCTGGTTGCACGGGCTTGACTACAGTTTCTATTCCTCAAAGCGTAACTTACATAGAAAATTATGCTTTCCAAGACTGCTCGCTTGCATCAGTAATAGTTGAAAGCGTAACTCCACCTGATGTATCAACTTATGCATTCTCATATTCTTATGTCAGTTATGCCAACAATCTAACTCTTTATGTTCCGGTAGGAAGTAAATCAGCATACGAGATTGCAGCCGTATGGAAAGACTGTAAAGAGATAATTGAGAAAGTCATTCCTACAGATATTTCTGGACTATCTGATGTTGTTTACATAAAACCAGCAGAAGTATTAAGAGGTAAGAATAATGTATTGCCCGTGAGCATGAACAACACGGAGGACATCACCGCCCTTCAGTTCGACCTCACGCTGCCCGCCGGGGTGAGCATCGCGACGAACAGCAAGGGGAAGTACATCGTGGCAAAGACAGAGCGGTGCGCCGACCACACGCTGAGCGCGAGCAAGCCGGGAGAGGCGAATGTGTATAAGGTGCTGCTGTACTCCACCGAGGTGGAGAGCATCACGGGCAACGAGGGTGCGGTCATCAACGTGACCATAGAGACAGCGGAGGACATGGAGGCCGGCGAGTATGAGGTGCGCATCTCGAACATCAACCTGACGACCACGGCAGAGAAGAAAATCACGCCAGCCGATGTGACCTGTGTGCTGACCGTGCGCAACAGCATCCCCGGTGACGCGAACGGTGACGGCACGATTGACGTGACCGACATCGTGGGCATCGCCAACAGCATCCTGGGCCGTGCGAGCGAGTCGTTCGATGCGGTGGCAGCCGACGTGAACGGCGACGGCAGCGTGGACGTGACGGACATCGTGGTGACGGCCAACATCATCCTGCACGACGGAGGGGTGAACGCCGCCAATGTGCGTGGGGCAATGCAGATGCTTGACCCTCAATGAGTCGTCACAACCAAGATGAAAGAGAGAAGAAAGGTTTGAATCAACAATATATCAATGAATAGAAAAATGAAGAAGATTATCTTTTTATTGGCAGTGCTGACCGCATGGTGCGGCAGTGCTGCGGCAGAAGGCCTCACGGTGCAGAACATCACCATCCCCAAGGGAGGGGAGGCCACGCTGGAGGTTGCTCTGGAGAACCCCACGACGGAGTTTGCCGCCTTCCAGTTCAACGTGGAGTTGGCCGGCGGCATCACGGTCGCCACGAACGACAAGGGCAAGTTGGCATACACAAAGGGTGAACGCCTGGACGAGGATTTCACGCTGAGCATGTCGCAGCCAGACCCAGAGGTGAACACCTTCCGTGTGCTGGGCTACTACACGGAGACGCAGCCGATACCCAGTACGGGCGGAGCAATCATCCAAATCACCCTCAAGGCCGATGCCGCGCTGGAGGAAGGCGCGGAACTCGCCTGCAAACTCTCTGCCATCAACCTGACGGAGCCGAACGAGACGAAGCACACGCCAACCGACATCGCTTTCACTGTCACCGTCGGCGCGCCGGCCGACACACGCACCGTGCTCGACGAGACCTCGACCACAGCACCCAGTGCCGCTACAGGCGTGGATGTGCGTGTGAAGCGCACCATCAAGGCGAACGAGTGGAGCACACTGTGCCTGCCGTTCAGCATGACGGGTGAGCAGGTGAAGGCCGCGTTTGGCGAGGATGTGCAGTTAAGGGACTTCACGGGCTATGAGGTGACAGAAGATGAGGACGAGAACGTGGTGGGCATCACGGTGAACTTCGGTTCTCTCAGCGCGATAGAGGCGAACCATCCCTGCCTCATCAGGGTGAGCAGTGCCATCAGTGAGTTCACGGTGGATGGCGTGGATATAGACCCCGAGGAGGAGCCCGTGGTGGCGGCGGTGAAGCGGACACGAAGGGCTTGGAGCGAGTTGGTGGGCACGTATGTGGCCGGGACGGAGGTGCCGGTGAAGACGCTGTTCCTGAGCGGCAACGAGTTCTGGTACTCGACGGGCGCGACGACGATGAAGGGCTTCCGGGCCTACTTCGACTTCTACGATGTGCTGACGGAGGTGGACGAGAATTATGCCAACGTGCGGTTTGTGTTCAGCGAGGGAGAGACGACGGGCGTGAAGGGTGTCGGCGACGGAATCGCCGACCACACGGCACGGGACGGCGTATATACCTTGCAGGGCGTGAAGGTGGAAGGCGTGAAGACGTTGCCCAAGGGCGTGTATGTCGTGGACGGGAAGAAGGTGATGGTGAAGTGATGACGTAAAACATCAATTTTTTGTTTAAGTAGGTGAACAAAAATAGTTGATATCATGCGGCAAGCCGCATTGTTTTCTTGGACAATAATTTCCGATAATTCCCAATAATTGGTTCCAATAATAATTATCGGATAAAATGAGCGTCAATTATTGGAAATTATCGTCCAAGAAAAAACAAGCCGCTTGCGGCAACACCTAAAAGAGAATCGCCCTCGGCGATGGATTATAAGAAACAAATTAGCATAATTAGAATAATTTTATCCACAAATTATAATTATAGAAATTAGTGAACTGAATTATTCCAATTATTCTAATTAGTTTCAAGAAAAAACAAGCCGCTTGCGGCGAAAAGGAGAGACATCATTGTATAAGATAATTTTGTGTAGTTACTTAAAAAAACAGCAAGACAATGGAAAAGAAAAGATATTTGGCTCCTGTGATGGAGCGCTTTGAGATGAACAGTGTGCTGCCCGTGTGTGTCAGCCCCGGTGTGAGGGGTGAAGGTTTGGGCTATGGCGGTGTGGATGGCGAAGGGACGAAGGACCCGAGCGCGCAGCAGCGTGTGATTGAGGACTTGGAGGCTGGTGAGGCTGAGGACTTGTGGTGAGAGAGGTGTGAATGGTGGGGGTGATGGTGGGGGTGCTTCGGCGGGTAAACCGCCGAACGCTGGTGGGGAGGTGTGGGTGAACCGCTGAACACTGGTGGCGATGTGTGGGGGATGTGTGAGGTGGATTCTGAAGAAAGGGAAAAGGCCCTGCGAGGTGTTGCCTCGTGGGGCCTTTTCAGTGCATGAAAATAGGTGTGAGTCACACCTATGGGAGGGGTGTGAGTCAGACCTGTGGTAGGGGTGTGAGTCACACCTGTTTTGGGGGTGTGGAAGGGGGAGGTGATGGGATGAGGAGGTGTTTGGCAAATTCCCAGATAACGATGCCGGCGGTGGTGCTGACATTGAGGGAGTGTTTGGTGCCAAACTGGGGAATCTCGATGCAGCCGTGGGAAGCATCGACCACTTCTTGGTGGACTCCTTTCACTTCGTTGCCGAGCACGATGGCGTATTTGGAGTTGGAGGGTGAGGGGAGGGTCTGGAGGGTCTGCAGGGGGGTGGAGCCTTGGCATTGTTCGATGGAAAAGATGGTGTAGCCTTGGCTTTTCAGTTCCTCCACTGCATCCAGGGCGGTGGGGAAGTGTCGCCAGGCCACGGTGTCTTCGGCTCCGAGGGCTGTCTTGTGTATTTCGGGGTGTGGTGGTTGGGCGGTGATGCCGCACAGGTGGATGGCTTTGACGCGGAAGGCATCGGCGGTGCGGAAGACGCTGCCCACGTTGTACATGCTGCGCACGTCGTCAAGCACCACGATGAGGGGCATCTTTTCTGACGCACGAAACTCTTCTGCGTTCATGCGCCCCATTTCGGTTATTGTCAGTTTCCTGTTCCGCATGGCAAATTGTACATTGTAAATGGTCAAATGGTCAATGAGGTTACATTTGTCCGCTCTCAATCAGCAGGATGGCGCGTTCGGTGAGTCGGTCGTCCACTTCGGGGTCGTATTGCTTTTTCAGACTGGCGCCGAAGAGGGAGGCGAAGGCGTTGTAGAAGCCTGCCTTGAAGCCGCCCATGTATTTCTTGATGAGTTCGTAGCCCGTCATGTCGCACTGGCGGTCGATGAGTTTGATGAGGAGTTTGCCTTGTGCGAAGGTGAGTTTCTTGAGTCGGGGGTAGTACTTCGCCTTCAGTTCCTTCTCCTGCTGCTTCATGTAGGCATCTTTCTCTTTCTTGGTGGGCAGCGAGTCCATGTGGGCGATGGTCTGGTTGACTGTGGCCTGAATCTCGCATGCGAGGGGATAGACTTTCTTGATGTTGTTGGCTATCTTGTAGTATTTTCGGGCTTGTGCGGGACTCTTGAAGGTGAGTTTCTTGAACACGTAGAAGTCGCTGTACTGGAAACTGGGTATCATCTCGCCCTCGTAGTCCACCATGCCGGTGTAGTAGAGTTGGTGGGTGAAGATGGGTTCTCCTGTCATGGCACGGTCGGTCTCGGCATCGGCCTTCACCTCCTGTGCCTGACTGCAGAGTGGAAGCATGGCACAAACCACTGCTAACAATCCTATAACCAACGTGTTTCTTTTCACTGCTTTCTTCTTTATTGGCTGCAAAATTAGTAAGAAAAAGGCATATAGGGTTCTTTTTCACGTTTTGTAACAATATTTTTTAAGTTTTTTCACTATCTTTTACTCCGCGCAAGTTACTCACGCTCGGAAAAACACAAATTATTTTGTTTTTTCTCTCACTTAATCGTAACTTTCGCTCCGCGCAAGTTACTCACGCTCGGAAAAATACAAATTATTTTGTTTTTTCTCTCACTTAATCGTAACTTTGTAGCCCAAACACATCAATCTATGGCGAAGAAAGAAGAGTTGACACCCATGATGCGGCAGTTTTACGACCTGAAGGCGAAACATCCTGATGCGCTGCTGCTGTTTCGTTGTGGCGACTTCTATGAGACTTATAACGAGGATGCTACGGTGGCTGCCGAGATTTTGGGCATCACGCTGACGAAGCGGAGCAGTGTGGCTGGCACGTCGGCCAGCGGCACGGCTATGGCTGGGTTTCCCTATCATGCGCTGGATACCTATCTGCCCAAACTCATCAGGGCGGGCAAGCGTGTGGCGATTTGCGACCAGCTGGAAGACCCGAAACTGACGAAGAAGCTGGTGAAGCGGGGCATCACGGAACTGGTCACGCCGGGTGTGGCGTTGACGGACAATGTGTTGAGTGTGAAGGAGAACAACTTCCTGGCATCGGTGCATTTCGGCAAGACGGCTTGTGGCGTGGCGCTGCTCGACATCTCGACGGGCGAGTTCCTGTGTGCGGAGGGTACGACGGACTATGTGGATAAGCTCCTGACGAATTTCGCGCCGAAGGAGGTGCTTTTCGAGCGCGGCAAGCGGCCTATGTTTGAAGGCAATTTCGGCAGCAAGTTTTTCACCTTCGAACTGGACGACTGGATTTACACCGACGAGGCGGCCCGCAAGAAACTCTTGGCCCACTTCGGCACAAAGAACCTGAAGGGTTATGGTGTGGAACACCTGAAGAATGGGGTGGTGGCGGCTGGTGCGGTGCTGTTCTATCTGGAGCAGACACAGCACACACACATCGGCCACATTCGCAGCATCCGTCAGATAGAGGAGAACCGCTATGTGCGGATGGACAAGTTTACGGTGAGGAGCCTCGAACTGCTCGGCTCGATGAACGAGGGGGGTAACAGCCTGCTGTCGGTCATCGACAAGACGGTGAGTCCGATGGGAGCGCGCATGTTGAGGCGATGGGTGGTGTTTCCGCTGAAGGAGGTGAAGCCCATCGTGGAGCGTCAGAACGTGGTGGAGTATTTCTTCCGTGAGCCTGACTTGCGGGACAGCATCGAGGAACTGCTGCACCAGATTGGCGACTTGGAGCGCATAGCGAGCAAGGTGGCGGTGGGACGTGTGAATCCGCGCGAGATGGTGCAGCTGATGTTGGCGCTGAAGGCAATAGAGCCTATCAGGAACATGTGCCTGCAGTCGGACAGCGAGAGCCTGCACGGGTTTGGCGAGCGGCTGGATGCCTGTCTGCCCTTGCGTGAGCGCATCGAGAAGGAGCTGAATCCTTCGCCGCCCATCCTGCTGAACAAGGGGGGCGTGATAGCCGATGGGGTGAACGAAGAGCTGGATGAACTCAGAAGGATTGCCTATTCGGGTAAGGACTACCTCTTGCAGATTCAGCAGCGGGAGGCGGAGGCGACGGGCATTCAGAGCCTGAAGATTGGCTTCAACAACGTGTTTGGCTACTACATGGAGGTGAGGAACACCTACAAGGACATGGTGCCGCAGGATTGGATCAGAAAGCAGACGCTGACGCAGGCGGAACGATACATCACGCAGGAACTGAAGGAGTATGAGGAGAAGATTCTGGGTGCGGAGGAGAAGATTCTGTCGCTGGAAATGAGGTTGTTCAACGAACTGGTGGTGGATGCGGCGAACTATATTCCGCAGATTCAGCAGAACGCCGCGCTCATCGGTCAGATGGACTGTCTGTTGTCGTTTGCGATGGCGGCGAAGGAGTATCGCTACAACCGTCCTGTGGTGGACGAGAGCCTGATTATCGACATCAAGCAGGGCAGGCACCCCGTGATTGAACGGCAGATGCCAGTAGGGGAGGAGTATGTGGCGAATGACCTCTATCTCGATTCGAACAAGCAGCAGGTCATCATCCTGACGGGACCGAACATGGCGGGTAAGTCGGCGCTGCTGAGGCAGACGGCACTCATCACCATCCTGGCACAGATAGGCAGTTTCGTGCCTGCCGACAGCGCGCGGATTGGTCTGGCTGACAAGATTTTCACGCGTGTGGGGGCATCGGACAACATCTCAGTGGGCGAATCGACCTTCATGGTGGAGATGAACGAGGCAGCCAGCATTCTGAACAACCTGAGCGAGCGGTCGCTGGTGCTCTTCGATGAGTTGGGACGTGGCACTTCCACCTACGACGGCATCTCGATTGCTTGGGCGATTGTGGAGCATATCCACGAGAATGGCAAGGCGCATGCGAGGACACTCTTTGCCACCCACTATCACGAACTGAACGAGATGGAGAAGATGTTGCCGAGGGTGAAGAACTTCAACGTGAGCGTGAAGGAGGTGAACGGAAGGGTCATCTTCATGCGAAAACTGGTGCCAGGTGGCAGCGAGCACTCTTTCGGCATCCATGTGGCGAAGATTGCCGGCATGGCGCCGAGTGTGGTGGCAAGGGCCGAGCAGGTGCTGAAGGAGCTGGAGGCGAACAATTCGGGCGATGGCATCAGCCGTCCGAAAACGGAGAGCATCCAGTCGGTGAGCAAGAGCGGTGTGCAGCTGAGCTTCTTCCAACTTGATGACCCCGTGTTGTGCCAGATACGTGACGAAATCATGAATCTCGACATCAACAGCCTCACCCCTCTCGAAGCCCTGAACAAACTGAACGACATCAAACGAATCGTAAGGGGCAAATAACTATAACCCTAACCTCTCAATTCCTAACTTCTAATTCCTAACCCCTAACTCTCAACTCCTAATTATCCTAACCTCATGAAAGCAAAGATTATCCGTAAGGAAGGCGCCTTCGTGGCTGTGAAAGATGCGTTGGCATCGTTCTTCCACCTGTTTACAGGAGAAAATTCTCTCTATCTTGGGAACTTGCAGCATGCCGACTTCTGCATTGGTGATGAACACTACAAGGCAAGGGGCAAGATGCTCAATTCCAGCCATGTGAACGAGTGCTTCAGACTCTCGCTCGAAGATGATTCGGAGAACGAGAAATCGCTGGTGCTCAGACGAATGGTCAAGGACTTCGTGGTGGCACATCCTAACTGCAAGAAAATGCTGAAGCGTGAGTGGGAACTCTTCCAGCAATTAAAGATGGCGGAGTGTCCCTATCTGGTGAAACTCATCGACTACATCGAAGAGGATGATTCCTTGATTAGCGAATTCATTCCTGGACTTCCGCTCGACCTCTTCGTGAAGCAGGAGCCAGAATATTACTTCAAGCGCAAGACCACGCTGAAGATGCTGAAGCAACTGATTAAGGGCGTTGGATTTCTGCACAGTAAGGGCATGTGCCATCTCGACATCACACCTGCCTGCATCTTGGTGAAGGCTGACCTCGACCATGATATCGTGCTGCTCAACAACGGATTGGCTGCTGCCACCTACGACAAACTTCCCTTGGGCGAAATTGTCGATACCAATATTCCGCCAGAACTGATGCATGGCGAAGAGTATGACCAGCGCACCGACATCTGGGAAATCGGCAAAATCATCCGTATGATTATTGAAGTGCGGAAGAAAGACCCCACTCGTGCCAGCAACCACCTGAAACTGATTGCTGCGAAGTGTATGAAAGCGAAGAAGGAGGCTCGCTACAACAACGTGAATGAAATACTGAAAGACTTGGAAACGTGGGAACACCTGTATGACCGTTTCCCAGAAAAAAAGTGAAAGGAACCTCCTTTCACTTTTTTCTTCTTCATTTGTGAATTTGTGATTTTTCAGCTTATTCTGCTCCCTCTTTTTCTTTGTTTTCATCATCATCTGATGAGGAGGGAATGAAATCACTGCCAGAGATTTTTGCCATGATTTTCTTTTCAATCTCCTCGGCCAGTTCGGGGTTGTCAATCATGAGCTGCTTGGTGGCATCGCGACCTTGTGCCAAGCGGGTTTCACCGTAGCTGTACCAGCTGCCGCTCTTCTTGAGAATGCCGGCATCTACACCGAGATCAACAATTTCGCCGCTCTTGCTGATGCCTTCGCCATACATGATGTCGAACTCGCAGCGACGGAAGGGGGGAGCCACTTTGTTCTTCACAATCTTCACCTTGGTCAGGTTGCCCAAAATCTCGTCACCATTCTTGATGGCAGCACCTTTGCGCACATCGATGCGAACACTGGCATAGAACTTCAAGGCATTGCCACCTGTGGTTGTTTCGGGGCTGCCAAACATCACACCAATCTTCTCGCGCAACTGGTTGATGAAGATGCAGGTGGTGTTGGTCTTGTTGATGGTGCCGGTCAGCTTGCGCAGGGCTTGGCTCATCAGTCGGGCATGCAAGCCTACCTTATTGTCACCCATGTCGCCCTCAATCTCAGCCTTGGGAGTCAAGGCTGCCACTGAGTCTATCACGATGATATCGACAGCACTGGAACGGATGAGCTGGTCAGCAATCTCCAGTGCCTGTTCGCCGTTGTCGGGCTGGCTGATGAGGAGGTTGTCAATATCCACACCTAATTTCTCTGCATAGAAACGGTCGAAAGCGTGCTCAGCATCGATGAATGCTGCCACACCGCCTGTCTTCTGACACTCGGCAATGGCATGAATGGCGAGTGTGGTCTTACCTGATGATTCGGGACCGAAAATCTCGATGATGCGTCCCTTGGGATAGCCGCCCACGCCGAGTGCAGCGTTCAGTCCAATCGAACCGGAAGGAATGACATCGATATGCTCAATGTTCTCGTCGCCCATCTTCATGATGGCGCCCTTGCCAAAACTCTTTTCTATCTTTTCCATGGCAGCCTGAAGTGCTTTCATCTTCTGCTGCTGAGGCGTCAAGTTCGCCTCTTCTTTCTTTTCTTTTGCCATAAATTTTAGTTTTCTTACAATTCCAAATCTCCGTCAAAAATCTCGTGCCAGGGGAGTCCCTGCTTGTTCAGTTGCTCCATGAACGGGTCGGGGTCGAACTCCTCAACGTTCCACACGCCAGGACGCTTCCAGATGCCCTTCATGAACATCATGGCACCAATCATGGCGGGAACGCCTGTGGTGTAACTTACGCCCTGCATGCCAGTCTCTTCGTAAGCAGCACGGTGAGAACAGTTGTTATAGACGTAGTAGGTGCGCTCCTTGCCGTCTTTAATGCCCCGGATGCGGCAACCAATGCTCGTCTGCCCTTCGTAGTTCTCGCCAAGGTCTTGTGGGTTGGGCAATACAGCTTTTAAGAATTGCAGGGGCACAATCTTCACTTTCACAGGACCACTGCCATCAGCAGCCTCTGCCGTGTATTCTATCTCATCGATGCGGCTCATGCCAATGTTCTGAATCACGTCAAGATGCTTCAGATACTGTTCGCCAAAAGTCATCCAGAAACGGGCACGCTTGATGGTGGGGTAGTTCTTCACCAATGACTCTATCTCCTCATGGTGGAGGAGATAAGACTCCTTGGGACCAATCTCAGGATAGTTCAGCGGCTTGTGAATCTCCAGCGGCTCTGTTTCCACCCACTTGCCATCTTCCCAGTAGAGTCCCTTCTGGGTGATTTCACGGATGTTGATTTCGGGATTGAAGTTAGTGGCAAACGCCTTGTGGTGGTCGCCTGCGTTGCAATCGACGATGTCAAGATACTGAATCTCGTCGAAGTGATGCTTGGCAGCGTAGGCCGTATAGATGGAGGTCACGCCTGGGTCGAAACCGCAACCGAGGATGGCAGTCAAACCCGCCTGCTCGAACCGCTCCTTGAACGCCCATTGCCAAGAGTACTCGAAGTGCGCCTCGTCCTTTGGCTCGTAGTTGGCCGTGTCGAGATAGCTCACGCCGCTTTGCAAGCAAGCCTCCATGATGGTCAAATCCTGATAGGGCAGTGCGAGGTTCATCACGAGGTCGGGCTTGAACTCGCCAAAGAGTGCCACCAGTTCTGGCACGTTGTCAGCATCTACATGAGCCGTCTTGATGCTACCTTTGGGCACCAGCCCCTTATCCTCTATTGCTTTAGCCAAAGCCTTGCACTTCGACTCTGTGCGGCTGGCAATCATGATGTCAGTAAACACGTCGCTGTTTTGGGCGACTTTATGTGCAGCCACTGAGGCCACGCCTCCTGCACCGATGATAAGAACTCTTCCCATTTAACAGATAATTGATAATTAATAATTGAGAATAGAGAGTTTGTAATGGATACTTTTTGATTTGGGTACAAAGATAGTGAAAAGTTAGGAGTTAGGAATTAGGAGTTGGAATTTTTTTAGTGTTTTCGTCCAAAATCTGCAGGTATCTCGCCCCATTCCTCTGTGGGCCACTTGATGATGGGGTTTTGGTAGGTGTTTTCGCGCAGCCACTTCTCTGCCCGTTCGATGACCCGGTACAGTTCTTCTGTCTTTTCGTTCCGTTCCAAGGTGGTCTTGCACTTTTTCCGCTTCACCCACAGTTGGGCGTTCACGCTGTCGCTGTAGATGGGCATGGTGTGCAACCCTTTCTGTTTCAGCAACGCCAAGCCGTGCACGATGGCGAGGAACTCCCCGATGTTGTTGGTGCCCCACACAGGTCCATAATGGAATATCTCCTTGCCGGTACGCAGATACACTCCTCGGTACTCCATCTTGCCGGGATTGCCCGAACATGCGGCATCGACGGCAATGGCTTCGGAAGAATTAGGAATTAGGAATGAGGAATGAGAAATGGATTCCGAGGATTTGGGAATGGTGCGTTCTGTTGCTGAATTAGTACCAATTCCTAATTCCTCATTCCTCATTCCTAATTCCTTCTCATGCTCTTTCCACGCCTCATACCCCATCTCGAACGCCTCTTCAGCTTCGGTTTCCGTTTTGAAGGCCTTGTACTTTGCCCCTGGGAAGCCTTCTACAGCCTCTTTGCATGCCTCCCATGAGGTGTAGACCCCATCTTCGGCACCATTCCACACTACATAAAACTTTTGTTTTGCCATGCGTTTTTGATTCTTGGTGGCAAAGGTACGACTTTTACGTGAAATAGATGTGAACGAAAGTGAATTAAAGTGAATTCGGTGTAAGAAATTGCGGCAAGCTGCCGAAGGTTCTGTAGCTTGCCGCAATCTCTGTTTGTTGAAACAGGCGTTGTCCTATAGATTGATGTTGATGTCGTGGCCGAAGTCTTCCAGTTCGTCGGCAATGCTGCCATTGTCTTTCAGCATGGCACTCTTCATACAGATTTGCTGCTCAATGGTCTTGCCCTCGGCGTTGATGTCTTTTTGAGCCTCGTCGAGGAGTTGCTGGTACTGGTTGACGGGCTTGTTGATTTCGGCATCGACAGCCACTTTGAGTTTGTTGACGATTTCACCGATGGACGAGGTGATGTTGCCCACGAACTCTTCTTGGTGCTTGGTGATTTCCTGCTTGATCGTCTCAGCAATCTTCTTCTTGGCTTTATCCTCGATGCTGCTTATACCGATGACATTGCCGACAAAAAAGACGGCGATGTTGGCAAGGATGATGGCTGTCCAGCCGATGGGGCCGGTGAAGTAGGCCACGATGTAGAGGATGATGTTGGTGATGATAGTGGTGACGAGTGTGGGCAGCAGTCCATCCCAGCCCATGGCACCTCCGTTGATGGCTGCAGCGGGATTGAGCAGCAGTACTCCGGCGATAGCGGAGAGGATGCGGTTGGTGCCGCTGATTTCTTCGGGTTCGTCGGTGAGGATGGACATGGAGAGGTTGCCACGCACGTTCTTCAGGTCATTTTCCAGCGCGGCGAGGCTGGTGTTTTGTTGTTCGGCAAGTTCCTTGAGTTTCGGCTCGATATACTGTGGCACCAGTTCTTCGGTACACCAAGCACTGATGGAGGTTTCGAGTTTGGTTTGGAAGAACTTGAGGCATGCCTCGGAGAATATTTTACCGGTTTTCTTCGGATGCCACATGGAAATTCCCTCATCCTCGGCAGGTTTGAACTCGTTGACCCACTCGCTGATGTGGGGGATGACTTCGGTGTTGAAGTAGGCTCGTGCGCGGTCGTTGATACCGCTGACCAGCGTGTTGGCTCCTTCTGCGAAGTTGGCAGAGATAAGGGTGGCTTTCTCTTTGGCCTTGTTGAGGTTCTGCTGTGCCACGTTCAGTTTGCCTGCCAGGGTAGATTGGTCTTGGCGCAGGATTTCCAGGCGGTCGGAGAGGAAGCGGCCTGTCTCGCGGTTCACCTTCTTCACTGAATAAAGAGCCTTGATGAGTTTGAGGCGTCCGCGCTCGTTGAAGAGGATTTGTTCCAATTTCTTCTCCATGGCAGGGAGGTGGCTCGATTCGAGCATGGAGTTGTCTTTCTTGATTTTACCCATCAGAGCTGGCAAGGAGCCGACGAAGAAGATACCCTCGCTGCCGAGGTCGGTGTAGGGTGCCAGTACGTTGGTGTAGTGGCGACGGGCGTCTTCGGCATCGTGCTTGCCTGACATCTGGTCGTTCATTTCGAGCAGGTCGAAATAGGTGAACACGAAGATGATGGACTTGTAACCCAGGGAGCGCAGGTGTTCTATTTCTGCCTTGTCTCTGGCACTGAAGGCCATTTGCGAGTTCATGCAATAGACGATGGCATCGGCTGTGGGCAGGTAATTAAGGGTAATGGCATCGTGGCAGGTGGGGTCGTCGAGTCCGGGAGAATCGACAAAGTCAATGCCCATCTTGCAGATGTGGAGAGGGTATCGGATGACAATCTTTTCATAGGGAGTTTCCTTGGGTTCTCCGCCTTGATTGGCTGCCTCATGGTCGATAACGATGTACTTTTCAAGATCCTCAATCTTGATGTCAAAAGGTTTTTTGCCCGTCTTTTTCTTGGGATAGAGGGTGGCACCCGCCTCGTCGGCATACTGTATCTCGCCAATGATGGCCGTGGTGGGTTTGGGTTTGGCTGGCAGCAGCATCTTGCCCATCATGGCATTGAGGAAGGTGGATTTACCGCTGGAGAATTTTCCCATGACGAGTACGCGCAGGCTGCCTTCTTCCAGCCGCCTCTTTACGTCGGTCAGCATGGCGGAGGGCTTCTCACCCAACTTTACGTCGTCGTAGCCTGATGCTGAGGTTACATTGTACTGTTTGCCCACCATGTTGGAAAGATGGGCAGAGGTCTCTTTGAATTTTTCTGGTGTAAACATAGTTTTGGGGTATTAGTTATAAAGTGATTATAAAGTTCAGATAAAATCTATTATTCATTGTTCATGAGTTCTGCGCTTAGGTTGTTGATTTCCTGCATGCATTCATCCCATTTCTTCTGCTCCACCTGATGGTTGTAGAGGGCAATCTGCTTTTCTTTCTCAATGGACTGTTTGGCTTCTTCAATCCATTGGTCTTGATAGGACTGCAGGTTCTTGATGAGGTCGTTGTAGGCGTTGTTCAGGTGGTCGGACACGGTGATGACGAGTTTCTGCTGTGCTTGAGTCACCATCTGTGGAATGAGTTCCTGCACTCGCTCCTTTGACTCGTTCTGCTTGCGGTTCATCAGGAACTCGGCACCGATGCCGGCCATCATGCCTGTGGCCATGACGATGCCGCCCACACCCATTGTGGCGCACATGGTGCCTGCAGCGATGACGGTGACGGCGGTGCCGATACGTGCCACGAGACGCATCTTCTTGGTGTCGGCTATCTCTACGTCAGTCGTGGTAGGCACAGCCTCTGGCTCAATCTCGCAACTGATGGGCTGGAGCGAGTTCAGGCTCTTGTTGAACGACTTTCTGATTTCGCTGTTGAGCCAGTTGATGGTGTTGAGCACATCGGCATTGATTTGCTGAGAGGCTGTCTGGGAGTACATGCGCACCACGTCCTCCAGACGGTAGGGGAGTTCCTTTTCCCAGTAAAGCTTGACGTCTTGGCACATCTCCACGTTGTGTTTGAGTTGGCGGATGGTCTCTGCCTTCTTCTTTTCAAGTTGGGTCCTGATTTTCTCGGCTGTCTCGTTCTTGCGCTGGTTGAGTGCGGCTTGCAGACGGAGCCAGACAGTGGTCATGTCAGACAGTTTGGACAGTTTCTCGGCAGTCATCTTCTCCGCATCTTCTTGTGCCGCCGTATCACCCAACTTCTGGTTGCAGGCTTCGAACAGCACGGAGAGTGCGTCCATCAGAAAGAGACGCTTGAGCGAGGTGCGCAAGGTGAGTTGGCTTCCCGCTTCGTCGAGGAGTTCGTCAATGATGTGCCGCACTTCCTCGGCCTGTTGTTCTACGGGCATGGGCTTTTCTGGAGCCAGCACTTTCACCGTATGGAAAGAGGAAGTCTTCTGTTTGACATACTTTGCTACTTCTTGGTAATCGCCCTCTTGCATGCGATCGGCCATCGAGAATACGAGTAGGGTGGGAATGCTTAACTTCTCCAAGGCTTCAATCTTGGTCATCTCGGTGCGGCTCAAAGGCATCATGGCATTGAGGAGCATCACGCACACATCGGTGTGGGCATAGTGTTCGCCCAGCTGGATGAGCGTCATCTCGCCTTCTACATCCAGGTCGCTTAGTTCCCACACCTCCAATTTCTGCGCCTGCATCCACGCCGAATCCACCTCCGTGACATGGATGGCACCCGTGGTATTGGTGATGCCGGCATCGTCCGTAAAGCTCAGCCCTTTCCTCACGAAGCGTGTGGTCTTGTAGGTGGGCAGGAGCGACACTTCTTCGTGGGTGCCGAGCAGGGCATTGATAAGGCTGCTTTTACCTCCGCTATGTCCACCCGTGATGGAGATGCGTGTGGAGGAACCCTCAAGCATCTTCATGCGTGAGTTCAGTTTTTCGTACACGTTGGAGCATCCCAACTGTGCAGAGAGTTTTTTGATTGTTCCTATTTCCATAGTCTATATGTATTTGATGGTTATTGTTTCTCTTTTAGTCTGATAAGGGTGTAGGTAGTTTCATCCTTGATATCTTCCAGCAGGCGGACTTGCTGCTTGAGGCTGTCGATTTGCTGCTGTATCTGCAAGATGTTTTTTTCTTGCTGGCGAATAAGGTTCTCCACGGCCTCCCCGTATTCTGTCACGTGGTTGTGGGCATACTGCTCAATGGCTTGGTGGATGTTCTGTCGTCGTTCGTTTATTTTCTTCTCTATTTCTGTGCGCGCAGCCAGGAAGTGAGCGTCTATCTCGCTCAGCATGGTGCTGGTCACGGTGGGGAAAGCGTCGTCTTCCAGTTTTTCGCTTTTCTTTCCTCCGAAGATGGCTCCTGCAATACCTCCAATGATGGCTCCCACCCCCGTGCCAATCACGGGAATGACGGAACCAACCGCTGCTCCTGCCGCTGCTCCTCCAGCCATGCCGCCCAGAATTTTGCCTCCTCCGTCAGAATTGGTGGTGGAGACCAGTTTGTTGGTGGAACTGAAGGCCATGTCAGGCAGTTCTATCTCTTCGATGGGGAGATTGAACTCTTTGGCCTTGCGTCGCAGGGAGGAGAAGATGGAATAATGTCGGTTGAACTCATTCCGCATCTCTGCGAGTTGCTGGCTGACCGCCGATTTCACCTGCTTGGAAATCATCTCGTTGATGGTGACCAGTGCGCTTTTCACCCCAGCCCGTGCTGAGTCTGCCACGACGGGTTCCACTACGGTGTGGAACTGGAAGGCGTTTCTTCTATTCAGTTTGCTGACCGCTAATGCCTTGCAGGCATCCCTCGCCTGCGTCATTTCCTCCACCTCAGTGTCGGTCAGTTTCTTCATCACCTTGTCAATCTGTTGTTTGGCCAAAGTGGAGAGTTGCGAGGTGAGCGACTCGATGTGTTCGATGCGGCTATTCTCCAGTTGGGTCTTTTGTAGCTCGTAGGAGGCTTGCTTGTCGGACAAAGCACCTTGAAGTTGGTGGACAAGGTCGAGGGTCAGATTGTGCAGATGTTCGGAGAGGATGACCTCTTTATTTCGCAGGAGCAAGTTCCACGTCTTAGTCTTGAATGCTACGAATTCCTCTTGCCAGTATGTCCACTCCGCCTTCATGCAATCGGGTATTCTGACCACGGGGAGGGTGGTGATGGCACTTTCGCAAAAAACCTTTGCGGTTTCCATTTTGAAGTCCTTGTGCAGCCTTCCTTTTACATAGTTCAGCAGCAGTTGGCGGTCATCGGGGGTCTTATGGTCGCCCATGGTGAGCACAAACACGCAACGATGCAGGTACTTGTTCAGATAGTCGTGCATGAAGACTCGCAACGAGTTGGAGAAGGGTTGGTCTGACGGCATCAGCACCAATGCTGCATCAGCTTCGGTGGTCACTACACGTTTGGTCACCTCAAAGTGGTTCTGCACCGACACATCGCCAGGGTTGAAGCCTGGGGTGTCGATAATGACCACATGCTCAGGCAGGGAGATGTGGGGAATGGCGAGGTGCATCACCTTTACATCGCGTGCCACCGTCTGGTCGGAGGTGAGTGTATCTATCAATTCCTGTGTGCCCATGGGCTGAAGGCCATAGCGTTGCTGCAAGTAGGACAGGAGCGGAGTGAAGCTCCCTTCCTTCACATGGAACTTCTTGTCGGCAAATTCAACCGAGATGCAGAGAGCCCCCGTCCCTTGGCTGATGTAGGTGGCGCAGGCGGTGGTGGGCATGACTGCCTCTTTCAGGATGCGCCGTCCTATCAGAGCATTGATGAAAGTGCTCTTGCCACTGGAAAATTCGCCCACCACAGCCAGATGAAGGGTCTTGTTCTTCATCTTCTGTTGTAGGTTGTCGACCGATTGCCTCATGCGGTCAAGGTTGTAGGCATCGGTCAGTTGGCTGAAAAATTCCAGTTGCTGTTTTACTTCCATGGTGTTTTGTGCTGAACGAGGGGGAAAATTCTACGCGAGTCCGTCGGAAAAGTCGGAAATGGCATCGTCGGCATCGCTGCCGAAAGTGTCATAGGTGTCAGTACGACCGAAAGCGGTCTGGCTGTCGGCATAGTCATCGGTCACATCTTCGGTAAAGACGAGTTCCTGCCCGGTGGATGGATCGGTCATGTGTAAGTTGCCCTCTTCGTCGTAGTGGAAGATGTTGGGATAGTCCTCCACCACGTTGGCCCAGCCTTCGGGATTGGTGCGGATGGAGTCGAGAATGACATCGATGAAGTCATAGGACTCGGAGAGGTCTATCCCTGCCATCTGCTCCAGCGTGGAGGTGGGGATGCCGCCGAAACTCTCCATTGGCTGATAGTCCAGCCCCTGGAACTGTTCGGGCGATTGCTCGGTCGATACCATGAAGCAGTTGGAGTCCTTCCATGCGTCCATGAACTCCTGCTGACTATAAGCCCACTGGCGATTGCCGGTACCAGGGTCGGTCACGATGACTTTCACATCATTGGGATTGCTGGTGTCGATACCTACCACCACTAAGGCATGGTCGGCTTCTTCGCCATAAGTGGCATCTTCCCCAAGTTCTTCTTCGGGATGCACTAATTCGCCTGAATCCACGCCCACGATGACCTGATGTCCTTGTGCCAGTTCGTTGGCCAGATTGAAGATGTTGTTGCCTTCGGTCACTTCCACATCGACTCCATAGTGTTCCAGTAGTCGGCCCACATACTCCATGGGGGTGCCATGCCCTGTGATATACCAGCCATTGGCCTTGGCCACCTCAATCATTTCATTTTGAGTCACATCGATGCCATAGTGCTGCAAGACGAGATGCTGCGACTGGATGGCGCAGGTGTCGGGATAGAATTGATAGACCTCGGGGTCGAAGGGGATGTCGAGTTCTGCTTGTCCATGAATGGTTTCAGCTGCTTTCACTCCCAGAAAGGTTTCGTTTGAATTGACTTCAAGTTGTCCATCTTGATAGGCTTTCCATAGTCTATAGGCTGGTGTATCCATGTTCGTTATTTAGTGGGTTTGAGGGTTAGTAGATAGGTTGTTGGGTTGTTTAGGGTAAAGGTTTTGACCACAAAGGTAGAATATTTTCACTATTCAGGCAAAAAAAAGATAAAAAAAATACAGAAAAGATAAAAAAAGTGGCATCCGAATTTGTCGGATGCCACTCCTCTTTGTGATGGATATTTGTTCCTTTTAGAGCTTTGGACCAGCAGCAACAAGTGCCTTGCCAGCTTCGTTGGTGGTGTACTTGTTGAAGTTCTTGATGAAGCGACCAGCGAGATCCTTAGCCTTCTCTTCCCATACAGAAGCGTCAGCATAAGTGTCGCGTGGGTCGAGGATAGCTGGGTTCACGTTTGGCAGAGCTGTTGGAACCTCGAAGTCGAAGAATGGGATCTTCTTAGTCTCAGCCTTGAGGATAGAACCATCGAGGATAGCGTCGATGATACCACGAGTATCTGGGATAGAGATACGCTTGCCTGTGCCGTTCCAACCCGTGTTGACGAGGTAAGCCTTGGCACCGCTCTTCTGCATCTTCTTCACGAGTTCCTCGGCATACTTGGTTGGGTGCAGCTCGAGGAATGCCTGACCGAAGCAAGCAGAGAAAGTTGGAGTTGGCTCAGTGATACCGCGCTCTGTACCTGCGAGTTTTGCAGTGAAGCCAGAGAGGAAGTAGTACTGAGTCTGCTCTGGAGTGAGGATAGACACTGGAGGCAGCACGCCGAATGCGTCGGCAGAGAGGAAGATGACGTTCTTGGCAGCAGGACCTGCGCTCTTGCCGTTCACCTTCTTCACGATGTTCTTGATGTGCTCGATGGGGTAAGAAACGCGAGTGTTCTCAGTCACGCTCTTGTCGGCGAAGTCAATCTTGCCGTCCTCAGCCACAGTCACGTTCTCGAGGAGAGCGTCGCGCTTGATGGCTCCGTAGATGTCAGGCTCGTTCTCCTTAGAGAGGTTGATGACCTTAGCGTAGCAACCACCTTCGAGGTTGAACACGCCCTCGTCGTCCCATCCGTGCTCGTCGTCGCCGATGAGGAGACGCTTCGGGTCGGTAGAGAGGGTAGTCTTGCCTGTGCCAGAGAGACCGAAGAAGATGGCAGTGTTTTTGCCTTCCATGTCGGTGTTGGCCGAGCAGTGCATAGAAGCGATGCCCTTCAGGGGGAGGTAGTAGTTCTGCATAGAGAACATACCCTTCTTCATCTCGCCACCGTACCAAGTGTTGATGATGACCTGCTCGCGGCTCTTGGTGTTGAAAGCCACGCAAGTGTCAGAGTTCAGGCCCAGTTCCTTGTAGTTCTCAACCTTAGCCTTAGAAGCGTTGTAGATGACGAAGTTAGGCTCGAAGTTGGCGAGTTCTGCCTCAGAAGGCTGGATGAACATGTTCTTGATGAAGTGTGCCTGCCAAGCTACTTCCACGATGAAGCGCACAGCCAGACGGGTTGCCTCGTTGGCACCACAGAAAGCGTCAACTACGTAGAGCTGCTTGTTGCAAAGCTCCTTGATGGCGATTTCCTTCACCTTTGCCCAAACCTCTTCGCTCATGGGGTGGTTGTCGTTCTTGTACTCCTCAGAAGTCCACCACACGTTGTTGTGGCTCTCGTCGTTGTCAACGATGTACTTATCCTTAGGAGAACGGCCTGTGAAGACACCTGTCATCACGTTCACTGCACCGAGTTCAGTTTCCTTGCCCTTCTCGTAGCCTTCGAGAGCGGGGTTCACTTCAGCCTTGTAAAGCTCCTCGTAAGAGGGGTTGTGCGCAATCACTGTTGAGCCAGTGATGCCATACTTTGTCAAATCTAATGCCATAGTACTTTTTGTGTTTATAAAATAAGTGAATAATTAAATCTTTCTACATACTTTATTGTCCCCCCAGCAGGAGGAACAATCCTTAAAAAGAGAACAACGTGCCGTTTGGGCACCATTCTCCTTTGCAAAGGTACGTATTTCTTTGGGATGGGCAAAATGTGACTGCCATGAAATTATATTTTTTTAATTGTTTGTGCTCAAAATGTCGATAAAATGTCAGAAAAGGGAAAAGAGTTGTAACATTTGGTTTGCAATCTTTCAAAAAAACACTCCACGGAAAAAATTATCAATGAGCAATCATCAATTATCAATTATTTTTTCTTACCTTTGCAGCCGATTCGCCGAGAGCCTTGTGCTCCGAGGGATTCGGGATGTAGCGCAGTTGGTAGCGCACTACGTTCGGGACGTAGGGGTCGCGTGTTCGAGTCACGTCATCCCGACTCGAAGGGGGAACCACACCGATGCTGGTTGTGGTTCCCTTTTTTGTGCCCTTTCGTAGCCTCAAAATCGGTGTGACTCACACCTATGGTGGCGGTCTGAGTCACACCCCTATATGGGGTCTGAGTCACACCGATTTTGAGGCTACGAAAAGTCCACCAGGATAATAAATGAGGATGCATCTTGAAACGCCACTTGCGCCTGCGAATGCACAAACAGGCTGGCAAAAAGGATTAATAATAGGCTCTTTTTCATTATTTCATCTTTTTTATAGTGAAAATTTTCATGTTAGTCTTCATTCATTTTTGTTAATTCAAATGTTCTTTCTATCTTTGCATCAAAATGTAGATAGTATTATGACGCAGATTTTAGTCACATTAAACGAAGACGTTACCACACAAGCCATTCGCAAAGCCATAGAATTGATGCGTGGTGTGGCAACCACTGTGGTGCTGAAATCGAAAGCCACAGACAACCATCAAGCACTTGCCCAGCAGAAACTCGTGAAAGATTCGTTGACACGTGCTTTCGATGAGGTGCATAGTGCCCAGCGTGAAGGACGTAAACTCCAGTCCGCAGATGAATTTATTGCTGAACTGCAATCAGAGAGTGTACAATGAATGTGGAAATCTTTCTCTCTGATGAGTTTCGGCGGCAATTCAAAAGATTGGCAAAGAAATATAGATCTCTTGTCAATGATTTTATCACATTCAAGAAAGAACTGATGGATGACCCGTTCCAGGGTAAGGAGTTGGGACATGGTGTCCGTAAAGTTCGTATGGCTATTGTCTCTAAGGGTAAGGGAAAGTCTGGCGGTGCTCGCATCATCACGCTCAATATCTACAAATCCACAGCAGGCGATATAGAAATAACATTGCTTACCATCTATGACAAAAATGAGATATCCAGTGTTACAGATGATTATATCAAATGGTTGATTTCTTTGAATCATTAAGTTTGAAGACTTATGGAAGTGAATTATCTCCCCTGCCAACACCCACGTGGCAGGGGAGACTTTTGTTCGACTTCTTTGAAATAGTGAGAATCTTTCTGTTTTGCAAAAACGACTACGGAAGCACACATTTATGAAGAGAAAATAGCCCCTATAACACATACTTCTCTCTTGAATAGCAATCTTATAGATGTTTTTTTGTAATTTTGTGGGCAAAACAAGAAATATATGACAACAAATGAACTCACAACCCATTTAGGAGAGTATGTGAAGCAATACGGACAGGATGGAGGTACCATCCATGAAGGACTGTCTAAGAAGAAACAAATATGGCAGTTTTGGGCAGGTGATGACGAGCGACTCTTTGACGAAATGGTCCTCGGCAACTACCTCTCCATCTATGAATGGGGAGAAATCGGAAGTCTGAATAGTGACGAACTTCGTAACGAAAATGCCATCAAGCAAGCCCTGAAAGATAATGTACAGGAATACAAGACAAAAGACCCGTTCCATTCCGTCAAGATGCTTTATGATATGAAGCACAATATGCATGTCGGAGACGTTGTTGTCTGTAGGAACAAAGATTGCAATAAGATTGTTGCCGTTGGTGAAATCATAGGTGGCTATTTCTTCAATCCTGACCACCCGGTCAATAATCATTGTGTTAAAGTGAAATGGAATCGAATCGATTGGGATATCACTCAGCTATTAAGCCTTTCTCGCGACTCACTATCCGTTTCACCCCGATTGCAGAATGTGACAAAGAAAGACTGGGCTCAAAAGATATTGGCAGTCCTTGAAGGAAGGGGAAACATTGAACATAAAGAACCTCAAACAAGTAAAGATGCAGTAACGATGGAAGAAATAGAAATACTCAAACAAAAGAAACAGATTATCCTTCAAGGTGCTCCTGGCACAGGTAAGACATACAAAACGGCCTCCATTGCAGTAGGCTTGTGCCATCCAGCCTTTACAGATTTTGACAATCACAAGAAGGTGATGGATGAGTATGACCGATTGCAGAAAGAAGGACAAATTGCATTCTGCACCTTCCATCAGTCCATGGACTATGAGGACTTTGTGGAGGGGTTGAAGCCTGAGGTAAAGGGCAATGCTGTTGAATACAAGGTTGAGAGCGGCATCTTCAAGACCATCTGTGAAAAGGCACAGGACAAGGTGGTATCAGATAAACCATACGTGCTTATCATCGATGAAATAAACCGCGGTAATGTTTCCAAGATATTCGGAGAACTCATCACATTACTTGAAGCCGACAAACGAAGTGGCGGTGGCACACACCACATCAGCTTGAAGTTGCCTTATTCAAAAGAAGATTTCTCTGTTCCCTCCAATCTTTACATTATTGGAACGATGAATACCACAGACCGCTCAACTGGAACGATTGACTATGCAGTACGCCGTCGGTTTGCTTTTGTGACTTTGGAGTCTCAAGCTGATGTCATTGCGAATTGGTGCAATGCGGAGTCGGTAGCTACCCACGTTAGGGATGCTGCTCTTGCATTGTTTGCGCAAATAAACGGCATCAGCAAAAACGACACACGTTCTTTCATTGCCGAGCATAAGGCAGCTGATTTTGAGTTGGAAGACCTTAAAGTTGGTCATAGCTATTTTATGGCAAAGGACATAGCGACTCTCAAGATGAAGATGCGCTATGAAGTAGTGCCACTTATCAAAGAGTATATAAAGGATGGCATTCTTAGAGGGTCATCAGATGATGCCAAATACTTTGAGAAGTGGTTCAATGCAGAGTGCTATAACCCATCAATAGAATATAGCACAGCAGAATAATGTGCGAACATGAAAAGATACCATACGATTCCTTTGCCTTCCAAGATTATTGGGGCGAAGGAATGCGCCTTCCAGGTCAAAGCAAAGGACTGGATAGGTGGTTCTTTCAGTGGCAATGGCGCAATTCCAGAGGAAACGATGATGTTGAGTCTGATCAACCAGCGGTTACAGAGTCTGGCTATTATGCTTCATACGTCATAGGTGCGCAATGGTTTGACGAGGCAAGAACGATGCCTCTTGTCGTTACCACTAAACAAGGTTGTGAGCATATTGATTTTCTGAAGATATTCAGTGTGTGCTTCAACAGCGGAGTAGAAGCAAGGGAATTCTCAAAAATATATGAGGTTGATATGGAACAGCCACGAATCAAAGCACCGGAGCTTAGGAGTGTGCTGAGTCCACTTATTGTTGCCCATTTCCTATCCATTGTCAGGGAAATTGCCAAGCGAGGTTTGAAGAAAGACTATGTACAGCGAGAAGATAATCTCAAAAAAGTGAAAGGGCGTATTGCCATATTCCATAACGAGCGTATCAATATACAGAAGAAAAGATTTGACAAGGTTTTCTGCCGATACCAAGAGTATTCGGAAGATACCGTAGAGAATAGGCTCATCAAGAAAGCCCTATTGTTCTCACAGCAGATATTGCAAGTTGCTGGCATATCAGAAAGCCTGCTTCCATTGCAACACACTGTTCATGAGTGTTTGTCTGCATTTGCTAATGTTGGCGACCAGATTGAAGTTTGGGAGGTCAAGGCAATCAAACATCACAAAATATTCAGAGAATATGACGATGCCATCAAACTCGCCCAAATGATACTCCATCGCTACGATTACAACATCACTAATATTACAACTGCCGAGGAAAACTATTGTCCTGTCTTTTGGATTGATATGGCTATGCTATACGAACACTATGTATTAGGATTGCTTCGTGAAGCATACGGAAGCAAGATACTTTATCAAGTGCATGGTCATACAGGCTATCCTGATTTTGTATGCCACTCACCGCAAGTGGTATTGGATACGAAGTACATACCACGCTTCGAGCATGACAATTTTGACACCTATATTGTTCGGCAGTTGAGTGGATATAGCCGTGATAAAAGGATTTTCCCACATAAGTCAAAAACCGATATCCCTTGCGTGATTATCTATCCGATAGAAGGTGACGCAGAGAATCCATTCAGAGGAAAGCAACTGGAGGACTTTCTCAAGGATGAAGACCGCCGCCTTTGGAACTTTCATAAGATTGCAGTTCCTCTACCTACGTTGGACAGTATGGAAAGGGTTAGTTCAAAGTGATGTGTTGTACGTTCACTTCTTCGTGGAGGAAGAGGTTGGCGCTTTCGCGGAACTTGGTGGGGGATTCGGTGGTGAAGTACTGGCAGGTGCCGGCACGGGTGAGCCGCTGTGCCATCTCAGGATGGCGGTACAAATAGTCGTCAAGGCTTGCAGCGATGTATTGGCCTTGGGGGACGAGTTTTATAGTCGATAGTTGACAATTGACAGTTGACAATTGCGCGAGTTGCTGCTCGATTTTGGGGAGAAGGAGGGGATAGTGGGTACAGCCGAGGATGATGGTGTCGATGAGGGGGTCTTGAGAGAGGAGTTTCTGGAGGGAGTCGCGGACGAAGTAGTCGGCACCGGGTTTGTCGAACTCGTTGTTTTCGACGAGCGGCACCCACATGGGGCAGGCTTGTCCGACGATGGTGCAGTCGGGATGGAGTTTCTCTATCTCCAGGTTGTAGGATTGGGATTTGATGGTGCCTTCGGTGGCGAGCACACCGATGTGGTGGGTGTGGGAGAGTGTGCCGACGACTTCGGCGGTGGGACGGATGACACCGAGCACACGGTGGTCGGGGGCGTGTTGGGGCAGGTAGTTCTGCTGAATGGAGCGCAGGGCTTTGGCAGAGGCGGTGTTGCAACCGAGGATGACGAGCGGGCAGCCCATCTCGAAGAGTTTCTTGACGGCTTGGAGGGTGAACTCATACACCACGTCAAAGGAGCGCGTACCGTAGGGGGCACGCGCGTTGTCGCCGAGGTAGATGTAGTCGTAGTCGGGCATGCGGTGACGTATGCCTTCAAGAATGGTCAAGCCGCCATAGCCTGAGTCGAAGATGCCGATGTGTCCCATTACTTGATGCCCAGTTGGATGAGTACTGCGTCTGTGCAATTCTCTGCCTCGCCTTCACCGCTGATGTAGGGATAGGCGTTGGCATCAGTGTTGAGCACATAGGCATAGTTGCGTTTCTTGCCCACAGCGACGATGGCCTCTTTCAGCCGGGCGTTGACAGGCTCCATCAGGTCGGCCTCGGCCTTGGTGAGCAGTTCCTGTGCCTCTTTCTTGAACCGCATGCTTTGTTCCATCAGTTGCTGCAGTTCCTTCTGACGCTTGAGCATGATATTTTCGGGGAAGGACTTCTGGCCGTCGATGTATTCGGCAAACTTCTTGGAGAAGTCCTGCTCGGCACGTGTCATCTCCTGGTCGTAGGTCTTCTTCAGTTCCTCCAGGCTCTTCATGGCCTGGGCATATTCGGGCATGGCGCGAAGCACGTCGTTGTAGGAGAGGTAGCCAAAGTGTTGAGGCTGGATGACGACCTGCTGGGGGGCTGGGGAAGAAACAGAAAGCACTGTATCTTGTGCCGACAGGGTGCCTGCACAAGCATACAGTGCTATCAGTATAGAAAGGGTTTTCTTCATGCCTTCAGATGTTTTTCTTTACTTTGAGCCCACCTTGGCCTTCACTTGGTCGGTGATGTCGTTGGCACCGGCTCCCGTGTAGGCAATGCCGCTCACAGGCAGGATGTAGGTGTAAGAGCCAGCTGCACCCACTTCTTCAATGGCCTTAAGAATCTTGTCCATGATTTCGTTCTGCTTGGTGCTTGACAGACGCTGCAGTTCCTGCTCGCTGGTCTGACCGAACTTCTGGAGTTCTTCGTAGGCTGTCTGCAGTTCTTTCTCACGGTAAGTGCGGAGAGCATCTGAAAGTCCGTCCTTCTCCTTGTCGTAAGTCTCAGCTTTGGTCTGGAACTCGGTCTGCTTGCGCTGCATCTCCTCTTGGAACTGTTTTTGCAAGTTCTGGAGTTCAGTCTGAAGTGATGCAAATTCAGGCATTCCCTGAGCAATTGCGTCGATGTTTACGTGTCCAATCTTTTGTGCGAACATAGTCATTGGCAAAGCCAAGAGAATCGCGAAAATAATCTTTTTCATTTTTTTTGAGTTTATTTGAGTTTTAAGTTTTTGTTTTTTAGGGGTTGGATGGGGTTAATGGGAGTGATGGGAGGGGTGGGGAACCAGCTGGAGGGAGAACCTTTAGCTTGGGGAAGTCAAATCGCCCAGCGCATGGGGTGGTGGGCTGGTGGTTAGTAGGCGTAGCCCAGTTTGGTGAGCACCTCTTCGCTGATGTCGATTTTGGGGGAGGCGTAGATGATGCTGCCGCCAGAGGCGCGGTCAAGTACCAGCTGGTAGCCCTTTTGGTCGCAGATGTCCTTGACGGCGTTGTAGATTTCGTCCTGGATGGGGGCGAGCAGGCTCTGACGCTTCTTGTAGAGTTCCCCTTCGCTGCCGAAGTATTTCTTCTTCAGGTCGCTGGCTTCTTTCTCCTTGGCCATGATGGCTTCTTCAGCCTTGGTTTTCTGGGCATCGGAGAGGAAGACCGACTCCGACTGATACTTCTTGTAGAGTGTTTCAGCCTCGTTGAGCAATGCTTCCACCTCGCCTTCCCACTTCTTGGACACTTGGTTGAGCTGCTCGTTGGCACGTTCGTAGGCGGGTACATTCTTGAGGATGTACTCCATATCGACAAGGGCGAACTTCTGTGCATTGGCGGCGATGGAAACCACAAGCACGGTTAAAGTCAAAATGAGTTTCTTCATATTGTTGAGGTTGTAATGTTTTATGGGTTGGATGGGGTTTATGGGGAGTGATGGGGTTAATGGGTTGGATGGGGTTATGGGGGAACCGTTAGCTCGATGGAGTCAGATTCGCCCAGCTCGTGGGCTGGTTAGAACTCTTGTCCGAGGATAAAGTGGAATTGGCTTCCGCTGTAGTTCTTCGAGCCGTTGATGTTGTCGAAACCATAGGCCCAGTCAATACCCATCAGGCCGACCATTGGGAGGAAGAGGCGTACACCGACACCTGCCGAACGCTTCATGTCGAAGGGATTGAACTTGCGGATTTCTGTCCAAGCATTACCTGCTTCGGCAAAGGCGAGGGCGTAGATGTTCGTTGAGCCGTTGAGCATGAGTGGGTAGCGGAGTTCGAGGGTCATGCGGTCGTAGGCGTAGCCGTAGTTGTAGCCCTGTGTGAGGGCACCGTTGTCGTAACCGCGCAGACCGATGGTCTCGGAGTAGTAGGTGGAAGAGTAGCCCGACATGCCGTCACCACCTACGTAGAAGGTCTCGAACGGCGACTTCTTGTACTTGCTATAGCTGCCCAGCAGACCGAAGTCGAAGCGGGTCATCAGCACAAAGCACTTGCTGCCATTGGTGAGAGGCGTGTAGAAACGAGAGTTGAACTTCCATTTGTGATATTCAATCCACCTGTACTTGCGACTCATATCTCGCTGGTAGTTGGCATTCTGGTAGTCGGTTGCCATTGAAGCATAATCGACACCGTCGAAGAGCGAGTAGGGTGGCGTGAACGCTACGGATGCGTTGATTTGTGAACCGCTGCGTGGGAACATCGGGTTACTGATGGAGGTGCGTGACAGGTTGAGCGTCACGTTGATGTTGTTACAGTTACCTGTCTGGATGATGAAGTATTCCCAGTCCTTCATCATGTAACGAGTATAACCCAATGATGCCGTGAAGCGGAAGTTATTGTCGGGCCATGTCAGACGTTTTCCGAAGCCGATGCTCACACCCACCAATTCAATGTACTTATCAGGGTCGTAGTAGCTGGAGTAGTTGTTGTAGTAACTGCTGTTGTAGTTGCCCACACCATAGAGCATGGAGTAGTAGTTGTTGTAGTAGCTGCTGTTGTAGTAGTGGCTGCTCACGTCGGTTTGGCGCGAGAAGAAGGCGCTGACGGAGAACTGGTTGGGACGTTTGCGACCAAACCAGGGATCGACGAATGAGATGCTGTATGACTGGTAGTAGGTACCGTTGGTGGACGCGCTCAGTTCCAGTTCCTGTGCATCGCCTTGCGGAATGATGCCGCGATGGTTGCGGTTCTTGCCGAAGAGGTTGCGTATGGAGAAGTTCGTGAACTTTAGACCGACCTTTCCGATGATACCTGTCTGTCCCCAACCCAGCGAAAACTCAATTTGGTCGCTGGCTTTCGGCACGAGGCCGAGATTCAGGTCCACGGTGCCGTTCACTCGGTCGGGCACGGGCTTGAAGTCGATTTGCTCAGGGTCGAAGTGTCCCATTTGAGCAATCTCCTGATAAGTCATCTTATAGGCATCCATGTTGAACAAGTCGCCAGGCTTGAGCAGAAGTTCGCGGCGAATCACCTCTTCATACACACGGGTGTTGCCGTAAATCTTAATCTTGTTGATGGCAGCCTGAATACCTTCATAAATGCGGATTTCGAGGTCGATGGAGTCACCGTCCACATCGGCTTCCACTTCGTTCACCTGATTGAACACGTAACCCTCGTTGAAGTAGAGGTTGCTCACAGCCATATCATCTGAGTGGAGCCGCTTTTCGATGTGGGTTTTGTTATAGACATCTCCTCGTTTCATCTGCAAGGTTCTGTCCAGCACTTCGGTGTTGTAGATGGTGTTACCCACCCAGCGGATGTCGCGCACATAGTACTTGATACCTTCGTCGATGTGGAGATAGACGTTGACGAGGTTGTTGCCGATGTCCACCACACTGTCGGCATAGATGTAAGCATCGCGGTAGCCGAGTTCGTTGTACTTTTCAATCACCCGCTCCTTGTCTTCTTCGTATTTTTCTTCGATAAACTTCTTGGCCTTGAAGAGGCTCTTGAAGCCCTTCTCGTTTGTCTTTTTCAGCAGACCTCCTGAGAAGAAGTTACCGTGGAACTTCTTGGTAGAGATGTTCTTGTTGCCTGTAATGAAGATTTTGTTGACTTTCACCTTTTCCTTCTTGTCAATGTTTACATCGACAATCAGTTGGTCGTTTTGTGCAGGGTCATCACGCTGGACGATTTCCACCTCTGCGTTCTTGAAACCTTTCTCGTCGAAATACTTCTTGATGACGATTTTCGCCTTATCGACCATGTTGGGTGTCAGCTGATTGCCTTTCACCAAGCCGATTTTCTCTTGCAGGTCGTCGTGTTCCGACTTCTTCACGCCGTTGATGTTCAGTTGTGACACACGGGGACGCATGGCGAGGTGGATGGTCAGATACACCTTCTCGTCCACGATGCTGTCGGCCTCTATGCTCACGTTTGAGAAAAGCCCGTGCTTCCAATAGCGTTTGATGGCCTCTGTGATTTCGTCGCCAGGAAGCGATATCCGTTCGCCCACAGTGAGTCCCGAGAGGCCGATGAGGACATAGTCCTCGTAGTTCTTCACGCCTTCAACATTGATTCCGCCAATCTCGTACTTCTGGCTTTTGCCATACACAACGGTAGGCTTTGTCTGCACCTGCGCTTTCATCGATGATAGCGAAGTCAGCAGAAGGGCGGAAGTGAGTATGATGAATTTTAGAATCCTCATTATATATAAATATATGTCTTTATCTTTTTAGTTTGGGGGTGTTATTGCTGTTCCGTCACTTGTTCCCCCGTCTTGCCAAATCGGCGTTGACGTCCTTGATAGTTCACGATGGCTTTGCAGAGTTCCTCTTCGCCGAAGTCGGGCCAGTAGGTGGAGGTGAAGTAAAATTCGGAGTAAGCGCATTGCCACAACAGGTAGTTGCTCAAACGCTCTTCACCGCCCGTGCGAATCATCAGTTCGGGGTCGGGCATGAAGTTTGTGGAAAGATGCTCGTCGATGGTCTTTTCCGTGATGTCATCTGGATTCATCTCGCCCTCCTTCACCTTTTGGGCGATACGCTTCACGGCATTGGTGATTTCCCATTTAGACGAGTAGCTCAGAGCCAGCACCATGCAAGTGCTGGTGTTGTTCTTCGTCCGCTCTTCCATGTAGTGACACACGTCCTGCACCGCTTGGGGCAGGCGTTCCATGTCGCCAATCACGCGGAAACGTGCGTTCTTCTTGATGAAGAGTTCCTCCTCCAAATGCTTGAGCAGCAGCGCCATCAGTGCAGCCACCTCCGCTTCGGGGCGGTTCCAGTTCTCGGTGGAGAAAGTATAGAGGGTCAGATATTCCACGCCGAGATTCACGGCCGCAGTCATCACCTCCTTCACCCGACCCACTCCTTCCTGGTGGCCGTATGTGCGTTCTTTGCCTCGTTCCTGAGCCCAACGTCCATTGCCGTCCATGATGATGGCGATGTGGCGTGGTATGCGTGTCATATCTACTTGTTCCTTATACATTGTCTTATCGTTGTTAGTCGTTGTTGCACTTGCGGTATTTGGGACAGAGGTCGTAAGAGAGATAGACCATTGTCCACGAGTAGCTGTCCTTGTTCTTGAGGAATCCGCTTTTAATGCGGTAGGGGTCTTCGATGCCGTCGAGCTTGTCGCTCATGGAGAATCGCATGGTCCAATCCAGTCCTACATTCACGCGTGGAGCTACCTTGTATTTCACGCCAAAGCCCACGGGGATGTTCATGGTCAGCGTCTTATTGCAGACGGTGAATCCGAGTCCTGCCTGAATGTATGGTGCCAGTCGCTTGCTTCCCTTGAAACCCGTTCCTGTTCCGTAGCCCCAGAAGTTCATCTCGTATTGGCAACCAATGTCGATCAGCGATTTGCTGAACTTCCATTCCCTTCCCTCGGTGTCGGGGAACTTGTTCTTTTCCTTCGAGGCATCTCCCTTGATGTTGCCGTATGCCACATCGAACTTCAGTGCCATGCGAGGGTTGAGGTTATATCTTCCCATCAATCCGCCTCCCATTGTGGTATGCTTGTAGAAGCCGTTCAGGTTGGCATCGCCCATGTAGAAGCCAAGACCGCCCATCGCACCCAGCTCCAAAGCATATTCCAGCTCTTGTGCGTGGGTGCGCAGGCATCCGATGCCAAACAGGGGCAGCAGGATGGAGAAGATTACTGTATAGAGCCTTTCCATACCTTGCCGTTTTCCTGAATAATCCAGATGTCCTTCTCCGTTGCCACGATGCTTGCGGCTCCGTTTTCGGCGTCAAGTCCTTCGGGTAAAGGGTACTTGGCTGTCAGCGGATGCCAGCTGATGCCGTTGTCGTCGGAGCGGTACAGGTACTTATATACGCCTTCCTCTGCGCCGATGGCAAAGATGGAGCCGTCGTAGTAGGTGATGCTGAGGTGGTCGAAGTGCGGCATTCCGAAGGGGTTGTCGTTTGTCACTTGTATGTAAGCCCAATCCTGGTTGGTGGCCTCTTCGAGCGAGGACACTTTGTACCAACTCACTCCGTGCTCGCTGTTTTGGCTTGAGATGCCGACCATCACGGCTGTCTGGATGTCTTCATTTGTCTTTGAGCTGTAGGAGGTCGAGGCGATGCACGTTTCGGGCAGGAGTTTGAGGTCGGTCATGCCCTGCTGTTCCCACTGCACGAGGTCGGTTGTGCCGATGATGGCATGACCGTCGTAGGCATAGAGGTAGAAGTCGTCGGCAGCGAGCAGGCTTTCCACCTTCTCGTCGCTGTCCTTGTCCCATGAGGAAGCCTGCTCTTCGGGGGTGGCGGAGTAAATTTCGCCGTCGGGGGTAAGCCCATAGAATTGATCTTTGAAGAGAACGATGGAGCCGCTCTTCACTGGGATGGTGACGGGGGCGCTCCAAGTGGCGCAGTCGTTGCCTTCTGCCACTGTCACAATGTCTTCACCTTCAGCATTTTGGGCGAAGACAAACACCTTGTCATCAGTAAAGAATGATTTGCTTTCACCGTTGATGGCGAGGTTGCTTGTGGTTTCTTTCCATTCGAGGGTGTCCGTGTGCTCCTTGTGCTTGAAGATATCGACCGTGTAGTGTCTTTCCGACAGACCATCGGTCGAAACGCAGCGCAGGTGAACCGTCTTGCTGAAGTCGATGGAGTCAACACCGGAGAAGAGCCTGCTGAGGATGACTTCTCCTGATTCATCCTCCACATACACGTTGCCATAGCTGGTGTAGGAAGGAACAATGGCTGTGATGTTCAACCAGTTGGGAAGAGAGTCAACCACATGGATGTGGTTTTTCACTTGGTCGATGTTGAAGTGGATGTCGCTTCCCGTCATCACGCGAGCCACAATCGTGTCGGTGGCGTTGCCGTGACTGTCATACTTTTTTTCAGTCACATAGCTAGTGATGTTACTGACGGAAAAGGCCACGATGGCGCAGTCGGACGTTGAGGATGCTTCGTTGTTATTGCCCAAGCAGGAGGGCAGAGCCATCAGCGTTGTCATCAATGCTGCCACTGCTGCGAGCAGGTTTTTTATGCTTGTTTTCTTCATTGTTCGTAATAAGCCAATATACAAAACGATGCAAAATTACGAACAATTTTTGCATCTACGAAACGTTAAGCCCAATTTTAACGGATTTTATGCTATATTAAGAGTTTTACCAGCTCCTTCATGCCTTCGCTGGCCCCTTTCATGATGTGGTGAATGCCAAGGCTTGGGTCGTAAGGCACCGGCTTGGGGTCGATGAGGTAAATCTTGCAGTTGGCGTTGGCATAGTTCAGCAACCCAGCCGCAGGATAGACGTTGAGCGAGGTGCCGATGACCACGAGGATGTCCGCTTTTTCCACCTCTTCGATGGCAGGTTCAATCATGGGCACACTCTCGCCAAACCACACGATGAAGGGGCGGAGCTGGCTTCCGTCCTTCGCCTTGTCGCCCATGTGGATGACGGGGTTGTCGGCTGGCAGGGTGACGATGCAGTTCGGGTCGTTGGGGTTGCGGCTGGAAGTGGCTTTCATCAGTTCGCCGTGCAGGTGGATGATGTGCTGAGAACCTGCGCGTTCGTGCAGGTCGTCCACGTTCTGTGTGATGACCGTCACGTGGAACTTGTCCTCCAGGCTTGCCACCAGTTTGTGCCCCTCGTTGGGGACAACGCTGCTCAGTTGCTGACGGCGCTCGTTGTAGAACTTCTGCACGAGTTCGGGGTCACGTTCGTAGCCTTGAATGCTCGCCACTGCCTCCACAGGATACTGCTCCCAGAGGCCGCCGCTGTCGCGGAAGGTGCTGATGCCGCTTTCTGCCGACATGCCTGCACCGGTGAGGAAAACTAAGTTTTTCATGTCTTGGATGATGATGAGTGTTGATAGGTTTAGGTGGTGAATGTTCTCAAGTTTTCCGATGGAGTGTTCTCAAGTTTTCCGATGGAGTGTTCTCAGATTTCAAGATGGCGTTCTTGCTGAGGTGCCGATGGAAGTACCTCTTTTGTACACTGCCCACTGTAGCGATTGCTACACTGCCGTTGTAGCATTTACTACACTGCCGCTGTAGCAACTGCTACACTGGGTGTGTAGCATTTGTTACACTGGGTGGTGTAGAGAAGTGGATACGGGTTAGTAAGCCACTTGGCACTGGATGCCGAGTTGCTGCACTTGTTCGCCGATGGCATCGAGCACTTCGCGAGGTGCTTTCTTCAGGCCGTGGGCAGGGGTTTCGCGGTCGATGGTGTAGATCATCACTTCGCGCGGCTGTATTTCAGCCACCGCCTTCAGCCAGGGTTGCACAAAAGTCTCGCCTGTGTTATCGACCGACTGCCCTCTGTGCTCGCCTTGCATGAAGAGGGTTTGAATCACGCATCGTGAGCCAAATTCTTTCAGACGGGCAATGATTTTTTCCACGTCGTAGGAAGCGTTGGGTTGGTTCACCCGTTCGATGTAGTCGGGCGAGATGGTGTCGAGCTTGCAGATGTTGTTGTCCACCTTGCAGAGGGCATCGAACACGGGTTGCTTGTGGATTTGGGTGGCATTGGTCAGCACACTCACCTTCGCCTTTGGAAAGTACTTGTCGCGCAGGGTGAGGGTGGCCTCGATGATGTCGGGAAAATCGGGGTGGAGCGTGGGTTCTCCATTGCCGGCAAAGGTCAGCACATCGGGTGTGGGGCCTTCCTCCTTCATCTTGCGCAGATGATATTGGAGCGCACGAATCACCTCGTCTTTCTGAGGCATCTTCTCGTGGGGCACAAAGTCGCCGTTGAAGCCACATTCGCAGTAGATGCAGTCGAAGGAACAGCATTTCCCGTCGGCTGGTAAGAGGTTGATTCCTAACGAAGTGCCGAGTCGGCGGCTTCGCACAGGACCGAAAATGGGGGATGGATAGATGACGGTCATGATACCATTTTCTATTTTTACTATTTTAGGATTTACTATTTGCTGTGCGGTTAGGGTGCAGGCGTTGATACATCCAGTTGGTCAGGACGAAGAACAGCACTGCTGTGATGAATCCGCAGATGGAGTCGATGAGGTAGTGTGCCTGAATATAGACGGTGGCGCAGCAGAGCAGCAGATAGAGTGGCATCATGAGCCAGAAGAGCCACTTGTTTTTGGCTTGCCAAGCCAGGAGCATCGTCACGGTGCTCATGCCCACATGACTGCTGGGGAAGGCGGCGGTGGGGCGTTCTCCCACTTCCTGTGCCCCCAAGACGAGTTGGCTGAAGATGCCTTTGATTTCGGGCATCAGCATCTCGGTGTGGGTTTGGAAGTAGTAGCCAACAGCTGGAAAGACACCCGTTTCAGCGGCTTCGGTGCCCACTGCCTTGAAGTAGTATTGAGGGCCAGCCACAGGGAGGAACTCGTAGATGAGGTAGAAGAGGAAAAAGGAGCTGAGGAAGACAAAACCAGCACGGTCGGCATCGGGATAGCGACAGAGCAGGTAGAAGATGAGGGTCGCGCCCATCATGTAGTAGTAGGCATAATAGCCCATGTTGAAGGCTTCACTCCAGAAAGTGCTGGTGACCACCGTGTTGAACACCAAGGCAGGTTGGCAACCGAAGAGTGTCTGGTCGATGCCTGCAAAGAGGTGGTCGAGATAGGGCAACTGGGAGCAGAAGTCGTAGGTTTCGGGATACCAGAAGATAAGTCCCAGAAGGGGAGGAAAGACCCTGAGGATGCGGAGAGCGCGGCAGGGATAGAGGCGATAAAGTCCATAGACGGCAGCCATTGCCACCAGCATGATGAGTCGGGTGACGAGCATGCTCATGGGGTCAGCCAATCCGTTCCAGTAGTAGCCGATGAGGATGGTGGTGAAGAGCATGTAAATCAGCGTGATGCTCTCCATGCTCCAAAGACCTTTTTCGTAGTCTTTCTTGAAGAAACTTTTTATATCCATTTGTTTTCTTTATACCAATTTATACATTCCTTCACGCCTCGCTCCAACTGCCACTCGGGCACAAAGCCAAGGTCTTTGCGGAGGGGGGTGATGTCGCATTGCCAGTTGCGTTGGCACATGATGCGGTACTTGTCACCGTTGAGGGTGCTGGCCTTGTGGGTGAGTTTCGAGAAGGCTTCCGACACCGTGCAGATAGCCTTGAGCAGCCACAGCGGTGCCTTGATGTGCAGCACCCCCTTCACACCTAATTCCTTCTGGATGAGGTCGCTGAAAGCGCGGCTGGAGTAGTTGCAACCATCGCTCACCAAGTAGGCCTTTCCGTTGGCCACCTCATTCTTTCCGATGGCGGCAAAGATGGCCCCGACGAGGTCGCGCACATAGACGAAGGTGAGCACCTGCCGCTTGTAACCCACCGCAAAGTCGATGTGCTGCTTGATGCTCTTCGCCATCATGAAGTAGTCCTTTTCGCGAGGGCCATACACCCCTGTGGGGCGGAAAATAGTGTAGTGGAATCTGCCTCCGCTCTTGATGCGCTTTTCTGTCAGGAACTGCTCGCTCTTCACCTTGCTTTCGCCGTATGCAGTGTTGGGTTGCGGGAGGTCGTCGGCGGTCATGTCGTTGTAGGAGCCGTCGGCATTCGTTTCCTCGCGGATGGGCCCTAACACGCTGAGGCTGCTCACATAGAGGAACTGTTCGGGCAGCATGCCGAGTTCGTCGAGGGTGTTGACCAAGTTACGTGTACACTGGAAATTGTGCAGGTCAAAATCCTCGCGCCGCAAGCATTTCGTGGCTCCAGCAGCATGGACGATGATGTCCCATCGGCCGATTTTCTCCTTGTAGGAAGCGAGTTGCTGGCGGAGCTTGTCAGCATCGGTCATGTCGAGAAAGGCGAAGTTCAGTTTCTCGTGCTGCAACCATCGCCGGCTTGAATGTTCACGCATACCTGCCCAAGTATTCATGCCTCGTTTCAGCCCTTCTTCGCACAGAAAACTGCCGATGAATCCGCTTGCTCCAGTGATTAAAATTGTCATGCAGAATGAATTTTGCGGCAAAGGTAGGGAAATAATGTGAAAAGTGGGTTCACTTTCCACTTAAAAATATTATCTTTGCCCCCAAATCAAAAACATGTACCATGGGAAAGAAAGAATCGCGGCTGGTAAAATCCAGCATTAACAAGCGAGAGATGCGAGATGCCTTGACCGACTACCTGAACAAGAACAGGGGTAGGGCACTGGCTCTGAAGAATGTGTTTAGCGAGATGGGACTTACGAAACATCCGCTGCGAATGCTTTGTGTCGATATATTGAACGAAATGCTTGAAGCAGGCGACATCGTGAAGAATCATGACGGCAACCTCATCTTTCGTGGGTCGGCTCATGTGGTGGAAGGTGTGTTCAACCGCACTTCGGGAGGACGCAACTATGTGGATACCGACGATGGGCTGGGCATTTCCATCTACGATGAAGACACCCATCATGCGCTGCCTGGCGACCGTGTGAAAGTGGGCATCCATGCCAAGAAATATGGGCAGCACAAGTTGCATGGCGAGGTGATAGAGATTGTGAAACGGAGAGAAAAGCCTTTCGTGGGCACCCTCGATGTGCAGCACAGCGTGGCGTTTTTGCTGATGCCGTCGAACATCTTGCAAAACGACATCATCATCCCTGTCGGAAAATTGAAAGGTGCCCAAAACGGGCAGAAAGTGGTGGTGAAAGTGACCGATTGGCCGAAGGATGCTCGCAATCCCATCGGCGAGGTGGTTGATGTGTTAGGCAAGGAAGGCGATAATAATGCCGAGATGCATGCCATCCTTGCCGAATTTGGCTTGCCTTATCAATATCCGGCGAAGGTGGAAGAAGCGGCGAACCGAATCGATGCAGGCATCACCGAGTCGGAACTGGCGCAACGGGAAGATTTTCGCCACACCTTCACCATCACCATCGACCCACGCGATGCAAAAGACTTCGACGATGCCATCTCCATCAAGAAGCTCAAGGATGGCCTTTGGGAAGTGGGTGTGCATATTGCCGATGTAAGCCACTATGTGTTGGAAGGTTCCATCATCGACCAGGAGGCGCAGCAACGTGCCACCTCCATCTATCTGGTAGATAGAACCATACCGATGCTGCCCGAACACCTCTGCAACCAGCTTTGTTCGCTTCGCCCCGATGAGGAGAAATTGACTTTTTCCGTCGTTTTCGAGATGAACGAGGAAGCCGAAGTGCTCAGTCACCGCATCAAGCACACCGTCATCAAGAGCTGTCGCCGTTACACCTACGAGGAGGTGCAGTATCTGCTGGAGCAGAATGGTGAAGCACGTGATAATGAACTGATTCGTCAGGGCTTATCACAACCCACACAACCCATTCCTGCACAAGAGGTGCTGCCCGACACGGAGCTTAACGCTTTCCGCGACAAGCTGGAGCCGATTGACCCCATGAGCTTGCCTCTCACACCCGTTCCTGCTGATCATCGGAAGGGGCAGTATGCCGACGAGCTCATCATGCTGAACCGTATGGCACACCATCTGCGGGATGCCCGTTTCAAGGCTGGTGCCATCAATTTCGACCGTGAGGAGCCGCGCTTTGAGATAGATGAAAAGGGCAAGCCCATCCGTGTGTATTTCAAGCATGCGAAAGATGCCAACAAGTTGGTGGAGGAGTTCATGCTTCTTGCCAACAGGACGGTGGCGGAAAGTATCGGAAAAGAGAAGAATCCCAAGACGTTGCCATACCGCATCCACGATATGCCCGACATTAACAAGCTCGACAATCTGGCAGCGATGGCATCACGCTTCGGTTTCCGTTTGCAGACACAAGGCAAGAAGATGGATGTTGCCAAGAGCTTGAACCAGTTGCTCGAAGATGTGCGGGGCAATCGTGTGCAGAACCTTGTGGAGATGGCTTCGTTGCGTGCCATGCAGAAAGCCGTCTATTCCACTTATAATATAGGTCACTATGGTTTGGCATTCGACTACTACACCCATTTCACCTCGCCCATTCGCCGCTATCCCGATCTGATGGTGCACCGTCTGCTCACTCGTTATGAGCAGGGAGGTGCGAGTGCCAGCCAGAAGAAATACGAGGGTTTGTGCGAACATTCTTCGCAGATGGAGCAGTTGGCAGCGAGTGCCGAACGTGCCAGCATCAAGTATAAGCAGGTGGAGTTTATGGCTGATAAGTTGGGGCAGGAGTTTGACGCTCACATCAGCGGAGTGAGTGAGTTTGGTGTCTATGCCGAGATTGACGAGAACCATTGCGAGGGATTCATAGCCGTACACTTCTTAGGCGATGAGGCTTTCGATTTCGACGACAAGAACTTCTGTCTGGTGGGTCGTCAAACCCATCATCGTTTCTCGTTAGGCGATGCCATCCGTATCAAGGTGGCACAAGCTGACCTCTTCCGCAAACAACTGAATTACGACCTTGTCAGCCATGAATCGTCGCTCTATCAAGCTCCCAAAGGCGCTTTCTACGAGCCTGTAGCTCATGCAGAAAGAAGAGGTGCCAAGCATACAGGCAAGGCTCCTAAACGTGAGCGTAAGAATGGAGGGCGACAGAAGATGAGGGGAAGAAGGATGTAGACGTTGAGGAAATAAGCATTGGAAGATGCGTCATATAAAAAGAGAGTGCTCTTTTGAGGAAGAACACTCTCTTTTTTAGGAATTGAAATCGCTTTTTGAATCTGAAATCGCCTTTAGAACTTGAATTCGACGGCAAATCGTACGCCGTTCTTTTTCAGTTTGTCACCTCCGTAGATGTCGGGCATGTCGTTGTAGGAGAGTCGGCGTACATACTGCACGGTGAGCACCTTGAAGATGTTGCTGATGCCGACCGAAAGCTCCATGTAGGGTTTGTTGCCCATCACGAAAGAGGTTTGCCGTCCGTCGCGTGTGGGGAAGACGAAGAGGTCACTGTCCTCCGTTTTGACGAAGGGGTTGTTCTTGTCGGAGAGGTGTCCGTAGAGCATCTTGAAGCCGATGTATTCACGCAGTTTCATCTTCTTCAACAACGGGATGCGGTTGAGAATCTTTCCGTCGAAGCTCCAGTTGATGAGCAGTGAGGCATAGGAGTCGTTGAGGAACTCCATGTTGCGGAGCATGTTGAACGACCAGCTGTCGAACTGCACAAAGTAGGAGAGGTTTGACTGTGGGGTGAAGAGCATGGGGAACGGCACCTTGTTCCATTGGTGTCCGCCCTTCAGGTATGCCTCGATACTTCCGCAGGCTCCTGGCAGCCAGAACTTCTTGAAGAGAGACACTTCGGTGATGTTGTAGTTGTACTGACCTCCCAGGAATCCATCCATGCCGATGGTGTGTTCCAGTGTGAAGATGGGCGCATCCTTGTTGATGCGTAGGCGTTGCTGCTTGCTGTTGATGAAGGTTTCGCGCGGTGCATAGCGGAAGCCCAGTTTCACGTCGCTGGTTTTGATGTGCGGTACGATGTCGGCTGTGCGTGGCATGATGATGTCCGCATTGTCGTTGTAGTAGCCTGTGTTGCGCACATAGACGAGCTTTCCTGTGGGAGTCAGTTTCGAGTGGTCAAGGGTGGCTGTCCAGGTGATGTAGTTGTTGGTCTCGTAGTTGAACTTCAGCCTCATGTCGTTCACATACATCATCTGATCGACTTTGCTGGTCTTGAACGAGCTATAGACGTTGTCCTTCGTGGTGCCCGAGAACTTGTCCACAGGCGACATGTCGTCATACATGTATGTAGCTGTGATGCTTCGCCGTGGGAACTCGTGCGCCATGTATTTCTTTTTGTTGAAGGAATACTCCACTTCGCCCTTGTACTTCCATTTCTTGTCCTTGGCACCATAGGCACCATATCCCCTCACGAACAGGTGGGGCGAGAGGTTGCCTGTGGTTTGAAGGCTGGCTTGATAGCGCATGCCGTCAATGTCGTTGTGTGACACGATGGCGTTGAGCGGGATGAGGTCAATCTTGTTCGGCTTTTTGGTCAATTCGATGGAGTTTTCCACCACGGCTGTGAGGAGGAACTTCCAGAAGCCGCCGAGGTCTTCGTTGATTTTGTCCACCGAGTTGCCGAGGTTGCTTTCCGTGTGGGTGAGCGGAATGGGTCGGATGCTTGCCCAGTAGGTGGAGTCCTTGAACTCCGCATCTGCCATCACTCGGTCAATCTGAGGCGACTTGAAGGCTTTCTTGTCCTCGATGGGGTCGAAGCGGTAGTTGCTGTACTGCGAATAGCGTTGGCTCTGGAACTTAATGGCTCCGTAGAGGCCTTTTAGTTCCACCACCATGTTGTCCACCTTCAGCACTCGCTCTCCTGTGGGGAGAGTCATGAACTCCTGAATGACCAGCAGGTTGTCCACAAAGTTCACGCCTGAATTGTTGGGGATGTTCAGCACCGCCTTCTTCACTTGGTTCAGATTGTCGTCGGTGATGAAGAGGTGTCCTGAGAATCCGAAGTCCTGCGTGTTGTTGGGCAGGAAGACCACGTCGATGCAGCGTTCGTCATCCACCATGATGGTGTCTTGGATGAAATAGTGGTAGAATCCGATTGCCTCCGAGGTGGAGATGGGGCTGATGAAGGGGTGCTGGAGCAGTCGCACGTTGTCCTTGTAGATGTCCACGTCGGTGAAGATGTCCTTCACGTAGGTGGTCAGCATGTCGCCTGACGAGAGCATCGACTGGAAACCGTCGCTCCGCTTGGCGTTGATGGTGGTCTTCACCGCCTTCGGGTTCTTGCGGTAGTTTTCCTCCGACGAGGTTTCGTTCACCATGATGGGGATGATGAGCTTACCTGTTTCGGGGCACACTTCGGCGATGGTGCTCTTCTCCACGTCGTTGTAGGAGAATGTCTGCTTCTCATACTTCTCGAAGTGGTAGAAGTCCTTTTCTTTGATGTCGCTCAGATGCTTGTTGGCAATCACCTTGCGCATCAAATCGACGGCGGGATTGTTCTTGCGGCTGTACTTGTATTTCTGCTTCTTCACCACCACCTCGTTCAGCAGGATGTCATCTGAGTAGAGTTTGATGGTGCTGTGAATCTCCTTTTGTGCCTTGTTCACCGTCACCGTCACGGGCTTGTATCCTAGATAGGTGATTTCCAGCTTGTTGTGGTCGGGCATGATGGGCAAGACGAAGTTGCCGTCCAAGTCGGTTGATTTTCCTTCCGACGTGCCTACAATCTTCACGGCTGCGTAGGGGATGGGTTCCCCGTTGGCGGCGTCAATCACAGTGCCGTAGAACTGGGCAAAGGACATCAGGTGCGCGAGGCAGAGGGAGAGGAATAATAGAATTTTTTTCATTGGAAAGGGGATGAGAATGAGATGTAGGCCTGGGGTTTAGTCTTCAATGAGGCATTTGCCCGTCATCTCTTTCGGTTGTTCCAAGCCCATGATGTGGAGGATGGAGGGAGCCACATCAGCGAGCACACCGTCCTTTACTTTCGCCTGCTTGTTTTCGGTCACATAGATGAAGGGCACGGGGTTGAGCGAGTGTGCTGTGTTGGGCGTTCCGTCGGGATTGAGCGCGTTGTCGGCGTTTCCGTGGTCGGCGATGATGAGGGTTTCGTAGCCCTTGGCCTTGGCGGCCTCCACCACTTCGTTCACACACTGGTCAACGGCCTTCACAGCCTGCTCGATGGCGGCATATACACCCGTGTGGCCTACCATGTCGCCGTTGGCGAAGTTCACCACAATCCAATCGTATTTCTCTCCGTTGATGGCTTCCACCAGCTTGTCCTTCACCTCAAAGGCGGACATTTCGGGTTTCAGGTCATAGGTGGCCACCTTGGGCGAATTCACCAGAATTCTGTCCTCGTTCTCATAGGGTTCCTCGCGGCCGCCGTTGAAGAAGAAGGTCACGTGAGCATATTTCTCCGTCTCGGCGGTGTGCAGCTGCTTGAGTCCCTTGCTGCTGATGTATTCGCCGAGGGTGTTCTCCACGTTCTCCTTGGGGAAGAGGATGTGAACGCCCGTGAAGGAAGCGTCGTAGGGGGTCATGCAGTAGTATTGCAGGTTGGGGATGGTCTTCATGCCTTGTTCCTCCATGTCCTTCTGGGTGAGCACGATGGTGAGTTCCTTGGCGCGGTCGTTGCGGTAGTTGAAGAAGATGACCACGTCGCCTTCCTTGATGCGTCCGTCCACGTTGCAGTTCACCAGCGGCTCCATGAACTCGTCGGTGTCCTTGTTCTCCTCGGTGTGGCGGTCGTAGCATCCCTGCACGGCCTCCACCATGTCTGCCACCTCACGTCCCTTGCCCTGCACGAGCTGGTCGTAAGCCACCTTGATGCGGTCCCATCGCTTGTCGCGGTCCATTGCGTAGAAGCGTCCGATGATGCTGGCGATGGCACCCACGCCCACCTCGTCGATGTGCTTCTGCAGGTCGGCGATGAAGCCCTTGCCCGATTTGGGGTCAGTGTCGCGGCCGTCCATGAAGCAGTGTACGAAACAGTTCTCGATGCCATACACCTTGGCGATGTCGATGAGTTTCAGGATGTGGTCGAACGAGGAGTGAACGCCGCCTGTCGAGGTCAAGCCCATGAGGTGAACGCTCTTGCCGTTCTCCTTGGCGTAGCTGTATGCCGACTTGATTTCGGGGTTTTCCAGGATGCTGTTGTCGGCACAGGCGCGATTGATTTTCACCAAGTCCTGATAGACGATGCGTCCAGCACCGATGTTGAGGTGTCCCACCTCCGAGTTGCCCATCTGTCCGTCGGGCAGACCCACGTTCTCACCGCTTGCCAGCAGTTGCGAGTGGGGGTAGTTTTCGTTCAGGTAATCCATGTAGGGGGTGGGTGTCTGGTAAATCACGTCACCTTTGCTCTTGTCGCCGATTCCCCATCCGTCGAGAATCATCAGTAATGCTCTTTTTGCCATGTGTACTGTACTTTTATTGTTGTTGAGTTAAAATGCTGAATCCGTTGTTTTGAACTTGAAAAGCGGAAATCCGTTGTTGGGTTGAAAGGCTCTATCTGCCGTTGGCCAAAAGGCCTCCATCAGCTTGAGTCCCATTTCTGTGTGCAAAGGTACGAAAAAAAAATGACGGTAAGACACTTTTTGGAAAGATTTAACACAATATATAGTTGTGAACCACACGCCATTTTCATATTTCACCTGCACCCTGCCTGTATGTGTCATGAAGCCAATTACTTGTTGCACTGTTGCAGTGTTGCAGTTCTCGAAAGGCATTTCCCATTCCCTAAAAATACTTCTATATTTATATAAATATAGAGTTAAATTTTGACTATTGCAGAATCTATTTGGGAACTGCAACACTGCAACACTGCAACAGCAAGTTGTCTTACTCCATTTGCCGTTGTTTCTTTGTTCCGTTGCCGTAAATGTCCCTGCTCCGTTGCCGTAATTGCCCCTGCTCCGTTGCCGTAATTACCTTTTCGCCGTTACCGTAATTACCCCTGTGCCGTTGTCGCAAAAGCCTCGGTGTCGTGGTTGTGGAGGGGTTGTGCTTGCTGACGAGAAATTATTTTGCCTTAAGTGCATTTTTTTGCCCGATTTTATGGTGGTTTGAAAAAATAGTCGTACCTTTGTAAGTGTAAAGAAAAAGGGTGCTAAAAGGCAGCCGAAATGGAAGTAATGACAGAAAAAACTGAAAAATCATGATAGTTGAAATTTTAATCACGCTGGGTGTGCTGGCGCTTGTGGCCGCCCCCATCATTATGTGGTTCGTCAAGACGCAGAACGAGCTGGTGAATCTGGACGAAAAGTGCAAGAATGCCCTCAGTCAGATTGAGGTGCAGCTCAATTCGCGCTGGGATGCCTTGCTGGCACTGGCGAATGCCACCGCTTCCTATGCTCGCCATGAGGCGGAGACGCTGGCTGCCACCATCGCTGCACGTCGAGGTGTGGAGATACGCACGGCGGCGGATGTGGATGCACAACAGGATGCCTTCGCTGAGGTGATGAGCCGCTTGATGGCGGTGCAGGAGTCCTATCCCGAACTTCAGGCATCGGGCTTGTACAAGAAAACGATGGACAGCATCAAGGAGTATGAGGAGAATGTGCGCATGGCCCGCATGATTTACAACGACACCGCCACCCGCTTCAACCGCTATGTGCGCCAATGGCCGTCGAGCATGGTGGCTGGCCAGCAGCACTTTGTGGTGAGGGATTACCTGACCACCGACAGCAAGGAAAAGAAGACTATGCCAACATTGTTTCAGGAATGAACTGGAGTGATAAAGTAGATAGGGGCATGATGAAGCATGTGAGAATTTCAGCACTTCTGTGGGCGCTTCTGTTCAGCCTTCCGTCCCTTGCCCAGCATAGGCTGAAGGAGGTGGACTTGATTGTGCGTCTGAATCAGGATGGAAGTGCCGACGTGACCGAGCGTCGCAGGGCACTGATGAGCGACCAGGGCACCGAGGGTTTCATCACCTTCAACAACATGGGCGACATCGGCGTGACGAATCTGGAGGTGAGGGATGAATCCGACCGTGTGTTCGAGCTGGAGGAGCAATGGGATGTGAACCGTTCGCGCGAGGAGAAAGCGGGCAGGTGCGGCTATCACCACACCAACCACGGTGTGGAACTGTGCTGGGGCATCGGCGAGTCGGGCGAACGCACCTACCTCATCTCCTACACGCTCACCAATCTGGTGAAGTCCTACGAAGATTATGACGGCTTCTGCCATTCTTTCTACGAGGCAGCTAACTCGCCTGCCGAGCAAGCATCCGTGTTCATCACCATGAGGGACGATACGCTTACCAAGCAGCAGGCGCGTGTGTGGACATTTGGCTTTCAGGGATGGAAGGGAATCACAAAAGGTGGCACCGTCTTTGCCCGGGCCGACTCGCTCTCCATCCGTCAGGGCGATGGGATCATCATCATGCTGGAACTGCAGAAGGGCATCCTGCAACCCACGGTGAAGAAGGAAGGCACCTTCAAGGAACTGGTGAAACGTCCTGCATTGGAAAACAGCGATTACGACATCGAGTTGGCGATGGGCGATTCGCTGGGGGGCGCAACGGCGCTCAGCTCCCTCATGGGTGGCCAGGGCGGAACTGGACACGAGGGCAGAAGGAAAAAGGTGGTGGAAGATGATGGAGGCCCCGATTGGGCACTTGTGGTCGGCTACCTCATCGTAATAGGGCTTATTTTGTGGGCATCGGTGGGCAGAATCCGGTCATACCGCGACCATAAGAAGTTCCAGAAGCTACAAGCCGAGTACCTGACCCAGCTGCTGGGGGGCAAGAAGTGGAACGAACTTCCCTACTGGCGCGAGTTGCCTATGGAGGGTAACTTGCTCGGCTCGAGTGCCATACTGGCTCATGTCCTCTACACGCTGAAGGAAATAGGCAGCCCCATCAAGGGTGTGGAATTCAGTGTGCAGCACCTCTACGAGGCGTTCATCCTTCGTATGTTCTACATGGGCGGCATCACCCTCGACTACGACATCGACAAGAACGGCCGCAATCGTCAGCTTTTCCGCATCAAGGAGCCTGTGATGCCAGCGAAGCATCCTGCCTCCGATGTGGTCACGAAGAGCACCTATAGCGATTATTCCCTCAGTAGCGCACGTCGCCGCCTGGTGGACACCCAATACAAGGGATTGATGCACGATGAGGGCATTCAGTACATGCTGCAAGACCTTCTCTATAAGGCAGCTAACGAAGACCATCTGTTGCAACCCGACGAGCTGCGAGTGTATGTGAATCAGAATCAGGAGAAACTGCGACCGATGGCAGATGCACTCTACATGATTGCCGGCAACCGCAAGGACGGCAGAAGCATCCTGACCGAAGAGGCACAGGAGGTGATGGGCTTTGTCCACTATCTGAAGGACTTCTCGCTGGTGGGTGAACGGCATCTGGAAGAGGTGAGGCTCTGGAAGGAATACCTCGTCTTTGCCTCATTCTATGGCATTGCTGACCAGGTGTGCAAGGACATGAAGGTAGTGGCACCTGACACCTTGAAACTCGACCAGCTCATTCCGCCACATCAGGTGATGGAAGACTTCCGACCCATCACGACAGCACTCGCCAGTTCGCTCTACACGGCACGTATGTACGAGACGAAAGCTGAACGCGAATCACGACGCTCGTATAGCTACAGCAGTAGCAGCAGTTCATCGCGCAGCTACTCCAGCAGCAGCGGCGGCAGCGGACGCAGCAGCTACTCTGGCGGCGGCGGACACTCTGGTGGCGGCGGCAGCGGATTCAGATAAAAAGGGAACGCGTCAAAACAGACGTTTCCCCTCCTCCTCCTTCTGCAGAACAGCCACAATTTATGAAATTGAAAAAGGGCAAATAACTCTGTCCGATATTTCTTAGATAACTATGTCAGATACTTTTATTGAAAAGATACAACCTTTCTGCGTGGCACTACTCATCATGGTGGGCGTGAGCGTGGGAATGCTGGTGTTTTCAGGGTCGGTTCCCGATGGCATCATCGTCCTCAATTCGGTGGGCGACACCATTCCCGATGTGGCGGCAGTCGTCACGGGTGCGCTCTGCTGTCCAGGCGTCATCTGCATCTTCTGGAAAAGCATCCGCATGTATGTGCTCATCGCCCTTGCTTTTGTGCTGCTGATCTTCCTTTCAGCCGTCTGCTTCAATGCCGCCTTCGAGAGCATCAGCTACCGGTATGCGAAGAACGACGAACCTGTCGAACGAACGGCCGTCATCCTCATGAGCGATAACGACAGCAAACTCGTCTTCGAGTTCCTCGACAATGAGGAAGTGGGCATTGTTGACTCCGAAAGCACCCTCTCTTACTTCGAGCCGATGGAAAAGGGCGACACCTGCGTGGCCTACTACCTGAATGGCATCCTCGGCATCGACTTCGTGACGGACATGTATGTGAAGAAACGCGCACGGCATTGATGGAACTGATGACACGCATAGACATTCCCCAGTCGGAATGGAAGATGGAGGCAGGCGCGAAAGTGCTGCTGATAGGGTCGTGCTTCGCCGACGAGGTGGGGCAGAGGATGGCGCGTGGAGGTTTCGACGCAAGGGTCAATCCCTTTGGCACCCTCTACAACCCTGCCAGCATTGCCGCCAGCTTGTTGAGAAGTATCAGCGAGAGGGAATATGCAGCAGAGTCGGCAGAACTGATTCGGGGAGAGATGGACGGTGTGTGGCACTCGTGGATGCATCATAGTAACTTCTCTTCCGCAGACCTTGCGGAACTGGTGGCACGAATCAACCGTACCACACATGAGGTGGCGAATTTCTTGCGTGGTGCCGATGTGCTGATTGTCACGTTGGGAACAGCCATCATTTATCGGTTGAAGGAGACGGGCATGCTGGTTGCCAACTGCCATAAACAGCCGGACAACCTTTTTGTGCGCGAACGCCTGAACGCCTACGACATCGTTGACCAATGGCAGATGCTCCTGCAATTGCTGGAAAGTGTGAACCCGAATTTGAAGGTCATCTTTACGGTCAGCCCTATCCGCCATAAGCGCGACGGCTATCATGTGAACCAGATTTCAAAGGGGATTCTGCTCCAAGCTGTGGATGAAATAGTCAATGGTCAGTTGCCCAATAGTAAATGCGGCTATTTCCCCTCCTACGAAATAATGATAGATGAATTGCGTGACTACCGCTTCTATGCCGATGATATGATTCATCCCTCCGAGAAGGCAGTGGAGTATATTTGGCAGCGATTCCAAGACACTTACTTAGATAATAAAACCAAAGATGCTGTGGCGAAAGCAACGAAAGAGTGGCGAAAGAGCCAACATCGGAATATAATTGATAATTGAGAGTGAAGATTTAAGTTTTCAAAAAGATGTACACGATTGATGAAATTGCGCAAGTGATTGGCGCAGAGAGAAAAGGAACAGTAGAGGCAAAAATCAATTGGCTGTTGATTGACAGCCGAAGCCTTTGCTTTCCAGAGGAGACGCTCTTCTTTGCTTTGCGGACAGAGAAGAACGATGGACATAAGTATATAGATGAGTTGTACCGTCGAGGTGTGCGCAACTTTGTGGTGGAGGAGGCCCCCCTCTTGTCCCCCCAAGGGGGGATGAACCATCCGGATGGCAACACTTCCCCTTGGGGGGAGGAAGGGAAGGGACTTTGCAATTTCCTTGTGGTGAAGTCTCCTTTGCAGGCTTTGCAGAACTTGGCGGCTTATCATCGCAGCAAGTTGAACATTCCAGTGATCGGCATCACGGGTTCGAATGGTAAGACAACGGTGAAGGAGTGGCTGTATCAGCTGCTTTCGCCCGATTTCAACGTGTGCCGCTCACCTCGCAGCTATAACAGTCAGGTGGGTGTGCCTTTGAGCGTGTGGCTCATCAATCCTCATCATGACCTCGCCATTATCGAGGCAGGTATTTCGCAACCCGGAGAGATGGCGAAATTGGAACGCATCGTGAAACCCACCATTGGTGTCATGACCAACTTGGGTGCAGCGCATCAGGAGAATTTTATGAGTTATGGCATCAAGTGTGCTGAGAAGATGCAGCTTTTCAAGGGATGCAAGACATTGGTTCTCAACTCGGAGGATGCCTCCATCCAGCAGTGTGCTGAAACCTTGCCTGAGGAGGTGAAACGTGTGAAGTTGCAGGTGCGTCAGGTGGAAAAAGACAATCATCATGCAACCATCCATTTTGAATATCAAGGACAAGTGGGGCAATACACCATTCCTTTCATTGATGATGCCTCCATCGAAAACTCCATCACTTGCTTCTCTACTGTGTTGGCGGTGGAGAAAGCCCCCCTCTTGTCCCCCCAAGGGGGGATGAACCATCCGGATGGTATCCCCTTTCACGGGGAAGATGCCCGTAGGGCAGAGAGGCTCTCTGTCTTATGCGAGCGTATGAGCCGTTTGGAACCTGTGGCGATGCGTCTGGAAGTGAAGGACGGAAAGAATGGATGTACGCTCATCAACGACTCCTATAACTCTGATGTGCAGTCGTTGGACATTGCCCTCGATTTCATGAGCCGCCGTCCGGAAACGAAGAAACAGCATCGCACCTTGATTCTCAGCGATATTCTTCAGAGTGGAGAATCACCCCGAAGCCTTTATTCGCGTGTGGCACAGATGGCTGCCTCTCGCGGTATAGAGAAAGTGATTGGGGTGGGCGAGGAACTGATGGCTTGTGAGGGGTATTTCCCAATGGAGCACTATATGTTCCGCACCACTGATGCGCTCATCCGCAGTGAGGTGTTTGAACAGCTGCGCAATGAGTTTGTGCTCATCAAGGGTGCCCGTCAGTTCCGTTTCGATAAGGTGAGCGACCTCCTGACGCTGAAGGTGCACCAAACCATCTTGGAGGTGAATCTCAATGCCCTTGTCAACAATGTGCGCTATTATCGCCGTTTTATGAAACCTGAGACGAAGATGGTGTGCATGGTGAAGGCAAGTGGGTATGGCGTGGGTTCGTTGGAGACGAGCAAGACGTTGCAGGACAATGGGGTGGATTATCTGGCTGTGGCTGTGGCTGACGAGGGGGCAGACCTTCGCGAGGCGGGAATCACTGCCAACATCATGATTATGAACCCGGAAACCACCTCGTTCAAGATGCTGTTCGACTATAGCCTCGAACCTGAGGTGTTCAGTTTCGACCTGCTGGAGCAACTCATCTATGCTGCGGAGAAGGAGGGCATCACCAACTTCCCCATCCATATCAAACTCGACACGGGCATGCATCGGTTGGGTTTCAATCCTGAAAAGGACATGCCGCGTCTGATTGAGCGGTTGAACAGGCAGTCGGCTTTGGTGCCTTGTTCGGTGTTCAGCCATTTCGTGGGCAGCGATGGCGATGAGTTCGATGCCTTCTCTCATCGTCAGTTCGACCTCTTCGACCGTGCCAGCCGTCAGTTGCAGGCTGCTTATTCCCATAAGATTATCCGTCACATCTGCAATTCTGCTGGCATAGAGCATTTCCCCGAATATCATTTGGACATGGTGCGTCTGGGTTTGGGACTTTATGGCATCAATGCACGCAACAACCATATATTGAATAATGTAGCGACACTGAAGACCACCATCCTACAGATTCGTGATGTGCCGAAGGGGGACAGCATCGGTTATTCGCGTCGCACCGTCTTGGAACGTGACAGCCGCATTGCAGCCATTCCAATTGGCTATGCCGATGGTCTCAACCGTCATCTCGGCAATCGGGGTTGCTATTGTCTGGTGAATGGGCAGAAAGCCGACTATGTGGGCAACATCTGCATGGATGTCTGCATGATTGACGTGACCGACATCGACTGCAAGGAGGGTGACCAAGTGGAAATATTTGGCGACCATCTGCCTGTCACTGTGCTCAGCGATGCCCTTGGCACCATTCCATACGAGGTGCTGACAGGCATCAGCAACAGAGTTCAACGCATTTATATACAAGAATAAATCCTCTTCCTAACAAGAATAAAGCCCCCTCCAACTCCCCCCAAAATGTTCACCCTCATCATCCCCCATCAAAACCAGCCGCAACTGTTAGAGCGGTTACTGCGGTCGCTGCCTGTACGCAATGACCTGCAGGTAGTGGTCGTTGATGATGCGAGCGGAACGGAATGTGCGACTCAGTTGGATGACCTCAAAGGAGCGTTTCCTGCGGTGGAGTTCGTGATGCTGCCCTGCAATCGGGGTGGAGGATTTGCCCGCAATGAGGGATTGAAGAGGGCAAAGGGGGAGTGGGTGTTCTTCGCCGATGCTGATGACTGCTTCCTGACCGATGCGCTGGATGGGTTGCTCGACCAACAGGAACACTGGAAAACGGCTGACCTCGTCTTCTTTGGTGCCAAGTCGGTGGATGACGATACGGGGATGCCCTCCTGGAGAGCTGACCGTCTGAATTGGATGATGGCACAAGAAGGGAAGGTTCGTGAACAGCTGTTGCGCTATCAGCATAGCGAACCGTGGTGCAAGTTGGTGAGAAGGGACTTGATAGAGAGGAATGGTCTTGCCTTCGATGAATCCCTCATCCTGAACGACGTGCGGTTCTCCTACTGCGTGGGGCATCATGCCACGAAGGTGATGGTGGACGAACGGGTGTGCTATTGTGTGTGTGACCGCCAGAGGAGTGTGGGCAAGCGGATATCCTCAGAACGGAAAAAAGACTATACGAGGGTGATGGCAGAAGCGAACCGCTTCTTTGCCGAGCAAGGTCTTCCCTATCGCTACAAGCGGGTTTACCGCCCATTGGTGTTCAGTTTCATGAAAGGCGAGTGGCAAGATGCTCGAACTTGTTGGCAAGAATTGCGTCGATCAGGCGAGAGTGCCCTCTCTGTGGTGCTGAACGTGTGGCTCTATCCGCTGTGGCTCATTCAATGGGCACTCCGAAAAAGGGCTTATCGCCGAAAAAGAATTACCTCCTAACCCCCTGAGGCTTTTAGTTCTCTCATTCTTTAACTTTTTAATTCTCTCATTCTTTTGAACAACATCTTCATTTCTTTCATCATTCCTGCCTACAATGCCGAGCCTTACCTGAAGGAATGTCTCGACAGCATCTACCGCCTCGACACGCATGGCAGAGCCTTTGAGGTCATCGTGGTGAACGATGGTTCCACCGACGGGACAGCGAACTTGTTGGCGAATTATCAGCAGGGACATGCCCATTTGCAGGTGACGATTCAAGAGAACCGAGGGTTGGGAGCGGCTCGCAATGTGGGCATGAAAAGGGCGCAGGGCGAGTATTTGTGTTTTGTCGATGCAGATGACCGTTTGTTTGCCGCCAAGGTGCCTGTGGAGATGATGGAGAAGTATCAAGCCGACATTTATGGGGTCAACCTCTATCAGACGGACTTCTCAGGAAAGCGAAATCCATATAGGCGGTATGTGCCTGACTATGAAAAGGTGATGAGTGCCCGTGCTTTCATGCAGGGACGTAACCTTCAACCTTGTGCATGGGGGTATCTGTGGCGCACGACATTTCTTCGGGAGCATCACCTTGGGTTTGTGGAGGGAATGTTGCACGAGGATGAGGAGTTCACCCCTCATGCCTTTGCCCTCGCTGACACGTTCGTCGCCTTGAACATAGATTGGTACGAACGCATTCTTCGCCGTGAGAGCATCACCACCACCGCTGACAGAGAAAAGCAGCAGAAAAGGCTTCGCGATATGGTCAAAGCCCTACAGCATCTGGAGGCGTTGGCACAGAAAGATTCCAAAATCCGCACCAGCATGCAGTACAAACTCGACTACCTCGCTGTCGATACCCTGCGAGTGTTGCTTCGCCAACGGCATCCCCGCCCCTTCAGACGTGAAATCACAGCCGCTCTGAGGCAGTTGGGTTACTTCCCTCTCCATTGGCACAATGAATGGAAATACGCATTTTTCAATCTCTATACCCGTTTGATACTCTCCTGACTCTCAATTCACACTTTTCAATTCTCTATTAAATAACTCCTAACTCTCATGCATATCCTCGAAATCCCCTCCTTCTTCCCTCCTCATGGCGGTCTCTTTGCCCTCGAACAGGCTCGTGCCCTGCAAGCCCAAGGCAACGAGGTGCGCATGCTGGCTTGTGTGCAACTGGGTGCATCCGTCGATAAGTCTTTCTACTTCACGGCACGTCATGACCGCTGGTGGGAGCTGATGAATGGTGTGGAGGTGTATCGTTGTTACATGAAGGCGACACCTCGTGTGATTCGCAGGAATCAGCAGCGGTGGTGCCGCATCGTGGAGGAGATGTATGAGGAGTACAGGTTGCGGTATGGCTGTCCAGATGTGCTGCATGCCCATTGCTGCCAGTGGGCGGGAGTGGCAGCAAGGATGATAGCTGAAAAGGAGGGAATCCCTTTTTTCATCACCGAACATCTTCCGTCTGGCATTTTCGAGGCGAATTATGGAAAGGGATGGTACAAGGCAGAGTGGGCTAAACGATTGCTAAAAGAAACCTACGAGCATGCCCGTCAGGTCATTCCTGTGTCAGCCGAACTGGTGGATGATTTGGCTCCCTTCTTCGGCAAGGGATACCCCTTCACTCCTGTTTCCAATATTATAGATGTGGATTTCTTTGCTTATAAGCCCAGAAAAGACCACGCACATCGTCCGTTCCGTTTTTGCTGTCTGGCCATCGGCGATGTGGAAAGGAAAGGGTATGACGTTTTGGCTGAAGCCATGAGGGGCATGAAGAAAAATGGAGAGGAAGGTGTGGACGTGGAACTGCACATTGCAGGGAAAAAAACGACAAGCACCGCGATGAGGCAACTCTTTGCTGGGATGGAGAATGTGATTTTTCATGGTGAACTGGACAAGAAGGGTGTGCGCAACTTGCTTTACGAGTCGGATGCGCTTGTGCTGGCCTCGCGGAGTGAAGCACAGGGGTTGGTCATTATGGAGGCGGTAAGTACGGGCATTCCTGTAGTTACAACCGATGCGATACCGCAGAATGCCCTGACGGATGGGGCTTGCCTGATTGCCGAAAAGGGTGATGCACATTCGTTGTCTCAGCGCATGCAAGAGGTCATGAACCTCGATTTCAATCCTCAATGGTGTGAAGCCTTGCGGAAAAGAGTGGCACCCGACATGATTGCACGGCAAATCTTGGAGGTGTTCAGTCGAGCATGACCCATCCCTTAGCTTGCAGGGCATTGTCGGGTTGGGGATAGAGCTTCGGATTGAACCAATGGGCAGGCATGACCACCTGTTTGTTGGGGTTCTGATTCAGGAAGGCTGCCCACCAGCTGTAGGTGCTGTTGGCAATGATGTTATGCTTGCAGCAGCTCATGAGTTGCAGGTCAAAGTGACTTCCCCAACCAGCCGTAGGGTTCCCTTCCACCCATTCGCAGCCTTCAGGCAGGTGTTTCTTCGCCCATGTGAGGTCATCGGCAAAAAGGAAGAAACGAGGGTTCTTCAAGTGTTGTTTCATGTAGTCGATGGCATGGGCATAGTATTCAGCTGTGCAGGTGTTTTCAAACCACGGCAGGGACATGTAGTCGTGGGCTTTGCGAATGTGGATGCCCACTGATTCCTCCTGAGCCATCAGGGTTGCCCATTCTTCATTCTTGGTGTTGGGGGTGAAAGGGGCAAACCGAAAGTCCTGCCGCAGCTGTTCTTCCACCTCCTCCACCATGCTGGCTCGTTGGAAGTAGCCAATCAAGTAGGGACGCTCTTTGAGTTCGTCTTTGTTGGGAATGCGGAATGTGGGGTCTTTGATGCGCCACCACACTCGGCTGGCATGGGGGATGTTTCTTCTGACTTTGGAGAAGACATCGCCGCCGCCGCCATAATGGAAGATGATTCTTTTGGGGGCTTCCATCATCGTGGCTTGGGGAAAGATGCGCTGCCAATCCACTTGTTCGTGCGCATGAATTTTTCGGAAATTTCGGTCATCTACCCACACCCGATAGCCTTTCTTCTGGAGATAAAGATAGAAAGCATATTGAAACATTCGGTTGGCTAACCCTGAATGTAGGCGAATTACGATGTCGGGTTTCTCTTTCATGGCGGTCAATGGGTGTTGGAAACAAAAAGTCTTCTGACCCAGAGGGCAATCGACCATAGTAAAGGTACTCCCGTGACGCATTTCACCACTCGTGCTTGTCTGTTGAGGTTTATCCCCCATGCTTTCTGGCTCCTGAGTGCCTCGGCACGTAAAGTCTTGTTGTGGGCGCGGAAAGCATGCATGAGCAGCGCATAGGTGCGGTACTCGAAATAACGTCGCAATCGTTCGTCCTTGATGTGGAAGGTCTGGGAGAGGTCGAAGTCCAGTTGGGTGGTGTGCATGACGAAACGGAACTGCTTTTCTTCATTGTGCGTGAAAGAGATGCTTTTTCCACCGATGGAGTAATAGAGGGTGGGTTCGTTGATGTAAGCCACTTTCCCAGCCATTGCCAGCAACAAGCACACCTGCACATCCTCACAATCATAGTTCTTGTTCCGTATCACTTGAGGGTGCTGGTTGTAGGCCTTGAGTATCACTTCCGTGCGGTACATGGCTGTACAGAGGTGAATGATGGGACGTGCCAGCTGTGTCAGGATGGGAACAACCAGTTCCTGCCCGTCCACCACTTCTGTTTCGCCTTTGGCTATGTGATGGCAAGGGTGGGGGTGTGGTGAAAAAATTTTCCCCGTTTCAGCATCTCTGTGCAGGTAGTCGGTATGCACAAGGGTCAGCTCTGGGTGCTCTTCCAGCAGCGTCACTTCCTTCTCCAGTTTCTTCGGGTCGCTCCATTCGTCATCCCCTGCACAATCCGCGATGTATCGTCCTTGGGCTGCCAGCAGACAATCGAAATAGTTATCGACGATACCCTTGTTGGGGCGGTTGGCAAACAGGCGCACCACTTCGGGATACTTCTCCGCATATTGCTGACACACCTCCAGGGTGCGGTCGGTGGAGCAGTCTTCTCCTACAAGAATCTCGATGGGTACATGACATTCCTGCCGTAAGATACCGTCAAGCGTTCGTCCGATGGTATCTTCCTGATTGTATGTGCATACGATGACCGAGATGAGATTCTTCTTTTCCATCTTTCTTATCTAATCCTAATGAGAGAAGAACCCGTGGTGTCAGGACATCCCGTGTTCAGTTGAACGGCATACACCCCACTTGCCAGTGCGGGCAGCGGTACGGAGCAAGTGCTTTCTCCAGCGGCAAGACGGGCTTCATGCACTTTCTGGCCTGTCAAGCTATAGACCGAGAGCTGTGCGGGGAATGGGGCAGGCCGTTCCAGATGCACAAAGAGGCTGTTCCCCTTCAGGCTAATTCGTGCCGAATGAGGATTTTCGGTGCTGATGATGCCCGTCTTGTCCAGTTCCAGCACATATAACAGTCCTTTGTAGGCATCGATTTCCCCATATCCATACAGGTTGTTGGGGTAGGTGAGCGAAGGGTCATGATGTCTGCTGGTGGCTGCAATCACCTCCATCACTTCTTGTGGTGTCAACGTGGGTTTGGCCTGTAGCCACAGGGCGATGATGCCTCCCACCACAGGGGAGGACATGGAAGTGCCGCTGTTCGAGTTCCAGGGATAGGTGCGTCCTGCATACTCAAAATGGCGCACATCCCACGTGATGTCATAGGCATTGGGATGATCTTCCAGATACCAAGTGCTGTAGGAAGAGATGACATTGCATCCGGGAGCCATTACGTCGGGCTTGATGCGTTCGTCCAGTGTCGGGCCTATGCTGCTCATCGTGCAGCGCACCCCGTCCGTCCCTTCTTCCACATGCATCCATTTGCCCAGATAGTTGGTCACACCTGTCCGGTAGATACTGACACCCACGCTGATGACACTCTCGGCACAAGAGGGTGCCAGGATGCTGTACCCGTTGGTGGCATCATTCAGGGTCGGATCGAGGTTGTTGGTCACCATGCTACCTATATATTTGAACATCTCAATCTCCGTGCCCTCTCCTAACAACTCGATGGACACAGGGGCTTGGTTTCTCCCTACGTTCGCCTTGTTCACCAAGTCCTCTATCATCAGTTCAAAAGCCGTTTGCTCCGGATCATAGTAGTTGGGGTAAGCCCCCATTGCCACCGCATAAAGCGCTTTTCCATCCACCATGAGGGTGTCACGATACAGGCTGTCAGGGGTGTCATACACGGTTTGGCTCGTCATCGTGTAAGTCAAGGGCGAATCGTTTCCTGTGAGATAGAACTTCATGCGGACACACATATTCTTCTGGGGGTCATACGACCGAAGGAGGGAAAGAAAGTATTTGGGCGCATAGATGAATGTCCCCACCTTCTCAGCCGAAGCCTCTTTGTGCAGATAGGTTTTTTCCCTCCCTTCGTTGCCAGCGGCAGACACGATGATGCGTCCAGGTCCCACCATTTTGTCCAGCACCTCATAATACAGTTGGTCTTCGTCATACATCGACGCATGATGACCCTCGCTGAACGAGATGACACAGGGCTTTCCCACCGATTCGGCATAATCGAAGATGTACTGGAAACCCAGCAAATCCACCGCACTCGTGTATTTGTATTTGAGGTCTTTGTTAATGAGGTCCGCATTGTTGGAAGTCGCATTCGCCACCAGACAAAGGTCTGCCTCGGGCGCCATGCCGATATAGTCAGAGGTGGCGTCAGGACCTTCGGCACCGCCGCCCGCCGCAATGCCCGCCGTGTGGGTGCCGTGTGTCAGGAACTGTCCGTCCCTGCTGTGCTGCAATGCCAGCAGCGAAGCCTCGTCCACATAGTCCCTCCCCACACACAACGTGCTGTTCAGCGTGTCAGTCGATATTTGGTCCCACAGGCGTTTGATGCGGTAGCGGCTGAAGTCTCTGCTGTAGAAATTGGGATGCGTCAAGTCGAAACCGATGTCCTCGATGCCTATCACCACGCCTGTTCCGTCATAGGCAGGAATGTCCGTTGTTCCTTCTCGCACCGTCTTCACCCCCACCTTTACGGCGGTCGTATCGACCAGGATGGAACAAGGCTCATTGGCTTCGATGCGTTCCACGCTGGCACAGGTAGCCAACTCAGAAAGCCTATCTACAGGGATTTCGGCAGCATAGATGTCATCCCATTGTGCCAAGGCACGGCTATCATGCTCAGCCAGCACAGCATGGGCATCGCGGGTCTTTCCGTTGATGCGCACCAAGGCGCAGATGTGTGGACTCTTCCCCCTTTCAGTGCCCATTGCCCTTCTTGTGTGGCTGGTCGTGCGTGCCGCCATACGCACCATGCTCGACATCTTCCTGTATTCGCGAGAAGATTGAGCCTGAAGTGTTGTGCAGACGGTCATCAGTATGGCATAGAGAAAGGCATTCTTTATCTTCATATGTAAATATTTGTCGTAACTTTAATGAATAAGGACTTTTTTATTGTTGTAAATGTATAGTCCGCGAGGGAGGCTTTGTGAAGATTTTGGGGTGTTGATAGGTATGCCATAAATGGTGTAGAAACGTGTGGGTACTTGTGCTTGTTTAGGTGTATTGATACTGGTTGGTAGTTGTTGAATGGCATTATCAAGCCAACTATAGCGGCTGTCAAACCATTCTTTAATGATTTGTTTTTCTTCCTCTAATGTTGAATTGTTGGCATTTTCCCAACGTTGTTGGTCAATCAGCCAAGATGTGCTTAGGGAAGCCCAAGTTGATGTTGTGGGTAGTTGGGTGAGGTACGTGGAGATTTGTGTGAAGATTGTAGATTTTTGTTGATTCCAGAGAGTTTGATATGTTTGGCTGAAAGTCGTGTTGGACGAATTCATGAGGACAGAATAATAAATATCTTCCCCATGTATTCGAGCCCATTTCTCAGGTGTCTTTGCCATTGTGTCAAAATCCCACATGCAGGGGATGAAAATGGGAGAGGATGGCGAAGAATTATATTTTGCAAAAAAACGATTAGAACCTCCTGAGTCCCAAATTCCAAGAATATCCTGCCCCAATAGCCATTTGGCAAAAGTTTCTACATCAATGAGAGTGGAATAAGTGCCTTCTGCTATGGCTGTTTCCATTTGGTTAAGACTGTTCTGGATATAGTCCAGTTGCTGAAGACTTATGTCATCAGTATCAGGATATTTTAATGTATATCTGTATCGCTTATCTTGGTGGAGAATTGTTGAGATATTGCAGTTCTCGTTCCACCAATATGGGTCTAATTCTGTAATAAAGCCTTCCTCTTCTTCTATATTGATGCGACATTCTGGATTCCTGCTGACAGATTCTGTCAGCATGTAAAGACCTCGATAGTCGTTGTTAATGAAGACATTGACAATCTGATAATTAGGAGTGTACGGCATGCCTATTAGTTCATTCACCTTGAATCCAATCACTTTCTTGAGGCTGAACGGGAGGAGAAGCCAATCTCGGTCTGCATGTTTATGGTCTGTGTAGAGGAAGTCTGTGTAAGTTTGCAACTTCAACTTGTATGGTTTTTTGTCGGCATAAGCACTGGTGTTTCCCCGTATCTTGATGGTCGTGCCACTTTCTCTTTTTTTATAAGGCCCGCTATCATATAAAGTGTCCTGATGCAGTGTGGTTACTATTTGTGCAGGAACTTTAGTCGCATTGCGTATGCTGGCACCCATACTACCTTCGGGAGGTGCTACATATTCGCAAGTGGGTTCTTCGTTATTTACCGTATGTATATTTAGGATTGGCAATGCCAATTGTTCCACTTGCTGACGATAGTTGGTGGTTTGGGCCAGTACAGAGGAAAAAGAAACAAGGCAGAAGAAAAGTTGAAGGAAAAGAGTCTTCATTTTAGAGAGTTTTTATCTGACAATCAAAATTTTCGCCACAGCCCCCTTGCTTCCGTTCTCATCCGTACACAGGGCATAGTAGATACCAGAGTTGACCTTTCTTCCATTCTGGTGGCAGCAGTCCCACGAAAATTCGCCACCCACACTTGTGCCTTCAGCCACCAGTTTTCCAGCCGCACTCACAATCTTTACGTCCGAGTTGTACATTAGTCCCGTGATGTGTACATCTCCCTGATAGTCTTCGCGCACAGGGTTAGGGAACACCTTCAGGTTGTCGCTGTTCATGGAAGAGGCCGGGTCGGTCGCATTGCCGCGATAGGAGCACAGTCCCTTCGTGGTGGCGATGAACACCTCGCCCGTCTCGCCATTGATGGCTATGTCGTTGATTTCATTGCTGATAAGCGGACTGTTCTCTGTCGTGAACCGTTCGATAGTCTTCATGCCGTCAGCACTGATGAGATACACCCCATCATCCACCGTGCCAATCCACTTGCGGTTACCTCCGTCAATGGTGATGCACTTCACGCTCACCGCATTCAGCAGATAGTCCGCCAGATTGCTGCCGTCGTTGCGGGACACCTTCAACTGACTCAGGTAGAAGTCGTTGTCAAACACTTTGCCCGGCTCTTCACTCACAAAAAGTCCCAAGTTTGTGCCAATCCAGATACTTCCGTCCAATGTCTCCGTGATGCAATACACATACGTAGGGTCATAACTCACACCATCCTGATTATGAAAAGTTTTGATGAACTTATACTTGTCATCCTTGTTGGTCGAAAGGGTGCTGTTGTAGTTCATCACCAGAATACCAGCCGTGCGCCCCTCGTTGGCATCGCGTCTGCTGTTTGACCACATCCACCCGCGTCGGTCAAAAAAGACTTTGTCGAAAGTGGTGTTTCTTTTTATATCTTCAAAATAGAGTGATGTCCATGTACCATCCTTTTTTAGCACTCGTGCAATGGTGTCGCAACTATTGTTCATCATCCACAAGTTGCCATCAGGGTCATAGGCAAGTCCCGTCACACGCACATACCAGTCTGCATGGGCATTCTCCGGCAGAATGCTTGTGAGGGGAGAATTGTCGTAGGTATAGTGCTTTTTTAGTTTATAGTCCTGAAACTCATACATGCCTGTACGTATCGTGCCCAACCAGTGGTGCTCCGAGTCGTTCGGGTCCTGCACCACGTCCGTCACATTCAGATACCCCCTTTCGCCTACCAATGCGATGGCCTCCTGTTCGTCAAACGCCGTCCATTTGCCATTCTCATATTTCATCGCCGTACCCGTATAGTCCACACCTGGGTAGTAGAAGTTTCCACCCGCCACCAGCAAGCGGTTTCCGTGAGTGTAGAGGTGGTACGAATAGTTCCTGACAGGTGAGTTGGGCACAATGTTCTTCATCTGCTCCAGCAGTGTCTCTCCTTCAGCCTTCTCCTCTGCTGTCGGGCCGAACGTCACCGTGTTGGCAGGCACCGCTCTCCAGTTGCTGGCATCCAGCAGGTTCAGCTTTCGGTCGCCCTCCATCACCTCCTTCTCCGTCTTGACATAGATTTTCTCGTTTTGGATTGTGGCATTGGTTACCTTGCTCTCAAATGAGTAGAAATCCACAAAGTAACCCTCATTCAGGTCAATCAGCGCCACACCCGAATTTGTGCTGATCAAGGCCTCGCTCCCCACCACCGTCAACTCGTTAAGCGTCCTGTCGCTCAGATTCTTCCGCTTCAGGTCCGACATGTTCCAAGTGTGGCCGTTCAGGCTCAGCAGGTCGATGTTGCCGTTCTCATACAGCAACACCATCGCCTTCGCCGCCGAAGAGTAGGCGATGTCATACAAGCCAAAGTCGCCCAGTCCGTGCGCCTTGTCATACAGCTCCACCACCTTATCATCGGTGTCATAGCTGAACAAGTTGCCGTTCGCCATCACAAAGATACGCGAATCAGCCTTCACCGCCTTCGTGGCGTTATGGTAAGACGCATAAATCGTCCATCCGTCATTCGCCTGCATCGGTGCGATGCAAGCCCACAAGCAGAGGGCAACCAGCCACCCCCTCAGTCTCATCCTTCCCATTTTTTCTTTTTTTTCTTTTTTATAACGAAAAATAGCCTCTTTTTATTGCTTTCACCATGCGGTCATTACCGAAAAAGTCCTTTCGCAGTTCCACCTCCTCATATCCCATCCCCTCCAGCATCGTCACCACCTGTTGTCCGAACCGGCGATTCACCTCGAAGAGCATCGCCCCTCCCTCCACGAGCAGCCCCTCCATTCCCAGCTCCGCAATCCTTCGGTAGAACCGCAGCGGATCCTCATTCGGCACAAAAAGTGCCAACTCAGGCTCATGCTCCAGCACATGAGCCTCCATCTCCCCCTTCTCCTCCTCGCAGATATAAGGTGGGTTGCTCACGATGAGGGAGAACGGTGAGGGTGCCTCTAATTTATCCAGCACATCCATCCGTTTCCATCTCACTTGCACTCCCACTTTCTCTCCGTTCTCTCTTGCCACTTCCAGGGCCTTCTCGCTCACATCCCAGGCTTCCACATCTGCCCCGGCCAACTGCCGAGCCAATGCGAGGGCGATGCAGCCGCTGCCCGTCCCTATGTCCAGCACGCGCTGCCTGTTCCAGTTCTTCCCTTCAGTCAAATTGTCAGCGAACCGCTTTCCTTCCTCCACAGCCCATGCCACCAACTCCTCTGTTTCTGGCCTTGGAATCAGCACACCCGGCCTCACCTTCAGTTCCATGCCACAAAACTCAGCTTCCCCAAGCACATACTGAACAGGCTCACCCCCAGCCACCCGCCTCACCAAGGCCAGCATCTCCTCCTCTTCCTCCTGTTCTGTTTGCTGCGATGTCATCGCAGCCCCCTTTCCTTCTCCTCTTCCTCTTCTTCCTCCTCCACTCAGCACTTCCGTCACCGTCAACCCCCATTTCTTCTCCAGCATCAGCAGGGCGACAGCCTGTGCCTCGCCTGCCTCCATGCCGCCCTCCACGAGCAGCTGCTTCATCTTTCTGTACAATTCATTCATGCTGCAAAAGTACGCCTTTTCCATTTCCCTGCCAAACAAACAGACAAAAAAGTGACGGACACCCTCATGGGACATCCGCCACTTCTTTCTCTCTTTCAGTCTGTTGCTTACTTGATGACCTGCCCAGCCACATTAAATTTCTGGCCAGCCTTGTAGATGACGATGCGACCGTTCTCGAAGAACTTGCCGTTGCGTTGAGCCTTGGTGCCAGCGGCTTCCTTCACCGCCTCAATGCCTACAGGAATCTCCTGGCCGAGGTAGAACAGGCGGAAATTGTCCATGATAGTCCAGTCGCCAGCGATGCGGGCCGTCTTCTTGCCACCGATCGTAATGTCCTGCTTCTCCTCCTCGATGACAAACACCACCTCGTTGTCGGCATAGGCGCCACGGTTCGTCACCATATCGTAGGCATCCCACATCCAGTAGGGGTAATACACCACAGGGTCAGCCTCGGAATCCAGCGTTCTGTAGAAGTCCTTTCCGTCCATCACTTCGTTCACGTTGCCGTAGTAGTCCGTATAACTGTAATTATCCTCAGAACCCACAGACAGCGAAGCACTGGCGATGGATACCACAGGGCTTTTCTTCTCGAAGGTGGCAGACTTCGCATAGAGTTTCACGTTCGCATGCTGGTCGTAGATGGTTTCCTCCAGTTCCACAGGCTCGTCGCCAGAGTCGTCAGTAGCCTTCGTCGTGTAGTTCGACACCACGGTGGCATAGTCATTGCCGTCGCGATAGAAGGCCGAAGCCATCAACTTGTACGTGCCCTTAGGCATGTCGGTAATCACCTGTGCGAGGTCAAACGTGTTGTTGTCGTAGAATTCCACTTCGGCCTGCGCCACATTGGTCGTGCCGCCATCGATTGTGGTCGTCCAAGCCGTGCTCTGGTCACCGTCAAACGAAGCGTTGCCAATCAGTGCCGTGATGTCCTTCGGTTCGCTCTCCGAAGCCTCCATGGTCGGGATGGTGCTCTTCATCAGCGCCACCAGCTCACCCTGTTTTGTCTGGATAGCCTCTGCGGTTGTGCCGATGCTCGTGTAAGATGGCAGCGCGTCAGTCACCGTCGTTGAAGGCCAAGTCTCGGCAGCCTTCACGGTGGGAGCATAGTAAACCACTGCGGCATAGTACTTCTCCAGTTCTGGCAGGTCATTCACCGTAGTAGTCTCGGCAGCCAGCGCATTCTTGATAGCCGTGGCACCAGCCTCATAGAGTCCAGCCACAATGACATCGCTCTCCTTCTCCTGCATGCCAGTGAGGTCGTCAGCACGCTTGAAGGCTTCCTCTTGGGCATAGATGCCGTTCACCTTCTCGATGAAAGCGGTGAGTTGCGACACCAACTCATAATCAGAGGATGCATCCCTCACAATTCCTTCATATTCAGTCTGTTCGTTTGTCTTGTCGCCCTTCAGAATCAACTGTGCGATAGCCGACTCAGCATCGGACTTCTTCTCCGTTACATCCTCCGACATGTCATACTCTGTGCCGTAGTATTTCAGTTGGAAGTTCGTCACGCAGAACCATCCCTTATACTGTGTGCCGTCTGTGGTGGCAGTGGCGCCGATGGTCAGTACGCCATCCTCGCCCACTTGCACCTTGTCGGTCGTCACGGTTTCCCAAGTGTGATCATCTGTCCAAGGAGTGTATGCCGTGCTGGAGGGCACTGCCGACACCTTGGTTACACTGCCAGCCGTAGCATACACATGGTTGTTGGTGGGAGCCGAAGTCGATGACATGTCGGCCGACAGTTCATAGTAGCCAGCCTTCAGGCCCGTCACCGTCTGCTGTACATCGAGTACGCCACCCGCCACCGTCGAAGAGTGGAACAGGTTCGCCGTCGAACGTCCGTTGGTGAAATAGATTGCCAGGTCGGTAGCCCCCTTCAGTGCGTCAGAGGCGCTGAGGGTCCAGCCCTCTTTCGTCAGGTGGTTGGCAGCTCCTTCCGCATACGTCACATGGCCTTCGCCGTCCACCGTAGGCTCGTAAGCCTCTTCGATGAACCACGGGTAGCTAATGACGCGTGTCACGTCAATCACATCGCCCGTCTGGGTGAACACATAGGTCACCCTTTCCGCCTTCAGAGTCTCCACAGCTGCGGCAATCGTTGCGGTGGAAGTGGGGTCGGCAATGGCATCCTCAGCCGTGCTGATGGCATCAGCAAATGCCGTTGTACCAGCATAGAGCGTATTGTTACGGTAAACGTCGTAGAGGCTAATCAAGGCCATAGCCTCTTCGTATGCCTTCACCACAGCCTCCGTTTCATCTCGCTTGGCCTGGATTTCCTTGATGATTTCGTTGCAAGCCTCCACTGTTTCGTAACTCATCGGGTCAATGTCGCCCGACCAGTTGTTCATGTTTTCTGTCAATGTTGCGAATGTGGTCATGTCAAGTTCAGTCAGATAGTTCTCAAACTCCACCTTGCTGCTCTCCACCTGCGATTGTGCCACAATCACCTTCTCGTCTGGCGTCAGCTGATCCAGTTTCAGATTGATAATCAGCTGAATCTGGTCTTCGCTCAGCGCTTCGGCATAGAATGCCACATCGTCGTAGGCATAGACGTTGTCAGGGTCTGGCCAGTTGAACGAGTTGCCACCGATGCAGAAACGATCCAGCTTCGGCATTTGTGCCCACATGTTCCCGCCGCCGCTCACCGTCTCGTCTTGGTCAATTTTCAACTGACCGTCCACATACAGTTTGTAGTTCATCGAGGCCTGGTCCACTTGGGTGTACACCGTCGTGAAGTAGTGCCAGTTATCGGCAAAATCTGGCTTCACCTCATTTTGTATCGACCATTTCATCACCTCTGCCATGATGTCATCGTGGTTGTTGTCATACCACGAGCCGTTGTTGTTGCCGTGAATCTGACCGCCATAGCGCACCTCGAAAGAGCAGGGCCAGGTGGCACCTGCACATCCACCCTCGTTGTAGCCATTGAAGAGAGGGCCCCAGTAGTTGCCGAACCCCTTCTCGTTGCCCACCGTGGCGTTCACCCAGAAGCCTACCGTCAGTGCTGCTGTTCCCTTGTTGTAGATGGTGCTCCACGCCGTGGTGGGCACTTCCAGAAAGTTCACGCGCACACTGGAGACCGTCCAGTTCGGGTTGTTCTGATAATACGTGCCGAAATACGTGTCTTCCGACTGCACGATGGCACCGTCGCCATGCTGAATGCCGCCGAAGTCGCCCACCTGAGTGGCACCTTCAAAGTCCAGCAGATACACGGGCACTGGCAAAGTGCTCTGTGCATGCAGCGAAAGACCCATGATGGCTCCTCCTACTGCCAAAAGTAAAGATTTCTTCATAGATGATTAATAAAAATAGTTAGTGAGAAAAACTTGTTAATATAGTCCGTTATTGCACTGCAAAGATACGAAAAAAATCGCTTCCATTCCAAACAAAAGTGGAACAAAATGCTTCTCCTACGTGCAACGCCGTTACATATTTAAATTGTACGCCATTTCAATTATAAATGGAACGCCGTTCCTATTGCAATTTGCACGGCGTTGTGTTTTGAGAAAGAATTCCAGTGCGAGAGTGTGTGATTCGTTTTTTTTCATTACCTTTGCATCATCTTTCATCATTCAAAGTCTGCAAGCCCCTATGCGATTGAAGATATTACCCCAGCGTTTCCCTTGGACGCATCCCCTCGTCTGGATTCTCCTGCTCCAACCCCTCATCTTCTCGGTCGTCATCCCCCTGCTGCCTACGTTTGACGACTGGACCTATCTGACCAAACCACAAGTGGGGGATTTCGACCCCTCCCTCATTTTACCCTACAAAAACTACTGGCGTCCCTTCGATGGGCTGATGGGGTTTCTTGTCGGGCATGACCTCGCGCTTTTCCCCACCTTCAATCACATCGTCATCCTTCTGGCTCATTTGCTCAACACGTTCATCCTCATGGGAATAGCGAAGAAGATACGCTTGAGCCACCAAGCCACCAATATCACCCTTCTTTTTTTCTATTTCTCTCCTGCCATGCTCGGCACGGTGCTGGACATAGACTCTGTGAACCAGGCCTATGCCTTATTGTGGGGACTGCTCACCCTTCGCATCGCCATGAGCCACCGTGCCCATCGCCGTATGTGGATGGGGCTGACTCTCTTTGTGGCGATTCTCTGCAAGGAAAACACACTCTGCTTTCTCGTCATCATCCCCCTTTTTCTCTATGTTTTCCAGCAACAAAGCCCGCATCAGGCGTGGAGAGAACTGCTCTTCCTGTCAGCCATCGGTGTGGGCTACCTGACGCTTCGTTTCAGCCTGCCCCAAGACCAGGCAGAATTAGGGGGAGTCTATGTCGAAGGGGGAATGATGCAACGCCTCCGCAACCTCGGCATGTATCTTGCATTCACATGGATTCCCGTCGATTTCATCAGCCTGCTCCATGCGCCCAGCCGCAATGGGGTGATGGTCGGTCTCACGCTGGTGCTTGGAGTTCCCCTCTATGTGCAACTGTTCCTTCGTCAGCGTAAGCACCTCGCCTCCCTGCCGTTCTGGGCACTCCAGCTCTGTGCCTTCTGTGCCGCATCGATGCATCTGCTGACCATCTTCACGGTCATGCACACGTATGCAGGCTTAGCCTTTACCGCCTTGTCGATAGGCTATCTTGCCCATCATGTTTCCTCCTCGAAAAGTCTGAAGGTCACTGTGGCTCTCTGGCTTCTGTCTGCCACCATCATCGATGCCCACCACCTCGTGAAGGCCTATGAGTCGGGGAGGATGGGGCATGAGATGGCACAGCAGGTCATCAACAAGACGACGCACCCTGCCCGAAAAGTCAAGCTCCTGATGGTGGATGACGGCTATCCGCGCTATTCCATGTTCTGTGTGATTCCGCACGAGGCATTTGGATGGGGAGAGGCCGTCCGCTATGCCACAGGGTATGAGTGGCCCCAGCAAATCGAGTGTGTCAAGTTGGCAGAAGCTGACACTGGCAGGATTGCCTCCCTCGCCGACAGTGCCTACGCCCAGAATTTCGATGCTGTGTGGGTGACTTACAAAGGTGAAGTAAAGGTGATGCAAAAGAAATAACTTTGATTGCGGCAAGCCGCCTTGGCGGCGAAGGAGCAAGAATGTTTTTGGCTCTCAACACCTTGCGGTGTCTCGAAAAACAATAATTCCCAACAATTCCCAATAATTGGTTCCAATAATTTATGATAATTCGTGGCTAATTTGTGATAATTCATGTCTTATTTTAACATAAATTCCCATGAATTAACCACGAATTATTCATGAATATAAAAAAATGATTGGTTCCAATAAATTATTGGATAAAATTATTGTCAATTATTGGTAATTATTGTTTTTCCAAGCCGCCTTGGCGGCGAAGGAGCAAGAAAAAAGCATTTCAAGTAGATGAGCAAAAACATATAAACTCTTTTTGTTGAAGAATTTTGGAAAAAACTAAAAAAAAACTTAAAAAAAATTTGTTTGTTTCTTTCTTACTCCGTAACTTTGCCCCCAAATTGCCAAACTACTTAAAGATATTAAAGGCTCAACTGCCTCTAAACTACCTTGACAGAGAAAGAATATAATTTTTTATAATTTTTTATTTTTACTAACTCTTTAATTACAAACTCATTATGAAGAAAAGTTTACTTTTTCTTGCTTCACTTGTTGTGAGTTCAGTTGCATCTGCTCAGTGGGTTAAGCCCGTGCCATTAAGCACTGTTGACATGGACGATAGCGGCTCGGCAGAGCAATATCTCTACAATAAGGGAGCTGTTGGCTTCTTTGCAGGAGGCAACGATTGGACCACTCGCGCTTCCATCAATGCGACAGGTGATCCCATCCGCATGATTAAACTCTATGAGGATGATGAGAAAACCGTGCCTTCGGGTACTTGGAACTTTGGCTGCTACCCATCTGTGAAAGGGACGTGGCTCTACGTTTCAGCTAATGCTTTTGATGCCCAGTGGGTAGATGCGGGCAATGCTGTTGGCAACGACGCTTATCCAGGCACAGACATGTGGGTTGTTGAAAAGCAAGAGAACGGCACCTACAAGTTTGCGAACTGGGCAATAGGTGAAACCTTTCTGGGTGTGGCAGAGATTTATGAAGGCAAGAAGGGAAATACCCGTACTTACTTCTACAATCCTGATGCTAAGTACACCTACACTGAGGACAACGAGGAATTTGAGGCTGCATCCTTTGACGGCGATTTTTGGGACGAGTGGGTGTTCGTCACACCTGAAGAGCGAGAAGCTCTTGTGCCACAGGTAGAACTGTATATGGCTGCTCAGTCGCTGAATGCTGCTATTGAAAATGCTAAGGTGGAGAATCCAACTTACAACTATAGTGTCATCGAGGCTGTTTACAAGAATACCGCTTCCACTAAAGAGGAACTGCAAGCAGCTCAGACCAAGTTAGCTGCGGTACTTTCGTTGAAGAAAGCACTTGATGCAGCCAAAGAAAAATACCCAGAGCTTGACTTCTCAAGCCCTGAAAGTGTATATAACAATATCGACGCTACGACAGAGGCACTGAACGCTGCTGAATCTGAAGTGACGGTCATCGTCAACAACTACTTCTCTTCCATTGCATCATTCGATGATCCATACGATTTTAGCGAGTCTATCGGAAGCACTGTTTCAGGCTTCGAACCTTGGGTACAGACCTTTACTGGCTCTGGCACTACTGGCGGCTCCGCCTGGAACACATGGTCAACAGAAGCGAACAATGGCGGTGATGGTACCGACATGCTGACTCCATTCCGTCAGGTGTGGGTTGGCTCTGGTGGTAAACTTTCCGACCAGAAGATTCATCAGACATTGGCTGGTGCAGCCCCTGGTCTCTATCAGTTTACGGTGGATGCTCGTGTCTATAGCGAGGCTGGAAAGTTGGATGCCTTCGAGGGTGCTTACCTCTATTTCGGCGATGAGAAGGTTGACATGCAGGAGCAGGTTGCCATCTATTACTCTGGTAACAAGAGTGTGCTTTGGTCTAAGAACTATTTCACCATCATTGCCATTGTGAAAGAAGGTGGTGACATCGACTTCGGCTTCGAAATTAAGGACGCTAACTTCAACTGGATTTCATGGAAGAATGTAAGTCTGAAGTACTATGGCAATGAGAATGTAGAGGAAAACGCACTGAAGCTCTATAAGGCTGCTTACACTTATGAGAAGGCAGACGAGGAGGAAACCTTGGCTAACCCAACAGTCATCAAGGCTTACAATGACGCGGTCGATGCCTTTAATGCTGCTTCGACAAAGGAGGGCATCAAGGAGGCCGCTGCCAACGCTGATGCTGCCTGGACTACGCTGACAGAGAATGTGTCCATACATGCGGCTTTCTATCAGAAGATAAGCGCTTGGGAGCAAGCCTATACGGAAGCGACTGACAATGGTATGGCAGGTGATGAGATGGATGCTTTTGGTGAATTCATCCAAAACGAGGATGAGGTGGAAGGCTATCCAACTCCATCTGTTGGAATGATCGTCAGCACCATGGCCACAAAGGCTCAACAATATCCTTTCCTGACCAAGGAAGAGGCTGATGCCTATATATTGAAAGTGGATGAACTTTGGCAAGAGGCGCTCACCAACAGTGCTGTAGAAGGTGCCGATATGACAAGTTTGCTGGTGAACCCAGACTTTGGTAGTTCTACGGCAGTGCCACAAGGAGATGGTACTTATAAGGCTGGTACTTACAATACCAATGGCTGGACAGGTAGTGCAACTCTGGGTGGTCTGAACGAATACATGACAGCCGAGCGTTTCAACACGACTATTGATTTCTATCAGACAGTGAAGAATGCTCCTTCTGGCCTCTATAAGATTGAGACTCATGCTTTTGTACGTCCTGGTAATAATGGATCATTCAATGGTTCAGAGAAGACGAACACCTATCTTTACATGAATAAGTTCCGTACTCAAGTGGAGAATATTGTGAGTGACGCACTTCCTGTGAATGAAAGTGCTGTCAATCAAGTGAACTGCTATCCTGGTCCAGCCGTTGCATCTGGCACATATTGGCCATCTAACACATGGTTTGATGGTTTTGACTACAATGGTGCTGATGGTGGCTACGATTGGGGATATATTCCAAACTGTATGGTGGGTGCTGCTATCGCTTTCAAGGCAGGACGCTATTCGGTTGTAACCTATGGCATGGTAGATGAAGGTGAGGACATGAAGATTGGTATCACTTCTGATGGTAAGAAAGTGGCTGATGCGGAGAATAGTTGGTTCCTCTTCTCTGGCTTCAAACTCACCTATATGGGTAAGGATCCTGAGGCTGTCAATTCTGTGCTGAATGTGAAGCAGGAGGAATTGAGAGCATTCCTTGATAACGACGAGAATGTGATTACAAAGGCTTGCCGTACTGCTTGTGAGGCTGCTTACGCCCAGGCATTAGAGGCTCATGAGGATGAGATGTGGGATGCATTGAATGCTGTTATCAATGCCCTCAATGACGCACAGGCGAACAAAACAGCTTTGGAGGCACTCACACCTGCTATCGATGATATGAATATTGCTGCTGTTGACATCATCAGCATTGACGGTGGTGCAGATACTGATGCATATAAGAAGTATGCTGATGAAGTGCAGCCTAAGACGGATGAGGATGCGATTGCCGCACTGGACACTGAAGGCGTGAAGAGCCTCACTGAAGAGGTGAAGGCCATGACTGAGGAACTGCAGGCTGCCATCAAGGCGATTCAAGATGCCGAAATACAGGTGTTGGCAAAGCAGCTGGTGGATGAGGCCACATCGACGGGCGAACCTGTTGATATGACCAGCATGATTATTGTGAACCCAAGCTTCGACACTGACACAGAGGGCTGGAACCTCAACTACGCTTCTGGCACTTACTCGAACCTCCAACGTGAAACAGCTTCTTACACGAATGATATGGGCACTACGGACGATACGGAGGATGACGTGAAGATTTCACAGTTTGTGAATGCTTGGGGTAATGGCTTCAAGCTGGGTGATGGTGAAATCTCTCAGGCAACGGGCGCACTGCCTGCAGGTGCTTACGCACTGGAGGGTGATTTCATCGCCTCTTGGCAGAGTGACGCTTCAGTAGCAGTGGAAGGTGCTTACTTCTTCGTTCAGATTGGTGACCAAGAATTCAAGGCGTCTCTCTTTACTGCCAACGAAAAGCCTGAGCACTATGTTGTTCGCTTCAAGAAGGAAAGCGATGACACTTCGGTGAAGTTTGGCTTCAGAACTGAAAACACGAACGCCAACTGGGTTTCGATGGACAACCTCAAGCTCTCGACCTATGGCAATGATTGGCCAACAGCCATCGCTGGCCTGCAGACTGAGGCTACCAGCCTGAGAAACCGCAAGGTGTTCGAGAATGGCCGCATCGTCATCTACAAGAACGGTCAGAAGTACAACGTGGCAGGTCAGGCTATCAAGTAAGCCTGCTCCTGTACCAACATACAGCAACGAAAAGGCGGACATCCCACTCTGGGGTGTCCGCCCGTTTTGTATGCTTCGCATATTTTTTAGCCTGATTTCCAGAAGAAAATGCAAAAGGCAGTCTTCCACCTCTTGCATCGAATGAAAAAATGTTGTATATTTGCAGCGAATTATAGAAATAGAAGAAGATATGCCCGATATATACAGATATTTTGGATTTGTGTTTTTCTTCCATTCTAATGAGCATGATCCTATACACGTTCATGTTCAGCATGACCATCATGAGTCTGTTTTTGAGATTCTTATGGAAAATGGAGCGGTCTCAAATATCAATGTGAGAGACAAGAAAGGTGTCCCACCTCTTTCTTCCAAGGAAAAAAGACAGGCAGAGGCATTTGTCAGAGAATATGCTGATAATATTGTGGCAAAATGGGTGAACTTCTTCATCAAAAAGAAGAGGGTAGTGTGTACAACCATCAAAAAAAGAATGAAATGAAGTATTTGAGAATCAATGAAGCAACCTATGCAGGTGACCTAAAGGTCTTGCTGAAGTTCAATGATGGTGCAGAGGTGTTGCTTGACGTAGGGTCGTGGATAAGGAAAAACCCTCATCCACAGTACGAACGATACTTAAATGAAAAGAAATTCAAGAAATTCTTTTTGGATGATATGGGAAACATTGCATGGGGAAAGAATCGCGACTTGTATTTCCCCATAGAACAGTTGCACGAAGGTTTTATCTCCTAATTTTTTTTCTCTATCCCCTTTGCCACTGCGTATGCCGTGGTCCAGGCGGCCTGAAAGTTGAAGCCACCAGTCACACCGTCGATGTCGAGCACTTCGCCGGCATAGAAGAGGTGTGGGGTGGTTTTTGATTCGAGGGTGGTCTTATCGACGCTGTCTAACGGGATGCCGCCACAGGTGACGAACTCGTCCTTGTAGGGACTGCGGCCAGCGAGGGTGTAGGTGTCGTTGGTCAGCAACTCGACCAGGCGGTTGATGCCTCGTTTGCCCAGTTCGTTGCATCGGCGACCTTGCAGCTGTGCCTTGTTCAGCAGGTAAGCCCAAAGGCGGGCTTGCAGTCCGTAGGGGTGGAGGTTGTCAATCAGTTTCTGGGCGTTGGTCTCTATGTTATAAATAATGTGTTGTCTCACCTCCTCGGTGTTGCTTTCGCCTGTCCAGTTGATGAGCAGAGGCGACTGGTAGTGCTGTTCTGCCAAGTGGCGCGCTGCGTGGCTGGACAGTTTGAGGATGGCGGGACCGCTCATGCCCCAATGGGTGATGAGCAGAGGTCCTTCGGAGCGGAAGGGGGTGGAGGGAATGTGAACAATGGAATGCTCCACCACGATGCCTTGCAGGGCTGTCAGGGCAGCATCCTGGATGGTGAAGGTGAAGAGGCTGGGCACACAGCCCTCTCCGACTCCCCCAAGAGGGAGAGATGACCATGCGGCGTGTTGGTGGGGTGTCATGCCACCTGTGGTGACAGCCACGAAGTCAAACTTGCTCAGCAGGGCTTGGGGGTCTTCCACCTTGGTGCCTAACTGGATGCGGACATCGTGTTTCCGGGCTTCGCGGAGGAAGCAGTCGATGATGGCATGGCTGTCTTGTGCCTGTGGAAAGACGCACTGGTCGGCCTGTACGGTGAGCGGCACTCCATGCGCCTCGAACCATCGGTAGGCATCGGCAGGACCAAACTGCTTGAACAGCCGTTTCAGCAGGGTGGCTCCACGGGGATAGACTTGCCGGAGGTCGCTCACCTCGGCAAAGGTGTTGGTGCAGTTGCATCGTCCGCCGCCCGAAATCTCCACCTTGGCCAGCACTTTCCGTTGCTGCTCCAGGATGGTGACTTCCAGTTCGGGCATCAGTTCCTTGGCGCTGATGGCCAGGAAGAAGCCTGCCGCACCGCCGCCCACGATGGCGAGGGAACACGGATGATTGGTTGCCATCAGATGAATGTCTTTGCTTTTTCGAGTGCTACGTTGATGTTGGGGCAGATGTTGTTCTCGCCGATGAGTTCGTTGAAGCCGTTCTTGGTGAGGATGCCGTGTACGTAGTCGTTCACGCCGGAGAGGATGACCTGGATGCCTTCTTTCTTCGACATGCCGATGAGGCTCTGCAGGTTGTGCATGCCGGTGGAGTCGATGAAGGGTACTTTGCGCATGCGGATGATGCGCACCATGGGACGTTCTTTCATGCGCACCATCACTTCTTCAAACTTGTTGGCGATGCCGAAGAAGTAGGGGCCGTTGATTTCATACACCTCCACATGCTCGGGGATGGTGAGATGCTCGATGTTGGGGTTCTCGGCCAGGTCGGTCTCGGCGGTGGGGTCGATGTCATCGTCGTCGGTCAGCACACTGACTTGGGTGGTTTCGGCCATGCGGCGCATGCAGAGCAGGCAGGCCAGCATGAGGCCCACTTCGATGGCGATGGTGAGGTCGAAGATGACGGTGAGGCCGAAGGTGAGCCAGAGCACGAAGATGTCGCTCTTGGGGTTGTGCATGAGTTCGCGGATGGTGCGCCAGCCGCTCATGTTGTAACTCACCACCACCAGCACACCGGCCAGGCAGGCCATGGGGATGTACTTGGCGTAGGGCATGAGGAAGAAGTAGATGAGGAGGAGGACAACGGCATGGATGATGCCTGCGATGGGGGTGCGGCCTCCGTTGTTGATGTTGGTCATGGTGCGGGCAATGGCGCCTGTGGCAGGGATGCCTCCGAAGATGGGGCTGAGCACATTGGCGATGCCTTGACCGATGAGTTCCTGGTTGGAGTTGTGCTTGTGGCCGATGATACCGTCAGCCACCGTGGCAGAGAGCAAGCTCTCGATGGCACCGAGCACGGCGATGGTGATGGCAGGGGAGAGGAGTCCCTTGATGTTATCCCATGAGAGTGCGGGGATGTCGGCCTCGGGCACAGCGGGGTTGATGTCGAAGCGGTCGCCGATGGTATCAACGTGGATGCCGAAATACTCGGTCATGATGATGCCTGCCACGGTCATGACGATGAGGGCGACCAAGGAACCTGGCACTTTCTTGCTGATGAGGGGGGTGCAGGCAATAATGACCACGGAGAGAACGCCTACAATGGCGGTGGCGAGGTCAACGGTGTCGAAGTTCTGGATGTAGCATATCCATTTCTCGATGAAGTCGGCTGGCACGGAGCCTTCGATGTGGAGTCCGAGGAGGTCTTTCACTTGGGTGGAGAAGATGGTCAGGGCGATACCGCTGGTGAAACCCACGATGATGGGGTAGGGAATGTAGCGGATGATGGTGCCGAGACGCAGCACACCGAGCAGGATGAGGAAAAGTCCTGCCATGACGGTGGCAATGGCGAGGCCCGTGAGTCCGTACTGCTGGATGATGCCGTAGATGATGATGATGAAGGCTCCCGTGGGGCCGCCTATCTGTACGCGGCTACCTCCGAAGGCGCTGATGGCGAAACCGGCAATGATGGCTGTGAGGATGCCTTTCTCAGGTGACACACCCGATGCGATGCCGAAGGCGATGGCGAGTGGCAGGGCCACGATGCCCACGATGATGCCTGCCATGAGATCGGCTGTGAATTTCTGCTTGTTGTAATCCTTGAGCGTGTAGAACAGCTCAGGTCTGGAAGGACGAAATCTCTTCATGCTTTCTTTTCTTTTCTTTTTACTTTTTAACTAATACTCTGAATATAAACCAAATGTGTTGTATAATGGTCGGCAAAAGCCCATAATGCTTTGCCATAATCCTGAATCGTTCCTTGAGGGATGCCTTGTGGTTGGCGGTGGTCATGCCTTCGTTGAGGTAGTCTGCCAGCGGTTCATGGACATAGCGGTTCTTCATGCCCTGCTTTTCCCCCTCTTTCATGCAGCGGATGCACCAGTCGAAGTCGGCGGAGAAGCGGTAACTCAAGTCGTAGGGCTGCGCAATCTTCCTGTTCACATAGAAGGCCTGATGACACACTAGCATGCCTTCCTTGAAAGAGTGCCATGTCAGCTGTTCGGGAGGACAAAGCCGACGCTTCCGCAAGAAATGCCCTTCCTCGTCCACGATGTGGGTGTCGCCATACACCACTCCTGTCTCCCCGCGCTCCATCTCCTTCACAATGTGTTCCACGGTTTCCCTGTCATGCAGCTTGTCGCCCGCATTCAGGAAACAGAGAAAGTCGCCCGTGGCGCGTTGCATCCCCTTGTTCATCGCATCATATAGTCCCTTGTCTGGCTCGCTATATACGATGGCATGGGGGTATTGACGTGCCATTTCCACCGTGCGGTCGGAAGATGCTCCGTCAATGACCAGATGCTCAATGTCGGGGTACGTCTGTGCTGCCACGCTCTGGAGGGTTCGCTCAAGGGTGGCTTCGGCATTGTAGGTGACGGTGATGATGCTAACCTTCATAGACCTCCATGTATTTTCTGGCAACGGCATTCTCGCTGTAGGTGGTCATCACCTTGTTGCGCGCCAGACGGCTGAGGGTGTCGTGGTCGGCACGGAGTGTCCAGATGATGCCATCGGCAAGGTCTTGGGCATTCTTGTAGTCCACCACATAGCCGTTCTCCTTGTGGTCAATCATTTCGGGAATGCCACCCACGTTGAAACCCACACAGGGAGTGCCGCAGGCCATCGATTCCATGATGGTGTTGGGCAGATTCTCTTGTAGGGAGGGGGTGACGAACATATCGACGGCGTTGTACAGCTGCACCATCTTCTGTGGGTCGCTCACGTAGCGGATGGGGAAGATGTCGGTGTTGAGCATCGACTGCACCTTCTCCGCCTCGCCACCCACCACGACGATGCCTAACTGGCGAGCGATGTCGGGGTGCTGCTGGTTGATGAGGTTGATGGCCTCGGCCAGATAGTGGAATCCCTTGCGCTCGTCGGTGATGCGCAGGCAACTGAAGAGCAGCAGGTGCTTGTCGGACGGCAGTCCGAAGTGCTGCCGTGCCTGCTGTTGGTCGCTGTGCTGGAAAAAGTCGGTGTTGATGGGGTTAGGAATGTTGATGACCGTGTGTCCCTGGGTGAGTCGGGAAGTGCGCGCCAGATTGGCAATCCACTGGCTGCACCCCACAAAGGTGATGCGGGCATCTTGGTAGATGCGCTGTTTCTTCCGGAACACCTGCTTTGCCATGTCCACGAGAGAGCCTCCGTTCATCACGGGGCAGTGGTGGCACACTTCGCGGTACTTCGTACAGTCATCGGCATGATGGCACACTCCCGTGAAGTACCACTGGTCGTGCATCGTGATGACCACGGGCTTGCCCGAATGGAAAATCTTGTTGAGGTCGGACAGCGAGAGAAAACCCTGATTCACCCAGTGCAGATGGATGATGTCGGCCTCCTCAAACTCGTGGCGATGTGTCACATCGGTGCCAGTGTTGGCAATATCGACGTAGAAAAGCTTCTTGCGGTCAAAGCGGTTGGTTAGCAGGATGCAAAGCCGTTCCCACACGAACTTAACGGGTTGCATCCAGTTGTGTCCCACAGGCACAACCGTGAGGTGGTCGGTCTGCTTGTCGCGCACCAGCATTTTGGCCTTGACTCCATTCTTTTTCAAGGCTTCCATCAGTCGGTTGGCTGCAATGGCGGCACCGCCGATTCGCTCGGATGTGTTGATGATTAGTACTCTCATGTTAAAAATCGGGTGCAAAGGTACGGATTTTAAGGCAAAAAGTAAGAGTGAAAAGTGAAAAAATTGAGTTACCCACATGCGGCATGTAATCAAACAGACTTTTAAAGAGTACAGTAACTTAAATTTTTCACTTTTCACTCTTCACTTTTCACTTAAAGTTACTATCTTTGCATCCATGAAAGAGTTTATTACAGAGGCAAAGGTGGAGACCGCAGTGATTGTGGGTCTGATTACGCCTCAGCAGAACGAGCGGAAGACAGCGGAATATCTGAACGAACTGGAGTTTCTGGCTGACACGGCTGGTGCCAAGGTGATCAAGCGGTTCACACAGCGAGTGAACGGCCCAAGCAGCGTGACCTACATCGGTAGTGGGAAACTGGACGAGATAGCCGCCTTCATCCGTCAGAAAGAGGACGAGGAAGACCCTGTGGGTATGGTCATCTTCGACGATGAACTCTCTGCCAAGCAAATCCGTAACATTGAGAAAGCTCTTCAAGTGAAGATTCTCGACCGCACGAGCCTCATCCTCGACATCTTCGCCATGCGCGCCCAAACCGCGGCAGCCAAGACGCAGGTGGAGTTGGCGCAGTACCGCTACATGCTGCCCCGACTCACCCGACTTTGGACCCACCTCGAACGGCAGCGAGGCGGCAGCGTAGGACTTCGAGGCCCTGGCGAGACCCAGCTGGAGATGGACCAACGTATCATCCGTCACCGCATCTCCCTGCTCAAGCAGCGTCTCGTCGAGATTGACCAGCAGAAGACCACCCAGCGGAAGAACCGAGGACGGCTCATCCGCGTCGCATTGGTGGGTTATACCAATGTGGGCAAGTCCACCCTGATGAACCTCCTCTCCAAGAGCGACATCTTTGCCGAAAACAAACTCTTTGCCACCCTCGACACCACTGTGCGCAAGGTCATCATTGACAACCTCCCTTTCCTCCTCTCCGACACCGTCGGATTTATCCGCAAACTCCCTACCGACCTGGTCGAGTCCTTCAAGAGCACCCTCGACGAAGTGCGCGAGGCTGACCTCCTGCTGCACGTGGTGGATATCAGTCACCCAGATTTTGAAGAGCAGATACAGGTGGTGGACAAGACTTTGGGCGACCTCGGATGTGCTGATAAACCACAGATGATTGTCTTCAACAAGATTGATGCTTACACCTGGGTGGAGAAGGAGGCGGATGACCTGACTCCCCGCACAAAGGAAAATATCCCATTGGATGAACTGATGAAGACATGGATGGCGAAACTGAATGATAACTGCTTCTTCATTTCGGCAAAAGAACGGGAGAACATGGATGAGTTCAGGGAACTGCTCTACAAACGGGTGCGCGAACTGCACGTGCAGAAATACCCCTACAACGACTTTTTGTATGATAACTATAACACAAACGGAGAAATAGAATGAGAGAACTTGCTGTAAATGAAATCGCTCAGTTGGAAGAGCGTGGATGTTGGGCCGACGACTGGTCGGACATCTTGGTGGATGAGGCTTTTGTGCCTTCACAAATGGAGAATGTGCTGCTCTATGGGCATGTGGAGATTGGCAATCTGAATGGCTATGTGGAGATGGAGGAGGGTTTCCGCCGCCGCTGCTGTGTGAGGAATGCTACGCTGCGCAATGTGGTGATTGGCGATGGCTGTCTGGTGGAGAATGTGCGTGGCTATATCTCTAACACGCAGATTGGTGAGCGGTGCTATGTGGCTAACGTGGGTGTCATCACGAATCAGGAGGATGCCACTTTTGGCAATGGTACGGAGATTTCGGTGCTGAACGAGGGTGGCGATGGCAACATCGTCATTTTTGAGGGGCTGACGGCTCAGTTGGCCTGGATGATGGTGAACTTCAGCAGCGCGAAGAAGTTGGCACGGGTGGAGAAGAGCATGGAACCCCACATCGGCTCGGGTGCCAGAGTGGTGGGCGTGAAGGAGATGAACAACGTGCGGATGGGTGAGGGCTGTGAGGTGCAGGGTAGCAGCAAACTGAACAATTGCACCATCATGAGCACCGAAGATGCTGGCACGTTGATTGGTTCTGATGTCATCATCGAAGACAGTGTGGTGGCGGCAGGTGCCAGTGTGATGGATGGTGCGAAGGTGTATAGTTGCTTTGTGGGTGAGTCTGTCCATGTCGGAAAGGGTTTCTCGGCTGAGGCAAGTGTGTTTTTTGCCAACAGTTATATGGACAATGGCGAGTCGTGTGCTGCCTTCTGTGGCCCGTTTGCCACGAGCCACCACAAGAGTACGCTGCTCATTGGTGGCGCTTTCTCGTTCTACAATGCTGGTTCTGGCACGAACCAGAGCAATCATGCCTACAAGATGGGGCCTATCCACTGGGGCACGCTCGACCGTGGCAGCAAGACGGCCTCGGGCAGCCACATTCTCTGGCCAGCCCATGTGGGCAGTTTCTCGATGGTGATGGGCAAGGTGCAGAACCATCCGCAGGTGCAGAAGTTGCCGTTCAGTTATGTCATTGCCGAAGGGCGTGAGACATGGCTGGTGCCGGGCATCAACATTCGCACGGTGGGCACCTGGCGCGACATCAACAAGTGGCCCAAGCGCGATGTGCGTCCGCTCGGCTCGCGCAACGACATCATCAACTTCGCTTTCCCCAATCCATACATCGTGCAGTCGGTGCTGGAGGGTAAGTCGGTGCTGGAGGATTTGCTGAAGAAGAATCCCGACGGCACGGAAGTGTATGCCTACCATGGCTGCAAAATCAAGCGAGCCGCGTTGCTGAAAGGCATCCAGTATTATGAGTTGGTGCTCAAACTCTTCCTCTACCGTTGTTTCCAGAACAACACGGCTGAGACGACAGAGGCGAATGGGGGACGTTGGGTCGATATGATGGGCATGCTCGCTCCGAAGAGCGAACTGGACAGCGTGGTGCGCGACATCGAGAACGGCACCATCGGCACGGCTGAAGACCTGAAGGGTATTCTTCAGCAGATACATCAGAACTACAGACTTTATGAACAAACCTACGCCAACTATGTGATGCAGGCATGTGGCGGCAATCTCTTCATCGACCGCGACCGCTGGATGGCCGAGGCAGAGGAGGCTCACGCTGTCTGGCTCAAGATGGTGAAGGACGATGCTGAGAAGGAGTATCAGATGGGCGATGTGGAGCCTGACCAGTTGAGGGATTTCCTGGAAGGCGTGAAGTGAGAAGGGCAAACTGGCGTAGCCTGTAAGAGGGGGGTACGTTACGTTGAAATCGGTCTGAGTCACACGTGTCTATGGGGCGTGACTCAGACCGATGCTATAGACCGATTCTGAGGTTGTTCTTTAGTGCTTTTTGAAGCGCTTGTAGAAGAAGCGGATGAACTTGCCCAGTGGGGTGTAACGGATGCCCCAGTCGGTGATGGCTTCCGCAAAGAGGGCTTCGATACGAGGGTCTTTTTGCGGATTTTCTGTGCGTGTGAGCGGAAGGGGAAGTTCCATCGGCTCGCGGTCGTAGAGATAGTATTGCAGCAGGTCGAAGGAGCGAAAGTGGGTGCCGCTGCGGAGGCCAATGTTTCGCACGAGGGTGTGGCCTGGAGTGAGGCATAGCCCATGTGCCTTGTAGATGGCGATTTCCCAGCAGATGTCCCACGGGATGGGATGTTTGTCGAGGCTTTTCAGACAAGTGAAGGCACCGCCGTACTGGATGGCGTTGATGTCAGCATCAGTCAAGCCTTCAAGGGCTTCGGCACGTGTCTTGTAATGGACGAAGTGGTTCTGCCAACGGTCACGCCATGTGCCCCATCCCCATCCCGCCATGTGGGGGGAGAAATAGAAGGGGACGGGAGGATTACCCTTGATGCCTTCTGTGGGGCAGAGGGGATTGAGCAGACTCAAATGAGTGAAGCCTGCCACGTGCATGACTTGGGGAATGTCGTGGTAGAGGTCGAAGGCTTGGTTCATGTATTCCAGAAAGTGGGCGGAAGTGCAGATGTCGTCTTCGAGCACAATGATGCGGTCGTATTGTCCAAACACTTGTGCGATGCCTTCGGTGATGTTGCGTTCGAGGTAGATGTTTTCAGGACGTTCCACGATGGTCATGCGCTTCAGTGCACCTTCTCTCTCGACGAGAGCCTGAAAGCGGTGCAGTTCCTGCCTCACATGGTTGACTTCCTGCCACGACTGGGTGTCTTTCCCTCCATCGGAAAAGACGTAGAGTTCGGTCTCGGATGCCAGGGTGTTGCGCACGAGACATTCGAGGGTCTTGAGCATGTTGTCTGCTCGGTTATAGACGAAGAGGGCGACAGGGGCTAAACTCATGGGGATAGGATTAATTCTGCAGGGTTTCGGCGTAGAAGACGGCGTGGCCAGTGCGGTGGTCTATGGGCGGCAGGGTCATGTAGTCGCCATAGATGTTGCTGGTGTAGCGTTCGGGTTGGGCTGGTGCCATGAAGGTGTGGCCCTCGAACTGGATGGTGGACACGGGGAAGATGTCTTCGTTGCGGTGCATGATGCCATAGCCGTTGGTGTCGATGATGTTGCCTGTGTGCTGGTCGTGGGGACGAAGGAGGCAAGCAATGCCCCATACGGCGCGGAACCAGATGCGTTTGGCACCAAACCAGAAGAGTTCTGCCACGGAGCGCCATGAATAGTAGTGCTTGGCTCGGAGAATGCCGTTAGCCTTGCTGTAACCCCCAAGAATGTGCTTGCAGAACTGTCGCGAAACACGTGGATAAGGTTCGAACGGGAAGATGTCGACGAAGATGCCTTTGGGATAGGATTGCTGGAAGTCATCGCTTGCCTCGATGAGGAAGGAGTCTGTGTCGCGTATCTTGATCATGGGCAGACGTGAGGGGTCTTTCTCTGGTGTCTGCACATAGAGCCAGGAAGGGAGGTCGGCAATGGCTGCCTCGACGAAGCGGGGAATGTCTGCCTTTCGCATGGCAATGTCGATGTCGTCATCCCATGGGATGAATCCTCCGTGGCGCACGGCTCCCAGGATGGTACCACCGTCGAGCCAGTAATCAATATGGTGTTTCACGCACACCTTGTGTATCTCCTGCAGGATGGCCAGTTCCTTAAGTTGGACGGCTCGCAGGTGTCGTTGCATATAGTCCTTGTGATTATCCATTATCTTTGTTTTTTAGGGGTGGAGTTGGTCTGCCGAAGAGGTATTCTTTCAACTGCGGACTGACTCTCAGAATGTTGCTGACGAGCAGGCAAAAGGCGATGACGAGGAGTGCCGTGCCGACAGCAAGGGTGATGTCGATGATGAAGTTAGGCTGGTGGGCGTCAAGCCATTGTCCTACAGCGGGAATTTTGGGCATGAGGATGAAGTGGAGCAGGTAGATGTCGAGGGTGCGCACTCCGATGTATTGCAGTCCCCGACCGATGCGTGTCTGCCGGGTGAAGTGGGTCTGATAGTGACGGAAGAACATCACCACGGTCAGCATCAGTGTGTACATCGCCATTGTTTTGGGCAGATTGGTCCATTCCTTTCTCAGCAAGTGCCATCGGAAGATGTCGGCGCAGCAGAGGAAGGCGAGGATGACCATGAGGGGGAAGAGCCATTTCGTGTCGAAGAGCCGTTGGACGGTGGTCCAGTGTCGATGGACGAGATTGCCCAACAGAAAGAAGTGAAAGAAAAGCAGGGTCTCGTAGAAGGAACTGTACATCATGAAGTCGGTCTTGTACCAATTCCCGCAGGTGTGGGGCAAGTTGAGCGACAAGTATGCGCCGACCGCCACGACCCACAGCACGACGATGGCGATGTTTTCTGCTTTCTTGCTGATGCGCTGGAAGAGTGCCGCCACGATGTAGTAGATGAGGAACATCTGGAGGAGCACCCATGTGAACCAGTAACCTCCCTTGGTGGGACTCTCCATGCGGTGCATGAAGGCTTCGCCAAAGGGAGCCTTGGCACGTAGGATGATGAAAACGCATAAGAACACCAGTGCGGGTAGTACCTGCACCTTGAATTTCTTCCAAGTGAGGGCGGCGAAGTTTTGCGGTGTCCACACCCACGATGCTTTGTAAGCCAAGAAGCCGCTGACGAAGAAGAAGAGGGGCATGCGGAAGAGCACCAGGAAGGGAAGGGAAACGGAGGTTTTCTCGGACTCTAAAAACCCAAACTCTGCCACATGATAGGCCACCACCAGTATCATGGTGAAGCCTCGCATGGCATCGAGCCATTCTAACCGTTGTTTTGTAGCTTCCATCTTGACGATTTAGTTCTTGGGTTGGGTGGCTTTCTTCCATCGTCCCGACAGCCACGGCACCTTCTCCACGTAGGGCACCAGCCAGGTGCAGATGCAGAAGACAAAGATAAGGAGGACGATGAAGTCATCCCAATGGCCATAGATGCTGTGGCCGAAAGAGATGTGGATGAAGCGGTAAAACTGGAGAATGGGGTAGTGGGCCACGAAATAGACCATGGAATGTTCGCCGATGTAGTTCACCACGGGGATTCTGCTAAGGGGCAACTTGAGGAAAAGGCCAGAGAGTCCCAGCAGGATGATCACGGTGTTGACAAATGCTGCCAGACTTTCGCCCTCGAAGCGGTTGGCACTCATCACGTACTCGCCGTGCCACAGGATGTTGAGGATGATGAAGGCGAGAATGAGAATGGAGGAGAGGATCAGCGTGGTGCGTCTGCCCATGCGCTCTATCAGCCATCGCCAGGTGCGTCCCATGTTGAAAAAGAAGACCCCCATCGGCACGTTGCTCAGGCTCATGGGCAGCGGATTGTCGAGTGTCCACATCCAGTAACTGATGAAAGGACAGGCGAGAATCACCACTGTCTGGAATACTGAGATGGGCTTGACGATATGGATTTTCTTGATGAGATGAACCAGTACATAGGCCGAAAAAAAGGAAAAAAGGAACCAGACAGGTTCGTTACCCCAGAAAGAACTGGTTTCCCAGAGATGATTCCACTCCATCGGTTCGATGGGCTGATGGTAGCGGTCAATTTCAAAGGGAAGAAAGATGGCATAGATAATGAAACCAATGGTGCCCCATACCAGATAGGGGATGAGCAGTCGTTTGGCTTTTTCGGTGATGTAGGCCTTTGTGTTGCCCGAAACGGTTTTGTTGAAATAGCCAGCCTTGAAGAAGAAAAAGCACATGAAGAAGAACGACCATGCCATCACCTCTTTCCACCAGTCGTCGCCTTTGTGGCCACAGAAGGAGATGGTGTGGAGAGTAATCATGCGGATGATGCAGATGCCACACAAGAAGTCGAAGGTGTGATTACGCTCTTTCATGGGTGCAAAGGTAGTTATTTTAAGTGAAATGTGAATAGTGAATAGTGAAAAATTTGCTACCGCAGCAGTTCGCCAATGGTTGACAGTATATGCGGTGGCAAATTTTTCACTTTTCTTTTTTCACTATTCACTTGTCCTTTTTCACTTTCAGTCGTCCCGACAGCCAAGGCACCTTCTCCACATAGGGCACCAGCCATGTGCAGGTGATGAGGATGAAGAGCATCATCAGGATGAAGTCCTCCCAACGGTGCGCCACGCTGTGATGGAACACCAAGTGGGTGAAGGAGTACAGGAAGATGAGGGGATAGTGTGCGACAAAATATACCATGGAGTGTTCGCCGATGTAGCCCACGACAGGAACTCGTTTCATGGGGAGTGAGAGCAGCAGTCCTGAGAAACCCACCAAGGCGCAGATGGTGTTGATGCCCGCTCCCCACGGATGGTTGACAAACTTGTTGAGGCTCATGTCATACTCGCCATGACAGAGTTTGTTGTTTACCACAAACACCGCTATGAGCAGCAGGCTGATGGTGATGAGCCACCCTTTGGGCACACGGGTCTGCGCCCATCGCCAGGCGTGTCCGAGATAGAAGAAGAACATGCCCATGAACACGTTGTCGAGGCTCATCCAGAGTGGGTTGCGCTGTGTCCACAGGTAGTAGCTGATGAAGGGGAAGGTGACAGCCACCCATTTCAGGTATTTCACCTTGCCGATGAAGTGTACCAGCACATAGCACACGCAGAAGGAGAAGAGGAACCAGACAGGCGGATTGCCCCAGAAGCGGCTGTCTTGCCACAGGTGTTCCCATCGCAGGATTTTGTAGTAACGCTGAAAGGAGTCGGGAAAAAGGAGCAGGAAACCAAAGAAGACGATGCTGCCGATGGCACCCCACACCACATAGGGCACCAGCAGGCGCTTCGTGCGATCTTTCAGATAGGGAAGCGTCTTTCCCGCCACGCCTTTGTTGAAGTAACCCGCCTTGAAGAAGAAGAAAGACATGAAAAAGAACGACCATGCCATCACTTTCCCAAACCAGAACTCGCTGCGATAACCGCAAGTGCTGATGACGTGCAGCATAATCATACGGATGATGCAGATGCCGCACAGGAAGTCGAAGGCATGGTTGCGATGGGGCATGGAAGTTGGAAGTTGACAGTTGAGAATTGACAGTTGACAGTTGAGAATTGATAATTAGGGGTTGGGGGTCTTTGTGGTGAGGCGGTCTTCCACCATGCGTTCCATGTAGGACTGGATGAGTCCCTTCAGTTCGCGCTCCATCTGTTTTTCCGTGGCTCCCATTTTGCCCAGTAGGTTCTCTTTCAGATACCAGTCTTTCTTGTAGTTGTAGAGGGCTTTCGTTTCTCCTGTCTCGGTGAAGATGAGCACGTGGTCCCCCTTCACATAGTGGTAGAGACCGTTGTTGTTCGTCACCGCCCAAGTGTCTTCGTCTGCCGTGTGGAGCAGGTCTTGACCAAAGGCTACGTAGGGTTTGTCATAGCCCAAATAGCTCAGCACGGTGGGCATGATGTCTATCTGCTGGGCAATGCAGTGGCGACGTTCTGGCTGGATGGTGCCCGATGGGTCGAAGATGATGATGGGCACACTGCAGGTACCCAATTCCGTCTGATACATCGGTTCCGTTGTCAGGTTCGTGTGGTCAGCGGTGAGCACGAAGAGGGTGTTTTTGTACCACGGTTGTTTCTCTGCTGTCTCGAAGAAGCGGCGCAAGGCGTTATCCACATATCGGATGCACTTGTGCATGATGTTGGGGTCGCCTGGCTCATCCTTGTAGATGTTCCTGTAGCGTTCAGGCACGGCGTATGGGTGGTGCGAACTGGCGGTGAAGACGGAGGTGATGAAAGGCTCTTTCATCTGGCTCATCTGCAAGGCATAGAACTGCAGGAATTCCTCGTCCCAGATGGCCCACATGCCGTCGAAGTCCTTGTCGCCGTTGAATCGTTTGTCCTGATTATATTCCGTCCTGCCGAAATAGGCGTCATATCCCGTCTTTCTGGCAAAAGCCTCAAAGCCCATCGACCCATTTTCCGCACCGTGGAAGAAGGCAGACTCATATCCCACCTTGCCCAGTTCTCCAGCCAGTCCGCTCACCTCATTCATGGAAGAGGGTGTGAGGAAGAACGGCTCGATGAAGCGCGGGATGCTTGACAGGATGGACGGCATACCGTCAATGCTCTTGCGGCCGTTGGCAATGGTCAGGTCAAACGTGAGCGACTTTTTCATGAGCGAGTCGGTGAAAGGCGTGTATCCCTCATAGTCATTATATCCTCCTATGTATTCTCTTCCGTAACTCTCCAAGATGATCACCACCACATTCTTCTTGTTCATCACCACGCTGTCGGCAGGTTCATGGACAGGGCTATAGATAGTGTCCAGTTCCTCACGTGAGAAGAAATTCGGGTCAGCAAACACGTTCTTGTTGAGGGTGCGAATCATCGAGAACGGCGTGTTCAGAATCAGTGCCGCCTCAGAGGAACGGTTCACGTATTGGTTGGCATTGCTGATGGTGATAGGTCGCACAGCAGTCGTCACTCCTCCTCGCATACCGGCGATGGTGATGGGGATGTAGAGCCCGAAACAGAGAATGTGGATGGTATAGTAGAGCAGGAAATCCTTCAGCATCCGCACTCTGAACTTGCCTTGTGGCTTCACATACAGAACTATCAGCCCCACGATGAGCACGATGCCCACCACCACCAGATACCAATGGCGCAGCAGTTCCACACCTACCACGTCGCCAATGTTTCCCTCGTTGCTGAACTCCTGAAAGACCGACGAGGTGGTGCGGCGACCCGTGTATTGGAAATAGACCGCATCGGCCAGATTGGCGATGATGCACAAGGCGTTCACCACCACAAAAATCCACTTGGCCATCTGTTGCCACCAGTCTTTCTCCTTCCAGTGCAGGGGAATCAGCATCAGGATAGCATAGAGAGCGTTGGTGTAGAGAATGGCCGAGGTGTCGAACATCCAGCATCCCTTCAGTGCTTCCCAAAAGTTCAGCGTGTCGAAGCCTTCAGCGATGACAGCCCAGTTCTCGACGAGGTAGGTCAAGCGGCACAACCCATAGACGAGATAGACTGTCAATAGGTTGCAGATGAAAGCCAATGGGCTTGAAATGAAGGATTTACGCAGTTGTATGTGTCTCATTGTATTTTCTTTTTCTTTTTATATTCCTCTATGCGTTCGGCGAAAGCCGCATCCTTGTCGTTGTTGGGCTCGGGGGTGAAGGTGATGCGTTCAGGAATATCCTTACCGCAGTCCGTCAGGCGCACCGCGTCAGACGGGCTGTTTTTTTTGATGTATAAGGAATCATAGAGCGTCCCGTCGTTGGCATCGTATGCCGCAAGGAAAAGCGTGTCGCCGTGGGTGCGCACCTTCTGAAAGTAGCGGCTGCCCGAACCATATTTATCGAAGCGGTCGGCATCGAACTCTATGCGGTAACTCTTCGGTGAACAGTGGCTTACGGTATAGACAGGAGTGGTGCGTCCACATGAAGCCCCCCCTGCATCATCATCGTCAGAAGAAAAAAGTCGCCCAGCGCATGGGCTGGTGGTCATGCGGGCATAGGCGTGTTCATGACCTTGCAACACCAAATCCACCCCATTCTCACAGATGAGGTCGTTGAACATCCACCGCTGAATCAGGTTGTTCATCGAACCTCGGATAGAGTAGAGCGGATGGTGCAGCACGACAATCTTCCATTTTGCCGTGCTTGCCCCCAGTTGTTCCTCCAGCCATCGGCGTTGAGTCCACAGATAGGGAAACTCGCGGTTACTGTCCAGACAGAAGAACTGCACATTCTTGTAGCGTAGTGTAAACACCTGATTCTCACCTATCATAGAGTCGAGATAATAAGAGTGGATGAGCGAGAATCGGCGTTCCAGTTTGCCAATCACCCCTTTCAGATAGTCATGGTTACCTGTCACGGTCAGCACAGGTACCGCTTGTCCCACAGAGTCGAGGCTTTCAAAGGTCTCGCCCCAGTAGGCATCGGTAGGCCGTTCGGTCAGGTCGCCTCCACACACAAAGAACTCAGCATCGGGGTTGGCTCGGAAGGCCCTGCGCAACAGTCGGTTGGCAATGCCGCCAATAGAGTCCTGGATGTCACCCATGTAGAGGAAAGAAGTCTCCTTCTCTTCTGCATCAGGCAGGTGAAACGCATGCCATCCCGACACAGCCTCGCCCGTACCGACACGATAGCGGTAGCCATGACCTGCCTGCAATCCGCGAAGCCGTGCCACATAGTAGGCGGCTTTGCCACTGCGCGACTCGAAAATTTCGCCAGTTGCCGTGATGGTCTCTCGTTGCAAACTGTCCTGTTGGTCAACCAGTTCCACATACGCAGGCTGGGTCTCGTCTCCGCAAGTCCAGCTGATGTTGCGACTGCGCATGCCGTCCTCATCGCCGAACGTAAGCAAGATTCTCGTAGGCACAGCCGATGCTTCGTAGGGATCTTCTTCGGGGTTGTGGAACCATACGTCCCAGCGGTCGATGCACCAGTATGTCAACGCACCCACCACCGCCACAAGTACCCACGTTCCGACAGCTTTCTTCTTCATGCCTTTTTCTTCAAAGGAGTCACTCAGTGCATGGGCAGATTAGCAAACCTGACTGCCACCCTTCACAGGCTTCTCCACCGTGGTCACACTGATGCTGCCATCGTAGTTTTCTGCTGAGAGAATCATGCCCTCGCTCACCAGTCCGTTCTTGAACTCGCGTGGAGCCAAGTTGGCGATGAAAAGCACCTGCTTGCCCACCAGCTGCTCAGGCTCGTACCACTGAGCGATGCCGCTCACGATGGTTCTTCCCTTGGGTGTGCCATCATCCAGTTTAAATTTGAGCAACTTCTTCATCTTCGGCACACGTTCGCACTCCAGCACAGTGGCTACACGGATGTCGAGTTTGGTGAAGTCGTCAAACGCCACCGTCTCCTTCACGGGGGCCACTTCTGCATTGGCGGCTTCGTTGGCCTTGATGGTCGCTTCGAGTTTGTCAGTCTGGAACTTAATCATCTCATCCTCAATCTTCGAGAACAACAACGATGGTTTGCCCAGTTGCTTGCCAGCGGGCAACAAATCGGTCTTGCCAAGGTCTTCCCAATTGAGTTCATCCATATTAATCATCTCGCGCAATTTTGCGGAAGAGAAGGGCAAGAATGGCTCAAACGCAATGGCCAGATTGGCTGTGAGTTGCAGGGAGGTGTAGATGATGGTCTTCACACGTTCGGGGTCAGTCTTGATGACCTTCCAAGGTTCTTCGTCGGCAATGTACTTGTTGCCGATGCGAGCGAGGTTCATCGCCTCCTTTTGAGCCTCACGGAACTTGAAGCCCTCGATGAGTTTCTCCACATTGTCTTTGACAGAGGCAAATTCGGCAAGCGTTGCCTTATCGCTCTCCGTCAGTTCGCCGCATTCGGGCACGATGCCGTCGTAGTATTTCTGGGTGAGTTGCAAGGCGCGGTTCACGAAGTTGCCATACACAGCCACCAGTTCGTTGTTGCAACGAGCCTGGAAGTCAGCCCATGTGAAGTCATTGTCCTTCGTTTCGGGCGCATTGGCGGTGAGCACATAGCGCAGTTCGTCCTGACGGTTAGGCAGTTCCTCCAGATATTCGTTGAGCCAAACGGCGTAGTTCTTCGAGGTGGAAATCTTGTTGCCTTCGAGGTTGAGGAACTCGTTGGCAGGCACGTTGTCGGGCAAGATGTAGTCGCCGTGTGCCTTCAGCATGGCTGGGAACACGATGCAGTGGAAGACGATGTTGTCCTTGCCGATGAAGTGAACGAGGCGAGTCTCCTCGTCCTGCCACCATGTCTGCCAAGTGCCCCACTTTTCAGGTTCCTTCTCACAGAGCTCCTTCGTGTTGGAGATGTAACCGATGGGGGCATCGAACCACACATAGAGCACCTTCCCCTCGGCTCCTTCCACAGGCACGGGAATTCCCCAATCGAGGTCGCGTGTCACGGCACGGGGTTTTAGTCCACTGTCCAGCCAGCTCTTGCACTGACCATACACGTTGCTTCTCCACTCCGTATGTCCTTTCAGAATCCAGTCTTCCAGCCATCCCTGATACTGGTCGAGGGGCAGATACCAGTGCTTGGTAGCTTTCTTCACCAGTGGATTGCCGTTGATGGCATTGACAGGGTTGATGAGTTCTTCGGGCGAGAGCGTGGCGCCACACTTCTCGCATTGGTCGCCGTAGGCACCCTCGCTGTGGCATCGTGGACATTCACCTTTGATGTTGCGGTCGGTGAGGAACTGCTTGGTCTCTTCGTCGTAGAACTGTTCGGAGGTGATTTCCACAAACTTGCCTTCGTCGTAGAGTTTCTTGAAGAAGTCGGCGGCAAACTGGTGGTGGGTCTTGCTGGTGGTGCGGCTGTAGATGTCGAAGCTGATGCCGAAGTCAGCAAACGACTTCTTGATGATGCCGTGATAGCGGTCCACCACGTCCTGCACGGTGCATCCCTCCTTCTTCGCACGGATGGTCACGGGTACGCCGTGCTCATCGCTGCCACACACAAAGAGCACCTCACGTCCCTTCAGACGCAGGTATCTCGCATAAATATCTGCTGGCACATACACGCCTGCCAAGTGCCCGATGTGGACAGGGCCGTTGGCGTAAGGCAGTGCTGCCGTTACGGTTGTTCTTTTGTAGTTCTTATTGTCCATGTTTTCTTCTGATTGTTCTATACGAACTGCAAAGTTACTGATTTATTTTGGGATAGCGGTGCAGGAGGATGCTTTTTTTGCTACTTCCCCCATTCCGGGAGGCTAAAAGCGGGCAAAGTGTCTTGTCGGGAGGTGAAAAAGAGATGGCAAAAGGAGGTGGAAGGGTTGCAACAAAAAAAGGTCGGCAGATGTCTGCCGACCTTGCTATATGGATGTAAATTCCAATGTGTCGATTAGAAGCTTACATAAGCACCGAAGCTGATGTTGTTGCCGCTAACGCCCATGTTGAACTCGTTGTTCTTAACGTCACCACGCTTGTAGAAGTTGTAGCTGAGTTCACCTACGTGAGCCACGAGGCTAACCTTGTCGCTGAGGTTGTAAGCGATACCGGGCTTGAAGCCGAGACCCCACTGGTTGGCATTGTCCTCACCATCCACCCTGGGAGTGTTGCTGTAGTGAATCATAGTGAAAGAGAAACCGCCATCTACGAAGAAAGTGAAGTCACCAGCCTTAGCGAACTTGTAACGAACATAAGGATTAATCTTGAATGCGTTTCTGTTGTAGTCTGCATCCTTCAAACCGAATGGAGCTCCAGTCCCCAATTCATCTTCATATAAAGGATATGCTTCGAAACCATTAGTTCCTGCATAGGCATCACCATTGTAGTTAGCGTGAGAGATACCGATAGCCAAAGCCACGTCGAACTTGTCGTTGATGGTGTAACCGATTTCAGGGATGAGGTTGAACTTGGCACCTGAACCATACTTGTCACCATCGACAGTAGTCTTGCCTGCGCTGAAACCAACTTCACCGCCGACCCAAATCTGTGCGTTTGCTGCGAGAGATGCAACTGCTACGAGAGCTGTAAGGATAATCTTTTTCATAATTTTTCTCGTTTAACAATTAGTTTTTCCTACTCTTTTTAATAATGCCATCTTGAGGTTTTCGGATTCCCCTCATAAAGGGATGACGGTGCAAAGGTATGATGTTTTTTTATTACCACCAACACTTTTTAACAAAAAAGTACAATATAGACCAATAATGTAAACAAAATGAACAAAATTGAAGCGTTTTGACCCCGCTTTTCTGTTAAATTTGGTGTTTTTAACAGATGAAAGGCTGCGAAAAGGGTGGCTGATGGAAAAAGTGGGTGGTTGTGACGATGGCTTTTGGACGATTTCGGAGGCGTTTTGAGGGCCTTTCTGGAAGTGCCCGAAAATAGGCACTTTCAGTACCTCAAAATCGGTGTGACTCAGACCTATGATGGGGGTGTGACTCACACCTATGGTAGGGGTGTGACTCAGACCGATTTTGAGGCTGTGGAAGGGGTGGGGGTGTTGAGATACGCTCGAAAATACTTCCGTTCGGAAAAACTCAAATAAAATTTGGTTTTTCACTCACTTAATCGTACCTTTGCATCGTTTTTAACATTAATTTATGGGAGACGGTAACGAATATAAGTACTTGACGAAGATTGATTACCCCGCTGATTTGCGCCAGTTGAAGGTGGAGGAGTTGCCGGCGGTGTGCGAAGAGTTGAGGCATGACATCATTGAGGAGTTGGCGATGAACCCGGGCCATTTGGCTTCGAGCCTCGGGGTGGTGGAGCTGACGGTGGCGTTGCACTATGTGTTCAACACTCCCTACGATCGTCTGGTGTGGGATGTGGGTCATCAGGCCTACGGTCACAAAATCCTGACCGGACGGCGCGACCGTTTCTGCACCAACCGCAAACTGGGCGGACTGAAGCCTTTCCCCCATCCCGACGAGAGCGAGTACGACACGTTCTGCTGTGGTCATGCGAGCAATTCCATCTCGGCGGCATTGGGCATGGCGGTGGCAGCCAAGCTGAAAGGCGAGAACCAGAATGTGGTGGCGGTGATTGGCGACGGTGCTATGAGCGGTGGCTTGGCTTTCGAAGGCATCAACAATGCGGCGAGCACTCCGAACGATATGCTGATTGTGCTCAACGACAACAATATGTCCATCGACCGCAGTGTGGGTGGCATGAGAAAGTATCTGTTGCAGCTGACGACAAACACCACTTATAATAATATAAGGTATAAGGTTTCGCGCAAGCTGTTTGAATGGGGCATCCTGAACGAGAAACGCCGCAAGGGACTGATTCGCTTCAACAACAGCGTGAAGTCGCTCCTGACCCGCCAGAAGAATATGTTCGAGGGCATGGACATCCGCTATTTCGGGCCAGCCGAGGGAAATGACGTGGTGGAACTGGTGCGCATCTTGAATGTCATCAAGGAAATGAAGGGTCCGAAACTGCTCCACATTCACACGACAAAGGGCTATGGCTATGCGCCGGCAGAGGAGGATGCCACCATTTGGCATGCGCCTGGAAAGTTCGACCCCGACACGGGCGAGCGTATCAAGGCCGACGATGGGAAGCCGCATCCGCCGAAGTTTCAGGATGTGTTCGGACAGACCCTGCTCGAACTGGCGCAGCAGAACCCGAAGATTGTGGGTGTGACACCTGCCATGCCGACGGGCTGTTCGATGAACATCATGATGAATGCTCTGCCCAACCGTGTGTTCGATGTGGGCATTGCCGAGGGGCATGCGGTCACGTTCTCGGGCGGTATGGCAAAGGACGGGCTGATGCCGTTCTGCAATATCTATTCCTCATTCATGCAGCGCGCCTACGACAACATCATCCACGATGCCGCCACGATGCGGCTGGGCATGGTGCTGTGTCTTGACCGTGCAGGCATTGTGGGCGAGGATGGCTCCACCCATCACGGGGCATTCGACATGGCCTTCCTGAGACCTATACCAAACCTGACCATTGCTTCGCCGATGGATGAGCCGGAACTGCGACGCCTGATGTACACGGCGCAATTGCCCGACAAGGGGGTGTTCGTCATCCGCTATCCGCGCGGCAGGGGCAGTGTGGTCGATTGGCGTTGTCCGCTCGAAGAGGTGCCTGTAGGCAAGGGGCGGAAGATGAAGGGAGGCAAGGACATCGCAGTGCTGAGCATCGGCCCCATCGGTGTGACGGCTGAGAAAGCCATCGCCATTGCCGAACTGGAGTCGCTCAACATGAATGTGAAGGCTCCGCTGGACATTGCACACTATGATATGCGGTTCCTCAAACCGCTGGACGAGGAGATACTCCACGAGGTGGGAAAGAATTTCAAGAAGGTGGTGACGGTGGAGGACGGTGTCATCTCGGGCGGACTGGGAAGCGCCGTGCTGGAGTTTATGGCCGACAATGGCTATCAGGTGGAAGTTAAACGCATCGGTATGCCCGACCACTTCGTCATGCATGGCACAGTGGCTGAACTGCACAAACAGTGTGGCATGGATGCTGAAAGCATAGCAAAGGTGTTGATATGAAAATCGTGATTGCAGGCGCAGGTGCCGTGGGCACTCACTTGGCGCGTATGTTGTCGAACGACAATCAGGATGTGGTGCTGATTGACCCGAAGGAGAAGAACATCCTGAGACTCACCAGCGAACTGGACATCATGACGCTGATGAGACAGCCCACTTCGATTGAGGCCATGAAGGATGCCGAGGTGCATCGGGCTGACCTCTTCATCGCTGTCACACCGAACGAGAGCGAGAATCTGGTGTGTGCCATGCTCGCCAAGCAGTTGGGGGCGAAGAAGACGGTGGCGAGGGTGGACAACTATGAGTACATGATGCCTGAGAACCTTCAGCTTTTCAAGAACATGGGCATCGAGTCGCTCATCTATCCTGAACTGCTGGCTGCTGAGGACATTGCTGCAAGTGCGCGCTACAGTTGGGTGAGGCAGCTCTGGGAGTTTAACAATGGCGAACTGCTGCTGCTGAGTGTGAAGATGCACGATGCGCACCCCATCTTTGAGAAGGAAATCAGCAATAAGGACAATCAGCTGGTGGGGCATACGCTGAAGGCGATAGGTCGGGCGCATGGGCATAACTTCCATGTGGTGGCGATTAAGCGCGATGGCGAGACGGTCAGTCCGAATGGTGACGAGAAGATTCTGCCGCGTGATTTGGTGTTTTTCATGACGACGAGGGAGAACCTGAACGAGATTCGCCGACTGACGGGCAAGGAGGATTATCCTGCCGTGAGGAACAGCCTGATTATCGGTGGCGGCAAGTTGTCGGTGCGCGCCAGCTGGAAGTTGGGCGACATTCACGAATCGGTGAAGATTGTGGAGGCGAACCCCAAGCGCACGGAGGAACTACAGTCGCTTGTGTCGCCCAAGACGATGATTCTGGAGGGAGAAGGGTATGATGTGGACTTGCTGAACGATGAGGGCTATGGGAGCATGGAGGCACTGATTGCCTTGACGGATAATGACCAGGAGAACATTCTGGCTTGTGTGGCTGCCCGTAGGCGCGGCATCCGAAAGACGATTGCACAGGTGGAGAATCTGGACTATTTCGACATGGCGGATGACCTCGACATCGGCACCATCATTAACAAGAAGATGATTGCTGCCAGCCACATCTACCGGATGTTGCTGAAGGGGGATGTGGATAACGTGAAGATGCTTGCCATCGGCAAGGCTGATGTGGCTGAGTTTGTGGTGAAGCCTGGGTCACAGGTGACGAGGAAGAAGGTGATGGACTTGCACTTGCCCAATGGTGTGAACATTGGTGGCATGTCACGCGAGGGGCGTTCCATGCTGGTGGGTGGCGGCACTCAACTGCAGGCTGGCGACCGTGTGGTGGTCTTTTGTGTGAATAACACCCTGCGGAAACTGGACAAGTTCTTTAAGTAGATAGAAGGGCTAGCCGGACTAGATAAACTAGAAAAACAAGAATAATCTAAAAGGAAAAGTGGTCAACTGGAAGCTCATAGCAAGAATCATGGGGTTTCTCCTCTTTATCGAAGCGGGGCTGATGATGCTTTGCCAGGTGGTGTGCTGGTGGTATGGTGAGGGGGTGAAGTCCTTTCTCCCTCCCATCGTGATGGCCGTCGTCTTGGGCATCATGGGTGTGGGTCTGGGCTGGAACGCTGGCAAGAAGATGGGGCGCAAGGATGGCTACATCGTGGTGTCGATGGTGTGGGTGATTTTCACGCTGCTGGGCATGGTGCCTTTCATTCTGGATGGGCATGTGCCTGACGTGGCGAGTGCTTTCTTTGAAACCATGTCGGGCTTCACCAGCACGGGTGCCACCATCATTGATGACCTCGACAGCATGCCGAGAGGCTTGCTCTTTTGGCGCAGTCTGACGCAGTGGATTGGGGGTATCGGCATCGTGTTCTTCACCATTGCCATTCTGCCTGCCTTTGGGGTGGGCGAGGTGAAGCTTTTTGCGGTGGAATCGACAGGACCGCTGCACAGCAAGGTGCATCCGCGCATCTCGATGACGGCGAAGTGGATTGGTGGCATTTATGTGGCGCTGACAGTCTTGTGCTTTGTTTCCCTGCTGATTTGCGGAATGTCTTTTTTCGATTCCCTCAACTACTCTCTTTGCACCACGGCGACGGGTGGTTATGGCACTCATTCGGATATGCTGGAGGATTTCTACCACTCGCCAGCCATCGACTATGTGCTTATCTTCTTCATGTTTGCTTCGGGGGTGAACTATACCATTATATATTATACAATACTGAAGGGGAAGGTGAAGCAGTTCTTCGGCGATGCTGAATTCAGGGCTTATCTGCTCATTGTGGTGGGTGCGTCGCTGGTGTGTGCCGTGACGCTGGCGTTCGGCGAAACGCAGTATGGAGTGGAGTATGCCCTGCGGCAGAGCCTCTTCACGGTCATCTCCTTGCAGACCACTACAGGGCTGGCGACGGTGGATTATACGCTCTGGCCTGTACAGCTGATGCCTGTGCTGCTCTTCGTCATGTTTGCCGGTGCCTGTTCGGGCAGTACGAGCGGCGGCTTCAAGTGTGTGCGTCTCAGCATCATCTATCGGGTGCTGAAGAATGAGTTCACCCACATCCTGCATCCAAGGGCGGTCACGCCTGTCAGGATGAACGGCAACATCGTGCCTTCCAACGTGGTGCAGACCCTGCTGGGCTTTGTCGCCCTCTTTGTCTGCTCCCTCTTCTTGGGTGCCTTTATCCTGGCGCTATGCGGTGTTGACCCCAACGATGTGCATCCCAACTTCGACTACTACGAGGCGTTCGGCATCGCCATGTCGAGCATCAGCAATGTGGGACCTGGCATGGGCTATTATGGCCCTGCCCACTCGTGGGCTATCCTCAGTCCTATGGCCAAGTATGTCTGCTCCTTCCTCATGCTCATCGGCCGTCTGGAAATCTTCCCCATCATGATTCTCTTCACCCGCAGTTTCTGGCAAAAATGAACGCCCAACTCTTCATGCTTAACTCCTAATTCCTCAATCTCAATGCTCAACTCCCTTCGTTTGCTTCGTCCGAGCCAATGGCTGAAGAACTTCTTCATCTTTCTGCCCTTGTTTTTCGATGGGCATCTGCTTGATGGGGCGTATATTGTTCCGACGGTGTGGATATGGCTGAGTTTTTGTCTGGCATCGAGTGGGATTTATTGTCTGAATGACCTTTGCGACGTGGAGGTGGACAGGGTGCATCCCGATAAGTGCAAACGGCCTCTGGCGAGTGGTGCTGTCAGCCGATGGCATGCCTTGCTGCTGATGCTGGTGTGCTGGGCAGTTTCCTTGGGCATCATCCTGCTCTGCGAATGGCCATTGGGCATGGGAAGGATGCCCCTGCTGGGTGTGGTTGGCATCTACATTTTCATGAATGTGGCTTATAGCTTGGGGCTGAAACGGCTTGCCATCGTGGATGTCTTCCTCATTGCGGTGGGCTTCGTGCTTCGGGTGATGGCTGGAGGCTTCTCTACGGGCATCGAGCTGTCGCACTGGATTGTGCTGATGACTTTCCTGCTGGCGCTATTCTTGGCCTTGGCTAAACGGAGGGACGATGTGGTGAGGTTTGAAAAGACAGGCGTGAAGGCGCGGGAGAATGTGAACCGATATAATGTGGCGTTCATGAATCAGGCCATCGCTGTTGTGGCGAGTGTCACGATGGTGTGCTACATCATGTACTGTGTCTCGCCCGAAGTGATGGAACGCTTTGGAAGTCCTTATCTCTATGGCACGTCGGTCTTTGTGCTGGCGGGCATCATCCGCTACCTGCAAGTCATCTTCGTGGATGCCCGGAGCGGAAGCCCCACCAAGGTGCTGATGAAGGACTTGTTCATGCAGGTGGCCATTGTGGGGTGGATTCTCTCTTTCATCCTGATACTCTATGCGCGATGAGAAAGGTGGTGGTTTTCGACTTTGACGGCACGTTGACGACCAAGGATTCGTATCTCGAATTTGTCAAGTATGCTTGTGGCTTTTGGCACTTGGTGGGAGGCCTTCTGCTGTTCTCCCCCTTGCTCCTTCTGATGCTGTGCCACCTCTATCCTCATGGGAAAGCGAAGGAGAAGGTCTTCTCCTATTTCTTCAAGGGATGGACATACCGCGAGTTTCAGAACATGGGGATGGCGTTTGCCGAAAAGGTGGAAGCCTTTGAGCGAGCAAGCACCGTGGAGATACTGCAGAAGGAGGTGAAGGCTGGCTCGGCTGTCTATGTGGTCAGTGCCAGTGTGGAGGAATGGATACGCCCCTGGTGCCAGAAAAGGCAGGTGACTCAGGTGATCGGCACAAAGGCAGAAGTGGACGAGGCTGGGATGCTGACGGGACGTTTCGCCACCCCTAACTGCTTTGGGCAAGAGAAGGTCAATCGCCTGCTCGGCATGGAGCCTGACCGAAAAGCGTATCAGCTGGAAGCGTATGGCGACAGCAGGGGAGATAAAGAGATGATTGCCTTTGCTGACAAAGGAACTTACGTATAACGAACCCATGACGATGCACACACCTTTTCACCGCATCTCCGAGAGAGCTTTCTTGACCACCACCTTGACAGTTTATGCACTGCTGATGGCGGCTCTTTCTTTGCAAGGCTTCGACATGTGCGACGAGGGATGGGCGCTGACAGGCTATCAGCAAATCTTCCACGACCCCAGCTCCGTCGAGTACCTTTTCCTTTACTACCTCGAACTGCTCATGGGGGGAGTGTGGAACTGGGGCTTGGGACACCATGGCATCTACGCTTTCCGACTCCTCACCGTCCTTACCCTCACGGCTTCGCTCTGGGTGACCTACAGGCTACTTCGTCCACACATCAGCCGAACCGACTTCCTCATGGGCATCTGTGCCACAACGGCATGCTGCAATATGATTTTGGTCTTCTACCACAACTACCTCACCCTGTTCCTCACCGTCCTTATTGCCCTGACCCTCCATCGGGCATTGTCGAAGAAGAGCAGGCCGTGGGGCATCGTCAGCGGACTGTGTGTCGGCATGGCCTTCTTCGCTCGCATCCCCAACCTGTCACTTCTGGCATTGTCTCTCGTCTTTGTACCCTATGCCTGCCACCATTCGTGGAAGGCTGGCATGCAGATGTTCCTATGCTGGGGGCTGGGAGTCGCTGTGGGTGTGCTCTCGATTTTCACCACGATGTATGCCCTGGGACACTTCCCCATCTTCGAGGCTGCCATCCAGTCGGGCTTTTCAGCCGCTCACTCGTCGGGGAGTACACATAACTGGGGGCATCTGCTCTCTGTCTGCTTGAAGAATTATTACCAGGTGGCGCGACATGCCGTTGCTCTGTTCCTCCTGCCCGCCCTGCTCCATTACGGACAAAGGAAGGGACTCCTTCGGGGGAAGAGGGGACACGTGGTATCCATTCCCACCCTGCTGGTCTATGTGGCTATCGTGGCATGGATGAGCCGCTCAGCAACCGTCTATATCGTCTATGCCTTCACTACGTTCTGGCTGGTAGCCTATGGAGTCAGGTGCTATAGAATCAGGACGGAGATGACGTATCTGTGCCTGATCACCCTCATTCTCATGTATGCCCTGCCATTGGGCAGTGACTTCGGCATCGAGAACATGGGGGCTTTCTGCATCTGGATAGGTGTGCCGCTCAGCATCCACCTCGCCCGTACAGCCATTCGGAAGATGCAAGTTCGTGCCCTCCTCCCCGTCTCCTTCCTCTTGTGGCTCGTCTATTGCTGTGCTGGGGGCTACGCCATCCTTTCGGCATGTTACTTCGACGAGGGATGGCGGTGGGAGAAAACCTACAAAATCAACTCTCCGCTGGCCACCACCTACACCACCAAGGAGAACAAGGAAGCTGCCGACGCGCTGCTGCAAGTCCTGCCCCGCTATGTCGAAAAGGATGACCGTACCCTCTTTTTCCAAAATCTCGCCACCCTCCATTTCCTCACCCAGACACGCCCCTATCTGGGCAACCCTTGGCCGTGGACCTACGACCCCGACAACCTCGAAGAGCACTTCGTGGCGGCAAAAGAAAAGGACGGTGGCCTACCTGTGATAGTTAGGGACAAGTCATCCGTCGCCACATGGCAACAGCACGACAAAGATTGGAACAACGCTCATGCCCCCGAAACCTACGCACACAAAAACGGGCGAATCAGAGCCATCCAGCAGTTTATCCGCGAGAACCACTATTCCGTCGCATGGGAAAACAACCTCTTCCAGATACTCGTACCTCCTTCAACTCATGAAGGGAGGTGAGAATACGACGCATTTGTCGGATGAGTACAAAAAAAGAGAGCCCTGTAAGTCATGACCTACAGGACTCTCTTTTTGCGCTTCAGGATGGGCTTGAACCAACGACCCCATGATTAACAGTCATGTGCTCTAACCAACTGAGCTACTGAAGCGTTGCTTTAAATGTGTTGCAAAGGTAGGGAAAAAAGTGAAAACACAAAAATGAAAAGTGGAAAAAATGCCATTACCATTCAAAAAAAACTGTTGACACACGATTACGGTAGCAAATTTTTCACTTTTCATTTTTACTTTCTTCACTTCACTTGCATTGTTTGAGTTCCTCCTTTAGTTGGCCTCTGGGCACTCCGAGTTGGATGGCGCGCAGGAAGTCCTGTTTGGCCAGATGTTTCTTGCCCTCTTTCAGGTAGAGATAGGCGCGTGTGAGCACCATGTTTCTGTTGGATGGCTCCAGCTGGATGGCTTTGTTGAGGTCGAGGAGAGCGAGTTCGGGCTGGTGCTGCTCGGCTTCGATTTCGGCTCGGATGGAGTAGAGCTCAGCACGGTGGGGGTGGCGGTCGATAAGGAGGGCAAGTCGGCTGATGGCTTCTTGGGGTTTGTTAGCGTTTTGGAAGAGGATGGCCACGCCGAGCTGGGCGGCGTAGTGGTCGGGGTGGAGGGTGAGCAGGTGTTCATAGTCGGTCTTTGCACTCTGGAAGTTGTGCTGCTGCTGATAGATGTAGGCTCGGTTGAGCAGGGCGGTGGTGTCGTTGGGGGCGATGTCGAGTGTCTTGGAATAGAGGAGGAGGGCTTTGGAGAGGTTGCCGAGAGTCAGACAAAGGCTGGCCTGTGCCTTGAGGATGGGCACATTTTCGGGTGCGATGCCGAGTGCGAGGTCGTAGGTGTCGATGGCCTTTGTCTTTTCCCCTTTGAGTTCCTGTATGTGGGCGATGTTGGCATAGGTGAGCGCATTGCGGATGTCGTCGGGAGATAGTTTGAGTGCCTGACGAAAGTGTTCGATGGCTTCATCGTAGTGCTGTTCCTGAGCCAAGGCAAGTCCCTTCTCAATATGAGATTCGTAAGTCTGAGCGGAAGCATGTGAAAAAGGAAAAGTGAAAAGTGAAAAATTTGCTACCGCAAGTACACACCACCAGCGAACAAACAAGTGCGGTAGCAAATTTTTCGCTTTTACTTTTTCATTTTTCACTTTAGTATGCAGGGCGGTATTTGTCTTCGTTTTCATCTTCGAGCATGGAAAGATAGGAGTTGTAGCGGCTTTCGGCGATATCGTGACGTTCAACGGCTTCGCGCACAGCGCAATGAGGCTCGTGGGTGTGGGTGCAGTTGTTGAAACGGCAGTCGGCAGAAAAGTGGAATATTTCCTTGAAATAGTGGCCGACCTCTTCCTTCTTCATGTCGAAGGTACCGAAGCCTTTGATGCCAGGGGTGTCAATGATGTAGCCGACAGCCCCCTCCGACTCCCCCAAGGGGGAGGGAATTTCGTACATCTCCGAAAAGGTGGTGGTGTGCTTGCCTGTGTTGTAGGCATCGCTGATGTCGCTGGTGCGCAGATGGAGGTGGGGGAAGAGTGTGTTGATGAGGGTGGACTTGCCCACACCGCTGTTGCCCGAAAGGAGGGTGATTTTGCCTTGCAGTTCGGAACGCAGGGCTTCCACGCCTTCACCTGTAGTGGCAGAGATCTTGCGACAGGGATAGCCTATCGTCTCATAGAGGTTGATGACCCCATCCAGATAGTCTTGCCACTCTTCTGTAACAATGTCAATCTTGTTGAAGATGAGGGTGACGGGCACACTGTATGCCTCAGCACTTGCCAAGAAGCGGTCGATGAACTGGAGGGGTGTTTCGGGTTGCTGAATCGTCACAATCAGAAAACACATATCCACATTGGCAGCGATGATATGTGACTGCTTCGACAGGTTCGTTGATTTGCGGATGATGTAGTTCTTGCGGTCATCCAACTCCGTGATGAGTCCCTGCTTGGCCTGTTCGATGTCACCCTCCACATCTTGAGGCACAAAGGTCACCTTGTCGCCAATCGCCACGGGATTCGTGGTGCGGATGCCACGAATGCGGAAATTGCCCTTGACCTTGCAGTCAAAGACCTCTCCCGCATCTGATTTGACAGTGTAACTATACCCTGTATTACGTATGACGAGTCCGTGCATTTGGATACATCAAACTGTCATGATCTCTTTGTTCTTCGCTTCGAGCATGCCATCAATTTTCTTGATGTACTTGTCGTGTGCCTTCTGTACCTTGTCCTCATAGTCCTTCTCCATGTCCTCTGGAGTACCGGTCTTGATGGACTTCTTCAACTTCTCGATGGCATCACGACGGGCATTGCGCACACTCACCTTAGCAGTTTCTGCTTCTTTCGAGCACTGCTTGGTCAGTTCCTTACGACGCTCTTCGGTCAGGGCTGGGATGCCGAGACGAATGATTTCGCCATTGTTCTCAGGCATGATGCCTACGGATGAGTCGATGATGGCTTTCTCGATGACCTTGAGCATGTTCTTGTCCCAAGGCTTGATGGCGATGCTGCGAGCATCGGGTGTGTTGAGCGATGCCACATTGCTCAGTGGCACCTTGCTGCCATAAGAGTCCACACGAATCTCATCGAGGATGTGCACGTTGGCACGTCCTGCACGGATACGGCTGAGTGCTTCGTCGAGGTGCATAGCTGCAAACTCCATCTTCTCCTCAGCGTCTTCCAGATACTTTTTTACTTCTTCCATTTTATATTATTAATTGAAAATTGATAATAGCCAATTGAGGGTTGGGGCTTTAGCCCATCACCTTGATTTCAGAATTCCAGTGTCATCTGCGAGTCCTCTGCCACTTTGGTGCGGTCGAAGAAGAAGTGCCCACGCTTGCCGCTTACGTACTTGTAGGGCGAGTCGTCTTTTCGGCTTTCCCTCCGGAGGAACTGGTAAATCTCTTTCCATGCACCGTCGTAGGGATGCTGCTCGCCAAAGAGCTGCGGCTCCATGTTGCAGATATTGCGAACGATGTGATTGATGCGTAGGCCTTCTTTGCCCGCCTCCATCAGCAGCTTCTGTAGATTGGGTTCAAACCAACGCATTTGCTTATCAAATGATCGTGCATCCCGTGCAGGGCTTCAGTTGTTTGAAGAAGTCGTTGCCCTTGTCGTCCACGAGGATGAAGGCTGGGAAGTCTTCCACCTCAATCTTCCAGATGGCTTCCATGCCCAGTTCTGGATATTCCACACACTCTATGCTCTTGATGCTCGACTGACTCAATACGGCAGCCACGCCACCGATGGTGCCGAGGTAGAAGCCACCATGCTTCTGGCAAGCGTCAGTCACCACCTGTGAACGGTTACCCTTCGCAATCATCACGAGGCTTGCACCGTTGTCCTGGAACTCATCCACGTATGGATCCATACGGTTGGCAGTTGTTGGACCCATCGAGCCACAAGGATAACCCTCCGGAGTCTTGGCAGGACCTGCATACAGCACTGGGTACTTCTTGAAGTAGTCAGGCATACCCTCACCCGCATCCAGACGAGCCTTCAGTTTCGCATGAGCGATGTCACGCGCCACGATGATGGTGCCCTTCAGGTTCACACGGGTTGATACAGGATATTTCGTCAATTCGGCACGTACTGCATCGATGCCCTTGTTCAGGTCAATCTCGATGCCCTTCGTGCCTTCGCCTGGACGACGATACTCCTCAGGAATCAGTTCCGTTGGGTTGCTGTCCATCACCTCCAGCCATACACCGTCCTTGTTGATCTTCGCCTTGATGTTGCGGTCGGCAGAGCAACTCACACCCATGCCAATCGGACAACTTGCACCATGACGAGGCAGACGAATCACGCGGATGTCGTGAGCCAGATACTTACCGCCAAACTGAGCACCCAGACCAATCTTGTACGCCTCCTTCAAGAGTTTCTCTTCAAGGTCCATATCACGGAAGGCACGACCCGTCTCATCACCCGTCGTAGGCAGCGAGTCATAGTACTTGATGCTTGCCAACTTCACCGTCAGCAAGTTCTTCTCAGCCGAAGTGCCACCAATCACGAACGCGATGTGGTAAGGAGGACAAGCCGCCGTGCCGAGGCTCTTCATCTTCTCCACCAGGAAGGGGAGCAGTGTGCCCTCATTCTGGATGGTGGCCTTCGTCATGGGGTAGAAGTAAGTCTTGTTGGCAGAGCCACCACCCTTAGCCACCATCACGAAACGATACTCCGCCCCCTCCGTAGCCTCGATGTCAATCTGGGCAGGAAGGTTGCACTTCGTGTTCACCTCGTCATACATGTTCAGCGGAGCGTTCTGCGAATAGCGGAGGTTGTCCTGAGTGAACGTGTTGAACACACCCTTGCTCAGTGCCTCCTCATCCTCAAAGCCAGTCCACACCTGCTGACCCTTCTCACCATGAATGATGGCAGTACCCGTGTCCTGACAGAAAGGCAGGATACCCTTGGCAGCCACCTCCGCATTGCGCAGGAACTGCAGCGCCACATACTTGTCATTCTCCGTAGCCTCGGGGTCACGCAGAATCTTCGCCACCTGCAGGTTATGTTCACGACGCAGCATGAACTCCACATCGTGGAAAGCCTGTTGGGCCAGCAGCGTCAGTGCCTCAGGAGCCACCTTCACGATTTCCTTACCCTCGAACTCGCCGACAGAGACACCCTCCTTCGTCAGCAATCGATATTCCGTCTCGTCCTTGCCCATCTGGAACATAGGAGCATACTTAAATTCAGTTGCTTGAGCCATAATTGTTAGAGTTTATTTGTGAGTTAGTAATGTTTCTGAATTGAGTGCAAAAATACGAAAGATTTCTTATATTTCCGTTGTTAATGAGAAAAAATAAGTGTTTGGAATGAAAATAAGTCGTACCTTTGCAAATGGATAAGCCTATGAGATGATTTTATCGAGACAAACAAATATAATATGTAGTACTAACAAGAAACCTAAAAAGAAATGAAAAAGCTTTTATTTGCGTTCGCTGCCCTGATGGTTTTGGCAGCATGTGACAACAAACAAAATGCCGCTGCTCAGACGGAGAGCAGTGGGGAGAGTGAGGCAGTGGTTGCCAACGACACCATTAGTGAGGAAACCCGCCAGCAGAACATGCAGGAGGTGCAGGCATATCTGAAGGAGTGTGGCACATTCTTCATTGCCACAGCCGATGGCGACCAGCCTCATGTGCGTCCCTTTGGCGTGTCAGAGATTATAGACGGACGTCTGTACATTGTGACAGGCAAGGTGAAGGATGTGTACAAGCAGATGGCTGCCAATGGGAAGTTTGAAATCTGTGCGTTGAAGAAGTCGAACAGCGAATGGATGCGTCTGAGCGGAACGCTGGTCAACGACGAGACTTTATCGGTGAAGGAGGAATTGCTGAATCGCAATGAGGGCTTGAAAGGTATGTACAAGGCAGACGATGACAATATGGCTGTGCTCTATATCACCAACGCAACGGCTCGTTTCTGCTCTTTCGCTGCACCAGAACGAAAGGTGAACTTCTGAAGTGAGAAGTGAAGCGTGAAAATTGAAAAATCTAAGGTGCTGAAATAGGAACGGCATTATAGGGGTCGGCTACTTCTTCTTGAAGAGGTAGCCGATGCTTTCTTTCAGGATTTTGGCACGGAGGAGCCAGAGGGTACCGAGGTAGATAAGGGCGGCAAGGAGGATGCGGCTGATGAGCAGGATGAGGGGGCTGTAGTTCGCTGCCAATGGCAGGGTGACGAAATAGGTGATGCCCATTGTGGCAGCTGCGATGAAGAGGAATGGGAGAATGTCTTTCAGGGCTGAAAGGAAGGGGTAATGGATTTCCTGCTCAAGGAAACGATGCCAGATGCCTGTCCAAAGGATAATGACGAGGACATAGGCAATAACCATGAGGTCTATCCTCTGAAGTGAAAAATGAAGAGTGAGAAGTGAGCCTGTCCACACACTGGACGAATCTTGTGTTCCGGGAAGGGCATATATCATGAGGATGCTTCCGAGGATGGCACAACCTTGGGCGATGACATTCCACATATAGACATCGGACTTGCCACGCGAGATGATGAGGTTGTAGTAGAGCGTGGCGATGGGCAGGAAAGCGCCGCCGATGCAGAGCAGTTGCATGAGGTGGGCAGAGGAAAGCCACTTCTCGGTGATGAGGACAGTGATAAATTCGGGGGCGACGAGGGCGAGGCCAAACATGATGGGGAAGGTGACGAAGGAGGTGAAGCGCAGCATCTTGGAGAAGGCTCTACGCAGACGGCTCAGATCATCGCCTACCTGGACGAAGGTGGGCTGTGCCACACCCTGCACCATGCCTGTGATGGTGGAGGCGCCCATCATGTTCCACTTGTTGGCTTGGGCGTAGGTGCCCACTTCCACTTTGGTGTAGAGTTTGCCTAATACGAGCGAGAAAATGTTGTTGTTGATATGGATGAAAATGTTGGTGATGAGCATCTTGGAGGAGAAGGGGAACATTTCTTTAATAGGCGCGAAGAAGGCTGAAGCCCCCCTCTTGTCCCCCCAGGGGGGGAGGAGCCATGCGGAGTGTTTGTCAATGGGAGTCTTATCATCGGGAACCTCGCCGGATGGCATCTTCCCCCCTTGGGGGGATGAGAGGGGGGCTTTTGCTGCAAACACCCAACTGAGGATGCTGACAAGGAGGTTGTAGGTGATGGTTTGGGTGGCGAGTCCCCAGAAAGCCATGCCGTTGTATGCCATCGCTATGCCTACAATGCCAGACACAAACAGGGCGACAAGGGTCATGATGGCCAGTTCACGCTGCCGGATTTGCCGAAAGAGGATGGCACGTGGCACAATGCTGAAGGAGGCGATGAAGAAACTGAGGAAATAGTAGCGGGAGAGGGGGGTGAGGATAGGCTCATGGTAGAACTCTGCAATGAGTGGTGCGCAAAGGAATAGGAGAATGTAGAGGAGGAGGCTCACCGTGATGTTGAACCAGAAGACTGCGTTGTAGTCGTGCTGGGTGGCATTGCGCTTGTTGGTCAGGGCGGTGACGAAGCCGCTGTCTTGCAGGGAGATGGCTATCCATGAGAAAACGGTGAGCATGTTGATGAGACCATAGTCAGCTTGGCCGAGTTGACGCGCCAACACGATGCCGAACACTGCGTTCAGCACCTGCATGGCTCCGTTGTTCAAGGCTCCCCAAAAGAAGCCACGGGCAGTCTTGTCTTTCAGCGATGATGTTGTTTCCAATTTCTCAGTTCTGTATATCTCACCGTTCAGTTGTGGACATTGACCACGGGGCTGTTATCGTCATAGTCAATGCGGTATTGATAGAGACCGCGTTTTGTGGCAGGTGGATTTTCCGTGTCTATCTCGTAGATGGCTCCCTCATTGTTCAGGTCAAAGCTGGTGCCACATTTGGGGCATGTGGCAAAATGGTCTTTGATGTTAAGCCTACGAATGGAGGGGTCGCAGATGGGGCAGGCGAGGTCATAGCAATAGTGCATCCATTTCCCATATTCATCAGTCATATTGCTCGTTCCTATGATTAATCCTCCTAATCCAAATTCAAAAGTTTTGCTGATGGCATCAACATTACGTTCAAATGTCTCGCTTGAAGTTTTGATAACGATATTAGGCGTAATCATTCGAACGCTGGCATACTGTCCAGGCTGGGTCATCACGTTGGAGAGTATGGGGTACTCATAGATGTTGAAAAAACCTCGCACAATGGCGCGGTTGGAATACTTGCTGGTCACATCGTCGCTGCATGAGGTGAAGGTGAGAAGCGAGAGGAACAGGGCGGTGAGTGCTTTTTTCATATGCGGGGTAAGGTGATGCGTTTTTTAGCTTTTGGATTTTCTCATTTTTAGAACCACAACTCGTGGGGTGCGATGATGGCATTGATGCGTTCCATCTCTTCCTTGCTGAAGGTGAGGTTGTTGAGCGTTTCGAGGTTGTTCTCCAACTGCTTGACTGATGAAGTGCCGATGATGCAGCTGGTCACTCGCTCGTCTGCCAGCACCCATGCCAATGCCATCTGTGCGATGCTCTGTCCACGCTCTTGGGCGATGACAGCGAGCTGCTTCACAGCCTCCACCCGTTCGGGGGTGACTTGATTCTGCTGCAGGAATCCCGTGCTCCGCGCTGCACGGCTGCCTTCAGGAATTCCGTTGTTGTACTTGCCTGTCAGCAAGCCCTGTGCAAGTGGTGAGAAACAGATGATGCCGCTCCCGTTGTCAGTGGCTATCTGGAAGTTGGCGTTCTTGGCTTTCGGGTCGAACATGGAACAACGATACTGCGAAAGCAGACAGGGTACGTGCGCCTCCTTCAAGATGTCGTAGCACTGCTGCTGCAACTCGGGTGGATACTTCGAGATGCCCACATAGAGTGCCTTCCCTTGTCGCACCAAGTCGATAAGTGCCTGCATGGTCTCCTCAATCGGCGTCACACCATCGTAACGGTGGCTATAGAAGATGTCGAAATATTCCAGTCCTGTCCGCTTCAAACTCTGGTTGCAACTCGCAATCAGGTTCTTCCTGCTACTGCCCGTGCCATACACTCCTGACCACATGTCGTGCCCTGCCTTCGATGCGATGAACATCTCATCGCGATGGCTCGCCAGCTGATTCTTGAGGATTCTTCCGAAGTTCGTCTCCGCCGACCCTGGCACAGGCCCATAATTATTTGCCAAGTCGAAGTGGCAGATGCCTGCATCGAACGCCTTCACCACCATCTGTGTAGCTACCGAGAAGTCGTCCACACTCCCAAAGTTGTGCCATAAGCCGAGACTCAGCACAGGGAGTTGCACCCCCGAATGTCCACAATACTTATATATCATAATCATTTTCGTTTTCTGGGTCGCAAAGGTACGATTAAGTGAGAGAAAAACCAAATTTATTTGAGTTTTTCCGAACGTGAGTACCTTCGAAAGCAGTTCAACGGTACGAAGAGTCCCTTTAGCAGCAAAATTTTCCATCGATAAACTCATTGCCCTTTGTGGTTTTACGGCATTGCCTCCGATGGCTTCGTGGCAAAGTCTCTGAAAGGGTGCTTTCACAGCCTCAAAAACGACATCGACGACGTCGGTTGACCGATGTCGTCGATGTCGGCAAACCGACGTCGTCGATGTCGGTTTGGGAGGTGTGGAAGAACCGTTCGGGTGGTCCTTCTTTTATGTCAGTAGGGTTTATTTCATCTGCTCTAATAGGTGTACCAGTTGGTCAAGGTCGCGGGCATCTATTTCCAGGTCCAGCAGATGGCCTTCACGGTTGAAGAGTTTGTAGGTGGGGAAGGAATTGACACCAAGGTGACGCTCGATGGCAGATTGCTGCTCGGCGGGCAGGTTGTAGTGGGCAACGTTGGGGCCGCTGACGTTGTACTCCTTGATGACGTTCTCCCAAGATTCCAGCGGGCTGCTGTTGGCCAGATAGAGATACTGGATGTCGTAGTCCTTCAGGCGGGCGTACTCCTCGGTGGAGTGCGAGAGGGCTTCCTTGCAGGGGCTGCACCACGTTCCCCAGATGTCGAGCAGCACGAACTTGCCCTTGTATGGTTCGAGGAGTTTCTTCAGCAGTGCCTCGCCCTCGCTGAGGTCTGCAAGGTTGTCCGATGATTTTAGCACCAGTTTGTCGAACTCGCGGTTCTCGATGGCGAGGTAATGATTGTTCTGCTTCTCAATCATGGCGATGCAGTCGGGGTTGCTAATCATGGCCTTCAGCGTGTCTACGATGTTGGGCAGCAGCGATGTGCGATCGTGGTCTATGTGACTGAGCGCTTGCCGGGTGAGCCAGACATCCTTGATGAACGGGTCGGCACGAAGGGAGTCAAGTGTCAGTTGGTGTTGCTTCAAGGTGTTCACGAGCAGCCCGCCATGAATGATTTTGGATGCTCTTGGAGATTGGACTATCTTGTCAACCTCCTTGATTTGGTCGGCATTCAGCGAATCGAGTTCATGGGATTTGCGTTCCTTCGCTTCGGCGGTGGGTTCTGCCTCGATGATGGCCGTAGATTCGTCTATCCATTTCTTCCAGCGCGTGAGCAATGCCAACTCCTCGTCGTTTGAGGCAAAGTCTTTATAGTGGTCGCGAATGTTATATGAGAATACGGCGTTGCGTGCATCTGCGGCATCGTCTAAGTAATCGCGCAGGAAACCGCTGAGGCCGCGATGCAGAGTGTAGGGCTTCTCCATCTTTGTCCAGAAGTTGTCGTAGGCATAACGGCGGGCATTGTCAGGGAGTTGGAAGTTGGGGCCTCTGAAACGTGACTGTCCGAAGTCGCGTGCCTGCTGCCACAGCGTATTGCCCTTCCAGAAGGTGTTGAAGCGGGTGGAAAGCGTGGGGTGCTCCTCGCAGAGTTGGTTGATGATGGCACTCTGCGCCTTCAGGAGGCTGTCGACCGAAGCCATGTACTTGTCGAAATCCTTGTCGCTATCCTCCATACGTATGGAATTCCAGTCGAGCGGGTACTTGAAGAGTTCGTTCTGCAATCGGCAGTCGTCGCCCATCAAGTAGCGTCGACCCTCTTTGAAGTCGTAGAGCATGAAATAGGTCTTGCCAGGCTCGAACATTGTGCGGATGAAGCAACGGCGCCAGTCGATGAAAAACTCCGTGCTATTCAGGAGAGGAAACTTAACCGTGAAGCGTCCCTGCTCGTCGAGGTCGGCATGGACATCCACCTGCTTGTCCGTATAGATGTTCTCATAGCCGAAGTCGAAGGTCTTCAACTGCTTGAATTGCTCCGGCATATCCTTAATCCAGCCCACGACGGTCACGGTGTCCTTCTTGTAGCCTGTGTCCACGAAGTCGGTGCGCGTGTCCTTCGTGGGATAGTCGGGCAAGAAGCGGGTGGTAATCATGGCGTATGTGGCCTTCTCGCTGCCAATCTGAATCGTGCGCGTACCTTTCTTGTCTTTACCCACCATGACCTTCAACTCGTCGTTGCCGTTGGTCATAAGGATGGTAGCCTCGCCAGTCTTCTGGTTCACGTCGCGCTGTTTGTAGTTCCAGAACTTGCAGTCGTAGATGGCGCAGTCGTCGAAGAAGGCTATCTTCCAGTCGCCGTTATTGTCGCGCCAGTAGGAGGGGAACAGTTGTTTCCAGCGCTCCTCCACAGACTTGATGCCCTTGATTTGGAAAGCGCCCTGTCCGTCGCCCTCGATAAAGTCGAATGATTTAGTTCCCTTAGGCAGCGGTGGGAAATGGAACGCTATGTCGCGCTTGCCGTCCTTGTTCGTCTGAAGGTGCTTGTTGAGTTCAATACCGTCGGCAGAAACGACGGTGTAGCGTTGCTCACCCACTTCCAGGTAGGTGTCGCCCGCAAACTGGAACCAGTAGTCTGGATAGTCCGACCGCTGCTGTGCGGTGATATACACCACGGTTTCGTTGTCCTTCAGTTCTACCTTCGTCACGTCAAGGCACAGGTTAAAGAACCCGTCGCCATAACTGTTTCCAAACTCCGTGGTGGGCTGTTCCCACACAATCGCTTTCTCTTTTGCCTGCCCCACTACTGCGGCGAGGGCGAGCAGGATGGTGATGATGGTTTTCTTATTCATATTTCCTTGTTTTGTTAGTTGTTCTATATTTATATATACGTAGGTTTTGCTGAAAATGTGACAGCCGATAGCGTTAAATATCGTTAAACCCAAATGGGTCATTAAGAAACAAATTACCATAATTAAAATAATTTTATCCACAAATTATCATAATTATAACGTGAATTCGACGAAAACTACAAATAATTAAATTCATGACAAATTCGTGGTTAATTCATGGTAATTCGTGTTTATTTGGGACATAAATTCTCATGAATTAGCCACGAATTTCTCATAAATTATTTTTGTTGGAATTCATCGAACTGACGTTAATTATAGAAATTAGTGGGTGAAATTATGATAATTATTCAAATTTGTTTTACGACAGAGCCACGAAGTGGCCTAATGACCAATCTGGGTTTATTCAATATTCAGTGCTTTCTTGATGATGGGTTCCAGTTCTTCTGCATCCGTAGAGGTGGAGAGAATGGTGCCGTCACGGTCGATGAGGAACATGGCACCTCCGCCATTGCCGGCTCCGTTTTTGCGCCACACATCGTTCTCGTCGTTTAGTTCCAAGAGACTCTGCCAAGGATAGCCGTCTTTCTTCGCTGCGTTTTCCATATCCTCTCGCTTGCGTTCACGGGCGATGGCTACGACTGTAAAGCCCTTGTCTTTGTACTTCTCATAAACGGGAATCATATCCTTGCTGTGCCGACGGCAGGGACCGCACCACGATGCCCAAAGGTCGATGAGAGCCACCTTGCCACGGATGAGCGAGGAGATGGGAACGATTTGGCCATCGGTGTTGCGAACATCGTAGTCAATGTAGGGCTTGCCGGGCTGAAAGCGAAGGGCTGTTAGGGCTGTGGTAATCTGCTCGTGAATGGGATGACCCTTGTACAAATTGTGTAGTTTTGATTCGTAGAGAGCCACCATTTGCTCATGGGGAGTGGCATCGAAATTGTGGTATACGTTTGTAAATTTGAGCATTTCAATAGACTGCAACACGTGGTAATAAGCCCACAGCATGGGATGTTCGGCATAGTATTCTGACCGGAACGGATAGGTGAGACTATCTAAACTATTGGCACGCTGGAACAACTGCCATCCTTCATCTGTGTAACTCTCGCGTTCGTTGTCATAATAGTAGTCCATTACATGCTCAATGCTGTCAACGTATGCCTTGGACAGACTGTCTCTATCAAGATTCTTCGCTATCTGCATGAGTGACAGGAATTCGGGTTTGAAGTATTTTTCTTTGTGCTCCTCCAATTCGCGGTTTATCCTCTCCATTTCGTTACGAAAACGAACACCTGCAACGCTATCCATTGCCTGATGCAATCGGCCTTCATCGCCGGTGCTCTCTATCTTTGGAGATTTGTCGCCGTAGATTTCTATCCTTACCGTTCCGTTCTCCACAAGGAACCATCCATAATAATAACTTGCGGTCTCTACATACTGTTTATAGGGTATGACCTCGTACATTTCAGGAACATCCGTTTCAATGTCGCACTCGAAGCGACCATTCACGGCCTTGTGGTGCCATTCTGGTGCATCATTGACGCGCAGGTCTGTTCCTATCTTGCAGATGACAACCTCATCGCCCCATTTGTCGTTCATGAACTTGCCTTCAATGTGGCATTTCACTTGTGCCTGCCCCACCAAGGCGGCAAGTGCAAACAGTATGGTGATGATGTTTTTCTTGTTCATATTCGCTTCGTTTTATTTGTTATCAGGAAATATCTCTTCGAGTTTCCTATCGATGTCCTCACCGCGCAACCCTCGGGCAAGGATGGTACCGTCGGGAGCGAAAAGGAAGATATAGGGGATGCCGTCGATGCCGTAGAGTTGCAAGACAGGCATTCCCGCATTGAATA